>CAKRTC010000017.1 GCA_934402055.1 uncultured Lachnospiraceae bacterium | reverse complement strand
GAATCGCACGAAACTGCTTTGGAACAGTATCTCATGAATATGGTATTATAGTAAGGTACTCGCTATTGCGGGCTTACCTTTAAGGATTCTATTATCGTCAACAGCTCTTGCAGCAACATCGAACTCATCAAGGTATTCCATTTCATCCATATTTGATTCGTAGTAATAACCGCCCACATAGTCTCCTGTATATTTAATGTAGAAGGATATAGAGATATTTGATGATTTGCAATATTCTACAAAATCAGTGAGTAAATTTTCAAGATTAAATTCCCAAAATGAGAACTCAACTATATATTTATGAAGCTGTTCATTGAAAGAGGTCTTCATACAATCAAGATCTGATTCTTCAATTTCATATAGGTCACTGCTCACGCAATATTTGAAGAATTCTATAACATTATTAAGATCATCCGTTTGCGTTAACTTGATAGTACCGGAATTGAAAAGATACATTTTTAGTTGTTCTCCTTAATGTTAATGCAGTTTGATAATTCAAAATCATGGAGCAGATCATTTGCAAGTGCAATCGTATTGCAAGTGTAATATCTTGCGCATTCAATTTCGCATTCATCCATAGAGGTACAGCGGCAATTGCTTATCATAGAAATATTTAGATCTGTCCCGTTTTTGTTTATTAGTTTTTGGTGCATGTACTTTTTGAGTCGACTAAAAAGATTTTTAAATCTGAATTGCGCTTAATATACCGGGTTTGCATGCTTTGGTCAAGTCTAAGAATAATTATTATGATAGGTGGTCATATTTATCTAGGGAAAAATCAGGAGTGGATTTTCACTTAAATCACGAAAACGCAAGTTCATAAGTGCTGTTTTTGCACGAAAAAGCAACTTCAGAATCACCGATTTTGCACGAAAACGCAAGTTCACAATTACGGAATTTGCACGAAAACGCAAGTTCACGCAGATGTGCTTGGTTAAATGCACTTGATACCGGATGCAAAGAGTGTCTGTATTTGCCGCCGCTTAACTGAATTTTGTTCAGCTTCGCAATATGAGTTTAACCATAATGCCCACATAAACCTTTACTTTTTTGTGCATATTTATTCGCTGCCGGTGGATTATCAGGCTTACTTTAAGTTAGGCTCTCATGTATAATGATAAATAAAAAGAAGGCACATTTTGAACAAAAATTTATCAAAATGCACAAAAACAGACTACACAGATATTCGGAGGAAGGCTATGTTCAGACTCAGCAGCAGCGCAGTCAAGGAAGGACACTTGGATGTAAGATACGGGATCGATTCGACGGATCAGTCAATGATAGAAGAAGGCATTCCTCAAGTATCATTTCCGTTTGAATGGGACGGTGAACCGGAAGGAACCAAGTCATACGCCATAGAGTATATGGACTACGACAATGCGGAGGACGAAGGCGTTATATGGATACACTGGATAGCTGCCGGAATTGCAGCCGGTATGCACGACCTGCCTGAGGATGGAGCAAGAAAAGCAGAGCTGATTCACGGACATAACAGCTGGTCTCTTCCTTACGGACCGTATCTTGATATTTCCGACAAATACAAGATTGGTTACGGCGGGCCGGCTCCGGGAAGATGCCATACCTATGAGCTTGTAATATATGCGCTTGATTATAAGCCCGAACTTAAAGAGGGATTCTATTACGCCGATCTTAGAAACAGTATTGAGGGACATATTCTTGATAAGGCTGTACTTCGCATGAAGTACGGCGGCTGATTTTTGAAAATTATTGCTGCGGTTTTTGTTTCGTAAAATGAATATTTATGTATTTAAGAGCCGCAGATCGATAATTGAATATAAACATGAGGGTGTTTATACAAGAAAGGAGTTTTATTATGAATGAAAACAATGCTAAACTGAAAAGAGTATTGGGATTCGGGGCAACCTACGGTGCGGCAATGGGACTTGTTGTATCAGGAACCGCAATGTTCTCGGTAACTCAGGTTGCCGGACAAGCCAGTTATCAGGTATGGCTTACCTCTCTTATCGGATTGATTCCGATACTTTGCGCGGCACTTGCTTTCTCAGAGTTGAGCGCAATGCTTCCCGGAGGAGGAATGATCTCGGATTACACCAATCCGGCTCTCGGACGTTTCTGGGGAACACTTGCCGTATTGGGAACCTATGTTCTGCTTGCGGCTGCCGACGGAAGTACACAGATGGCAATGAGCGGTTACTCGCTGCAGGAGGTTACGGGCATACCGGCAATCGTAACAAGCCTTGTGTTCCTGGTTGCCTGCTTATTGATCAATATATTTGATGTAGGCATATACGGTAAGTTTGCGGGAATACTTCCTATAGGAATGATGGCGGCATATGCTGTAATCGCTGTGCTTGGATTGTTGGGTGTAGGTGAGAGTACTCTCGGCTGCGTACCTGTTGACAATCCGCATCTTCCGGCAGGCGGTTATGCAGCTGTATTCGGTGCGGTAGGATCATCGATCTGGTGGTATATAGGCTTCGAGAACTGCTGCCCGATGGCAGAGGAGACAAAGGAGCCGTATAAGGTTATTCCTAAGGCACTGTTTGCGGCACTTATATCAATATATGTTATTGATATCATATTCTCATATGCTGCACTTAAGTATACCGATATTGAGGTGCTTGTAACCTCAGGTGTCAGCCATATAGACGGAGCAAGAGGCTCGATGGGATTTGTCGGAGCACTCGTAATGAGCGTTATCACTATCCTTGCTTCCTTCACAACGGCTAACTCACAGCTTGCGGCATTGCCGCGTATGTTCTACGGTTTGGCAAGACAGGGACAGCTTCCTAAGGCATTCGGTTATATTCATCCTAAGTACAGAATTCCGATATACGGAACAGTTGCATGCTTCTTCCTTATGTTCTTCTGTACCATTTACATTTGCATGAAGGGCGGAACGGCAGATATCATGAATATGTTCATCAATATCGTGTGCGTTGCATGGCTCGGCTGCTATATACTTGCTATGCTCGATGTACTTGTTCTTCGTAAGAAGTATCCGGATTTCCCGAGATTGTTTAAGGTTCCGTGTGCGCCTGTAGTATTTTCTATCGGTATAATCGGTTCACTCTATGCTATATACACTATCAGCTCTTATATATTGATCACACTTATCTGGGCTGCTGTTGTTATTGTATTTATAATCGTATGGAACAAGGCACACAAGAGACCTATCAATGAGGTTTCAAAGCTTGAAGACGCAGTTAAGATGATTCGTGACAGAACAGAATATCTTCCGGTATGGGATGAGGCTGTTGTTGACTGGTTAAAGAGCAGAAATTCACTTTGATTGGATATGAAAATGCATCATAAGTTTTGATGCGTGTTTCCCCGGCGTAGGCATATCTGCTTATGCCGGGGATTGTCGTCTTAATATATAGTAATGTATTTATCGGGATGTTTTAAGAAAGCTTCCGTGATAAAATCATTTACAATACAAAGAGGCATACGGAAGGTTAGTATATGGGGAAATTACAAAAGGAAGACAACAGAAATGCTTCCAAAGCGAGAAACAGTTTTGTAACAAAAAAGGCTGAGGCCAAGCTTGGTTTGCTTGCCGATACCTTTGCAGGAAGTCTTAACGGGGCATGCAAAGTCGCAGGAAGAGATACGCTTAAACGCATGCTGCGTATAGAGGGACTTAAATATACCAAAGGGCTTGAACTTATCTATAACTGGGAAAACAGATTTATGTCGGTCAATTATAATCTGCAGCTTTTAACAAAGCCTGACACCGACGAGAGATTTAATGAAACGGGCAGCTGTGCCTTTGAATATGTTTTCAACAGAAAAAAGAGCGGATGGAAATGTACAAGATGGCTCGGTGATGATGCCGAGATGAAAAATGAATATGTGCAGAGACTCAATAATCCGCTTATAGCAGAACGAATCAAGGCGCTGGATATTGCTGCACTGAAGATAAATCATACAGATAAAAGCGGATATTTTACAATAAGCTGTGACAGTTTGATAGGCTCGTCAACATGGATATTTATTCCTCCGATAATACAGCTTATAACACCGGACAAGACAGAGTGCGTTAAATTTGTCGAATTGTTTGAGTTGCTGGCGGATGCTGTAGTAAATAACGCCGGATAAGCGGCATCTGCTTTTTGAAATTTTAATTTGTAATAAATTTCGTCATATGAAAAAAGAAACCTGCCCCTCGGGATCAAGGGGCAGGGAAGTTGAATAGATGAAGTCTTTTTTCTCACGAAGCTTCACTTCTCATCAAAAAATTCAGCCTCAAGCATAGCACACAGGCAGTGGTATATAGGAAGATGAAGCTCTTGTATCTTGAAGGTCTCGGTCTCGGGAACACATACGGCAACATCACACATAGTCTTCATCTTACCGCCTGAAGCACCGGTAAGGCCTATGGTCTTGACGCCTTTCATCTTTGCAATCTGAAGAGACTTGATGATGTTTTCTGAGTTGCCGGAGGTACTGATGCCTATAAATGTATCGCCATTTCTGCCGTATCCGTAGAGCATCTGTGCGAATGTGAGGCTCGGATCGACATCATTCATAAAGGCTGTCGAAAGAGCAGGCATGGAGGTAAGCGGTATTGCAGGGAGCGCACCCTCGAGCTTTGCCGCAAGCTCGGCACCTTCATCGCCGTACAGCTCCCTAAGCCTTGCAGCATCTTCCGCAGGAATTGCTCTGCCGAACTTAAAGGACTTCATAAGCTCACCGACTATATGCTCTGAGTCGGCGGCACTGCCTCCGTTTCCGGCAGCAAGGAGCTTGCCGTTATTAAGATAAGTTTCCTTGAGTAAGAGGAAAGCCTTATTTATATCGTCTCTGCATATATCAAGCGCCGGATATCTTGCAAACAGTTCTTCAAATATCTCGGCAGCGTTCATTGTCTTTTTATTCATAATATCTCTCCGAATCGGTTTTATGCGGATGATGCGGACGGCATTTAAATTCAAGCCGTAACCGCCGCATAAGCTTATTTTTAAGCCTTCTTATTTCAGCTTTTTACATTTTACTCCATAGACGCTCAAGCCGCAATGATACATGAAGCAGTAATTTTGTTTTCATTTTCCTTAATATTGAGACAGAAAAGGGTAAGTATTTAGAGGTGGAAGCTTAAGCTGCTTAAGTGTTATACTTTTCGCATGTTTAAGAAATTTATCAGAAAACCGAATATATTACAGATAGCAGCTATCCTGCTTTTCTCGGCAGGTATAGTTACGGGTATGAGCCTCAGATCCCATGCCGCGACAAATACAGATGCGGCAGCGGTTCAGCAGGCGGTAACGACACCTACAGAGCATGTAAGCTGGGAGTCATGTCTTATCTCAGGCTCAAATATAGTCATTAAGGGTAAGATGGACGGCAAGATCACTCCTTCGAACACCGAGATTGGAGCAGATACCGAGTTCTATCTCCTTGAGCTTGAGCCGTATACGGACAGCATTGCCAATAAGAGAAATATCGCACATATTCCAAAGAGCGACAATGTGGAATTCACGATTCCTTACGATACGGGAAACGGTACAAACAGACTCTACAACAAGTTTCTTGTATGCGTCTGGACAGGCAAGACCTATAAGGTGGTCTCGGATGTCATATATGTGACCAATCCGGAGGCTGTTGCACAGTACAAAGATGCCTTTAAGAATCCGCTCACAAAGAAAGGACTCCTTGTTGAGCTTCCGCAGATATCCGATGCATTTTCACTCGGAGTACATAACGTAATAGTCAACATACCTTTTGATTCATTTATAGGAGAAGGAATAGATTATCAGTACGAGGGCGAGACTTATCATTTTGATAAAAATGTCGTAGCCGCTTATGACAAGACCATCTCGACCTATTCGAACAAGAGCATGAATGTCACGGCAGTACTGCTCAATCGCAAGAGCGCAAAGGCTCCGGAGCTTATCGCTCCCGGCACGGTGGATGTAAGCGGCATAAATTATTACAACTTTAATGCAGGAACGGAAAAGGGCTGCAAGTACTTAAGAGCCATAGCATCATTTCTGGCATCAAGATATACAGGCAAGAATGCCGATGTAGGATTGGTGCAGAACTGGATAGTCGGAAATGAGATAAATAATCAGCATTGGAATTATGTCGGAGCTTCGGATATCAATACTTATATGAAGGAGTACGAGAGAGGCTTCAGAGTCATATACAATGCGATCAAGTCGCAGCAGGCCAACGCGAGAGTGTATTTCTCACTTGATAATAACTGGAATCAGGGAAATGACAACAAACTGATATATACCGCCAGGGCTACGCTGGATGCGGCAGCAGCGGCATTTTCGGCTCATGGTAATATAGACTGGGGACTTGCTTATCACGCTTACCCGGTTCCGTCGGTTGAGCCTGAGTTCTGGGATGATGCGGCGACAGGACAGGTCACGAATAATATATCGACTACCAAGGTCATTAATTTCGCCAATCTGTCACTGCTTACAGATTATATGCAAAAGCCTGCAATGCTCGACCGTTCGGGCAAGGTGAGACATATTATATTGTCGGAGGTAGGTTTCTCTTCACAGTCACAGACAAGAGGAAGTGTGGAAAAAGAGCAGGCCGCGGCATTTGCATATGCATATTACATAGCCGATTCAAATCCTTACATTGATGCATTTATACTGACGAGGCAGATAGATGCACCGGGAGAGACCAAGTCCGGACTTGCACTCGGACTTTGGACTACAAATGTCAAGGAAGGAGAGGCACTTAAGCCTTATTCGGCAAAGTACATCTGGGATGTGTTCAAGCATATAGATGATAAGAAAACAAGCCTGCAATATACAGAGTTTGCCAAGAAAATCATAGGCATAAACAAATGGTCTGATGTGATACCAAATTTCAGACTACGCTCGATGGAATGAGAATGAACATTAGCGCATAAACGGAATCGGAAAGATGAGGATGAGCAAGTATACTTGCAATCATTCTCATCTTTTTGATTGCGTAACGGTGCACGAAAAATTTACTTTGTTTTTATTATTTAGACTTGAATTTTTGACACATGGGTTTTATTCTTAAAAAGGGTCTGTTAAGGAACTGTTTATTTTTTTTCGGACAGCACTCATATCATTTCAAGAAAAGGCAGGTGAACAAAGTGGACGGCAGTGACGGCCATAGTCGAAGTACCAATTCAATAGCTGATACGACTGTCGAGACCACGGAGAGCACCTGTTTATCAATGTGATCCTCTTTCTTTTCTGATTCAAGACATACTCGTATCTTAACAATTGGTACCGATCATTATGTACAATCTCGGAGGCAACACGGGGTGATTTTCGCTTGCGTGTTTATGACGGGAGGTTTTGGTCTGCGCAGACCGGGGACTTTTTGTCAGATTGCTTTCGAAAACAGAATGAAAGGAGGATACGGATATGGATGATAAGAAGTATACATCTGATACCGAGGAGACAAAGCAGGATTTGTCCGAGGAACTCAAAGAGGATATATTTGAGGATAAGGATGACGATTCGGAACAGGAGCAGGATGAAGTAATAGAGCATCCGGATTACAGTGCCGAGATTGCATCTATAATAAGGAGCAATGCATCACCTAAGACACTGAGAGATGAACTCAGCGATTATCATGAGAGCGATATAGCGGATGCATTGGCGCAGCTCAGCGTATTATATCGTAAGAAGGTATACAGAGTACTCAGTCTTGATACGATCTCAGGCATACTTGAGTATGCGGATGAGGATGAGGCAAGAGAGTATCTCGACGAGATGGATCTCAAGAAGGCTGCAGCGGTTATCAGCCACATGGAGCCGGATACCGCAGTAGACATTCTCCGTACTATGGAGAAGAACAAGCGTATGCTTCTGATGGATCTTGTAGACGAGGACTTCAAGAAGGATATCGTGCTGCTTGCTTCATTCGACGAGGATGAGATCGGTTCTCGAATGACGACCAATTTCATTGCTATCCATGACGATCTTACAGTCAAGGGAGCAATGTCGGAGCTTGTCAGACAAGCACCGGAGAACGATAATATTTCCACGCTCTTTGTGCTTGATGATGCCGATGTTTTTGCGGGAGCCATTGACTTAAAAGAGCTTATTATCGCAAGGCAGACAACGGATCTCAAGGATCTGATAATGACCTCATATCCTTATGTATACGGTACAGAGGATATAGATGATTGTATTGAAAAGCTTAAGGATTATTCGGAGGACTTGATCCCTGTACTGGATAATCAGAATCAGCTGCTCGGCGTTATTACTTCACAGAGCATCACAGAACTCGTTGATGATGCACTCGGCGAGGACTACGCAAAGCTCGCCGGTTTGACTGCAGAGGAGGATCTTGAGGAGCCGCTTAAGGAGTCCATGAAGAAGCGTTTGCCATGGCTGCTTATTCTACTCGTACTCGGAATGGTAGTATCATCTGTTATCGGACTTTTTGAAAATGTTATTTCGGAGCTTACCTTGGTAGTGCTCTTCCAGTCGGTAATACTCGACATGGCAGGTAATTCGGGTACTCAGTCGCTGGCTGTTACGATCAGAGTCCTGATGGATGAGAATCTGACCGC
The DNA here is from genome assembly GCA_934402055.1 of uncultured Lachnospiraceae bacterium. Classification (GTDB taxonomy): domain Bacteria; phylum Bacillota; class Clostridia; order Lachnospirales; family Lachnospiraceae; genus Avilachnospira. The sequence goes on along the minus strand of CAKRTC010000017.1, from coordinate 33,192 downwards.
AAAACAGAAGATCGGGCATGTTATCAAAGAGGTACGTGTCGGAGGCTGCAACGGTCTTGTGCTTGGTATTGCATCTTGTGCCCTGATAGGTGTGTACATTGCATTGTTTAAGGGCTACGGTTTTCAGATGGCATTTGCGGTATCAAGCTGTGTAGGCGTGTCTCTTGCCTTGTCAATGATGATCTCCTCTGCCGTAGGAACACTCATACCGATGTTCTTCTCAAAGATAGGAGTTGACCCGGCTGTTGCATCGGGACCGCTCATCACTACTGCCAATGACTTGATAGCTGTTATAACTTATTACAGTTTAGCTTGGCTTTTGCTTATAAATGTGTTACACTTAGGAGGTTGATTACCCGTAAGGGTATTTAACCTCAGTTGCAGACGTATCGAAGTGGTCATAACGGGGCTGACTCGAAATCAGTTTGCGGGCAACCGCACGTGGGTTCGAATCCCACCGTCTGCGTTTTCAGGGAAATGGCTGAAATTAGCCATTTCCTTTTTTCTTGTCTATTTTAAGAGATATAGAGATATAGAACAAAAATAAAAAGTATCTCCTATGTGACCGCGATTTTCTTACGAAAATCGCGGTCACATAGGAGATACTATTAAGAATATCTCAGAAGCAAATCTTCTTCGGCATTAAAATGCTTGAGCTTACATATCCGTATCTGTCTGAATATACAGAATTGTTATGCGTAGTTTTTACTCAAACTTTAGGAAACGGCTGTATTTGATTTTACAGCGGATGTTTAGGATAAAGCGAAACTTGGAAAATAATTAAAAGTCAAGTTAAGTTCAGATTCTATCCGGAGGAGGAAAGCAATATGAGAAGAATTAAACTGACAGTGCTTGCTATGGCGGGACTGATGGCGGCAGTATCCATGAGCGGTTGCGGAGCAAAAACAACAGAGACTGCAGCTGCACCGGAGACAACAACAGCAGAAAAGACAGAGGAGACAAGTTCGGCGGAGACGACTGCGGCAGATACTACCGGTAAGGTATCACAGACCAAGCCGCTTGTAGTGTATCTGAATGATTTTGATGATATTATCCCGGACATGTTTAAAAAGGCAACAGGCTATGATGTAGAAGTAGTAGCCGGAAACGGTGCCGAGACTATGGCAAGGATAGAGACAGAGGGTGACAATCCGCAGTGGGATATCGTATGGCTGGATTCAATGCCAAGTATCAATTCTATGGGAAAGAAGGGAATGCTTCTTACAGACTGGGAAGCTTCAAATGCGGGAAATCTTACCGATTTCTTCAAGGAGATCGTTCCTGAAGACAAGGCATACTATCCGACCGGAGCGCATGCGGCAGGCGTGATTGCTTACCGCAATGATATATTTACAGAGGAAACAGCTCCAAAGACCTGGGAAGATTTTGCAAAGCCGGAATACAAGGATAAGATAGGAATCGCAGATCCGAGCGTAGCGGCTCCGGCGTATCCGTTTGTATCATACTTTTTCAACACAATGGGAATGGATGGAGGAAAGGAATATTTCAGCTCATTGTTTGAAAACGGTTTAAAGGTCTATCCTAAGAATCCGCAGGTAGTTCAGGCACTTGCAAGCGGAGAAATCGCCGTGGCGGGACTTCAGGAGAGTAATGCATACGGAATGATCACTTCCGGAGAGCCGATAAGCATTATCTGGCCGGAAGAAGGCGCACCTGCATCTGTCCGTGTGGCAGCAATCAGTGCAAAGACCGAGCAGCCTGAGGTTGCAAAGGCATTTATAGAATTCCTTTTACAGCCGGAGACACAGCAGCAGCTTGTAGATGCCGGAGACGAGGGATATTTCGAGCCTTCTGTAGCAGGCGTAAATGAGAAGGAAGACCGTGAGAAAGACGGCAAGCTTGTCTATGCAGAGGCGTCATGGGCATCCGAGCATGAGGCAGAGATCAAGGAGTGGTTTGCAGATGAATCCGCTAAATAACGGAATAATAAAAAACGCAGGACATTCACATAGAGGACAGGCAGAGGGGACGATCGGCTGGATCGTCCTTTCTGTACTCTTTGTGCTGATCATCATGCCGCTCGGAGCAGTCCTTTTGCAGATCGTAACCCAGGGATTATTCGGAAATGCGGAAAAGGCTGACAGTATAAGCCTGCTTCTTGAAGTATTCGAAAAACCGCTTTGGAGCAAAGCACTTGTAAATTCAATCTCACTTGGCATCTGTACTACTTTCTTTGGTACGATCTTTGGTGCATTTCTCGCAAACTTCCGTATAAAGTGGGAATTTAAGACGGCAAAGCTTTTGGATATTGCGGCATGGATATTGATGATAATGCCGTCCTTCATTATCGCTCAGGGCTGGGTATATTTCGCATCCGGAAACGGAATTGCGAGAGCATGGCTTAATTGGAATAATATCAGTGCTATGGTATTTAGTTTTCCGGGACTGGTTTTTATCATGGTACTCAACAAATTTCCGTTTGCTTATGTGACGATCAAGGCAGCATTGGAGTGGAAGCCGGAACGATTGTCTCTGGCGGCAAGAATGAACGGTGCATCTCCTTGGGAAGAGTGGAAGACTGTGCAGGCACCATTATGTATCCCGGCATACTGCTCTGCGGCACTGCTGATCTTTATGGATACAATAGGCGATTTCGGACTTCCGGCCGCCATTTCCGGTGTATATCGTTTCCCTACGCTGCCATATGCAATTTATACGGCATTGTACAGCTCGCCGATCCGTCTGGATATGGCAGGTGTTTTATCCTTCTACCTTGTCCTGATAATCATTGGGGCAATGATAGTTCAGTACAGGATCATAGGCAAGAAAAGATATGATTTCCTTGATACCGGAACGGTAAAAGCTGTTCCGGTTCGCCCTGCTTTCGGAATAGGAATCCTTCTTGATATTTTGGGAGCCTTCCTTGCGTTCCTTACCTTGTTTGTACCGCTCGGGTCTACTGTAGTAATGTCATTCTCAGATTCTATCTCTGTGGCAAATTTCAGTTTTACCTTGAAGAATTATGAGAAGGTCGTATTAGACAGTAAGGAACTTTTAACCGGTCTGGAGCATTCCCTGACTATTGCATTAGCAGCTGCTGTTATCGGACTTATCCTTGGATTTTTTGTTTCTTACGTACTGAATTATCAGGATTTCATTTTAAAACGCTTGATCGATGTATTATCACTTGTCGCACTTGCGGTTCCGGGTGTGGTTTTGGGTATCGGATACATCTTTGTATGGAACAGTGATTGTCTGGAAGCCATAGGACTTAAGATGTATGGAACTCCGCGAATCATAGTCCTTGCAAGCGTCGCTGCTGCGATTCCTGTAATAACCAGAGTTCTGACAGGAGGTATGGCAAAGATACCAAGGCCGCTTTTATTTGCGGCAAGGCTTTCGGGAGCAGGACTAATCACACGTATCAGGACGATACTTTGGCCTCTTCTTAAAGCAACAGTACTGTCGGCATTTTTATCGGCCTTCGGAGGAAGTGTTTTCAATCTTGCGATCAATACCATACTTTATCCGCCTAATTACCAGACCTTGCCGGTCTACATCAGCAAGGGAGTTGAAAATCTGAAATTCGGATACTCTGCCGCGGCAACTGTGTTCGGAGGCGGAATAGTGGTACTTCTGATAATGATAACAGAACTTCTCGGAAGAGACCGAAAGACAAAAGCATATTTAGGAGAAAACAGATGAATAATCAGGATCGGGAAGTGATCTTAAAAATAGAAGATCTGGCAAAAAGCTTCGGACAGACGGATGTTTTGAAGGAAATAAATATGGAAGTCCGTAAGAATGAAATTATTAGTGTGCTTGGTCCGTCGGGCTGCGGGAAGTCTACATTGCTTAATATTATTGCAGGCATGTCATCCCCGGACAGCGGACGTGTAATCATGAACGGACAGGTGATCTCCGAGACGGGAAAAATCCTGCCTCCGGAGAAGCGTCATATGAATATGGTGTTTCAGGACTTTGCGCTGTGGCCACATATGACGGCATACGATAACATTGCCTATGGATTGAGACAGATCAAGATAGGTAAAGAGGAGATCAAGGAGAGAGTGCAGGAACTGTTAAAGCTGCTTCATTTGGAAGGATTGGAACAAAGATATCCCGCGGAGCTTTCCGGAGGTCAGCAGCAGAGAGTTGCGATTGCCCGTGCATTGATCACCAAGCCGGATATACTTCTCATGGATGAGCCGCTCTGCAACTTGGACGTACAGCTTCGTGTGGAAATGAGGACGGAAATGGCATTTTTATTCCGTAGACTCGGAACGACAGTCTTTCATGTCACACATGATCCGTCCGAAGCATTTGCAATGGCTGACAGAATCGTTATCATGAACAAGGGAAATATTGATCAGATCGATTCACCGCAGAACTGCTATAGGAATCCGGGAACCGAGTCTGTGGCTGCCCTTTTAGGTGCCGGAAATTGCGTGCATGGATACGCAAGAAAGGACAATGGTATACAGATAGAACTCGGAGGCAGTGTATGCGGAACTCTCGGAAGAAATGGGATACTTACGGATGAAAGGGTGACTGTACGTTTTCGTGCGGAAAATGCGGTGTGGACAGGAAATGAGCATAAAGACAACAGCTTTCCTGTAGTCGTTGAGTATTCATCCTTTGAGGGCGATTATTACCGCGTAATGGCAAAGATGAAAACGGGAGATACGCTCTGCTTCCTAAGCCGTAATTATCTGGAAAAAGGAACGGAAGGCTATGTAAATGTAGAAGAGGATCGACTTTATGTGTACGGCCGGAATACAGCGGCATGAGCGGTAAATTATATCTGATGAGCGATATCCATGGGCATTTTCTTCAGTTTCTGCAAATGCTGAAAAAAATACATTTTGAGGATTCTGACCGGATGCTGATCCTTGGGGATCTGGTGGCAAAAGGTCCGGATTCCTTGGGACTTTTGTATTATGTAACGGAACATAAGAATATCATCACACTCAGAGGAAACCATGAGCAGCGACTATTGCAGTACTTTGGCATAGATTACAGCGCCGAGATATCGGACAGTATCATGAGTACCTGGGCATTCGGAGACGGTAAAGAGATAATTCGTCAGATGAATATGCTGTCGTATGCGGAACGAAAGAAGATATTGAACTTTATCGAAGATATGCCGCTATGTGCGGTTATGAAGATCAAAGATAAGAAATATGTGTTGGTTCATGGCGCTCCGGGAGATGAGATAAATGAGATACTTTTGTCAGCGGGAATATGCGGTGAAATTAAAGATGAAAACAGTGACATTTTCAGAAAACTGAGCAAGCAGCTTTGGGATGAAACGAATACCGGTAATGAGCTACGGATCATGACTGTTCCGGAAGCTCCCGAAGGAAAGTGTAGAAAAACAGATTATGATATTCTCATAAACCGCTATGCATCGCCGGATGTCTGCAACCTGCTTCCGACAGGAATGACAGCCGTAGTCGGACACACTCCGACATTTAAATACGGAAATCAGTATGCGGGAGATATGATCGTACGGGAGGACAAGATATTTTTAGATTGCGGAGTCGCTCAGGGATATGGCTTAGGATGCCTGCAGATATTGCCGGAAAATGACAAAATTTCCTATCACAAATACTTTATCAATTAAAATGTACCCTCTGTATCGGCATGCCCGGTATGGAGGGTACATAAGGTTTCGAACAAAAGTTTGGATCTCCAAAGGTTTATTGGGTTTCCCAAAGCTTTTTTTAGCTCGGTATCAAAGCGCAGAAGTAATAAGCGGCTTAGACACGTGGTAATGCTTAAAGATATCCGTGCATGCGGCGCATTTATCGGCAATCGAGAGCAGCCAGGCCTCCCTTGAATGCGGGAACTCGGCACAAAGAGGAAACATGTGGCTGGATATTACATCGCAGATGCGAGGATCAACACCGGGCATTATCTCTCTGATCGTAACGACAGAATCCTTAGGATGCCTTGTGATGCATTCGAAACCGGAAGAGAATTTTTCCTTTCTTCCGAGGATACCGAGGTCATGTGCCAAGGCTGCTATTATAAGTGCAGAAAGGTTTACCCTTATATTAAAGATGCTTAAGAACCTGTAAAATGCAATACAGAAAAATGCTGTATTGATCGAGTGGGATGCCACATCCGTGCGGAAGTGATGCTTCTGCATACTTGCGGCTTCGAACAATTTATTTTGCAGTATCTGATTTCCGTACATTGTAAGGATCTCATATCTATCCATTAATTTTAATTCTGACTCCTTTTTGAAAAACTGATGGGAATATAGCACTTTTTTGCCTTGATATCAATGGGCGGATAATTCATGCAACAAATTCTTTTTTAAATAAAAACAATTACCGCATTGAATATATACAAAGCTGATGATAAAATTATATGGCATATGTCTATAGATACAATATAGGCTTAGTAAATAACAGGTAAGAAATACGCGAGGAGAGATCATCATGGAGAAGAATTATACTATTGAGGCAATACCTGTAGCGCCGCTTAAGATAGCAGCACATGTAAGTGCAGAGAAGTTGGCCAAGGAGGTTGATTCATTAATCGTTGAATTCCGTAAGCATGATATAGAAGTGCTTAAGGAGAAGTATGACGATTCTGTTCTTTTACGCGATATAGCTCCGGACAGCTTTCTTTTGGATATAAATTGTCCGAGATTCGGAACAGGTGAGGCCAAGGGCGTTATCAATGAGTCTGTAAGAGGTGTTGATGAGTATATCCTCTGCGATATCACAAATTATTCCAATACATATAAAGTAAGCGGATATGTTAATCATATGTCACCTGATGATAATTATCAGGATCTTAAGCGTATTATCGGTGCAAGTATCGCTAAGGCACACCGTGTAAATGTTATTATGCCGTTCCTCTATGAGTCACGTCAGCATAAGCGTGACAAGAGAGAGTCACTTGATTGCGCAATGGCTCTTGAGGAGCTTGTAAATATGGGCGTTCAGAACATCATTACCTTTGATGCTCATGATCCGAGAGTGCAGAATGCTATCCCGCTTAACGGCTTTGATTCATTTATGCCTACATATGCTTTCCTTAAGGCAATACTCAAGAAGTTCCCGGATCTTAAGATCGATAAGGACAATATGATGGTTATCTCTCCGGATGAGGGTGCTATGGGCAGATCTATCTTCCTTGCAAACAACCTCGGAGTAGACATGGGTATGTTCTATAAGAGACGTGATTATTCCAAGGTCGTTAACGGACGTAATCCGATAGTTGCTCACGAGTTCCTCGGAGCTTCGGTTGAGGGTAAGACTGTTATCATAGTTGATGATATGATCTCATCCGGTGAGTCTATGCTTGATACGGCTAAGGAACTTAAGGAACGTAAGGCTAAGAATGTCATTGTATGCTGTACCTTCGGTCTGTTTACCAACGGCTTCGAGAAGTTTGATGAATTCTACAACAACGGATACATTGATCTTATCGTTACCACCAACCTTAACTACAAGCCTGAGGAAATATATACCAAGGATTGGTATATCGAAGCTAATCTCAGTAAGTATCTTGCTTCGATCATCAATTCCTTCAACTATAATATCAGCACATCGAACTTCAGTAATGCAATGAAGATCCAGGAGCTCCTCACAGAGTATCGCGGCTGATTATAAGCTTGAATCTCAACTGCCTTGTTATGCACAACAGGGCAGTTTTTTCGCTATACAGGAGATTGCTGTTTTAAAAGAAAGTTTTGTGGTAAAATATTTTTTAATTCATTTTTAGGATTATTGATTCAGAAGAATAGGAAAGATATTTATGAAAAAGTCAACTGTAGCTGTAGTGGGCCGCCCGAATGTCGGTAAGTCGACATTGTTCAATGCCCTCTGCGGAGAGAACTTAAGTATAGTACAGGATACTCCTGGTGTTACCAGAGACCGTATATATGCGGATTGTGATTGGAACGGACGCAATTTCACACTTATAGATACAGGCGGAATAGAGCCTGAGTCGGATGATGTTATCATACGTCAGATGAGAGAACAGGCTCAGATCGCCGTTGAGATAGCCGACGTCATCATTTTCATGGTTGATGTCAAGACAGGACTCACCGATGCCGATCATACCGTAGCCGATATGCTGCGCCGTTCAAAGAAACCGGTGCTGCTTTGTGTCAATAAGGTTGACAGCTTCAAGAAGCAGGGAAACGACATCTACGAATTCTATAATCTCGGTATGGGTGATCCGTATCCGGTATCCGCGGCAGGAAAACAGGGCATAGGCGACATGCTTGATGCTTTGATCGGAATGCTTCCGGAGCAGGAAGGTGAGGATGAAGAGGATGACAGACCGAGGATAGCGGTGATAGGCCGTCCGAATGTCGGAAAGTCTTCCATCATCAACAGGCTTATAGGAGAGAACAGACTTATAGTATCGGATGTTGCAGGAACAACAAGAGATGCTGTAGATGCCGTTGTTAAGCATAACGGTGAAGAATATGTATTTATCGATACGGCGGGTCTCAGACGTAAGTCACGCATAAAGGAGGATATCGAGAGATATTCAATCATCAGAACTGTTGCGGCTGTCGACAGATGTAATATTGCGGTCATCGTTATAGATGCGACTCAGGGCATAACAGAGCAGGATACTCATATTGCTGGTATTGCTCATGAAAGAGGCAAGGGTGCCATTATCCTTGTCAACAAATGGGATGCCGTTGAGGAAAAAAATGATAAGTCTGTATACAAGTTTACAGAGGAGATAAGGAGGAAATTTGCCTTCATGCCTTATGCCGATATTATGTTTGTTTCGGCTCTTACGGGACAGAGACTTATCAAGCTCTATGACGAGATAGATCTGGTTAGACAGTATCAGAATATGCGTATTCAGACTGGTGTACTTAACGATATCATGGCGGAAGCTACTGCTATGCATGAGCCGCCGCAGGATAAGGGCAAGCGTCTCAGACTGTTTTATACATCTCAGGTCAGTGTCAATCCTCCGACCTTTGTTATATTTGTTAACTACAAGGAGCTGTTCCATTTCTCATATCTGAGATATATAGAGAACAGATTCAGAGAGGCCTTCCGCTTTGTCGGAACACCTGTGCATTTTATTATCAGAGAACGCAAGGACAAGGATAAATGATACTGCTTAGGATAGTTTGTTTACTGATCGGTTTTGTTTTCGGAAGCATACCGACGGGTTATGTTGTAGCCAGGATGTATGGCAAAGATCTTAGAACTATGGGCTCCGGCAATACCGGAAGCACTAATGCATTGAGGAGTCTCGGCAAAAAAGCCGGGGCTCTGACATTTGCGGGAGATATATTGAAGGCGGTCGTTCCCCTGATCATAACGGCGCATGTATTTGGTGAAAATGCAGATACGCGATATCTTGTGACTATGTACACGGGACTGGGGGCTGTACTGGGACATGACTTTTCTCCGTGGCTGCATTTTAACGGCGGCAAGGGTATAGCTACCTCGGCAGGAGTTATTCTTTTTACAGATCCCGGATTTTTCGGACTAAGCTTTGTATGTGTAGTCGGAATAGCACTTTTGAGCGGATATGTATCGCTTGGCTCTATAACTGCGGCTGTCGTATATTTAATTGTTCAGCTGTATTGGCTTCTCGGAGCCAAGAGCTTCGGATGGAGTTTTTATCCGGAGAGCTATAGTGCAGCATACACGGCGGAACTTATCTTTATTGCGCTTATTATGTCAGGCTTGGCACTCGTCAGACACAAGGCTAACATAATCAGACTTATTCACGGAAACGAAAATAAGTTTTTCAAAAAAAGTAAATAATAAATAAAGACAATTTTAGGGCTTTATTGAGCTTGACACGGTAGTCGGAAATGTTTAAATTGTTCTTATGAGGGTAAAGGTCTAACGTTTAACAGACCGAAGAGATACATGTATCCTTACATGGGTAAAGAAAGGACGATTATTTATGAAAAGGATGATTCTTTCAGCGTGGACTATCGGCACCGACTGCTATGAGCAAGTTTACGATATTGTACGTCGTTACGGAACCAAGGCTGCCGTTATCGGAGGCAAGACAGCTCTTTCAAAGGGCTATGGTCCTCTTTGTGATGCTCTTAAGGGAACCGATATGGAGCTTACTGAGCCTATATGGTTCGGAGGCGAGGCAAGCTATGAGAATGTTGACATGCTTATGGCTAAGCCTGAGGTTCAGAATGCGGATATGATCTTTGCATTCGGAGGAGGACGTGCACTTGATACATGTAAATGTGCAGCCGATAAGATGAATAAGCCTATATTTACATTCCCGACACTTTCGTCTAACTGTGCTCCGTCTACTTCTATTTCAATAATGTACTATCCCGACGGATCGGCAAGAGATAACTGCTATCTTAAGCGTTGTCCTGAGCATACCTTTATAAATTCGGCAATAGTTGCGGATTCACCGGCTGATTATTTCTGGGCAGGCATAGGTGATGCACTTGCCAAGGAATATGAGACAGAGTTCTGCTCAAGAGTTCCGAGAACGCAGAAAAAGGTTACACATACACCTCTGCTTGGTGTGCAGATCGCTCCGTGTATTACGGAGACACTTATAAATAACGGTGAGACGGCATATAATCAGGTCAAGAACAAGACTCCGGGACTTGAGATGGAAGAGGTTGCACAGAGTGTTATTATCACGACAGGACTTTGCTCCAATCTTACCGCAGGAGCAATGAGAGTTCCGCCGTATTACTACAACAGCTCACTTGCACATGCCTTCTATTACGGAACCACAGTATGTAAGGGTGCGGAGAAGCATCTTCACGGTGAGGTCGTTGCTCTCGGACTTTTGGTCATGCTTACCTTTGATAAGCAGTTTGAGACAAGAGATAAGCTCATTGACTTTTATCAGACCATAGACCTTCCGATTTGCATGGATGATATCGAGCTTGACCTTAATGACGTTGATAAGCTGATCGATAAGGCTTCTACTTTCATAGAGTGGGGCATAGCACCATGTACGGTTCCTTATGAGATCAAGAAGGAAGCCTTCAAGCAGGCAATAATAGATACGGATAAAATAGGAAAGCGTAGAAAATAGACACTTGTATGACTAATGTGCATCGGTGAAAATATCGCTTGTTTGTGATTGAACGCTTTTGTATAATGGATATGGGAGATGTTTTATCGGGCTTCAAAACCCGTACATAATAGCATTTCCCATATCATTTTTGCTTTATTTGGGAAGGATAGAGTTATACGGCAGAAGCTTATTCGTCCGGAAAGGACGAAGAAACGGAGTGTTATGAAGCTTACATTTATCGGAGCAGACCATGAGGTCACAGGTTCACAGCATTTAATTGAGACGCAGGATCTCAAGATACTTGTTGATTGCGGTATGGAGCAGGGCAAGAATATCTATGAAAATGCCAAGCTTCCGTGCAGCTACAAGGAAATCGATTATATATTGCTGACACATGCACACATAGATCACTCCGGAATGATCCCATCTGCATATGTTAACGGATTTAACGGTACAGTATTATGTACTCAGGCGTCAAAGGATCTTGACGAGATCATGCTTCTGGACAGTGCGCATATTCAGGAGATGGAGGCGGAGTTTGCAAACCGTAAGGGTAAGAGAGCGGGACTTGAACCTGTTAAACCGGAATATACGGTTGAAGATGCCAAGCATGTTATAGAGTGCTTCAAGGATGTTCCTTACGGTCAGATCACTGAGCTTTCGGATACAGTCAAGGTACGCTTTATTGATGCGGGACATCTGCTTGGTTCGGCTTCCATAGAGATGTGGATCAAGGAAGGCGATATCGAGAAGAAAATAGTCTTTTCCGGCGATATCGGAAACAGTGATAAGCCTATTATCAAGGATCCTACATATATAACCGGAGGAGCGGATTATGTGCTTATGGAGTCGACTTACGGCTCACGTTTCCATGAAAAAGGTATAGATCATATAGAGGATCTTGCGCGTATCATTCAGCAGACACTTGACCGTAAGGGAAATGTGGTCATTCCGGCGTTTGCGGTAGGACGTACTCAGGAGCTTTTGTATCTTATCAAGCAGATCAAGGATCAGAAGCTTGTCAAAGGACATGACGGTTTTCCTGTTTATGTCGACAGCCCGCTCGCAGTCGAGGCGACCAATGTATTTATGAATGCTCCGCTCGAGTGCTTTGATGATGATTTCATGAGTCTGATCGAGAAAGGCATCAATCCGATAAGCTTCCCGGAGCTTACTCTCAGCGTAAGCACAGAGGAGTCTACTGCAATCAACTTTAATCCGGTGCCTAAGGTTATTCTTGCCGCTGCGGGTATGTGTAATGCGGGACGTATCAGACATCATCTTAAGCATAACCTGTGGAGACCGGAGTGTACGGTTGTTTTTGCCGGATATCAGGCCGAAGGAACACTAGGACGTGTGCTTCAGGACGGAATTGATTCCGTAAGGCTGTTCGGTGAGGAGATAAATGTTGCAGCACACATAGAGACTATGAGAGATATGAGCTCACATGCAGATCAGCATGAGCTTGTGGAATGGGCAACAAAGCTTGGTAAGGTTAACGGAAGGATGTTCCTTGTGCATGGTGATGATGAGGCGATGGAGACCTTGTCGGGACTTGTGCGTGAGGCTACCGGAAATGTTGTGGATTGTCCGTTCAGCGGATCGGTATTTGATCTTGCAGAGGATAAATGGATAACTCAGACAGAGGGAATTCCGTACAAGAAGCCTGAGAAGGCTGTAACACCTCAGTCTGCCAAGGTTATCTCGCTCAACAGCCAGCTTGACGATGCTATGGAAATACTTATGAAGCAGGTGCGCAGTGTACAGAACGGTACAAATGCGGATAAGCGTAAGCTTGCAACGGAGATACTTCGCCTTGCCAAGAAATACAGTTACGATTAATTTTTATACAAAGGGGACATGTGAATGAGTGCAGTCAGTATATTTACGGACGGAGCAGCCAAGGGTAATCCGGACGGACCGGGAGGATATGGAGCAATACTTCGCTTTGTGAGTCGTGACGGGGTTGTACATGAGAAGGAATTATCTCAGGGTTATATACGCACGACCAATAACAGAATGGAGCTTATGGCTGCCATAGCCGGTATTGAGGCTCTCACGAGACCTTGTCTCATAGATCTGTACAGTGATTCCAAGTATCTGGTTGATGCTTTTAACCAGGGCTGGATAGAAAACTGGGTCAAGAACAATTGGAGCAGGGAACGCAGCGGTCCGGTTAAAAATGTCGATCTTTGGCAGAGACTGCTCAAGGCTATGGAGCCACATAAGGTTAACTTTATATGGGTCAAGGGACATGACGGACATGAGGAAAACGAACGTTGTGATAAGCTTGCATGTGATGCGGCACTAAGCAGGAATTTAATAGAAGATGAAGGGATTTAGTCCCAATAAGAAAACTGCCGGGGAAAATGCTTCCTCGGCAGTTTTTTTGTTACAAGTCAGATCATAACAACAGAACTATAAAAAAATTTAACATCTCGACTTCTTATGCACACACGAAAGAAAAAAATGTCACAAGCGGCAGCGCTCAGTGCGAGAGTGTGCCGGGATTTATACTGTTTTAGTAATAGTTATCGGCACCCGGTGTGGTGTTGCCTATGTATCGGCTGCTTCCGAAGCCTAAGATAAGGGTGAATATCGGATTGAGCACCACAAGTCCGAACGCAAACAGATACCCGTGGCCGAAGGATCGTGAGAGCTTGATATTTTCAAGAAATAGGATCACGAACAATGCACATCCGCAAAGCTGGGTAAGGTAGTCGCCTGTGTATCCCGAAAAAAGATCCGGAAGTACGGTGTTAGCAATACCAAGTGCAAGCATTATCCAGAAATAAGTGGTGACCCATACTCTCTTAAAGATAGTATAGTCGGATAAGAATGGAATGACCGATTTCCAGCCCGGCTCCCCCATCTTATTGAATATAAGCCAACGTCCGATGATTCCGAGTACCCACCAGGCAAACATAGTGAGAAGTGCGCTTAATAAAAATCCTAAACCAAAATCAATAAAGTCCATTAACAATACCTCTTTCACAAATCCGTGCCGTGATCGGCACCTCCATAAGTATACTATAAAATTAAAAGTTTGAAAGCTTAATCATACTTGCAAGCAAGCTTGCAGTCTGAGTATATCGTCTGTGGTTAAGCTGTCTTAAGACTTTATGCATGGGGCTGAGTTTATGTTTCTGTGATTAAGTTGTAAACTTTTAGCACTCGAGTGTTGACATTGCTAACAAAGGATTATATAATGTGTTTCGTTGGCTGAGGAGGGTTTGGATCCTCGGTTTGGATCGGATTAAGAGGGCCTCTTAGCGGCCTGTGAATACGTATTTTTATGTTTGTGCATTTTCGTGCAAACGTCTTATATTAAGGAGGAAATAATCATGAAGTTAGTTCCGTTGGATGATAAGGTTGTATTGAAGAAGCTTCAGGCTGAGGAAACTACCAAGTCCGGTATCGTTCTTACAGGTCAGGATAAGGAAAAGCCGGCTCAGGGTGAGGTTATCGCCGTGGGTCCGGGAGGACTTGTTGACGGTAAGGAAGTTAAGATGCAGGTCAAGGTCGGAGACAAGGTAGTTTACTCCAAGTATGCAGGCACAGAGGTTGAGCTTGACGGAGATAAGTTCCTTATCGTTAAGCAGAGCGAGATCCTTGCAGTTATTCAGTAAGGCATAAGAAAAACTTGTAATCATATGGTCTTGCACCGCAGTTTGCAGTTTGATGCATTTATCGGCGAGTGAGACATTTCCATAAAGAGAAAGAGGTATTAAGCAATGGCTAAGGATATTAAGTACGGAGTAGATGCCAGAAAGGCAATGGAGGCAGGTGTTAATAAGCTTGCCGATACAGTAAGAGTTACACTCGGACCTAAGGGAAGAAACGTTGTTCTTGATAAGAAGTTCGGTACACCGCTTATCACTAACGATGGTGTTACCATCGCTAAGGAGATCGAGCTTGAGGATGCTTATGAGAACATGGGTGCTCAGCTTGTTAAGGAGGTTGCTACCAAGACTAATGATGCAGCCGGTGACGGAACAACAACAGCTACAGTTCTTGCTCAGGCAATGATCAATGAGGGTATGAAGAACCTTGCTGCAGGTGCTAACCCGATCGTTATGCGTAAGGGTATGAAGAAGGCTTCGGATGTGGCTATCGAGGCTATCGAGGGTCTTGCCAAGGAAGTTACAGGTAAGGATCAGATCACAAGAGTTGCAGCTATTTCTGCTTCGGATGATGCTGTAGGTGAGATGGTTGCTGATGCTATGGAGAAGGTTTCCAAGGATGGCGTTATCACTATCGAGGAGTCCAAGACCATGAGAACAGAGCTTGATCTCGTTGAAGGTATGCAGTTCGACAGAGGATATCTCTCGGCTTACATGTGCACAGATATGGAGAAGATGGAGGCTGTTCTTGACGATCCGTATATCCTTATTACAGATAAGAAGATCTCAAATATTCAGGACATCCTTCCCATCCTTGAGAATATCGTAAAGATGGGAGCTAAGCTCTTCATCGTTGCAGAGGATATCGAGGGTGAGGCTCTTACAACACTTATCGTTAACAGACTCAGAGGAACATTCTCTGTAGTGGCTGTCAAGGCTCCTGGTTACGGCGACAGACGTAAGGAAATGCTCAAGGATATTGCTATCCTTACAGGCGGACAGGTTATCTCAGAGGAGCTTGGTTACGAGCTTAAGGATGCTACAATGGATATGCTCGGACGTGCTAAGTCTATCCGTACAAATAAGGACAACACTATCATCGTTGACGGTGCAGGTTCCAAGGAGGCTATTAAGGACAGAGTTGCTCAGATCAAGGCTCAGATCGCTGCTTCAACATCAGAGTTTGATAAGGAGAAGCTTCAGGAGAGAGTTGCTAAGCTTTCAGGCGGAGTAGCTGTAATCAGAGTAGGTGCTGCAACAGAGACAGAGATGAAGGAAGCTAAGCTTCGTATGGAGGACGCTCTCAATGCAACAAGAGCTGCCGTTGAGGAAGGTATCGTAGCCGGAGGCGGAACAGCTTATGTTGAGGCAAGCAAGAAGGTTGCAGAGATCGTTAAGTCTCTTGAGGGAGATGAGAAGACAGGTGCACAGATCGTACTTAAGGCTCTTACAGCTCCGCTTTACAGAATTGCCGAGAATGCAGGTCTTGACGGATCTGTAATCGTAAATAAGGTAACAGAGTCTGCTTCGGGCGTAGGCTTCGATGCTTACAACGAGACTTATGTTGACATGGTTACAGCAGGAATCATCGATCCTGCAAAGGTAACAAAGTCTGCACTTCTTAATGCTGTATCTGTAGCATCAACAATGCTCACAACAGAGGCAGCTGTAGCAGACATCCCGCAGCCGGAACCGGCAATGCCTGCCGGCAACGCCCCAATGGGAATGATGTGATAGAATAATGCGGATCGGAGTGTATCAAGAGCGGGTGCTTGCACACGTACTTGCATACACTTCGGAACGCTAAACGAACATGAGTATGTAGAGCGATAGTTCGGAATGCGAATGTTCGGAGAGTTGCGGGAGTACGAAGTACGAAGCAACTCGTATTATTCGCGAAAACATAAAAGACGAGAAACAGGGTTCTGACCGCTTGCGGTCAAGAACCCTGTTTTTTGGATTGCTAACGTATATGAGTAAAAAGGGCGATAGCCCGGTTTGAATTTTTTATTTGTAAAAAAATCCAATGGTTTAATTTTACGAATACCTCACTTCTTGACACATTCCTTCAGAATTATTATACTTCAAAGTGAGATGTTATCTTGTAACATTTTACTGTCTATGCAGCATTTTCAAAAACGGATGGTTAGATTTAGATGAACAATTTTAATGATGATAAGAACATATCAAAGCATATCGTCAGAAGACTGCCGAGATACTTCAGATTCTTAGGCGAACTTAGCGAAAAAGGAGTAGAGCGTATATCAAGTACAGATCTCTCCAAGCTTATGAACGTTACGGCCTCACAGATAAGACAGGATCTCAACAAATTCGGCGGTTTCGGACAGCAGGGCTATGGCTATAATGTAAACCATCTGCGCAGGGAGATAGGAAGGATACTCGGAATTGATGTTCCGCACAAGGTCATCATGATAGGAGCAGGTAATCTTTGTTCTGCAATCATGCATTACAGAAGCTTCCCGAGGTATGGTTTCAATATAGTTGCTGCTTTTGATGTATGCCCGAATAAGATAGGTAAGGACATTAACGGAATAGAGATACTTTCCATGGATAAGCTTGAGAGCTATATTGATGAGAATCATATTGATATTGCTGTTCTTACGGTGCCTACATCAAGCGCCATAGAGGTATTTGAGAGACTGGGGAAGACAAGTATTAAGGGTATATGGAACTTTGCTCATGTTGATATTGAGATGCCTAACAATATCAAGGTCGAGAATGTTCATTTGTCTGAAAGTCTTATGATACTCAGTTACAATATTGCCGATGTGGAAGGTCACGAGTAAGATCTGTTATGATTTACGGTATAGGTACAGATCTGATCGAGATAAGACGAGTGCTTAAAGCTTGCGAAAGCGAGTCATTTATAACAAGAGTATATACAGATAGAGAACGTCGGGAAGCCTCGGAACACAGACGCAGGCTTTCCGGCGATTTTGCTGTCAAAGAAGCCGTGGCAAAGGCACTCGGAACCGGGTTTGTTAGTTTTCGGCCTATAGATATCGAAGTTCTCAGAGATGACAAGGGCAAGCCTTTTGTTACGCTTTATGACGGAGCAAAGAGGCTTTCCGATGAACTTGGTATAACTTCAATACATGTGTCGATAAGTGATACAGATGAGCTTGTTGTGGCTTATGCAATAGCTGAGTGCGACGGATAAGGATCAGACGAATCAGATAAAATATGAATACAGACGATAAGAATAATATACACGAGAGAAGCACCGTGGTCGTTGACCTCGAGGCTATAAGACATAATTTAAGAGAGTTTAAGGCACTCCAGATGAAACACAGAAGCAAGCCTATGCTTATATTTTCATCTGTCAAGGCTAATGCCTACGGACACGGAAGTATTCCGGTTGCCCGTGCCATAGCCGGAATAACGGATTATTACGGAGTTGCCTGTATAGATGAGGCGGTGGAACTCAGGAAAAACGGTATCGAAGGGCCGGTACTTGTACTGGGAGCCGCTCTAAGCGATGATTTTGAGGCTGCGCTCAAGTATGATGTGACTCTTACGGTATTTGACTTTGACCGTGCGGCGCAGCTCGATGCCTGCGCAGGAAAACTTAATAAGACGGCTAAGATACATATTGCCGTGGATACGGGGATGTCACGTATAGGACTTCGCCCGGACCGATCCGGAGCGGAGACTATAGGCAGGATCGCAGCTCTTGAGAATATAGAGATAACAGGTATATTTACTCATTTTGCTACAGCAGATGAGGCAGATAAAGCACCTGTAAATGAAGCACATGAGAGATTTCTTGCCTTCAAGCATTTATGCGAGTCTGAGGGTATAAATATTCCTATATGGCACTGTGCCAATACGGCGGCAAATATCGAAGGCATAGGACTTGAAGATGAGATGGATATGTCACGTTGCGGAGTGGGTATATACGGAATATATCCTTCTGATGAGGTCAGCAAGGAAAATATTGAGCTTATTCCGGCACTTAAGTGGTTCAGCTGTCTGACTCTTGTAAAAGAGATAAAGAAGGGAACCTCTGTCAGCTACGGATATAATTTTACAGCCGATAAGGATATGCTTATAGGTACGGTTGCCTGCGGCTATGCCGACGGATTTTTGCGCATATTGTCACCTAAGGGGGCAGAGCTGATCATCAGAGGCAAGAGATGTCCTGTTATCGGTAATGTGTGTATGGATCAGATGATGGTGGACTTGAGCGAAGTACCGGATGCCAAGGCGGGTGACAGAGTGGTTATCATAGGGGCTGCGGAGGATTCCTTTGCGGGAAATGAAGACAACAAGCCTAAGGCTGACGAAGAAACATACTGCAATCCGGTTACGGCTGACGAGCTCGGAGCATTGGCAGATACCATAAGCTATGAGATAATCTGCGGACTTGCGGCAAGAACAAAGCGCAGATATATTAATGTGTAAAGTATTCTTGCTTGATAATATCTAAAGTGATAAAATACATAGGTTGCTGCGGGCTTGATAATAAGCGCGTGTGAGACAAATGAAAATCAATAACTATCCGGGCAGGCTGAGGTATATGCCGGATAGCATCATATAAAGGGGAGAGCTTATTTATGTCAGGACATTCAAAATTTGCCAATATTCGTGCAAAAAAAGAGAAAAATGATGCTGCAAAGGGAAAGATCTATACCATCATCGGTCGTGAGATCGCAATCGCTGTTAAGGAAGGCGGACCGGATCCTAACAATAACTTCAAGCTTAAGTTTGTTATCCAGAAGGCAAAGGCAGCAAATATGCCTAACGATACTATAGAGAGAGGTATCAAGAAGGCAGCAGGCGGCGGAGACGGCGCAGATTACCAGCAGCTTCGCTATGAGGGTTACGGTGTAGGCGGTGTAGCCATCATCGTTGATGCTCTTACAGACAATAAGAACCGTACGGCAGCCAATGTTAAGTCGGCTTTCTCAAAGGGCAACGGATCACTCGGTACACCTAACTCGGTTTCGTTCATGTTCGACAACAAGGGACAGATCATTATCGACCGTGAGGAGTATGAGGGAACTGCGGACGATCTTATGATGATCGCACTTGATGCAGGTGCAGAGGATATCAAGGAAGAGGACGACAGCTTCGAGATCATTACAGACCCTGCCGACTTTGATGCCGTAAGAGAGGCACTTGATGCCGCAGGCGTTCCTGTAGCTGATGCAAATGTTGCCATGATACCTCAGAATACAGTATCTGTTACGGATGAAGAGATGACCAAGAATCTCCGCCGTACACTCGATCTTCTTGATGAGGATGATGACGTTCAGCAGTATTACACAAACTGGGAAGAGGAATAAGATATATAGATGGCCTATGACGGCATTGCGGCAGCCGCCGCGGTAAAAGAATTAAATGACAGACTGCTTATGGGCAGTATTTCAAAAGTAGCTCAACCTGAGAAGGACGAGCTACTTTTGACGCTTAAATGCAACAGACAGCAGCTCAGGCTTACGATTTCGGCAAATGCTTCAAACCCTATGGTCTACATCAAGGAGGAGAATGCATTGTCTCCGGTTACGGCACCGAATTTCTGTATGGCTCTGAGAAAACATATAGGAGGCGGAAGGATCAAGGCGATCTTTCAGCCTTCTTCGGCATTTTCACAGTACGGTGAGAATACAGATGCAAAAACTGACGCACAGAACGTGGATGATCGTTTTAAGCCGTATTACGGACTTGAGAGGATAATCGTATTTGTTATCGAGCATCTTGACGAGATGGGCGATTTGAGCGAAAAGTTTCTGATAGCAGAAATCATGGGTAAGCACAGCAATATTATACTTACCAAAGATGACCTTACCATTATAGACAGCATCAAGCATATATCACACATGACAAGCTCTGTGAGAGAAGTGCTGCCGGGCAGGAAATACTTTATTCCGGAAACAACGGATAAGGCTGATCCGGTTGGAATATATAAGAGCCGGGATGCATTTACGGGATTGATAAGTGCTGCCCCGATACTTCCTGTATTGAAGAAGATATATATGTCGGTAACAGGCTTTAGTCCGACTATGGCGGGTGAGCTGCTCTGCAGAGCCGAGATCGATCCGGATATTACGAATGATACTTTAAGCGAAGCTGAGCTGAACAGGCTCTATGAGGAGTTTGCAAAACTTATGAATGATGTAGAAACAGGCAGCTTCTCGCCTTGCATCATTTACGAGGGCAGCAGGATATCCGAGCTTTCCGGAATGAGACTGCATTCGCTTGAAGGAGGAGACCTCAGGACTGAGGAATATGAGAGTATGTCTGAGGTTATCAGACTCTTCTATTCCAAGAAGGATAAGCAGAACCGTATCAATTCCAAGTCCGAGGATATACGTCATGTACTTAAGACTCTCAAGGAGAGGGCAGTTAAGAAGCTTGAACTCTTAGAGAAGCAGTATGCGGATACCGATAAGCGTGATAAATATCGTATATACGGAGAGATGCTTAACACTTACGGATATTCGCTTAAGGGAGGAGAGGTATCCTTCGAATGTGAGAATTATTATGACGAAGGACGCATTATCAAAATACCTTTGGATAAAGATCTCAGCGCTGCAGAGAATGCAAAAAAGTATTTTGACAAATATCAGAAGCTTAAGCGAACAAGAGAGGCTGTAAGCGAGCAGCTTGAAGAATGCCGCAATATGCTTTACCACCTCGACAGTATCTCCAATTCACTGGCGCTGTGCGAGAGTGAGGCGGATCTTAACGAGCTTCGCAGGGAGATGAGTGAGAGCGGATACATAGGAAAGCACTCTGCCGGCAATCAGGGCAAAGGCGGAAGAAATCCAAAGAGGGAACGCAAGGAGGAAGCGAAGTCCAAGCCGCTTCATTTTGTATCAAGTGACGGCATAGATATATATGTCGGAAGAAATAATTATCAGAATGAAGAGCTTGATTTTAAGCTTGCCGATAATAATGACTGGTGGTTCCATGCCAAGAATATTCCGGGATCTCATGTTATAGCCAAGACAGGAAACAGAGAATTGCCGGATAAGACCTGCCTTGAAGCTGCGGCACTGGCAGCTTACTATTCAAAGGCCGGCTTTGATGCCGTAACGGGAAGCACCTCGGCAAAGAAGGTCGAAGTGGATTACGTTAAGAAAAAAGAACTAAAGCGTGTACCGGGAGCGGCACCGGGCTTTGTTATCTATCATACAAATTATTCGATAATGATTGAACCGAGTGAGCGTATTGGGTATAATCAAAGTTAACAATTATGTAACAAAAGTCATGTGCATCATGCCTAATCTAAACAGAAAGGGCTATGCACATGACTTTGAGCACGCAAAAAGGAATATTTTATGGCTGCAATCAGAAGTATGACCGGATTCGGACGCTCTGAGATCATCACAGATGACTACAGGGTATTGGTTGAGATCAAGTCGGTCAATCACAGATATCTTGACCTCAGCATCAAGATGCCCAGAAAGTTTAACGCACTTGAAGCAAAGCTGCGAACTCTGCTCAAGAAATACATAGAGAGAGGCAAGACAGATGTATTTGTTTCTTTCGATGATTTCACCGAAAAGGGCAAGAGGCTCATATACAATAAGGAAATCGCCACAGAGTATGTGAAGTACATCAGAGAAATGTCGGAGAGCTTTGAGCTCAGAGATGATGTAAGCGCGGTTGCTCTTGCGCGTTTTCCGGATGTGCTTATGTCAGAGGACATGGGTGATGATGAGGAAAGATATAAGGACATATTGGAGAAGGCATTTACCGAAGCTGCAGAGAACTTTGTAAAGGACAGAGAGCGCGAGGGAGAGCACCTCAAGGCAGATCTGCTTGACAAGCTTGGTGATATGGAGGGCTATGTCAGGGATATAATAGCTTTTTCACCGTCGGTAGTGGATGAATACCGAGAGAGACTCTATGCCAAGATCCGTGAGATACTCGGCAATTCCGATATAACTGCCGATGAAGGCCGAGTTGTTACCGAGGTTGCGGTCTATGCCGATAAGATATGTACAGATGAGGAGATGGTGAGACTTAAGACTCACATAGCCTCAATGAAGGCCAAGCTGATCGCGGGAGGAAGCTGCGGAAGAGAGCTTGATTTCCTTGCACAGGAGATGAACAGAGAGGCAAACACCACACTTTCTAAGGCTAATAACCTCAAGATAGCGGATACGGCAATAGCATTAAAAACAGATATAGAGAAAATCAGAGAGCAGGTGCAGAACATTGAGTGAATTACATCGTCCGTTTAACAGAGATAAAGGCATGCTTGTAGTTATTTCGGGCTTTTCAGGCTCAGGCAAAGGTACCCTTATGAAGGGACTCATGGATAACTACGATTATTACTCACTGTCCATATCGGCAACAACAAGACAGCCGAGACCGGGTGAGCAGGAGGGAAGAGAGTATTTCTTCGTAGATAAAGATCGTTTTATCAAGATGATCCAGAATGACGAGCTGCTTGAGTATGCACGTTATGTGGACAATTATTACGGAACACCTAAGTCATATGTTGAGCAGGAGCTTGCAAAGGGCAAGGATGTAATACTTGAGATCGAGATGCAGGGAGCTCTTAAGATCAAGGCAAAGTATCCGGATTCGGTACTTGTTTTCATTACTCCGCCTACTGTTGAGGAGCTTATCAGACGCCTCAGAAACAGAGGAACAGAGACCGAAGAAGTTATATGCAAGAGACTTGAGAAGGCTACCATGGAGGCCGAGGGTATCGAGGCATATGATTATATCCTTGTAAATGACAATCTTGACAAGACTGTTAAGCACCTCAATTATCTGATTCAGGATCAGCATATGAGAGTATCCAATCAGATCAGATTCCTTGAGGACATAAGAGGACAGTTGCGTGCTAATTACGCCGAGATGAATAAATAAAGAGAGGAAGACGAAATATTATGGCAATGTTATATCCTACATACAGAGATGTTATTAATGCTGTAAATGCAACAAGCGAGGACGGAGAGCCAATCATCGAGAGCAGATATTCTGTAGTTGTTGCTGCGGCAAAGAGAGCTCGCCAGATAGTTGACGGAAGCCCTGTGACCTGTGAAAATCACGGAGACGAGAAGGCACTTACACTTGCAATAGATGAACTTGACGAGGGTACCGTAAGAGTACTTAAGCATAAAGAGACAGATGTGCAGTAATAGTAAAAAGGTACATTTGGTATCATTGGGCTGTGACAAGAATCTTGCCGATTCTGAGAAGACTTTGGGCTTATTTGTCGATAACGGTTATGAGTATACCGATGATGCATCCGAAGCTGATGTTATCGTAGTTAATACCTGCTGTTTTATCAGGGATGCCAAGACAGAGAGTATAGAGACTCTTATAGAGATGGCAGACCTCAAGACAGCAAGGAAAGACAGCGGAGAAAAAGCCCCGACACTTGTTGTTATGGGCTGTATGGCGGAACGCTACAAGGAAGAATTGAGAGAGAGCCTGCCTGAGGTAGATGTACTTATAGGCACCAATTCATGGCAGGATATAATGGCGGCAGTGGATTCGTTTGAGAAGACCGGAGAAAAGACCAAGGACTTTAAGCCGATCTCGGACAATGAATTTGTAAAGCACCCGGTAAAGCGCAGGATGATCACTGCGGGAGGTCATTATTCATATCTCAAGATCGCTGAGGGCTGCGGCAAGAACTGTACCTACTGCATCATTCCGAAGCTCAAGGGCAAGTTCAGATCTGTGCCCATGGAGGATCTTGTGGATGAAGCCGGGCAGCTTGCCGAGGCAGGTGTCAAGGAACTTATACTTGTAGCGCAGGAGACTACCATATACGGTACGGATCTTTACGGCAAAAAGATGCTGCCCGAGCTGTTGAAGCGTCTTAATGATATAGACGGCATAGAGTGGATAAGGATACTATACTGCTATCCCGAGGAGATAACTAAGGAGCTTGTAGAGGCAATAAAGAAATTGCCTAAGGTATGTCATTACATAGATATGCCTATACAGCATGCTTCGGATCACATCTTAAGACGTATGGCAAGAGCTACAACTCATGATGAGATCAAGGAACGTATCGCTTATATCAGGGAAGAGATCCCGGATATTACGCTGAGGACCACACTGATATCGGGCTTCCCGGGGGAGACAGAAAAGGATCATGAGATTCTTAAGCAATTTGTTGAAGAAATGGCTTTTGACAGACTTGGCGATTTCGAGTATTCGAAGGAAGAAGGCACCAAGGCTGCCGAATTTAGTCATCAGGTTTCGGCGAGAAACAAAAAGCTGAGACGTGATGAGATAATGGAACTTCAGCATGAGGTAAGTCTGAATAAGGCAAAAACACGGGTAGGAAACGTCTACAGAGTGATGATAGAGGGAAGGCTCGTTGATGATGCCGGGGATTTCCGAAGCGGAGACAGCGACGGAAATGTATATGTAGGACGTACATATATGGATGCTCCGGATGTTGACGGACTTATATATATCAATACCGGCAGCAGGCAGTTTATGACCGGCGACATGGTCGAGGCCAAAGTGACTGCGGTAAGCGAGTATGATCTGATAGGTGAGCTTGTATGAAGATGAATCTGCCTAATAAACTGACTGTACTCAGAGTACTTATGATCCCGGTATTTGTTGTATTTATGATGCTGAGTGTCGGGGATATGGATATTACTGTGCTGAGAGCAGAATTGCCGGAGAGTTTCAGAATGTACAGATATCTGGCTTTTGCTGTGTTTTGTCTTGCATCATTTACAGATTTTCTGGACGGACAGATAGCAAGACGCTGCAATCTTGTTACGGATTTCGGTAAATTCATGGATCCGCTTGCGGATAAGCTCCTGGTATGTACGGCGATGATACTGCTTACGGCGGAGGGCTCGCTTTCCGTGCTTGCCGTGATACTTATAATTGCAAGAGAGTTTATCATAAGCGGCTTCAGACTGGTTGCCTCCGATAACGGTATAGTTATAGCGGCAAGCTGGTGGGGTAAGGTCAAGACCACCACACAGATGATATTGTGTATAGTTTTGATACTTCCCGGCATCCCGGGATTGCTCGGAAGCACTTTCATCAATATTTTCACTTTGATAGTTGTTTTGCTTACCATAGTGTCTCTTGCAGATTACATGGCAAAGAACATCAAAGTCATAACAGACGGAGGAATGTGATCCGATATGGTTGGCGAGACTGAGCTTGTAGCAACATTAAAAGAAAAGGGACTCACCGTGGCTACCGCAGAATCACTGACAGCAGGCATGCTGTCAGCTACCATAGTCAAGGTGCCGGGTGCTTCGGCTGTATTCAGATGCGGCTTTGTCACCTATGCTTCGGAGACCAAGACAAGTCTCCTTGGCGTACCTGCCGAGCTTATAGAGAAAAACGGCGTGGTTTCGGCAGAAGTTGCCAAGGCTATGGCTGAGGGCGCCTGCAGAAAGGGCGGTACGGATGTCGGTATATCCACTACGGGTAATGCGGGACCTGATGTCCTTGAGTTTAAGCCTGTCGGGCGTGTTTATACCGGTATCTGTATAAACGGTGTAACCACTGTTACGGAGCATACCTTCAGCGGAGACAGAGAGTCTATACGCAGACAGACCACAAATGCGGCAATAAGGGAATGTGCCGTCAGACTGAGCGAGATGTAATATAAGGGGCGGCAGGACTTTGACTATAGTATTTGGCATAATCAAAGTAATATTGATCATTATCCTTATACTGCTTGCCTTGCTGCTCATCCTGACAGGACTTATCCTGTTTGCACCGATAAGATACAGAATAAAGGGGAGCTTTCACGATGAGATGCATTGCGGAACTGCCGAGGCAAAGTGGCTCTTCGGAGTCCTGGGTTTTAGGGCAAGCGCCGGAAAGGATGAGAAAGCAAGCGCTTATATAAGTATCTGCGGCTTTAAGATACTGGATCTGTCAGAGGATGAAGGCGAGGAAAGTACTGTGGGTGAAAGCCCGGCGGAGGCTTTTCGCAATGATAAAACTTCGCAGGCAGATGTGACCGCCGATACGAAAACCACGCTAAGCTTTGAAAGCAAAGCAGCAGCTTCGACATCAGGGATACGTAGCGATATCGGGGAGGACAAGCTTTTTTTAGTACCGGTTTCGGATGATAAGGAAGCGGATCAACGCACATCAGCTGTGGCCGGGCAGATAAAGCAGCTATCAGACTCAGAGCAAAAAGACGGCTCGGAGATCAAAAGCAAAGCAAGGATCACGGTTTATTCATCAAATAAGCTGAGAGATAAACTTGAGAGTCTTGAGGATGTCGCAGAGCGCTTTATAAATTCGATCAAAGGCAAGACCAAGGCGAGGATGGGCAGGATAAAGGAATTTCCTCGAAGACTTGCAGATAGGATAAGCACATTTATTGACGGCCTTGAAGCCAAGCTCAAAGAGCTTCTGAAGAGTGCGGCCGAAGTGCTTAAAAAGCTTAAGGCAGCTTATGATAAGCGAAGCGGACAGCTTAAGGCGCTTAAAGCGCTCTGGCAGGATGAAAGATTTGCAAAGGGCAGGGAGCTGCTTATAAGCCGTATACTTAAGCTGCTTAAGGAGCTTAAGCCTCGCAGGGGCAAGGGATATCTGAGGCTGGGATTTGACGATCCGTATACAACGGGACGGGCTATGATGCTTGCATCGGTACTTTACCCGCTGTATGCCGAGCATATAGAGATGATCCCGGATTTCGACAAGGAAATAATTGACGGAGAGCTTGATATAAGGGGTAGGATCAGAGTGATAGTTCCCGCAGAAGCAGCTCTCAGGATCTTTTTCAATAAACAGTTAAGGGCAATGTATAAGAAGGCAAGAAGGATACTCGAGCTTGATACTTAGATTTGCCGTCGTATACATTTGCAGTATACAAAAGTATTATATGATCACAATGTCTAAGGACCGAAGTCCGGGCATAAGGTATGCCCGGTGTAGGGTTTAGGCAAAGTGTGATCCTTGCAGACATTGAGTCAGGAGAGTACAAAATGGCAAAAGCTTCAGATAAGCTTAATATCAACCTCGGACTTAACAATGACGGACTCGGAGTGACGCTGCAGGCACTTTTCGGAGGCATGGAGAGCCTGCTTCAGTCCAAGACGGTAGTCGGAGAGCCTATTGAGATAGGAGATACCATACTGATCCCTTTGACCGAGATATCGGCGGGTCTTGCCTCCGGCACACTTAAGAATAATGCACACAATAACGGTGCGGGAGCTATGAGTGCAAGGATAAGTCCGATAGCCATGATAGTCCTTCAGGGCAATAAGGTGCGCATAGTAAATGTCAAGGATCAGGACATATTAACGAGACTTTTAGATCTGATACCGGAGACGGTCGAGCGTATCAAGGGCGGCGGAATAAGTGATAAGGCCAAGGCTCAGGCAGAGGAAATATTAAACGATATGGATGCCGAAAATGTCGGGGATATCGAAGTGATCGATCCCGAAAAGAATAAATAAGCTTTACTATTCATTACATAACGGAGCATTTTCATGAAGATAGCTGTATTGGGATACGGCGGAGTGGCTCAGGCCTTCTGCAAGTATATAGACGAAAGAGATTCGGATTTTGAGATAAAGTATATTTTGAGACGTAAGGGCAAGGACACAGAGCCTCGCATGATAACGGACATCAACACTATACTGACCGATAATGAGATAATGATAGTTGTAGACCTTCTCGGAGGTCTGGATCTGTCGCTTCAATACATGAGACAGGCACTTGCGGCAAGAAAGCATGTTGTTACAGCAAACAAGGCGGCACTTTGCAGAGGCTTCAAAGAGCTTACCACACTTGCCGACAAAGGAAAGCTGCAGCTTCGATATGAGGCTACCTGCGGAGGAACCGTTCCTATAGTTGCCGAGCTTATATCGCTTTCACGATGTAATGAGATAAATTCGGTATTCGGTATACTGAACGGAACCACGAACTACATATTGTATAAGATGTTCAAGGAAAGAGCAGAGTTTGACGATATGCTTAAGGACGCACAGAGACTCGGATATGCCGAGGCGGATCCCACAGCGGATATCGGCGGATTTGACGTAGCCAATAAGATAAGCATACTCTCTGCAACCGCTTACAGAGGATATATTACTTCGGATTATCCGGTATACGGAATGGATATGATCACCAAGAGGCTGATGGACGGCTTTGCGGAGACAGGCAAGACCGTAAAGTATATGGGCATTTCCAAGAGAAAGGGAAACAGATATGCACTCGGAGTAGTGCCGGTGGTCGTTAACGCCGGCTCTATTGAGGCAAATGTTCCGCTTAACTACAATATGGGCATCATTACAGGCGATAATTGCGGAGATATCAAGCTGTACGGTCAGGGTGCCGGAGGCAGACCTACCGCAGATGCGGTGGTAAGAGACTGTCATACGGTCAAAGAGACTATTAATACACAGCCTGAGTTTATATTCACAAATGAGCTTGTATATGATCCGGAACTTCTGACCGGAACAGGTTATATAGGAGGGCAGGCGATACACGGTAATTTAGAGCATCTTACGGCCATAGCCAGAGACAGGGAAGTGGCCCTTGCTTTTGAGATGGATAACGATTGATAGTAGAGAGGTAGAAGAAATGCAATATCACAGCACAAGAAGCAGACAGGTATTATGTGGTTCAAAGGATGCGGTACTTAAGGGCCTCTGCCCTGACGGCGGTCTCTTTGTAAGTGATGAGATCTTAAAGGCATCCGTTGACATGAAGTCACTCATGGACAAAAGCTATGAGGAGATAGTTTATGCCGTATTCAAGGTATTATTGGATGATTATACCGATGAGGAACTCAAGTACTGCATAAGCAGAGCATACAAGGGCAAGTTTGAGACCGAAGATCTTACACCTGTTACCGAGATCGGTGACAAGTATCTTCTTGAGCTGTATCACGGACCGACATCCGCATTTAAGGATATGGCGCTTTGCATGCTTCCGCAGCTTATGTCAAAGGCACTTAAGGGCGAGAAGGTAATGATACTTACCGCAACAAGCGGAGATACAGGCAAGGCTGCACTTTCGGGATTTCAGGATGCGGAAAATATAGGCATAACGGTATACTATCCTTACGGCAAGGTAAGTGATATTCAGTATCTTCAGATGGCAACGGCAGAGGGCGGAAATGTACATGTAGCTGCTGTCAGAGGAAACTTTGATGATTGCCAGACAGGAGTTAAGAAGATCTTCGGAACAATGACAGAGGAGATCAGGAACAAGTATAATGTCTCACTGTCAAGTGCCAACTCCATCAATGTAGGCCGTCTCGTTCCACAGGTGATCTATTATATCGAGGCTTACAAGCAGCTTGTTAAGCGCGGAGCGATAAGCTACGGAGATAAGCTTGATTATATAGTTCCGACAGGAAACTTCGGAGATATACTTGCAGGCTATTATGCCAAGCTGCTCGGACTTCCGGTAGGCAAGCTTATCGTTGCATCAAACGAGAACAATGTGCTTACGGATTTCCTTAAGACAGGTATTTACGATAAGAACAGAGATTTTATCAAGACTATCTCACCGAGCATGGATATACTCGTATCTTCAAACCTTGAGCGTATGCTCTTCTATGCTTCGGGCTGTGACTGTGAGTATGTTGCAGGTCTTATGAAGGATCTTAATGAGAAGGGCAGATTTGAAGTGAAGCCTGAGGTATTCGATAAGCTTCGCGAGGTATTTGACTGCGGATATGCTACCAATGAGGAGTCAAAGCAGGCTATCGCCAAGGCATTCAACGAGGATCATCGTCTCATAGATCCGCATACCGCATGCGCATATAAGGTTGCCGAGGAGCTGCATACCGGCAATAAGCAGGTGATACTTTCAACCGCAAGTCCGTTCAAGTTTGCAAAGGATGCATATGAGTCTATCTTCGGATTACTTGAGGGAGATGCATCGGCAGACGGCTTCGCTTATATGGAAGCACTTTCTGCCAAGACAGGAGAAAAGATTCCGGAGGCACTTGCATCTCTTAAGACCAAGGAGATCAGACATAAGGATGTTGTTGATATCGACGGCATGGCTGATTTTGCAGTAAAGTGCATTGAGGGATAAACACTATTAAAGGAGAGACCACGACACATGTCTGTTTCAAATTCAAGCGAAATGGAAAGAGCGTTGATCGATAAGCTGATGATACATTTCGGCAAGACTGCCGAAGAGGCAAGCGAGA
This sequence comes from uncultured Lachnospiraceae bacterium, assembly GCA_934402055.1. Classification (GTDB taxonomy): domain Bacteria; phylum Bacillota; class Clostridia; order Lachnospirales; family Lachnospiraceae; genus Avilachnospira. The sequence continues at coordinate 2,481 of CAKRTC010000017.1, read as the reverse complement.
CCGAGATGCTTAAGGCCTGCGCTCTTGTTATAAGAGACCGCATGGCCATACAGGAAGTGGAGACAAGAAAAAAGGCTGTAAGAGAGCATAAAAAGCAGGTGCATTATATGTCTCTCGAATTCCTCATGGGCAGAAGCCTTATGAAGAATGCATTTAATCTTCATTTACTGGATCAGCTTAAAGAAGCATTGGAGCATCTCGGCTTTAATGCCTCGGATATATTTGAGGCCGAGCCTGATGCGGCACTCGGAAACGGAGGACTCGGACGTCTTGCCGCTTGTTATCTTGAGGCAATGACTACGCTTGAGATACCTGCAACAGGTTATTCCATCTGTTACGAGCTTGGTATCTTCAAGCAGAAGATAATTGACGGAGAGCAGGTAGAGCTGCCGGATAACTGGCGTTCCATAGGAGATGCCTGGCTGCTTACGAAGCCTGAGGAGGCCGAGGAGGTACTCTTCGGCGGAACGGTCAATGAGAGCTGGGAAAACGGCAAGGCACATATCACACTTGAGGGAGCTACCAAGGTTACGGCTGTTCCGTGTGATATGATCATTGCGGGTTACAATACACGCCATACCAATGTGCTGAGACTCTGGGATGCCAAATCCTCGGTGCCTGTGGATATGTCTTATTATTCAAGGGGAGAGTATGTCAAGGCAGTTGAGGAACGCGCTATGGCAGAGAGCATTGCCAAGGTACTCTATCCTGAGGATAAGCACAGTGAGGGAAAGTCGCTCAGACTTAAGCAGCAGTATTTCTTTGTGTCTGCAACTATGCAGAGCATAGTACGCAAGCACCTCGGCACCTACGGAACTCTTGACAATTTCCATGAGAAGAATGTCATCCAGATAAATGATACGCATCCGACACTTTGTATTCCGGAGCTTATGCGTATATTTATGGATGAGCATAATATGAGCTGGGATAAGGCATGGTATATCACAAGCAGATCTGTGGCTTACACCAATCACACAGTTATGTGGGAGGCATTGGAGCGCTGGTCACAGGAGCTTATCGAGCGTATACTTCCGCGTATATGGCAGATAGTCAAGGAGATAGCAAGACGCTGGCAGACTAAGTGTGAGGAATATTTCCATGATACGGAAAAGGTTCACAATACAGCTATCATCTGGGGCGGAGAGGTACGCATGGCAAACCTGTGTGTTGCCGCCGGAATGGCAGTAAACGGCGTAAGCGGGCTGCATTCGGATATACTTAAGAATGATGTGTTCAAGAACTTCTACAGCATGACACCGGAGAAGTTCCACAATGTCACAAACGGTATCGATCACAGACGCTGGCTTGCTGAGATCAATACGGGGCTTGACGGCTTTATAAGAGATTATCTCGGAGGAGATAAATATCTGACTCATGCATCCGCACTTGAGAAGCTTGATAAGCTTGCCGGAGGAAAAGAAGCACAGCTGCGTATTGAGCAGATAAAGACGGCAAACAAGAAGAGCTTTGCCGACTATATGTACAAGGAGCAGGGCGTTATCATCGACCCGAATTCGATATTTGATGTTCAGGCAAAGCGTCTGCATGAGTACAAGCGTCAGCTGCTCAATGTCATGCATATTATTTATCTTTATCAGAAGCTGCATGACGACAGAGATTTTATCAAGACACCCCAGACCTTCCTCTTCGGAGCGAAGGCAGCCCCTGGATATGCTGTCGCAAAACGTATAATCAGGCTTATCAACTCGCTTGCCGACTGCATAGACAAGGATCCGGTATGTAAGGACAGGCTCAAGGTGGTATTTATGGAAAACTACAGAGTATCACTCGCTGAGCATCTTATGCCGGCAGCCGAGGTCTCGGAGCAGATATCTACTGCGGGCAAGGAGGCAAGCGGAACCGGCAACATGAAGTTTATGATGAACGGTGCGCTTACCATAGGTACTCTTGACGGTGCAAATGTCGAGATGCATGAGCTTATCGGAGATGACAACATGTTCCTCTTCGGACTGCATGCCGACGAGGTCAATGCACTTAAGTCAAGCGGCTATGATCCTATGGGCATATACAACAGTGATGAGCGTGTCAGAAATGTGCTCGACAATATGAGGGCAGGCTTCGGAGACGGTGAAAGCTATGAGGATATATACAACAGGCTTATCATCGGAGGCAACGGAAGCCCGGCAGACGAGTTCATGCTGCTGGCGGATTTCGACAGCTATGTAAATGCGCAGAAGCGTATGGCCGAGACTTATCTTGACAGAGCAAGATGGAATGATATGAGCATACACAATATCGCAAGATCGGGCTTGTTTGCGGCAGACAGAGCAATAGCACAGTATGCCGATAATATCTGGCATGTGGAGCATAAATCTATCTGATAAATAAAGTATGATGAGATCTGCGGGGACGAAGCTTACATAAATGTAGCCGTACCCGCAGGTCTTTTTGTTTGCGCGCCATGGGCGCGCTCTAACGGGTGAAAGTCCCAAACACACCTAGGCAACGAGGAAGTGTATA
>CAKRTC010000016.1 GCA_934402055.1 uncultured Lachnospiraceae bacterium | reverse complement strand
TGCAGCTGCGAAGACGACTATAGGACGGCCAAACGAAAATGAGCACAAAGCTTCGAAAGAAAATATATCCTACAGTAAACAATGTATCTTATACCGGCTTATAACAAGCCCGGCAATTTTATAAGAAAGAGGAAAGCATTATGAAAAAGAACATTTTCAAACGCATCGGTGCACTCGGAGTCGCAGCCGTAACAGCTATCGGCCTTCTTGCAGGATGCGGAAGCAGCAGCACAGCTGAGACAAGCGCAGCAGCCGAGTTAGAGGCAGCAGCAAGCGATGCCAAGTTCAGAACACTTGACGACATCAAGGCAGATGGAACCATCAATATCGGAGTATTCTCGGACAAGGCTCCTTTCGGCTATGTAGACGAGAATGGTGAGTATCAGGGATATGATGTATACTTTGCCAACAAGCTTGCAGAGGATCTCGGAGTAGAGCTCAACTTTGTATCAACAGAAGCGGCAAGCCGTATTGAGTATCTTCAGACCGGTAAGGTAGATGTTATTCTTGCGAACTTTACTGTAACACCTGAGAGAGCCGAGGAGGTTGATTTCGCACTTCCTTACATGAATGTTGCACTTGGTGTTGTATCACATGACGACAATGTTATCACAGATCTCAGCCAGGTAGGCGCAGACGATCAGGTGATCGTTATCTCAGGCACTACAGCAGAGACATACCTTACAAAGAATTATCCGGACATCAAGCTTCAGAAGTTTGACACCTATGCCGCAGCAAAGAGTGCTTTCGAGAACGGAACAGGCGTTGCATGGGCTAACGACAACACAGAGGTTATCGCATTTGCCAAGGAAAATGAGGGCTATACAGTGGGTATTGACTCACTCGGAAGTGCAGATACCATCGCTCCGGCAGTAAGCAAGGGCAACACTACTCTTCTTGACTGGATCAATGATGAGATCAAGTCACTCGGTGAGGAGAACTTCTTCCATAAGGATTATGAGGAGACACTTCTTGACACCTACGGTGCAGAGTTTGAGGACACACTCGTTGTTGAGGGCGGCGGAGACGCAGCAGCATCAGCATCAACAGAGGAAGCAGCACCGGCAGAAGCAAAGGGTACTATCACAGTAGCAGCATCACCTACACCACACGCAGAGATCCTTGCAGAGGCCGCAAAGGTTCTTGCAAAAGAGGGATGGGAGCTTAAGGTTACAGAGTTTGAGGACTATGTACAGCCTAATCTCGTAGTAGACAGCGGCGAGATCGATGCAAACTATTTCCAGCATAAGCCATACCTTGACAACTTCAACGAGGAGAACGGAACAAAGCTTGTATCTGTAGCAGGTATTCACTATGAGCCGTTCGGAATCTATCCGGGAACAAAGAAGTCACTTGACGAGCTTGCAGACGGAGATACAATAGCAGTTCCTAACGATACAACAAATGAGGCAAGAGCACTCCTTCTTCTTCAGGATAACGGACTTATCAAGCTTAAGGACGGTGCAGGTCTCAAGGCAACAGTTCGCGATATCGAGGAGAATCCTAAGAATCTCAAGATCGAGGAGCTTGAGGCAGCTCAGGTAGCAAGAGTAAAGGATGAGGTAGCAGTTGTAGTACTTAACGGAAACTATGCACTTGAGGCAGGCTTCTCTGTAGCAAAGGATGCAATTGCATATGAGAAGTCAGATTCAGAGGCAGCCAAGACCTATGTAAATATCATTGCAGTTAAGGAAGGCAATGAGAATAACGAGGGAATCAAGGCTCTTGTAGCAGCTCTTAAGTCAGATGATGTTAAGAAGTTCATCAATGATACTTATGACGGAGCGGTAATCCCTTACGAAGACTGATTTTGACCTAAGGGCCAAAGTATGGTACAATTAGCGCCGGCAAGAAACAGTGCAGCACATTAAAGCGTTCACTGCATACCGACAAAAATCAGCCCCGGGCGGCTTGCCGTCCGGGGATTTAGTAGTATTAAGGAGCCGATGTAATGGCATTTATTGAGATCGAACATGTAAGCAAGACCTTTGATATAAAGTCTTCCGCAGTCGAAGCTCTTAAGGATATCAATCTGTCTATAGAAAAGGGTGAGATATTCGGAGTTATAGGTCTGTCGGGTGCCGGCAAGAGTACACTTGTAAGATGCTTAAACAGACTTGAGACACCGACCTCCGGCAAGGTCATAATAGGCGGCGAGAATATCCTGGAACTCTCGGGAGAAGCACTCAGAAAAAAACGCCAGAGTATCGGTATGATATTCCAGCATTTCAATCTGCTCATGCAGAGAAATGTCATAGATAATGTATGCTTTCCTATGGAGATAGCAGGTATTTCCAAGAAGGAAGCACGCATCAAGGCAATGGAATATCTAAGGACGGTCGATCTTGCGGAAAAGGCCTATGCATATCCGGTACAGCTTTCCGGAGGTCAGAAGCAGAGAGTAGCCATAGCAAGAGTGCTTGCCTCCGATCCTCAGATCATACTTTGTGATGAGGCAACAAGTGCATTGGATCCGCAGACTACACGTACCATATTGGAATTGCTCAAGCATATCAACAAGGAGTTCGGCATTACCATAGTGGTCATTACTCATGAGATGCGTGTAATAGAGGAGATATGCGACAGAGTTGCCGTGCTTGATCACGGCAGATTAGAGGAGCTCGGCACGGTCCATGAGGTATTCTCAAACCCTAAGACCAATGCCGCCAAGAGACTTATACTCACAAAGCAGAGCGAGCAGATTGAAGAACAGATTATTAAGGGGGACTAAGAGATGGGTGCATCTGATATGATTTCAATGCTTGGAGGCGGTACTGCCGACACTCTGCTCATGGTCTTTGTTTCAACCTTGATGGGCTATGTGATCGGGCTGCCGCTCGGAGTATGTCTTACGATATTTGATGCGGATGGCATAAGTCCGCATCCGTGGATATATAAGCTTCTTGATTTTGTTATCAATATAACCAGAAGCGTTCCGTTCCTTATCCTTCTTATACTTATCCAGCCTTTTACCAAGATGCTCGTAGGCAAAAGCTACGGAACAACAGCGACGATAGTGCCGCTTACAGTTGCCGCAGCACCTTTTATCGCACGTATGGTAGAGAGCTCTCTTAAGGAAGTCGATAAGGGCGTTATCGAGGCTGCGGTAAGTCTCGGAGCAAAGAAGAGCACTATTGTGACCAAGGTGCTTATTGCCGAGGCACGTACCTCACTGCTTGTTGGTGTTACCATAGCACTCGGTACCATACTCGGATATTCTGCTATGTCGGGAGTTGTCGGCGGAGGCGGACTCGGTGATATAGCTATCAAATACGGATATTATCGTTATGAGACAGACATAATGCTTGTGACTGTTTTAGTCCTTGTTATTCTTATGCAGATACTTCAGTGGCTCGGAATGGTAATGTCCAAGAAACTCGATAGGAGAAGAGGCTGATTATCGTATGAATTTCGAAGTGATGCGCAGCTATCTGCCTCTGTATATCGAGGCAATGAAGCTGACACTTAAAATAGGATGGATCGGTATAGTTTTATCTGTGATCATAGGCTTTGCCTGTGCTGTTGCAAGGCATTACAGGATACCGGTCATAGGCAGAATAGTGGGAGTATATGTTGAATTATTCAGAAATACCCCACTGCTCGTTCAGCTGTTCTTTCTTTATTTCGGATTACCTAAGCTTGGACTGGATATCAATGCCGAGGTGTGCGGAGCTTTGGGACTTGCTCTCCTCGGAGGAGCATATATGGCAGAAGCATTCAGAAGCGGCTTTGAGGCAGTTGAGCCGATACAGACCGAGAGTGCGCTCAGTCTCGGTTTAAGTCCGGTACAGACAGTAGTGCATGTCATACTTCCGCAGGCTTTCTCGGTAAGTGTTCCGGCATTTGTTGCAAATATCATCTTTTTGCTTAAGGAGACCAGCGTTTTCTCCGCAATAAGTCTGATGGATCTTATGTTTACCGCAAAGGATCTGATCGGCTTGTATTACAAGACTATTGAGTGCCTTACACTTCTTGTTATCTTTTATCTTATTATCCTGCTCCCTGTTTCCATATTGGGAAGCATAGTGGAAAGGAAGGTGCGCTATGCAGGCTTTGGGGATTGATGTCCTGTTTAAGGGCACAAATATGCAGAGACTTCTGCTCGGTCTGTGGGTATCACTCAGGATAAGTCTTATATCGGTAGCTATAAGTATAGTACTCGGACTTGTCATCGGTTCGCTCATGACAAGGAAGAATCCGGTAATAAAGGTATTTACGCGTATCTATCTCGAGATAGTCAGAGTAATGCCGCAGATGGTATTATTGTTTATCGTTTTCTTCGGCACGACCAGAGTCTTCGGATGGAATATCGAAGCAGAGACGGCAGCGGTAATCGTGTTCAGCTTCTGGGGTACCGCAGAGATGGCGGATCTTGTCAGAGGAGCACTTATCAGTATACCTAAGCATCAGTATGAATCCGCAGCGGCTCTCGGTATGAATGAAGTACAGATCTTCATTCATATAGTTATTCCGCAGACCTTAAGGAGACTTATTCCGCTCTCCATCAATCTTGTTACACGTATGATCAAGACCACCAGCCTTATCATGATGATAGGCGTCGTAGAGGTGCTTAAGGTCGGACAGCAGATAATAGAGGCAAACAGGACAGCTTCACCTAATGCCGCATTCGGAGTCTATGGAGTGGTACTTCTGCTGTATTTCATTGCATGCTGGCCTATCAGTATGTTCTCCAAATATCTTGAAAGGAAATGGTGCTGAGCATGGCGGCGGAACTTGTTAAGATTGAACATTTAAGAAAACAATATGATGACAGTAATGTTATTTTAAAGGACCTTTCGCTGACGATACATGAGGGGGAGGTAGTCGTAATAGTCGGTCCATCCGGCTGCGGTAAATCAACACTGCTTCGCTGTATTAATGCTTTGGAGCCTATACAGGGAGGAAACATAAGCTACAGAGGAGAAAAGTTTGATGCCAAATCCAAAAATATCACTGCCATAAGACAGAAGATAGGCATGGTATTCCAGAGCTATGAGCTCTTCCCTCACAAGACTATATTACAGAACGTTACGCTTGCGCCTATACTTGTTCAGAAAAGGAACAAACAGGAGGCGGAGAAGGAAGCTATGGAGCTTCTTGACAGAGTAGGACTTAAAGAAAAGTGTGACAGCTATCCGAGACAGCTTTCGGGAGGACAGAAGCAGAGAGTTGCCATAGTGCGCTCACTTATTATGCATCCCGAAGTACAGCTTTTCGATGAGGTTACGGCAGCGCTTGATCCCGAGATGGTAAGAGAGGTACTTGATGTACTGCTTTCACTTGCCAGACAGGGCAGGACTATGGTCATAGTCACACATGAGATGTCCTTTGCCAAGGCTGTTGCAGACAGAGTGGTATTTATAGATAAGGGCGAGATAGTCGAAGAAGGCAGTCCTGCCGAGTTCTTCGAGCATCCTAAGACAGAGCGTGCCCGCCAGTTCCTTAATACCTTTACCTATGATAAGGTTGAGAAAGAATGATACATACTGAGTTGTAGATCTGTATAAGATCTGCAACTTTTTTTATCGATTAAAGCCGGACTGCAGTCGTAGAAGCGGCAGCTCGCTGACGCGAAGACGACTATAGGACGGCCAAACGAAAATGAGCACAAAGCTTCGGAAGAAGCGGGTGCGAATTTTCGTAGGATTGCGAGAGTACGAAGTACGAAGCAATCCGTATTTAATCGATAAGGAAGAGAATTTTTTTTGATCGAGCGAAACATATCCCCAGACACTCAGAGTGCGCAGGCTCCGCCTGTCCCGAGACAAGCTCGCGCACATTCGGTCTGTGAATATGTTCGCTCGAATTAAAACAGTGTGGCACTTTAAAGTATTTCATTATAAACATCTACAATACTTATTGACATGATAGGTATTGTAGGGTATACTCTCGTCAACACTCAGACAAGGGGAGACAGTAAATGTATCGTAAGCTTTATTTTGAAAAACTTATACGATCTAATTTCAGATTTGGGCGAATGTGAGACATGATTTATTCCAAATGACAGACTTATGGAAGAGCATAGCTTTTCGGACTGTCAGCCGGGGTTCAGGGAATCGGCTGATGCTTAGCCAAGATGAACCTCACTCATTTTAATAATATCTGCCAAGGCAGATGATTCGATTTAAGAAAGGAATTAATATCATGTCAGAATATAGATTTGAAACACTTCAGCTTCACGTAGGTCAGGAGAACCCGGATCCGGCATCGGATGCACGTGCTGTACCGATTTACCAGACAACTTCTTATGTATTCCGCAACAGCCAGCATGCCGCAGATCGTTTCGGACTTGCTGATGCAGGCAACATCTACGGAAGACTTACAAACTCAACACAGGGAGTATTCGAGGACAGAATAGCAGCACTTGAAGGCGGAGTTGCAGGACTTGCACTTGCTTCCGGAGCAGCCGCAATTACTTATACTATCCAGGCGCTTGCCAAGCAGGGTGAGCATATAGTAGCTCAGAAGACTATCTACGGAGGAACAGCCAATCTGCTTGCACACACCTTGCCGCTGTACGGTATAACAGCAAGCTTTGTAGATGTACATGATCTTGCTGAGGTTGAAGCAGCAATTCAGGATAATACCAAGGCTATCTATATAGAGACTCTCGGCAATCCGAATTCGGATATTCCGGATATCGATGCTCTTGCAGAGCTTGCTCATAAGCATGGTCTTCCGCTGGTTATTGATAATACCTTCGGAACTCCTTATCTCATCAGACCTATCGAGCACGGTGCAGATATCGTTGTTCATTCCGCTACCAAGTTTATCGGCGGTCACGGAACCACACTCGGAGGCGTTATAGTTGACGGAGGAACATTTGACTGGGCAGCATCAGGCAAGTATCCTTGGATCTCAGAGCCTAACCCGAGCTATCACGGTGTTAAGTTTACAGAAGCTGCAGGAAAGGCTGCATTTGTAACCTATGTAAGAGCAATACTTCTTCGTGATGAGGGAGCTACGATCTCTCCTTTCAATGCATTCCTGCTCTTACAGGGAACAGAGACCTTGTCATTAAGACTTGAGCGTCATGCAGAGAATACCAAGAAGGTAGTTGAGTACCTCTCCAAGCATCCGCTTGTTGAGAAGGTCAACCATCCGTCACTTCCGGATCATCCGGACCACGCTCTCTATGAGAAGTATTTCCCGAACGGCGGAGCATCGATCTTTACATTTGAGATCAAGGGAGGCAGAGAGGAAGCATTCAAGTTCATAGACAATTTAAAGCTTTTCTCACTTCTTGCAAATGTTGCGGATGTTAAGAGCCTCGTTATACACCCGGCTTCGACTACACATTCACAGCTTAGTGATGCAGAGCTTGAAGCAGTTGATATTCATCAGAATACCATCCGTCTCTCTATCGGAACAGAGCATATAGATGATATCGTTGCAGACCTTGAGAGAGGTTTTGCAGCTATCAATAAATAATTACCACACCCTTTAATATGTCGGACTCCCCTTATGTCGGACATGAGAAAAGACTCGCTTATTTCAAGCGGGTCTTTTCATATACATAAAAGATGTGCTATTTTTATATAGCGTCTAAAAAATATAAAAAACAGGAAATATTATGACCTTACAGCAATTAAAATATCTTGTGACCGTAGCGGACTGCGGTAATATAACCGAGGCAGCGGAAAGACTGTTTATATCTCAGCCGTCGCTTAGTCTTGCCATACATAACCTTGAGACGGAGATGGGTGTTACCGCTTTTTCCAGAACCAATAAGGGAGTGCGTATAACAAGAGAAGGCGAAGAGCTTCTGTCATATGCCAGACAGCTTCTTGAGCAGGCAGACATAATGCAGGAGCATTTCGGTAAGATAACAGACAGACAGCCTAAGTTTTCGGTATCCTGTCAGCATTATTCTTTTGCCGTAAATGCATTTGTGGAGCTTGTTAAGCAGTTTGATGCAGACAGCTATGATTTTATCCTCAGAGAGACCCAGACCGGAGAGATCATCGAGGATGTGGCACAGGGCTTAAGTGAAATAGGAGTTATTTACTTAAGCGAGCATAACGAAGAATTCCTTACGAAGCTTATACGCAGGAACGGACTGGTATTTACAGAATTATATAAGGCAGACCCGCATGTGTTTATAAGCTCTGCGCATCCGCTTGCAGCAAAGGATGTAATAGAACTGAAAGATCTTAAGGAATATCCTTATCTGACATATGAACAGGGCAATCACAATTCGTTCTACTTTTCGGAAGAGTTCCTCAGCACTCTTGATATGCCCAAGAATATACAGGTAAGGGACAGGGCCAGCTTGTTTAATCTGGTCATAGGTCTTAATGGCTTTACAGTGAGTTCAGGTGTCATAGACCGTGATCTCAATTCGGAACAGATCATAGCAAAACCGTTGAAAATGGATGTGAGCATGCATATAGGAACGGTGATACAAAAGAATATACTGCTCAGCCGTTATGCCGAACAATACAGAGAAAATCTGCAGAATTGCCTTAACGCGGCAGAGAAATAATATGAAAAAGATGCACAAGAACAGCATTTGTAAGTGCTGCAAGCTTGTGCATCTTTGTGTTTTCATTCAAAAAATTTATTAAATGTGTTAAAAAAATTTATCAAACAAAGTGAAAAACTGTTTATTTTTCCGTATTTTATCGACTTAATCGAAAACCGATAGACATAAGTATCAAGTTATAAAAGAACTTGATGATAGTGATTGAATCTATAAAGTATCTTTTTGCGTACAATGAGTATACAATACAGTTGTACAGAGAAAAAAACAATCAACTCACTCAAGTTCAACGGTCTTTGCGACCGATATAAACTCTTGTACAGCCGGAGTTATATGTTCGTCGGAGCTGACCAGTACCCCCTGAGTCCTGCTTAGATCTTCGGCGAACTCTCTTGACTCGACCTTGCAGCGAAGGTATTTGGTCATTTCCTTCGACATGATGGAGATACCGAGATTGTTCTCGACCATACCGAATATGGCGAGATCGCTGGCTGCCTTGTAGCGTATGTTTGGATTCATACGTGAGAGGACATCGGAGAATTCACTGACATTGTCGGTACCGGGTACGATAGGCAGGATGAAATCACAGCCTTTGATCCTATCCGAAGGAACCTTATCAAGCGCAGTAAGAGGATGATTCGGAGGAAGTATCACGCATAGCGGATCCTTATACAGCGGAGTATAATACTTCTTGAGTTCATCGGGCACGGCTTCTTCTTCAATGAAGGCCACATCGATGTTGCCGGACTTAAGCTCTCGGACAACATTCTCGGCACCCAATTCACGGGGGAGCAGCTCAATGCCGGAGTATGAGGTCGTGAAGCGATGAATGACTTTGGGGACAAAGTCGATCATGTTGCTGTTTGTGGCACCGATACGAATGCTGCCGGTAAGCAGACCGTAGATGCCCTGTACCGAAGCATGGAGCAGATCATCATTCTTTACTATCTGAGAACAGTAGTAGAGGATGGATTCACCGTTCTTGGTGAGAGTACAGCTGTCCTTGCTGCGGATGAAGAGTGAGAATCCAAACTCATTCTCAAGCGTCTTGATCATGTGACTGACATTTGGTTGTGAATAGCCGAGAGCCTGAGCCGCTTTTGTAAGGCTTCCGAGCTCAGCGACCTTGAGGAACGCTTTGTACTTGGTAATTGACATAGCAATACTCCTGTGTGGTGTCGAAAATATCAGAGTAATCTAACAAGATTTTAACATCCGGCAGGGCTAAATTCAACATGTTTGCATCGAATCGTTAATACATCGGTTCGTTATAATAAAAAACTTTTATATCTTAACATATTTTCAAGGAGGAACTAAGATGGCACTCACAATTGATGAGATGATCGTAAAGGCTAAGGCAGCGGTTGACGCAATCAAGGACTACGATCAGGCACAGGTAGATAAGCTTGTTTACGAGGCTGCTAAGACAATTTATAAGCATGCCGAGGAGCTTGCAAGAGAGGCAGTTGACGAGACAGGTCTTGGATTCTATGCAGATAAGGTTTGCAAGAATACAGATACACCTGCTACATTCTGGGATTACCTCAAGGACAAGAAGTCTGTTGGCATCATCAAAGAGGATAAGGCTACAGGAACAATCGAGATTGCTCATCCTATCGGAGTTATCGCAGCTATCACACCGGCTACGAACCCTAACGTTACTCCGCTCGGAAACTTCATGCATGCTATGAAGGGTAAGAATGCTACTATCATCTGCCCGGCACCGAGAGCTAAGAACAGCTCAACACATACAGTTAACCTTATCCGTGAGGCACTTACAAAGTGTGGTGCTCCGGCTGACCTTCTTCAGATCGTTGAGGATCCGACAATTCCGCATTCGGCAGAGCTTATGAGCAAGGCTGACCTTGTTCTTGCTACAGGATCATTCGGTCTTACAAAGGCTGCATACAGCAGCGGAACACCGGCTTACGGCGTAGGCCCGGGTAACCCGCCTGTAATCCTTGACAGAGACTATGACATCAAGGATTGTGCAGAGAAGTCTGTAGTAGCTGTAGGATCAGATAACGGTATCCTTTGTGACGGTCAGAACCTCTTCCTCTATCCTGAAGAGAAGGAAGCTGAGGTTATCGACGCATTCAGAGGCGCAGGAATGATCGTATACGAGGACGAGGCAGATGTTGCTAAGTTCAGAGATGTTCTCTTCCTTGAGACAGGAAAGCCGAACCCGGTACTTGTTGGTAAGGATGCACCTGTTATCGCTAAGGCAGCAGGCTTCGATATCCCGGCAGATACAAAGGTTATCGCACTTAAGGTTAAGACAGTGGGCGCTTCCGATCCGCTTAATGAGGAGGTTCTCGGACCTATCGTTTCAATGACAGGTTATGACACATTTGAGAATGCTGTTGATATGGCTATCAGAAACATGGAAGAGTCAGGCGGAATCGGACATACAGCAGGTATCTACTCTCACACTGAGGAGCACATCAAGTACTATGCTGAGAGAGTTCCGGTAGCACGTGTACTTATCAACCAGCCTACACCTGATGCATGGGGACCGAAGAGCAACAATCTTTCACCTGCAGTATCAGAGGGATGCGGAACATGGGGCAACAATATCCTTGCAGGAAACGTTGACTATGTTAACCTCATCAATGTTTCAAAGGCAGTTTATCCGTTAGACGTAGAGCTTCCGGATGCAGCTAAGCTGTTCGCCGACTAAGCGAATTGTTCATACAAAACCAGGAATTACGGTTTGTGCCTGCGGTATTCGTACCGCACGGCGCAAGCCGTGATTCTGTCTGCAAAGGTACATTAAATATGAAAGAAGAACTTTTAAAGAAAATTGATGAGATAGTAGCCGGAGAAAAGCTGGCTATGGACAGTTATTTCTTCTGTGGATCCGGATCATCACTGCCGGATGATGAGCTTATAAGAGCCGGAGAGGCATATCTTACAGCTGAAAAGAACGGAATTCCGGACTTGGAAGCCAAAGTAAAGCTGATTGAGAGATTGGAAGCAGCGGCAAACAAAGGACAGGAAGTATTGAAGGCAAGAGTCCTTATAGATGCAGAGGATCCTAAGACAGTCGTAATTAAGGAAATTCTCGCAAATAAAGATTTGCTTTGATCAAATATATATTTTATAATTAAACCGACAAAAGCCTTGACAGACCATAATGCGGAAAGTCAGGGCATTTTTTTCATTTCACAGGACACGGATCTCCTGATGAAATGACAAACGCTCCGCAGGATGTTTGACTTGTGTGAAGGAGAAAATTGTCGCAAGCAAGCGTATTCGGCGCGATAGTGTATCAAGGCACATTTTTTTATTATCGATTAAAGCCGGACTGCAGACGTTGAAGCAGCGGCTTGCAGCTGCGAAGACGGCTATAGGACGGCCAAACGAAAATGAGCACAAAGCTTCGAAAGAAGCGGGTGCGAATTTTCGTAGGATTGCGAGAGTACGAAGTACGAAGCAATCGGTAATTAATTGATAAAGTAGGAAGGAGAAGATATATGGAACTTCAGTCGGGAATCAAAAATGAGAAGAGTATAGTTGTAACTGAGGAGCTTACGGCAAGTAAGGTCGGAAGCGGCCTGCTTCCGGTCTATGCAACACCGAGCATGATCGCTTTAATGGAGAATACCTGCGCAGACTGTGTACAGCCTTATATGCAGGAGGGAGACGGAACTGTAGGAACCTCTGTTGATATAAAGCATGTATCGGCAACTCCTGTAGGCAAGACGGTAAGATGCGAGTGTACTTTGACGGAAGTTAACGGCAAGAAGCTTGTATTCGAGTTAAATGCTTATGATGATAAGGGACTTATCGGAACCGGCACACACAAAAGAGCAATTATCAACAACGAAGCATTTATGGCAAGACTGGCATAGGAAAACATTTACATTTGACATAAACTTCATGGCAAAAGCGTCCTCCTTCGTGTTAAAATGAATCGATAGTTTTATGAAGGTATTTATAAAGGGTAGAGAGACAGATGCCGTAGTCGGCATCACGGAGGAAGATATAAATGAGGAAAACCAAGATAGTCTGTACGATGGGTCCGGCAACGGCTTCGGATGAGGTACTTAAGGAGCTGATGCTGAGCGGGATGAATGTAGCCCGTCTTAATTTTTCTCACGGAACACATGAATCACATCTTGAGACCATTAACAGAGTCAAGGCTATGCGTAAGGAGCTTGGACTCCCTGTTGCCATAATGCTTGATACAAGCGGCCCTGAGATAAGACTTAAGGATTTTGAGGAGGGCAAGGTCTGTCTTGAGGCAGGACAGGATTTTGTGCTCACTTCGGGCGACTTTTTGGGAACCAAGGATAAGGCTGCCATTAGCTATCCGGGTTTGTATAAGGATGTTAAGAGCGGCTGCAGCATACTGATAGATGACGGAGCCGTAGCGCTTAAGGTCAAGGCAATATCCGGACAAGATATTGTATGTACAGTTATAAACGGCGGAGAGATATCAAACCATAAGGGAGTAAATGTCCCGGATGTAAGCATCGGACTTCCTTTTGTAAGTGAAAAGGACCGCAGCGATCTGCTCTTTGGTATTGAGAATGATGTTGATTATATCGCTGCTTCCTTTGTGCGCTGCGCAGATGATGTCAAGGAACTTAAGTTCCTGCTTAAAGAGCATCACGGAGAAAAGATAGCTATCATATCCAAGATAGAGAACCGTGAGGGTGTCAATAATATAGACGAGATACTTGCGGTATCGGACGGTGTAATGATAGCAAGAGGAGATCTCGGTGTTGAGATACCTATCAGAGAGATACCTGCGATACAGAAGCTCATCATCAAGAAGGCAACATTTACAGGTAAGATAGTAATAACGGCTACTCAGATGCTGGAGTCCATGGTACGGAATCCGAGACCGACAAGAGCAGAGGTTACGGACGTTGCCAATGCGATATATGACGGAACCGGTGCAATCATGCTTTCGGGGGAAACAGCCGCAGGAAAATATCCAATCGAGGCTGTAAGGACTATGTCTGATATTGCCGAATATACGGAAAAGGATATCAATTATGACAATCGTTTCCGTGAGCAGAAGCTGCCTGATACTGCAAATGTTACCAATGCTATCTCTCATGCGAGCGGACTCACGGCTATCGATATAGATGCCGATGCGATAATAACGGTCACACAGGCAGGATATACCGCAAGGATGCTATCAAAGTACAGACCTCCGTGCAGTATCATAGGATTCACACCCACTATCAAGACCTATTATCAGTTAGGACTTGTATGGGGAGTTACGCCTATGCAGCTTGAATTTATAAATGATTCAGGCATGCTGTTTAAGACCGCATTTGATAAGGCAATAGAAGCAGGCTTTATTAAGGAAAAGGGTTCGGCAGTGCTTACAGCCGGACTTCCGCTCGGAAACAGTGTACAGACAAATACAATAAGAATAATGAGCAGAGACTAAGCTTAAGCAGTTTGTTATAGAACATAACTATAGCAAACTGCTTTTCTTTGATATTTTACGATAACAGACTGTTTTGATATAACTTCATCAACATCTTTTTTAAGGCGGTGAAGTTGTTATGAACAGTACAAAAACATATATTCATTTCGGAATAGCATTGGCAGCCGGTCTGCTTATCAAAGCAGGGATAAGACCCGATAACGGCTTGACTTTACTCGGTGTAAATGTCCTTGCTGTAACCATCCCTACACTGTATCTGTGGCTTACGGTCAATACAAACTGGTGCGCACTTTTGTTTCTTGGGCTCCTTGTCATGACCGGAGCAATGTCTGCAAATGCGGTATGGGCAGGTTCCATGGGACATTTTGCGGTAATTACGATGATCGTATTTTCTCTGCTCAATTATGCCCTTAAGGAGACCGGAGTGATCGATAAGATCGCAGCCTGGTTCATTACAAGGAAGATAGCCCGCAAACGTCCGTATGTATTTCTTGGACTGTTCTTTTTATCCAATCTTGTTATAGGCATGTTTGTGGATAATCTTTCACTTGCCGTAATATATGTGGGTCTGGCGGTCGCACTTGCGGAAAAGATAGGACTAAAGAAGGGCGAGGCGTTTTACTCCTGCATGTTCATCGGCATTCTCTGGTGTAATGTTGTTATATCTATAGCCTCACCTATAGCTCATGCTCCTGTGCTTATACTTATCGGTATGATGGAGAGCAGTCTGGGTATAGTGATAAGCTACGGAAAATGGCTCGGTATAGGCATACCGTTTGCGGCGGTAATGTTTATTGTTATGATGGCGGCTGTCGCAATAAGACATCCCGACACCTCAAAGTTTATGGAATTTGATTTTGACGGTTTCAGCAGTACACCTCGTCCATGGGACAAGAAGAGCAGGATCACGGCAGTGATATTTGTTCTGACAGTACTTGCAATACTTCTTCCCGAAGTGCTTAAGGGCGCTTTTCCGACAGTATGTGCCTATATGAGTAAGGTCGGTGTTGTCGTTCCTGCGATACTTGCGGTATGTGCATTGTCTTTTATCAAGCTTGACGGCGAGCCTATACTTGATTACGGCAAGGCAGCAGGAAGTCTTCCGATTTCTGCAATAATATTTGCAGGCGTGGTATGCGTAATGTCTACACCGTTTTCGTCGGAGGAAACAGGTATCAGCTTGTGGCTGAGTAATATTATCAAGCCCGCATTCGGAAGCTTATCACCGTTTACGGCTATGATGCTGCTTACGACCGCAGCCTTGATAATGACGAATTTCCTGTCGAATGTTGTAACCATGGTGCTGTTTTTTAATGTAGGAATAGCTCTTTTAAGCGGCGGAAGTGTTGATCTCGGAGCATATGCGGTACTTATCGGCTTCGCATCCTCAATGGCATCACTCACTCCATCGGCTTGTGCACCGGCTCCGCTTATCTATGCACCGGGACATGCAAGCGTCAGAGGTGTACTGAAAGCAAATCTGGTATTTATAATACTGTCCTTTGTGGTTATGCTTACACTTGTGTACCCTCTTGCATCCAAGATAATAGCTTTGCCGTAAAGTCTTTGGCAATTAATTAAAAACGATCATTGTGTAGCTGCCGGGTAGTGCCGCTTACAATGGTCGTTTTTATGTACGAATTTTGTCTGTGTTGACGGATGCTGCACAAATAATTGAATAGATATGATAGAATCAGCTAATAACTTCTATTAAAGCAATATTGATGATTTAGGTATATCGGAGTTTTTATAATAAAGGGCGTAAAACCCACTATCTTTAGGTGATGGGTGGTTCACAGGCAGATGTACATAGGTTCGGCAATGCGAACCGGTATTAAAAGCACAGCGGCCTTCGACGGATGCCGCATTTACAAGGTGAAGGATGATGAAAGCAGTATTTATAGATATAGACAATACCTTACTGGATTTTGATGAATTCGTGCGAAGCACTATGAAAAAGGGCTTTGCACATTTCGGACTAAGGGAATACGAGCCTTGGATGTATAAGACCTTCAAGGAGGAAAATGATAAGCTGTGGAACAGGATAGAGCAGGGAACGCTCACTTTCACAGAGCTTAAGAAGATACGCTGGAATATGATATTCGAGGTACTGGATATAAAATTTGACGGAAATGTATTTGAGGAGTACTTCAGGAAGGAATTCTATGACAGTGCGATAATTATTCCGGGAGCAATGGATATGCTTGAAGCATTGCACGGTAAATATATACTCTGCGCGGCAAGCAACGGGCCCTACGGTCAGCAGATGAACAGGATAGCTGTGGCCGGGATGGACAAGTATTTTGATTACAGCTTTATTTCCGAAAAAATAGGTGCATCAAAGCCAGCGTCGGAATATTATGACGAAGCCTTCCGTATACTTAATAAAGGCAGGGATAAAAAGATACAGCCGGAGGATACAGTAATGGTAGGGGATTCGTTTAGCTCAGATATGACCGGGGGCAGCAATTACGGTATGAAGACCTGTTTCTACAGAAGAGATCCGTCAAAGGAGATACCGGAGGCTATGTCAGATAAGATAGATGCAGTAGTTGACAGTTTGACAGACATACCGGAAGCTGTGCGCCGGCTTTTTGCATTCACGGAAAGTTCACAAAATTTGTTAGCACTCAGTATTGACGAGTGCTAACAAGGGTGATATAACATAGTCATGACAAAGGAAAGAGATCCTTTGAAACAGATTAAGAACTTTACGGCAGCAGGCCGTGTGAATTATAGGAGGGTACTTATGTTTATTCCAAGCGTATTTGGCGGTAATTTTGTTGATAATTTCTTTGATGACATTGACAATCGTAATAAGAATGCGAGATACACTCCGCAGACAGGCTCTTTTATGAAGACAGATATCAAGGAGAGCGAGGATAACTACGAGATCGAGATAGAGCTTCCGGGCTTTGATAAGAATGATGTTAAGGCTCAGCTTAATAACGGATATCTCCTCATCTCTGCCGAGAAGACAGAAAACAATGATGTTAAGGATAACAAGAAGTATATTCGTAAGGAGCGTTATACAGGAAGCTGCAGCAGAAGCTTCTATGTAGGAGATGCTCTTACACAGAATGATATTAAGGCTAAATTTGACAAGGGTGTTCTTACACTTATAGTGCCGAAGCATGTTGAAAAGCCTGTAGAAGAGAATAAGTTCATTTCCATAGTATGATTCCCCCAATCATATTTTGTACATCCTAAATTTAAGGAGTTGCCGTTCAGGCAACTTCTTTTTTTTACTAAGATTTTACATTACTTCGATAACGCTCTTTACCATCCTCTCGTATTATTCCCGATGTAAACAAGAAAAAAGTTTGTAAAGAATAAAGTTAGGTAATACTTTTGGAGGACATTATGAACAAGAATTTGAAGAAACTTTTGGCATTCGGTGCTGCAGCTGCAATTGCGGCAGGTCTTGCAGGATGCGGATCATCAACAACAGAGACTACAACAGCGGCAGCTGCTGCTGCAACAGAGTCAAGCGAGGCTGCTTCTACAGAGGCTGCATCAGAGGCTCCTGCATCAGATCTTAAGGGAAGCATCTCACTTGCAGGTTCAACATCAATGGAGAAGCTTTGTGAGGCTATGTCAGAGAGCTTCATGGAGAAGTATCCTGACATCAATGTAACAGCAGAGTACACAGGTTCGGGTGCAGGAATCGAGTCACTTGAGTCAGGCAGCGTTGATATCGGTAACTCATCACGTAATCTTAAGGACAGCGAGCTTGAGAGCGGCGCAGTTGAGAATGTTGTTGCTATAGACGGTATCGCAGTTATCGTTGATAAGGAGAATACAGTTACAGATTTAAGCTCCGAGGATCTTGCAAAGATCTATAAGGGAGAAGTTACAAACTGGAAGGATCTCGGCGGTAAGGATGAGTCAATCGTTGTTATCGGACGTGAGAACGGATCCGGAACAAGAACAGCCTTCGAGGAGCTGCTTAAGCTTGAGGATGCATGCAAGTATGCACAGGAGCTTGATTCAACAGGCGGAGTTCTCGCTAAGGTTGCCTCAACACCGGGTGCTATCGGATATGTATCACTTGATGTAGTAGATGATACTGTACAGGCAGTTAAGCTTGACGGTGCAGATGCAAGTGAGGAGAGCATCCTTGCAGGAAAGTATCTCCTTTCAAGACCTTTCGTAATGGCAACTATGGGCGAGATCTCAGAGCAGAACGATCTTGTTAAGACTTGGTTCGATTACATCGGTTCAGAAGAGGGTCAGGCTGTTATCAAGGGTCTCGGACTTATCCTTCCGCAGTAATGGTTAAGATAAACAGGTAAGATAGACTATGGGTAGCATTACAAAGACAAACGGCGCTGCGAGTGCACAGAAGGTGACCGAACTTATAGCAAAAGCTGTATTTACGGTATGCGCAGTGCTTGCGATCTTTGCGGTAGCTTCCATGACAGTATACATGTTTGCTAAGGGCGCTCCGGCTTTTCAGAAAGTCGGAGTTGCCGAGCTTTTATTCGGAACTGTCTGGAAGCCGACCGCCGATCCGTCTTCATACGGAATCTTCTATATAATTCTTTCATCAATAGTAGGTACGGCATGCAGCATTGCGATAGGTGTACCTATAGCTCTCATGACCGCGGTCTTCCTTACAGAGGTCGCAGACAAAAAGATATCGGCGATAGTTTATCCGGCAGTTGAACTTCTTGCGGCGATCCCGTCTGTTATATACGGACTTATCGGACTCATGGTGCTGAATCCGGCAATGTATAAGCTGGAGAAGCTGATATTTGCAGGATCAGAGACACATCAGTTTACCGGCGGATCAAATATGCTTTCTGCAATAATCGTACTTGCAATCATGATACTGCCTACGGTTATCAATGTCAGCGCATCCTCGATCCGTTCGGTACCTAAGGAATTAAGAGCTGCTTCACTTGCCATGGGTGCAACAAAGATGCAGACCATATTCAAGGTTACGGTTCCTACAGCAAAGAACGGAATCATGGTAGGTGTTGTGCTTGGTATCGGCCGCGCACTCGGAGAGGCAATGGCTATCAACATGGTGGCAGGCGGTTCGGTTAATATTCCGCTTCCTTTCAATTCGGTAAGATTCCTTACTACTCAGCTTGTCAGTGAGATGGGGTATGCCGAGGGAACACACAGACAGGTGCTTTTCTCTGTCGGACTCGTGCTCTACATTTTCATAATGCTTATTAATCTTGCTCTTATGCAGATGAAGAAGAGAAGTGAGGAACAGTAATGGATAACAGAAGTCTGACAAATAAACAATCAAGACCCGGAGATGTCTTGCTTTACGCAATCGTTTACATCTGTGCCGGATTTTCGGTATTACTGCTTGTCGGTATCATTGCCTATGTATTGTACAAGGGCGTAGGCGCTGTCAATCTTTCCTTCCTCACAAGCGTTACTTCGGTGCTTAAGGGCACCGTCGGTATTGCCGGTAATATAGTAAATACTTTGCTTATCATCTTCATTTCTATGATCATTGCGACTCCCATTAGTATAGGTGCAGCGGTTTATCTTAATGAATATGCTAAGCCGGGTAAGCTGGTAACACTTATAGAGTTTGCAACCGAGATACTCTCGGGTATACCGTCTATCATATTCGGTCTCTTCGGAATGATGTTCTTCGGACAGACCTTGGGACTCGGATATTCACTTATCACAGGTTCACTTACACTTATACTTATGGTGCTTCCGCTTATTACGAGAAATACCCAGGCTGCACTTAAGGTAGTGCCGGACAGCTACAGACAGGGTTCGGTAGGACTCGGGGCAGGCAAATGGCATACTATCAGAACCATCTTACTGCCGTCTGCAATGCCGGGTATAATTACCGGAGTCATCCTTGCCATCGGACGTATAGTTGGCGAGTCTGCCGCACTTTTGTTCACGGCAGGTAGTGCCAAGACACTTCCGAAGACACTTGGAGCATTATTCGGCAAGATATTTGATTCGGGCGGAACACTTACCATACAGCTTTACTTAAGCGCTACAAGTGAAGGTGATTTCGAAACTGCTTTCGGCATAGCGGTAGTATTGCTGGTTATAGTATTTCTTATCAATTTGGGAACTAAGCGTCTGGCAGCAAGATTTGATGTCAGGAGGATTGCGAAATGACGGACAAAATTAAGATAAAAGCAGAGAATCTTCACCTTTATTACGGTGAAAATCACGCCCTCAAGGGCATAAATATGGAGATCCGCGAGAACTGCGTAACAGCTTTTATAGGCCCTTCGGGATGCGGTAAATCCACATTTTTAAAGACCATAAACAGAATGAACGATCTTGTCGATAACGTCCGCATTGAAGGAAAGATCACACTTGACGGAGAGGATATCTATGCACCGGGAGTTGATACGACCTTACTCAGAAAGCGTATCGGCATGGTGTTCCAGCAGCCTAATCCCTTCCCGATGAGCATTTACGATAATATTGCTTACGGACCTAGGGTACATGGCATCAAGGATAAGACTAAGCTTGATGAGATAGTTGAAGAGAGCTTGCGCGGAGCTGCAATTTTCGATGAGGTCAAGGACAGACTTAAGAAGTCAGCTCTCGGACTTTCAGGAGGACAGCAGCAGAGAATATGTATAGCAAGAGCTCTTGCCGTACAGCCTGAGGTGCTCCTTATGGATGAGCCTACATCTGCACTTGACCCTATTTCTACTGCAAGAATAGAAGATCTTATGGAGGATCTCAAGAAAAAGTATACAGTAGTTGTTGTTACTCACAATATGCAGCAGGCAACACGAGTATCGGATTACACGGCATTTTTCCTCCTTGGAGAACTCATAGAGTTTGGCGAGACTGAGAGACTGTTCGCTTATCCTAAGGAGAAAAAGACAGAGGATTATATCACAGGAAGGTTTGGCTGATGAGAACAAGATTTGATGAGCAGCTTAAGCAGCTCAATAATGAAATGATCCAGATGGGCAGCTTGATAGAAAATGCTATCCAGAATGCGGTACGAGCTTTTTTTGACAAGGATACCGAGCTTGCAAAAAAAATCATGGACAATGATGAAGTGGTAGATCAGGAGCAGAAGAAGATAGAAAATATCTGTTTTCAGCTGCTTATACAGAGACAGCCGGTTGCAAGAGATTTAAGAACTATCACAGCTGCACTTAAGATGGTTACGGATATGGAGCGTATCGGTGATCATGCAGCAGATATCTCGGAGCTTACTGTAGTGATGGCAGATCATACCGAGATCATGAACAGGGATGATATCAAGAAGATGTCCGGTGAGTCTGTTATGATGCTGCTCCATGCAATTGAAGCTTATGTCGAAAGAGATATGGATAAGGCCAAGGGGGTCATTGCTCATGATGATGTTGTAGATGAGCTCTTTATCAAGGTCAAGTCCGAGCTTATCGAGGCAATAAGCAGGAATCCGGACTGCGGGGAGTATGCTGCAGATCTTCTTATGATCAATAAGTATCTTGAGCGTATCGGAGATCACGCTACAAATATCGCAGAATGGGTTATCTTTTCACTTAATACGGTTGATCCGGATGCAAAATAATAACTAAATTTTATCCGACAGCATTATAAGAGGCAGTGGATAAATGTAAATATAATTTAAGAAGATTTCTACACAGTGCGTACGCTCTAAGCTATAATAGCTATAGGTGTACGCATATTGGAGATAAAGGGAATAAATATGGCACTTATTTACATTGTTGAAGACGACGCAAGTATCAGAGAGATCGAGATGATAGCTCTGAAGAACAGCAATTATACCGTATCGGCGTTTGAGAGAGCGTCGGATTTCTGGAACAAGATAGGAAGCATTATTCCGGATCTTGTTCTGCTTGACGTTATGCTTCCGGACGGAGACGGCTATGAAATAGTAAGAAAGCTTCGTCAGGATCCGCAGACCAAGAGAATACCTGTTATCATGGTTACTGCCAAGACCGGGGAAATGGATATGGTTCGAGGACTGGACGGAGGTGCCGACGATTACATCAAGAAACCGTTTTCAATAATGGAGCTTTTGTCAAGAGTCAAGGCAGTACTTCGCAGATCCGGAGATGATGCACCAAAGCTTTTGAGCGTTGGTGCAATAACACTTGATCATGACAGGCATGCAGTCTCGGCGGAAGACAGACATGTAGAGCTTACCTTCAAGGAATATGAGCTCCTGCGTTACCTTATGATAAATGCAGAGATAGTCTTATCACGTGACAGTATAATGCATTTTGTCTGGGGTACCGACTATGAGGGAGAGAGCCGTACAGTAGATATGCATATCAAGACCTTACGTAAAAAGCTTGGAGATGCGGGAAAACAGATAGCCACAGTCAGAAACGTAGGCTATGTTATCCATTCGCGTCCGGAGGAAGAGAATGAAGCAGAAGATTAACCTTCGTTTATTTCTTATTGCATTAATAGCGGTCGTTGCATCAACGGTCGCTATTACTTTTGTTTATTACGAGCTTTTTTCAAGACAGGTGCGTCAGGATCTTAAGATACATGCAGAATTATTGGGAGATGCAGGTATCTTTGAGACCAGCAGCATAGATTCCGATGAGTTCGGCAAGCTGAGCAGACTAAAGAACAATAACTTACGTATAACCTGGCTTGATTGGGACGGAACCGTACTATTTGACAATGATACGGCGGCTGCGGAGCTTGAGAATCATAAAGATCGTCCTGAGGTTGCGGAAGCAATTGCAAACGGAGAAGGCGAGTCAGTAAGAAAATCTGCAACCTTTAAGCTTGCAACCTTTTATTATGCAAAAAAACTCAATAACAATACGGTACTGAGAGTCGCAATGCAGGTGAGGACAGTATCAAGCCTGTTTATTACGGCTGCACCGGTAATCTTTCTTATTATTATAGCGGTGCTTGCCGTATGTATAGTCATAAGCCGTATGCTGACAAAGACTATACTGGAGCCTATTGAACAGATGGCAGAAGATTTGGATGATCACAGCAGAACAACTGTTATCTACAGCGAACTTAAGCCATTTGCAGATAAGATAAGAGCTCAGCATGAGCATATACTGGCGTCGGCAGAGAGCAGGCAGGATTTTACCGCAAATGTCACACACGAGCTCAAGACACCGCTCACAGCTATATCAGGTTATGCCGAGCTGATCGAAAATCATATGATAGATGTCGATCAGGAGACGCATATCGCGCAGCAGATAAGACATAATGCCGACAGACTTCTGTCTATGATCAATGATATTATCAGGTTATCAGAGCTGGATCACAAGGAGCTTCCCAGAAATTTCGGAAATGTCGATCTTAACGAGATAGCAAAGGAATGCTGTGATAATCTGAAGGTTGCAGCAGATCAGGCAGGCATAGCTCTTGATTATAAAGGAAAGGAATGCTTTATTTCCGCCGATAAGACGCTTATCAGAGAAATGATAGAAAACCTTGTTCAGAACGGTATACGTTACAATCATGAGGATGGACATGTATGGGTCGAGGTAAATAACGAAAACGGCCATCCTACACTTGTTGTGAGAGATGACGGTATAGGTATACCAAAGGAGAAACAGGCAAGAGTCTTCGAACGCTTCTACAGAGTCGATAAGGGACGTTCGAGAGATATGGGAGGAACCGGACTCGGACTTGCCATAGTCAAGCATATAGCAGAGATACATAATGCGGATATAAAGCTTAACAGCATCCTGGGAGAGGGAACCAATATCAGAATCGTCTTTTGAACTCATAGGAAATTGCGCTCTATGAATTCAAAAAGCACTCCGCGGTATGTTTGACTCACGCGAATAAGAAAACTGTCGCGAGCGACCGCGCTCGGCGCATGTGTGTGCCAAGGTACATTCTTTTGATTTCAGCATTATGCCAAAGAAGCTGTGCGGGAATTAAGCTATTATAATATATTTACTTCAGCGTTCTAAAATGTTAAACTGTACCTGTTCGGTGATGCCGTATTTACGGCTGAATTGTGAATAAGACAGATAAGCATGCGGATTGGATAAGAGGTCTGCAATTGATTCGGAGATATTAACATGGGAAGAACAGCAAAGAAGAGTGATTGTAATATGTATAAAGCTATCCTTGCCTTAAAGGATATCAAGGAGTGCAGAGATTTTTTTGAGGATGTCTGCTCTATAAGCGAGCTCAGATCCATGGAGCAGCGATATGAGGTTGCTGAGATGCTGAGAGAAGAAAAGGTCTACACCGAGATAATGGAAAAAACCGGAGCAAGCAGCGCAACCGTAAGCCGTGTAAAGCGCATGCTTTTCTATGGTACAGGCTGTCTCAACAAGGTGATCAAGCGCATCAAGCAGGATGATGCCGAAGCAAAAGAGGAGTAAGCAGGCGCTTTGACAAGGCAGCTATACGGATCCGATATTAATATTACTTTAATAATAGTGAGCAAAAATTAAGTCTCTATGCGGTTGTAAAAAGCCCGTATACTCTGTAAAATGTTTTCTGTGAGAAACAAAAACAGTTTCGGAGTATACGGGTATTTATGTTTTAAATACAGTGTCTCCTGTAATTTTGACACTTGACCATCAGGTAGGTAATTTATGAATATTAAACTTAGTAAATATGTAGCCGGGCTCATGGTTAAAAACGGTATAACCCAGTGCTTTTCCATCACCGGCGGCGGTGCCATGCACCTGAATGACGGCTTTGGCCATCAGCAGGGGTTGTCAACTCTCTATATGCATCATGAGCAGTCCTGCTCGATCGCAGCAGAGAGCTATGCAAGAATATATAATAAGCCGGCAGTGCTCTGCCTTACAACAGGCCCCGGAGGAACAAACGGAATCACCGGAGTAGTCGGGGCATGGCTTGACTCGATTCCGATGATAGTTATCTCCGGACAGGTTCGTTACGACAATACGGCCAGATGGTCAGGTGTCGGCATACGTTCGATGGGAGATCAGGAGTTCGACATAACACGCAGCATTGACTGCATGACCAAATACTCCAAGATGGTACTTGATCCTAAGTCTATCAGGTATGAGGTCGAGAAATGTATATGGCTCTGCCAGACCGGCAGACCGGGTCCGTGCTGGCTGGACATTCCTGTGGATATTCAGGGAACTTATATTGAAGACAGCGAGCTTGTAGGCTTCGATCCGGAGGAATATCTCAGAGAGAATGAGATAGAGCTTGATAAGATCGATGAGGAAGAGGAAGCAGAGCATCTTGTACCGAGAGATGAATTTTCCAACTCGGATCTTAATGACGGCATCCTTAATATAGCTTTCAGAAAGCAGCATCATCAGTCTCAGCCGGGACATGTTGATAAGGATTCCCCTGTAGTATCAGAGATAATCAAGCATATCAAGGCTGCCAAGAGACCGGTATTCTATACGGGAAACGGCATTCGAATCGCAGGTGCCGAGAATATATTCTTAAGAGTTGCCGATAAACTCGGTATTCCTGTAGTTGTAGGATGGAATGCTATAGATATCATTCCTCATGAGCATCCGCTTAAGGCAGGGCAGCCGGGAGGAAGAGGAGACAGACCGGGTAATTTTGCCGTGCAGAATGCGGACTTCATATTATCTATAGGTTCACGTCTCAGCATACGTCAGGTAGGATATAACTTTAAGACCTGGGCGAGAGAAGCATTTACGGTAGTATGTGATATAGATGAGGAGGAGCTGAAGAAGCCTTCGGTGCATGTGGATATTCCCGTGCATGCGGACGCTTATGAGCTGCTCAAGGCTCTCGATGACAAGCTCGATGAGATGGGCATAAAGGGTCATGGCATCAAATATGACCGTACTGAGCTGCTTAAGCAGGAGCATTACGGAGACGGAAGCTCTCTGTTTGACGGCGGCGAGGGCAAAAACGGCAGAAACTGGCTTGAGCAGTGTGCTTACTGGATGGAGAAGTACTCTCCGTACAGAGCTGAGTATGCGGATCACGGTGATGACGAGCCTGCCAACGTATATGAGTTCATGAAGGTCCTCAGCGAATCTCTCAATGAGGAACAGATAACTGTTGTAGGAAACGGTTCGGCCTGCGTTGTGGGAGCTCAGGTATTCAGAGTTAAGGACGGAAGCAGATTCGTATCTCAGGATGCCATAGCCGCAATGGGTTACGATCTTCCGGCTGCTATAGGAGCCTGTGCCGCTGTACATGATGTATCAGGCAAGACTTACCCTGTAAGCTATGACGGAAGTGAGTGTACTGAGGACAGATCCGTAGATGACAAGATACATTCCTGCGGTGAGCTGGAGCTGGCAAAGAAGCTGCCTAACTGGAGAGGAACCACAGAGCGTTATCCTTCATATTACAAGCATGATATCATCTGTCCGACCGGAGACGGTTCGATAATGATGAATCTGCAGGAGCTTCAGACTATAGCCAGCCACAGGATGCCGATCAAGATATTCCTTATCAATAATGGAGGATATCACAGCATCAGACAGACACAGAAGAATCTCTTTAACGGTGAGCCGCTGGTAGGAATAGGTGTAGACAGCCATGACTTAAGCTTCCCTGAGTTTAAGAGAGTAGCTGAGGCCTTCGGTATCGCATATAAGAGGATAGAGCATAATTCAGAGCTTCAGCCGGTAATAGATGAGACCTTGAAGTTCAGAGGACCGGTGCTTTGTGAGGTGTTTGTATCGCTTGATCAGCCGTTTGAGCCGGGTTCTGCAGTCAAAAAGCATCCGGACGGTTCTTTAAGCAGTCCGCCGCTTGAGGATCTTAAGCCTTTCCTTTCTGCGGAAGAGCTTGAGGAAAATATGTTTATCCCTATGGTGAGAGAATAATTCCATGAGGGTGATTCTGACAGGTGCAACAAGCTTTATAGGTTCGGCTGCGGCAAAGTGTCTTGAGGCTCACGGACATGAGGTAGTGAGACTGCGCCACAGCTTTGATGAAGAGGAAGACAGACTGCCGGACAGAGCTGATGTATGGCTGCATTTTGCCTGGGGAGGACACGGCTCTCTCGGGCGTTCGGATCCTGCCATTCAGGAGCATAATGTAGAGATGAGCCTTGCCGCTATAGAAAAGGCGGCAGGGCTTGGATGCAAAAGATTTGTTTTTGCAGGTTCTCAGGCAGAGTACGGACATGCACAGGACGGACGAGACAAATCCGAAGACGGAGCCTGTGAGCCGGTCAGTGAATACGGCAAGGCTAAGCTTAAGGTGTGTCTTGAGGCAGCTAAGCTTAAAGGCGATATGAGCTATGTGCATATGCGTATCTTTTCGGTATATGGCACGGGTGATCATGCCGGTTCGTTGATAGACAGCCTTATCTCAGGCTTTTCATGCGGAGAGACAGTTGAACTCGGAAACTGTACGCAGAACTGGAATTATATGTATATAAATGATGCCGCAGAGGCTATCGGCTTGCTGTGTGAGAAGGCAGAAGACGGCATATATAATGTTGGCTCGGCGGATACGAGGAAGCTCAGAGCTTATGTAGAGGAACTGCATAAGCTTTTGGGAGGAAAAGGAAGCGCGGCTTTCGGTGTAAGACCGGATAATGCGGAAGGCCCTGCAGATCTTAGCCCGGATATAAGCAAGCTCGTAAGGCTTGGCTTTTGCTGCAGGTATAGCTTTGCGGACGGTATCGGGGATATATTGAAGACATTATAAGAGCTCAGCTTTGTGAGTTTATCTTATTGTGAGCATTTTTATCCGGCAAGCGTTGAGCTGTGTGAGCTTATACATAATGGCAGAGCTTAGGCATAGCCGGGAATTGAGGATATTTACAGTAATTTGAAGGCATATATATTTACAGAAAAAGGAAAGATAGAATTACGTGACATAGAGGCACCGACGATTGACAATGCATCTGAGGAAGACAGATGTTCGGCTATACTTAAGCCGAGATATCTGTCTCCGTGCTCGTCGGATGTGCATACTGTATATGCAGGAGACGGTCCGCGAAGAGAAGGACTGGTGCTCGGACACGAGGGCCTTGCGGAGGTCGTTGAGGTAGGAAACGATGTTACGGACTTTAAGCCCGGAGATCTTGTTGCTGTATCGGCTGTAATGCCGGAGCCGGGTGATCTTACGGGACACAAAGGAATGCCGTTTTCCGGAACCAAGCTCGGCAGAAATATTAACGGTATGTGGTCGGAACTCTTCAAGATCCCGGAGGCCGATATGAATCTTGCACTTGTTCCGGAGGATGTCAGCATCGAGGCTGCGCTTATGGCAGTCGATATGATGGCGACCGGATATACAGCTGCAAGTGAGGCACTTATCGAGCCGGGACATACCATATGTGTTATAGGAAGCGGAGCTGTCGGGCTTATGGCAGCCTCGGCAGCTAAGCGAATGACCGGAGATGACGGGCATGTGCTTATGATAGGCTCGACTAAGGATGCTGTAAATGCCTCCCTTGCGGAGGAATTCGGCGTAGACAGCTATATCTCGTATAGTGACGGCAGGACGGTGTTCAATCATAAGCCTGAACGTGCCGTGCCTTATCCGGCAAGGGATAAAAGAGCCAATTCTACACAGAGTGAGGCTGTTGACAGTGTTTTTGAGCTTACGGGAGGATACGGTGCCGACAGTGTACTTATATGCGGAGGCGGAGCAGATAGCTTTGCCGAGGGTGCAGATATGGCAAGATACGGTACGGGTATAGTCGTAAATGTTTCCTATATAGAGGGAAGCGGAATGGTGGGACTTCCGATATTCTCACTCGGCAGAGGCATGAGCGGCAAGACCTTCAAGTTTGAGCTGTCAAGAGGCGGCAGAGACTGGCTTGAGGCAATGCTTGACGAGGCCTACAGATGCGAGTCTATGCAGGGAGATCTCGTTACGACAAAGCTTAAGGGTTTTGAAGCCATACCGGAGGCGCTTCGCCTGATGCATGAACGTCCGGCAGGCACAGTCAAGATCATGGTAGAGATCTGATAGGGTCTTGCCTATATTAAAGCCGATACATTTGCATTACAGATGATATCGGAATATAATGATCGCTGCATAAAGGGGCAGCAGAAGATACAGATATTAATTGATCCGCCGATATAATATGAGCTTTAAGTCCGGCGGTCGGAGTGAAGATGAGTAAAAAGATAAGTATAGTAATACCTTGTTACAATGAACAGGAGAATGTAGCTGCAATAGCGGCTGCCGTCAAGGAGCAGTTTGATACCGTAGATATTCTTAAGAAATATGATTATGATATCATTTTCATGGATAATGCATCCAAGGATGCCACAAGAGAGAGGATAAGGGAGATAGCTGCAAAGGACAAGCATATCAAGGCTATATTCAATGCCAAGAACTTCGGACAGTTCAACAGTCCTTACTATGGCATGCTTCAGTCGGACGGTGATGCAACTATGCTTATGGCTGCGGATTTTCAGGATCCGCCGGAGATGATAGCAAAATATGTGGCAGGCTGGGAAGAGGGCTACAAGATAGTAATAGGCATCAAGGAACACAGCACGGACGGAAGCTTTATCTACGCACTTCGCTGTCTCTACTATAAGATGATACGCAAGTTCTCACAGGTTGACCAGATAGAGCATTTTACTGGCTTTGGTCTCTATGATAAGGCTTTTATAGAGGTGCTTCGCAAGCTTGACGATCCGACACCGTTCCTTAGAGGTATAGTTGCAGAGCTTGGATTTAAGCGTAAGGAGATCATGTACGATCAGCCTAAGCGCCGTGCCGGCAAGACCTCAAACAATCTCTATACCCTGTATGATGCTGCGATGCTGTCCTTTACTTCCTATACCAAGGTGGGACTAAGGCTTGCGACATTTGCGGGAGCGATATTTGCGGCTTTATCCATGATAGTCGCTTTGATATATCTTGTCATGAAGCTTATATGGTGGGACCGTTTTCCGGCCGGGAGTGCACCTATGCTTATAGGCATGCTGTTTATGGGCAGCGTACAGACCTTCTTTATAGGACTCTTAGGTGAATATGTGCTGAGTATAAATCAGCGTGTTATGAAGCGTCCGCTTGTAGTTGAGGAAGAGCGTGTTAATTTTGATGAACCGGCCGATTCGGTTTCTTCAGCTTATGATGATAAGATGAAATAATTCAGATCAGCTTGGCGTCTGCTTAACAGCAGCGAGATCTGCGGTATTTCGTAGTCGGGTTTTGAACAGCTGCTGATGATGCATCTGTCAATTGATTATCATGTGTTGGATTAATAGAAAAGGACTTAAAATATGAATACACCGAAGATACTACATAAGTGCCTTGCATGCGGCTCGGAATTATCCGAGCCGTTGTTCGAATTGCCTAATATGCCGGCAGGAGCCCAGAGCATGCCTGATGAGGCAGAGCTTGAGTTTGATAATGGAGTGGATCTTCCGCTTTGCAGATGCCCGGAATGCGGACTTGTGCAGTTTGACTGTGAGCCGGTGGATTATTATAAGGATGCCATACGTGTGGTCGGACTGTCAGAGACAATGAAGGAGCTGAGACGTGCGGACTACAGACTCATGATCGATACTTACGGAGCCGGAGGCAGGAAATGGCTTGAGTGCGGTTGCGGAAACGGGGATTTCCTTGATGTACTCACAGAGTTTGATGTTGATATCTACGGAACAGAGCACGGCGAAGGTGAATATCTTGAGGCAGTCCGCAAGCTTTGCACGGAAAAGGGTATAGAAGAGTCTCATATAATGCACTGCTTTACGGACGAAAGCGATTTGCATATACCGGGAGCGCCTTTTGATGTATTTACCTCTTTTAATTTCCTTGAGCACCAGCCGGATCCGAAAACCATGCTCGGCTGCATTTACAATAATCTGTCTGACGGAGGACTCGGAATAATAAGCGTGCCGTCATTTGAATACATTATAGGCGAAGGCAGGTATTATGAACTTATCAGAGATCATATAGCCAATTATGACATGTATTCGCTCTGCAGGCTGTGTGAGAGCTGCGGCTTTGAGGTGCTGCGAAAAGACTTTATAGGTATAGGCGATACCATCAGAGTGATAGTGAGAAAAAACGGCAGCTTGTCCGGGAATAAGTCTGAAGAAGCAAATATTTCGGAAAATAATGATAATAAACTTCCGGATATGAATGTCTCTGCACTTAAGGAAGATTATGAAAGGATGAGTACAGAGATCAACGGATACATGGGAGATATTAAACGCAAAGGAAGAAGTGTCGCGCTCTGGGGCGCGGGACATCAGGGCTTCACAATTGCGTCAACTACTGTACTCAAAGATCATGTTAAATATATTATAGACTCATCACCAAGGAAGCAGGGACTGTATGCGCCTGCCTCACATCTGCGTATCGTGGCGCCGGAGGAGTTTCTCAATGATCCGGTGGATGTGATCATCATAGCAGCACCGGGCTATGTCAGGGAGATAGAGCAGAATATACGTGAACGTTATGCACACACAAAGGTCGGAGTACCGGCTGTATGCTCGATACTCGATCTTACGGAACGCTGATACGCTTAGTTGAAAGTGCTGCGGTATCGCATGCGCAAGATTGCAGTATGAGTAAACAGTTCACAATCAATGCACAAGTTTTTTGTTCATGCTAAGAAATCGTAAAAAATGACCGGTTCAAAACCAAAGCCGGTCTTTGTCTGATATACTTAAAAGGTATAGAAAATAAGTGATGATAGGAGAGAAGCCCTTGAAGAATTCATCAATAAAGAGGGAAATTACCTACCAAAGGCGGATTTTAAGAGAAAAACTGAAGGAAAAAACCAAGGAATCTGTCAATGCCGTTATTCCGATAGTACTCATAGTCCTTATACTGTGTCTCAGTATAGCACCGGTATCTACAGCTGTATTATCGGAGTTTTTGCTCGGATCCTTCATGGTTATTGTCGGAATGGTGTTCTTTAATCTAGGAGCAGAGATGTCAATGACACCTATGGGTGAACGAGTCGGCGGAAGCATGCTCAGAGTAAAGAAGCTCGGTCTGGTGCTTATCATAGGCTTCCTGCTCGGAGTTATGATAACAGTCTCGGAACCGGATCTGCAGGTGCTTGCGGAGCAGGTATCGTCTATCCCTAATGTCGTACTTATTCTGTCGGTAGCGGTCGGAGTGGGAGCATTTCTTGTTGTGGCACTTATACGTATATTGTTCAGTGTAGCATTGCCACCGCTGCTGTTGGTATTCTATCTGATAGTTTTTGCGCTCGCTATGTTTGTACCTAAGGATTTTCTGGCACTTGCCTTTGATTCGGGCGGAGTTACGACAGGACCGATGACAGTACCGTTTATCATGTCTCTCGGTGTCGGTATATCTGCGATCCGTAACGATAAGCATGCCGAAAACGACAGCTTCGGTCTCGTTGCGCTTTGCTCTATAGGACCTATACTGGCGGTATTGATACTAAGTATGCTCTTCAGCACCGACAGCAATTATACAGAGACTGTGATGTCGGAGATAGCAACTTCCGTTGATCTGGGAAAGCTTTATATAGGAGCATTTCCGAAGTATATGAGTGAGATAGCAGTATCACTGCTTCCTATATTTGTATTCTTTGAGATATTCCAGTTCCTCGTAATGAAACTGCACAGAGACACTCATATCAAGATCTGTATAGGCCTTATATATACTTATTTCGGGCTGGTGCTATTCCTTACCGGAGCAAATGTCGGCTTTATTCCTGCCGGAAAATATCTGGGAGAGGTACTCGGATCGATAAACTTCAAGGGAATAATAATACCTGTAGGTATGCTCATGGGATTCTTCATTGTCAGAGCAGAGCCTGCCGTATATGTGCTGATGCATCAGGTTGAAGAACTTACGGACGGAAACATTTCCGGTAAAGCCATGCTGACCAGCTTATCTGTAGGTGTTGCCACCTCTGTAGGTCTTGCGATGATAAGAGTACTTACCGGAATTCCTATATTATGGCTTCTTATACCGGGATATGCAGTGGCATTGATACTGACACTCTTTGTCCCTAAGATATTTACGGCTATTGCCTTTGACTCGGGCGGAGTTGCCTCCGGACCTATGACGGCGACATTTCTGCTGCCTTTGGCACAGGGAGTATGCATTGCCGTTGGAGGCAATGTAATATCGGATGCCTTCGGTGTTGTTGCGATGGTTGCCATGACACCGCTCATCACCATTCAGATACTTGGACTTATACATAAGTTAAAGAGCAGACATGCGGAGCTTGCCGGGGATATTGCACTTACCGTTGCAGACATGTATGCAGAGTTTAATGACAACGAGATCATTGATCTGTAATAAGCGGTACAGCGTAAAATCAACAGATATCGCATAGGTCAGAGTAATCGTAAAGCAGATGCTGTATAAGCGGACTTAGGTGGCCGAAAGAGCAGCATAATGACAAGTTTGAGGAAAATGCTTATGGAGATATATGCAATGATGACGATCTGCAATCGAAAGAATATGCAGGATTTCGTCGATTTCTATAATGAAAATAATGTAAGCACCGGCAATATTTCCTTCGGTGTCGGTACGGCATCAAGTGATGTGCTGAATTATCTTGGACTAGAAGAGGATGAAAAAAGTGTATTTACGGCTTTTGTTACTTCCGCCACCTGGCACAAGATAAAAAGCGGGCTGATAACGGATATGCGTATAGACGTGCCTGGAACAGGTATAGTTTTTTTAATGCCGCTCAGCAGTGTAGGAGGAAAGAAAACACTTGGATTTTTGTTAGACGGTCAGGAATACGAGAGAGGAGATGAGAGTAAGTTGAAGGATACCAAGCATGAATTGATAGTAGCTATAGCTAATTACGGATACAACACAATGGTCATGCGGGCAGCAGAATCTGCAGGTGCCGTGGGAGGTACGGTGCTGCACGGCAAAGGTGTCGGCCTGAAGGGAGCACAGCAGTTCCTCGGAGTATCACTGGTATCCGAGAAGGAGGTCGTGCTTATTGTCGCAAAGACCGAGAAAAAGAATGCGATAATGCAGGCAATCATGGAGAGCGCCGGTACAGACAGCAAGGCAGGTGCAATAGTATTCTCACTTCCGGTAACGGCCACTGCGGGACTTCGTCATGTTGAGGACGAGATAGCCAAGGTCAGCGATCAAAGCATTGATGTTAAGTAATTAAATGAAAAAGAAAAAGCCGGGCTTCGTATATACGCAAAGCCCGGCTTTAATATTGACCAACTTTAAGCTTATCAGTGGATAAGCAGTCCGAGTATGATGACCTCTACGACACCTACAGCCCATGCTATAGTTGAAGTGAATGACCAGATACGGATCTGATCCTTGGCCTCTGTAACACCCATGGTACGGTTAACAACCCAGAAATAAGAGTCGTTAAAGTAACCGAAGAAGAGTGAACCTACACAGCATGCGATGGCAGCAACGACAGGATTGGTTGTGCCGGATGCAAGGATGATAGGAGCTGAGATCGAAGCAGCTGTTGTCATGGCAACTGTACCCGAACCCTGTACGAAACGCATGAGGGTTGAGATGAAGAGCGGAAGAACAACAAGCGGAATACCTGCATTTGCAAGAGCGTTTGCAAGGTAGTTTCCGAGACCTGAGTCTGCGATAACCTTACCGAGAGCTCCGCCGCCTCCTGTAAGAAGGAGGATGATACCTGCCGAAGCCATACCCTGCTCCATAGTGGCGATAACTTCATCTCTCGGTCTTGATGCTGCAAGCATGTAGATGGCAAGCAATGTTCCGATGATAAGAGCTACGATAGGCTGACCGATAAAGCTGATAGCTGTACGAGCCGGACCTGTGAGTCCTACTGCATTTGTAATAGTATCAAGAAGGATAAGGATGATCGGTACAAAAAGCGGTGCAAATGAAGCTGCTGCGCTTGGGAGTACCTCATCGGCTGCCTTGAGATCGCCGCTGTAATCAGGCTCCTGATAAGGCATCTCTACGATATTTCCGTTATCATCCGGAATACGATAATACTTCTTGGCAAGGAACTTAGAGTAGAGTATGCAGCAGATAGCCATCGGGATAGCAAGCACCAATGTAAACATCAGGAATGCTCCTACATCGATACCGAAGATACCGCAGACACCGAGCGGACCCGGAGTAGGCGGAACAAGGCTGTGGGTTATAACAAGACCGGCTGCAAGTGAAACACCGAGACCGATAAAGGACTTCTTGGTTGCCTTTGAAAGTGACTTGGCAATAGGGCTGAGTACGACGAAGCCTGAATCACAGAAAACCGGGATAGATACGAGGAAGCCTGTAAATGCCAATGCGATCTCTTCACGACCCTTACCGAAGATCTTGATGAAGGTGTGAGCCATAGTCTTGGCTGCGCCGCTGGCCTCAAATATCTGACCCATCATAACACCGAGACCGATGATGATGCCGACACTGCCGAGAGTGTTGCCGAAACCGTTCTTAATAGAAGTTACGAGATTGAGTGTTACTCCGTCAAAATCGGTATTAACTACCGGGAAACCTCCGATGACACCGATAAGCAGAGCAGCGATGAGCATTGCAAGGAATGCGTGAACTTTTGTCTTAAGTACCAGAAATACAAGAATAACTATGCCGATTATAAGGGCAATGAGCATCCTGGTACCGTCAAGTGAACCTACCATATATTTATACTACCTTTCTCCTTTATTTCGGCATAAAAGTCATGCCGAAAGACCGTTAATATATTATCAACAATTGAATAAATCGACAAGAATTTATGCAGTTAAGAAATTGACAAAAATTTATCAAACAATCTTAGTACAATTGGACAAAATGCAATAAAACAACCAAACATTAATGTGCACAATATCGTAAAAGCTGACGGAATAAACAAAAATTATATGGGTTCACATTTTGATAACATAGATTTTACATTACGGCTCATAAAAAATAACCGGCTATAATCATGAATAATTATAGTCGGTTAAGTATAAAAGAATTCAATTTTAGTATAGCCGGGCAAAAACAGCGGCAACAATAACCGAGAGCAGTCCCGTTACAGCCAGAGAGAGTCCGCTGATGGCACCCTCGATCTCTCCAATCTCAAGAGCCTTGGCGGTACCTACGGCATGAGACGAGCTTCCGATGGCGACGCCTCGTGCAACAGGATCATCGATCTTAAAGAACCTGATAACAGGCTCTGCTATGGCATTGCCGAGATTACCGGTTATAAGTATCCATACGATAGTGATGGATGGAACGCCTCCGTTAGCCTCGGATACACTGAGTCCTATGGCTGTGGTGATATTCTTAGGCAGTAATGATACATACTGATCATGAGGAAGTTTAAACAATATACTGAGTGCGAGTATGCTGCACATGGTTATCGCAATACCCACAAGTATGCCGATCATGATAGCCTTGAAGTGAGTCTTCAATACATTCAGCTCTTCGTAAAGCAGTATGCCGTAGCATACGGTGGCGGCCGTAAGCATGAAGCTTATATAGTTTCCGGCCGAGTTATATACCTCCATATCTATATGGAAGATGACTATAGTTGCAATGGTGAGCACCGAAGCAACTATAAGCGGACTGAATATGGCAAGCTTGAATTTTCTCTTGAGGACGATTCCGAGCATATAGTAGGCAAGTGACATTACTATGGCAAAATAAGTCGAGTTGCCAAGATAATTATTGATCATTACTTCAAGAGAACTCATTATTCAGCCTCCTTTTTATTCTTGTCTTCATGTCTTATAACAGCCTGAGTCACAAGACCGACAACTACCATGCCTACGACTGTGGTAATACAGGAGATGAGCGTACCCGGAACAAGTACTGCCTTTGCAGCATCCCAGGAACCGACAAAATTGGCAGCAGGCGGGATAAAGAGTACAGGCATTATTTCAAGGAGAAACTTACCTGTCACATTAACCTGGTCTATATGTATGATCTTAAGATCAAGAGCCAGGAACATCAATACCAGTCCGTAGATGCTTCCGGGAATCGGAAGCGGGATAAAGTGATTAAGCGTTTCGCCGATAAAAGCGATAAACGTTATAATAAGTAATTGCTGTAAATACTTCATAATAAACACCCTTCAAAATTGTTGCTTTGTAACAAATTACGCTAATAATACTTTTGTTGATACCTATAGTCAAGCTCCGAATAGGTACAGCTTATGTACATTTTGTTTTAATATAAAAACAGCGGGGCAGCCGCAGCTGCCTCGTTAATACAGGTGGGATATATTTTCCTATGAAAGCTCTGCGTGATGCTTGATTTGTGCAAAGGAAAAATTGTCGCATGCGACCGTATTCGGAGCAAGAATGTGCCAAGGAGCATTTTTTATGCTTGCGGATATATATAAACAGGGAGCGAACTTTGTCAGCTTCGCCGTATGACGCCGCCGCCTATTACGGTATCTCCGTCATAGAGTACGGCAGCCTGCCCGGGAGTTATAGCACGCTGAGGCTCGTCAAAGCTTATATGAACATCACCGTTTGGCAGTACTAAGGCAAGAGCAGGCTGCTCACTCTGACGGTAACGTATCTTTGCCTTGCAGCGGAAGCTATCGGACGGAGCATTTCCCGATATCCAGTTAAAATCGGTTACATCAAGCTCTGTGCCAAAGAGTTCCTCATTGCCGCCGAGTACCACCTCATTGGTATCTGGCTTTAAGTCTACAACGAAGGTCGGCTTACCAAATGCAATACCGAGTCCCTTACGCTGACCTATAGTGTAGTGGATAAGACCCTTGTGAGTACCGAGTATATGTCCTGTGTTGTCTATATAATTTCCCTCAGGATAACTGTGTCCGCTGCGAAGCTCTATTACCCTGGCATAGTCACCGTCAGGCACAAAGCAGATATCCTGACTGTCTGGTTTGGAGGCATTTACAAAACCATTGGCATCAGCGATATCACGAACTTCAGACTTTATGTATCCGCCGAGCGGAAATTGTGTAGCCTTAAGCTGCTCCTGAGTCATGGAGTAGAGTACATAACTTTGGTCCTTGCTTTGGTCAAGTGCCTTCTTAAGCAGGAATCTTCCGTCGGGAGCTTCCTCTATCCTTGCATAATGACCTGTTACGACATAATCACAGTCAAGTACCTTGGCACGATCAAACAGCTTGTCAAACTTCATGTACCTGTTGCAGTCTATGCAGGGATTGGGTGTGATACCCGCCTCATAGCTGCGGATGAATTTATCGATGATCTTTTCATTAAAGTCATCTGAGAAATTAAATACATAATATGGCATATCCAGCCTATAGGCGACAGCTCTCGCATCCTCAACATCATCGAGGGAGCAGCAGGTATGCCCCTTTGGAATACCGGCATCCTCGTTGCCGTAGAGCCGCATGGTACAGCCTACACAATCGTATCCTTTTTCTTTCATCAGCAATGCGGCGACCGAAGAGTCTACACCGCCGCTCATGGCTATAAGCGCTTTCTTTGACATATTTCCTCCATAGGATCTATATGATCCTAAATTTACCGAGGGTAACTTTCACTTCTACCTATGCTAATTACATAGGATCAACAACAATCCTAAATATATGGTAAATCTCTTTTTTTGTAAACTCTTTTAAAAAAAGTGTTGACATTCAAATGTGAGGATGATATTATAACTGAGCATTAAGCATTGCGGGTGTAGTTCAATGGTAGAATGACAGCCTTCCAAGCTGTACACGTGGGTTCGATTCCCATCACCCGCTGCTTCTAAAAGTCTCGATTTATGGCTAAGATAAGCCATTATCGGGACTTTTTTCTTTGCTTTATCCTTATTAACAGTTTCTTAAAGTAACATATCTGCAAAACAGTATTAAAACTGTGTATTTCTATTATGCAGCCGAAACTTTTTTAACGGCTAGATCTAAATCGAGATCATGAAGTCCGTAGTATGCTTTTTTTAAAAAGCTGAGAGGAATCTTTTTTATAACCTCAGAACTCGGGATATTGTAATACCACTGATAATATGCATAGAATTCACCGATCCAGTCAGGCATAAAACCTTCAATAGCCTTTCCGGGCTTAAGCACATAGTTATCGGTTTTTTGAAAGTAATCCCATAATTCTTTGGCATCCATTGTGTTGACGTATGCTTGTGATTCATCAATACTTTTTCTGGTCTTACTTGTCATATAAGCATTTATAAAATCTTCAGTATTGCTATTTGGAAAATTTTGAGCAATAAAATCAAACAGCTTACCCTGATTTTCGACAACATCATTCAAATATGCATCTGCATATGCTTTCATATAATCACCTCAAAATAATGTACTGAATACATTGGTTACTTTATTTGCATCTGAGTCTACAAGCTCACGCATCTTGTTTCTTGCTGTAATATCACGCTGATTATACTTGTCATTGAATTCCGTGTAGTTAACTGAAATCAGTTCATCGTTTAACTCTTTTAGCTGTGAATATGCGTGTTCTGATTTAATACAATACTGAATACCTAATCCACCGAGTGAAAGTAATTCTTCCAAGATTTCAACGTCAATATTATCCCTGACAAATTCTTTAGCTATGTAAAAATATGAGGCATCGGCTCGCCAACCCTTGATAACATCATAGTTGCTGGTATCTATTCCGTATTTGTCAATAAATTTTGAAGCGAGCAATCTATAACGTTTTGAATCTGCGGCATCTCTATGTTTCATTAATTCGGCTAGCCAAGCAAGGATGTTATGGTCTTTAAAATCAAGGATATTAAGACCGGAACAGTCCAATTCGTATTTATGCACCCATCCATTTTGCTCATCAGGTTTACATACAGCCCATTCTCTGGCAAGATCAATATCTCCGGTTAGATAGAATCCACGTCCATAGTCATGTTTATCGTTGCCACCACCGTAAACAGGAACAACAATTTTATCGGAGGTTCCGTGATAGAGTATGATTTTTGACATATAAAAGGTTCCTCCTTATACAAACACCTTTTTCTTTTTTTGCGTGCTATTATTTTATTATTGAAACTCCGATTTTGCAATATAAATAGATTTACATAGGTTGACATAAGTTGACAAAAGAGATTGCAAAAGAAAACGGGTAGGATAAGAGCAATGAATCGGATTTAAAAGATATAAAAACCATCTTCGCCAAATTAATCAGAAGGCCGAGGTTATTCACCTCGGTTTTTTGTTTGCGTAGAAAGAGGAAATAAAAAACTACCGGTTTCCCGGTAGTTTAATACTTGGGTTAAGCTATGTACGCGCGTAAACGACAAAAATAAGGTCACAAGATATATCTTAAAGTTTTACTTTTGTTCAAGCTCTTTCCAATCTTCTAATGCTTTTTCACATAAAGCAAAATTGCAATAAGCATGTCTGACTATTCCGCTTTTTTTCTGTTTGTCAT
Organism: uncultured Lachnospiraceae bacterium; assembly: GCA_934402055.1. GTDB lineage: Bacteria > Bacillota > Clostridia > Lachnospirales > Lachnospiraceae > Avilachnospira. The sequence goes on along the minus strand of CAKRTC010000016.1, from coordinate 2,530 downwards.
ATATCTTTTCTGCCCGCTTTAAAATCTTGTCCTGAATTTTGAGACAGAAAGCATATTCTTTTCGAAATAAATCCCTGTACTTCAAATCTTCAATTTTATTGAAGTCCACTTTCTGGTAGGCGTTTTCGGGAACTGGAATCATTTTCTTGGTATCCAGTACTGACAGTATATGTAATTTCTGCTCATCCGAATACTCCTTGCATATATATCTGTCTAAGACACGTTCATTTTTCAAAATCTCATAAATCAAGAAACAATCGTCTGATACATTTTTCCATTTTATATGTTTTATTTTTGCCGAGGTAAGCGGAATAAAATAGTGGTAATCCGCAACCATAATCACAATACCTACAAATGGCTTCACTGCTGTTTGGTATGATGTATTATAGTATACCTCTGAATCTCTGCTGTTAAGAAATTGCAGGTAATCAGCTTTCACTGTATAAAATCCGAATTTTTCAATCTTTGCCATTTTTCTCCTTAACTTAACGTAAAAATGGAGAAGATTGCTCCTCTCCATTTGCTTTAAAGTTCCGCCTTCTAAATGGGTAGCGGGACACCCTCGTTAAAGTTCCACCTTTGGGATATGGGTAGCGGGACACCCTCGTTAACATTATGTCTTTTATTAATTTCATTATACAAAAAATCTGCTCAAAGTCAATTCTTGCAGACAATGATATTATATTGCTGAAAAACCAATTATGCAATATAAATAGTTTTACATAAATTAACAAAAAAGTCCGCTAAAGCGAACTTTAATGATCCTAAATCCGGGAGTTTTTTAAGTTGAAAAAGGGTTCATACTAAGTGGGTGACCAAGTGGGTGACCTGAAGGCGACAACGCAGAACCTCCTTATTTTATTAGGTTTTCGTGATGGAAAATCAGTTCGATTCCCATCACCCGCTGCTGTTAAAAGTCTCGATTTGTGGCTAAGATAAGCCATTATCGGGACTTATTTTTTTATCCTTCAGGTGGATGACCGCGGGTGACCGGGCTTTAAAGCCCTTATTTTAAGCCACGCTTACCCATTACATTTTGAATTGTTTCATCATCAAGTCCGGTGTCCTTCGGTCGTCGATCATAACGCTCATCCATTCTATTGTTAAATCTAGTGTTAAATATATTACCGACAGTTGTAATTCCAAAGTAAATATTTTTTCATAAATGCTTGTTTTTATTTATATATTATATATAATACATAATATATATTATTTTTAAGGAGGTACAACGATGTCAGCACAGTCCGATATAAAAGCTACGTACTTAGCTGTTGATGGTTATGACAATTTAAACGGAAAGTTAGATACAGCCGATCTTTTCGGAGGATACTCATATCCTTTAACACCTACAGGTCGTGGTAATGTTCTTGGTCAGCCGCCATATCATTTCTGTGGAGAGGAAATGGTTATTGTTTATCAGGCAGATCCGGAGCAGGTTGCAAAATTCTTACCGCCGCCGCTTGAGCCGTCTCTTGAGAATCCGGGAGGATGCGTTATTCACTTCAACTCATATGAGTCAATCGTTCAGAGAGATGCGGATCTTCTTCATGAACTTCCTGAGAGATGTAACTTCACAGAGGCTTATATCGAAGTAAGATGCCGTTTCCGCGGAAAAGAATCAAAAGTTTATGTATATTTCTGGGTAAACAAGGATTATTCTTTGTTAAGAGGCTGGATTATGGGTGCACCTAAGAAGATAGGTGAAGTTAGCCTTTCTTTTGAAAAGCATCATCTTAACGGTCTTAACCCATACTTCCCTCAGTTTGAGAAGGGATTCACACTTGGCGGAATCTGTTCAGCGCACATGGAGAAGCTCATACATGGTACGTGTAAGCTTGATAAGAGAATCGATCCGAAGGATATGCATAAGGATATATTAATGCCTACTAACAACTATCTCCTCTATCCTGACATTCAGATGGGATACAAGGGAAGATGTGTAAGTAAGATCATCCACAATGTAATCGATACTTGGTATGGCGATGTTTGGGAGTGTTCAGATGCAAAGCTTGACTTCTTTGAGTCTGTAGCAGAGGAACATACACTTTTGAAGCCTGTAAGTATCACATCAGCATACTATTGCCCGCTTGGATTCACTATCTATGGACATGTAGTTGATTATGATGCAAATGAAGAGAAGTAAAGCTATCGGCTTTATCTTTCTTTAAATAAAAAATTTCTGTATTTGAATTTACTTATATAGATTTATACTTTATTACCTTTTATATAATTTGAATTCTCCTCTTCTGATCCTGACCAACATCAGATACAGAGGAGAATTTTTTATTATTTAAGGATAGATTGACATCTGTTGCAAATATATTATATATAAAGTATTATTTTAAAAACATATGAGATTTTCGACTGCATTTACCACACTGCGGCGAATAATTTAGGATAATGCTTATAATATAGTGATTTGAAAAAATAGATTTATTTGAGAAGATGATATATATCCTGAATTATTCACCGCGGTGCGGTGAGTGCGGCTGAAAGCCGCATAGTTACTGTATTTAAACTGATTATTGCT
>CAKRTC010000015.1 GCA_934402055.1 uncultured Lachnospiraceae bacterium | reverse complement strand
GTTAGAGCATCTGACTGTTAATCAGGGGGTCCCAGGTTCAAGTCCTGGTTGGGGCGCTTGATTAACATGAATATAAAAGAGAAGTCTTAAGAGAGTCGTACATCGATAAAGTGTATGGCTCTTTTTTTAGCGCATAAACGGAATCCAAATAATTCTGTATCACTTGGCGCCATTTAGTGGAAATGATTATGCTATTGTGATAATATTAACGTGGTTAGTTAAGTTTGGAATCAATATTTCATACAAATTCATTTAAATCAGGGGGTAACTATGGCACATTTCAGAAGTGCAGATCTTATGCAGCTCTCATATAAGGGCTATTTTAAGGCAATGGGATATTCCGATGATGAGCTTTCAGATAAGAAGCCGCGTATCGGTATTGCAAACTCATGGAACCAGCTTGTACCGGGTCACTATAATCTTAATCAGGTGGCTGAGTATGTTAAGAGAGGTATCTATGAGGCAGGCGGTACAGCTTGTGAGTTCGGTGTAATGGCATGTTGTGACGGTATCGCTCAGGGACATGTCGGCATGAGCTATATCCTTCCTTCACGTGAGATCATTTGTGATTCGGTTGAGCTTATGGTTCAGGCTCATCAGCTTGATGCCGTTGTTCTTCTTGCTTCTTGCGATAAGATCGTACCGGGTATGATTATGGCGGCTGCAAGACTTAATATTCCTGCTATCCTTATCAATGGCGGACCGATGCTCAGCGGTATCGAGTTCGACGGCAGAAAGTCAGACGGAACAGCTCCGGATGAGGCTATGGGTATGCTTTCAGCAGGAAAGATCACTCAGGATGAGCTTGATACACTTGTAGATGCTTGCTGCCCTGGCTGTGGTTCATGTTCATTCTTCGGAACAGCAAATACTATGGGATGTGCTATCGAGGCTCTCGGTATGTCACTTTCAGGAAGTGCTGTAGTTCCGGCTGTATATGCAGACAGACTCAGATATGCATTTAAGACAGGTCAGAAGATCGTTGAGCTTACAAACAAGGATATTCGCCCGCGTGATATCATCACAAAGCAGTCTATCAGAAACTCGATAATCGCTACTATGTCTGTTTGTGGTTCTACAAACGCTTGTCTCCATCTTCCTGCAATCGCTATCGAGGCAGGTATTACAGATTGGGATGTTATCGATGAGTTCGATAAGCTTAACAAGAAGACTCCGCAGCTTGCTCGTATTTATCCTGCATCAACATGGTCACTTGAGGACTTCTATAAGGCAGGCGGTATGCAGAGAGTAATGCAGAACCTCGGTGATCTCCTTGATACATCTGTAATGACAGTTGATGCATGTACACTCGGAGAGGCTCTTTCAAAGGCTAAGTTCATCTATCCTGAGAATCCTGAGCTTATCAAGACAAGAGAGAATCCGTTTGCTCCTACAGGCGGAATCGCAGTTCTCAGAGGAAATATCGCTCCTGATACAGGTATCACTAAGCCGGGTGCTTATGATCCGTGCATGTACGATTTCACAGGTAAGGCTATCTGCTTTGACTGCGAGGAGGATGCTGAGGAGGCAATCCTTGAGGGTAAGGTTAAGCCGGGTCATGTTGTAGTTGTAAGATATGAGGGACCTAAGGGCGGTCCGGGAATGAGAGAGATGTACAAGGCCATGAAGTATCTCTATGGTCAGGGTCTCAACAAGAGCACAGCTCTTATCACAGACGGACGTTTCTCAGGAACCAATAACGGATGCTTTGTTGGTCATATCTCACCTGAGGCAGCTGACGGTGGTCCGATCGCTCTTATTAAGGACGGAGATACCATCCATCTTGATGTTATGAATGGTGTACTTGAGCTTACAGATGTAAGTGATGCAGAGCTTGCAGAGAGAAGAAAGTCATGGAAGAGACCTGCTAAGGAGATTCCGAACGGATACCTCAGACTGTATTCAAAGGTTGCTTCATCGGCTGCAAAGGGAGCTGTTATCGATCCGGATCAGATCTACTCAAAGGCTGAGCAGCAGTAATAGTATATTTATGTATGCAGTCATAGTTGCATACATTGCCGGGGGACATGTTTTATGCATGTCCCCTTTTCTAATTCATAGGAAATCGTTATAATCAATTATCTTTATTTAAGACGGAACCTAAGATTAGGAAGATTATTCAAAAATGAGTCTCTGTCTTATCAAAACAGACAAATACTTGTCGCATTTTACAAATCTTTCATATACAATAATCACATATAACTCTTTTTATTTATTACCATAAGAATTTCGTCAAATGTTTATTTAAAATGACAGAGTGATGATGTTCGGTAATAATATTTGGAATCGATTTGATCGTTGAATTTATTGTCAGAGGAATAGATTTATGAAAAGAATTAAAAATGCAGTTAAATTCATGCTTACCGCGGCTGTTATTGCCTGCTGCAGCATTACGGCATATTCGGGGACAAATGTTATTATTGCTTATGAGCAGAGCAATGTAGGTCCGGGCGGCGGATGGAAACAGCAGACGGACGGAAGCTGGTATTATCAGAAGAACGGAGAGATGCTTAAGAAATGCTGGCATGAGTCTGAAGGCAAATGGTATAGGTTTGATGAATCAGGCAAGATGCTTACCGGCTGGCAGCTCATAGACGGTGCACAGTATTATCTGACAGAGACGGCAGATGAAACACATTCTTTAGGATCTATGTATGTATCCGAGAGTACACCGGACGGCAATGCAGTAGATGCGGACGGCAAACTTGTGCCTAAGCCGGAACCGACAGTTTCATCACAGCAGACAGCTTTGGAGACGGCAGCATCGAGGATCAATCCATACGGCAATGTAAGCTGTGTGGAGATATCACTTGGCAATCAGCTTGTCTATGCATACTCAGGCACTCAGTGTATATTCGCTTCGCCTTGTGTTACGGGAAGAGTGATCAACGGCAATGCAACACCTGCCGGAAGATTCAAGATATATAATAAAGAGAGAAACAGAACTCTCAGGGGCTTCAATGCTGACGGAAGCAAGTATGCAAGTTTTGTAAGTTTCTGGATGCCGTTTAACGGAGGCATCGGACTTCACGATGCTACATGGAGAACCAATTTTAATGCCGATGTGTATTATAATTACGGTTCACACGGCTGTATCAACATGCCATATGATAAAGCTGCGGAATTGTATAATATAATTTATGTCGGCATGCCGGTGTACGTACATGGCTGATCTTAGCGCATAAACGGAATCGAAAGCATGAGGATGAGCAAGTTTACTTGCAATCATCCTCATGTTTTTGATTGCTAGAGTGCGAAGTACGGAGCAATCCTTCTGCGCAAAATCCAAACGCAGTTGAGATGATATGTTGCATAAAACCACGAAATAGCTTGGTATATCCTTGCAATGAGTCATTAAATGTTACATAATTAAGCGGTTTTCACATAAAAGTCGACTGTTTATTAATTTGAGGGTGCTATGACTGATTTTTTTGAACTGTTTAATCTGCAGCTGGAAATGTTCCTGCTGATGGGAATCGGATACTTTTTCAGAAAGAAAAATATAATCACGGCAGAGGGTAAGAATGTATTGACCGACCTTATTATTTACCTGATACTTCCGTGCAATATCATAGAGTCATTTTGTATAGAATTTAACAGAGAGATACTTATGGCCGGGCTTACAACCTTACTTATATCTGTAGGAATACAGGTATGCTGCTCAGTTATATGTGCAACTTGCTATAATAAGCTGCCAAAGAGACAGAAGGTTATACTTCAGTATGGTACGGTTGTTTCAAATGCTGGCTTTTTGGGTAATCCTCTGACATATTGTATATACGGTTCATTGGGACTTTTGTATGCTTCAATATACTGTATCCCTCAGCGTATAGTAATGTGGACTGCGGGTATATCGTATTTTACGGAATCACCGGATACCAAGACTGTAGTTAAGAAGCTGATAACACATCCCTGTGTTGTTTCATGTATTATAGGTATGATCATGATGATTACCGGCTACCGGTTGCCGATGTTTGTTGATAAGACGCTTATCTCTATAAGTGCATGTATTACTCCGATTACAATAATGTTTATAGGCGCGATTCTTTCGGAAACAGGAGTAAAGGGGATAATAAGCAGGACAAGTTTGATGTTTTCGGCTATAAGACTGTTTATTATACCGGCACTTACACTTATTGTATGTGTGTTCTTAAAGCTTGATCCTCTTGCAAGCAGTGTATGTGTATTGTTGGCAGCTATGCCTGCTGCAAGTATGACAGCCATACTTGCGTCGAAATATGATGGAGATGAGGAATTCGCAACTAAATGCGTTTTCCTTACGACAGTACTATCTATGCTGTTTCTTCCGGCATGGTGCATGGTCTTGAATTATTTTCTTTAAGTAAAAAAAATGCCACAAAAGCTACAAAAAAGATAAATACTTGCAGTTTTCTATTGTATATACTCTACAGATAGTTTGAAACGGACGGATACAACATACGGATATATGTTTTAAAAGCATATGGAATTAAGACATTGTGGTATGACGGTCTTAGCTAAGATCCGTATAAAAATATAAAGTTTTATCCGTTAAAAGCAAAAAGCTTGATCTGTATTCAGACACAAAACGGAGGATGTACTGAATGGCTAAGAAGTTTTACGGCGTTGTTCCGCCGATAGTAACACCGGTCGATGAGCAGGAGAGAGTAGATGAGAAGGCACTCAGAGCTCTCATCAGACATTGTATAGAGGTAGGTATACCGGGTATATTTGTATGCGGTTCTAACGGAGAGTGTATGGCTCTTACTCAGAAGGAAAGAGACAGAGCTATAGCTATTACGCTTGATGAGTGCGGGGATGAGGTTCCTGTTATGGCAGGAGTTATGGATAGCTCAACTATCCGTGTTATTGAGAATGTTAAGAGACTTGAACAGATGGGAGGAACTACTGCTGTAGTAACACCTGTATTCTATGCCCGTCATGCTACACAGAATGAGACAGTTATTCATTTTGAGGAGATCTCAAAGAACACAGAGGCTGATCTCTTCATTTACAATATTCCTACGTTTACAGGACAGAGACTTACATCTGATACTATTATAGAGCTTTCCAAGATAGATAAGGTAATAGGTGTCAAGGATACTTCAGGAGTATTTCCGGAGTTTGTAAAGATGCTCAGATACTTTAAGGACAGCGACTTTATGGTATTCCAGGGAGCAACAAATCTGGCAGGTCCGAGCGTTCTCCTTGGTGCGGACGGATATGTTCCGTCACTGGCTCCGCTTTTCCCGAAGCCGCATCTTGCATTGTATGAGGCTGCAAAGGCAGGCGATATCGAAGGTGTGAAGCATTGGAGTGAGATCGTTGATAATGTTTGCAAGCTCTACGGATTGGCTAAGAGCCAGACTTCGTCAACAAAGTACGGCATGAGCAAGTTAGGCTTTATGCGTCCTGATCCGCTCAGACCGACGGAGCCTATTACGGCTTCGGAGATGGCAGCAATTGATGCCTTTGTAGAAAAATACAAGGAATACATCTGAGTTCGTATTAACGGAATCTCCGGATGATTCACACGATGCATTATTTTCCATTTTCATAAAAGATACTGATCATACATACTAATGATATGCGGATTGCAAAGCATCGTTGATGTGAAGCAATCCGCATATTGTTTATTTCATAGAAATAGCTTCTATGGATATAGGAATATCCCGCGGGATACTTGACTTACGCAAAGAAAAAAATGTCGCAAACGACAGTAAACGGTGCGAGTGTGTGCCAAGGCACATTACTTTCAAGATAAAAAAATATATTTGCAGGAGGCTGTAACATGGCTGCTATTACCAATAAAAGTCCGATAATCAGGCTTGACAAAGAAGATAATATCGTTGTGGCAAGAGCTGAAATAAAGGCAGGAACATTTATTCCGGAAGAGAATGTTATCATAAAAAATGACATTCCGTTGGGACACAAGTTTGCTGCACATGACATAAAAAAAGGAGAAACGATATTAAAATACAATACAGCCATAGGGACTGCGGCAAGAGATATTGCCGCAGGTGAGCATGTTCATATCAATGAGATACATTTTGAGAGAACTCAGAAGGAATATGAGTATTGTGTGGATTATAAGCCTCTTGAAATAGTTCCAGAAGAAAAACGCAGGACATTTATGGGTATAGTACGTGAGGACGGAAGAATTGCCACAAGAAACTGCATATGTGTAATAGTATGCAGTAACTGCGCTGCTACAGTTGCACGTAAGATAGCAGATCATTTTGATGAAGAGATACTCAGACAATTTCCAAATGTAGATGCTGTTGTGCCTTTGATACATCAATCCGGATGCGGACTGGAAAGAACCGGTGCCGATATAGATAATCTCCGACAGCTTATTGCAGGAACGGTCAAGCATCCGAATATGTACGGGGCTGTTATAGTTGCGCTCGGATGTGAAGTTGTAAATATTGATACACTGATCGATATGAAAGAGCTTAAAGGAACGAATATCCGCAGACTAGTTATACAAGAAGAGGGTGGAAGCAGGAAGTCGGTGGAAAAGGGAATAAAAATAATAGAGGATATGCTGCCGGAAGCAAATAAAATACATCGTCAGCCTGTTCCAATCAGCGAACTGAAAGTAGGAATGGAATGCGGAGGCAGCGATACCTTCAGCGGCATAGGAGCCAATCCGGCACTCGGAAAGGCAATGGATAAGCTGTGCAAAGAGGGCGGAAGCTGTGTGCTTACCGAGCCTACCGAACTTATCGGATGTGAGGGCGCTATAGTAAGACGTGCAAAAGACAGAGAGACAGCGCAGAAGGTTATAGATATGATGCAGTATTGGCTTAAGGAAGGTGAAGGCAGAGACTGTCAGATATACGGAAAGGTTTCTCCGGGCAATAATGCCGGAGGAATAAGCAATGTGTTGGAAAAGGCTCTCGGAAGTGCTAAAAAGGGAGGAAGCACACCGCTTAATGATGTTATATGGTATGCGGAACCGCTTACACAGCCGGGATTTAATATTATGAACAGCCCGAGCTATGACCCGATGAGCGCAGCAGCTTTGTTTGCAAGCGGATGTAATATGCTGGCATTTACGACAGGCAGAGGCAGCTGCTACGGAACAAGGCATATGCCAACTGTTAAGATAAGCAGCAATACTAAGCTTTATGAATTCCAGAATGATGATATGGATATCAATGCCGGAACTATTGCAGACGGAACGGAAACTATAGACGAAGTTTCGGACAGGATATTTGAGGCAATAATAGAAGCGGCATCAGGCAAGAAAACCAAGAGTGAGCTGTTCGGCATGGGCTGTGATGAATTTGCGGTATGGAGTCACGGAATGATCAGCTGAGATATCTCATTGATTTACACAAAATGAGTAAATATACGAATTTGTGATTATTAATAAAAAAATTGTTTCTATAATGAACATTTTCTACTTGCAATAGGACGATACATTTGTTAGTATAATGCGAAAGCAATTTTTGAAAGGTTTATTATGGAACATACATACATAAAGCTTAAAAGTGATATATAATTCGTTTTTTTAAGGAGGTAACAGCGTCTGCTGGAGCTTCCTTTTCTTTTAATATGTAACCGTTCAGAGTCACGCGCTTTTTCATGCAAAACTGTGAGTCATGCTTGCATGAACGAACAAGTTTGCGTGAAAATGCATATGGCGGATACGCCACAGCGACAAAATGCGAAGCAATTTGGAGCTGGCGTGGCTCAGAACAACTGCTATGCAGCATATCAAATGCGTGAACGAACAGTTACTAATAAATTATAAATGGAAAGGGTTATGAGGTCGAAATGGAAAAAGCATATTTGGTTTTAAGTAACGGCAAAGTATTTGAAGGTCAACGAATCGGCGCAAAGCGCGATTCTGTCGGAGAGATAGTATTTACCACAGGTGTCGAGGGATATCTTGAGACACTTACAGATCCAAGCTTTGCGGGTCAGATCATAACCCAGACATTTCCGCTTATCGGAAACTACGGAGTAATAGAGGAGGATTTTGAGGGAGAGACAGCATGCAAGGGATATGTTGTAAGAGAACTTTGCGATACTCCTTCAAACTTCAGATGTCAGTACAAACTTGAGAAGTTTCTTGAGGACAGAGATATTCCGGGAGTTGCCGGCATAGATACAAGAGAGCTTACACGTATAATAAGAGAGAAGGGCTGCATGAATGCGGCAATCTTAAGTGCGCCTCCGACAGATAAGGACATGGAGGAGATCGCAGCTTATGCCGTAAAGGAAGTTGTAGATCAGGTAGGAATCAAGGAGCCTAAGACCTATCCGGCAGAGGGTAAGGAAAAGTACAAGGTAACACTTATAGATTACGGCGCAAAGCTCAACATTATCAAATCACTCTGTAAGCGCGGATGCACGGTTACAGCGGTTCCGCACAGCTATACCGCAGAGCAGATACTTGAGACCGATCCGGACGGAATCATGCTTTCAAACGGCCCGGGAGATCCGGAGGAGAATACTTTCTGCATTGAGCAGATCAAAAAGCTTATCGGCAAGCTTCCGATATTCGGCATTTGCCTCGGACATCAGCTTACCGCACTTGCTATGGGCGGAAGCACAATGAAGCTTAAGTATGGCCATCACGGTGCCAATCAGCCGGTAAGAAAGAACGACGGTTCAAGGACTTATATAACAAGCCAGAACCACAACTATGCAGTTGTTGCCGACAGCCTTAAGGGCGTAGGCAGAGAGATATATGAAAATGCCAATGACGGAAGCTGCGAGGGTATGGAGTATCCGGGCAAGAAGTGCTTTACAGTACAGTTCCATCCGGAAGCCTGCGGCGGCCCTAAGGACACAGAGTTCCTGTTTAACAAGTTTCTTGAGATGATGGAGGAGGAAAAAAATGCCTAAGGATAAATCGATAAAAAAAGTCTTAATGATAGGATCCGGTCCTATAGTTATAGGACAGGCAGCAGAGTTTGACTATGCAGGTGCACAGGCATGCCGAGTACTCCGTGACGAAGGAATTAATGTAGTTCTGGTCAATTCCAACCCGGCTACCATCATGACAGATAAGGATCTTGCAGACGAGATCTATCTTGAGCCGCTTAACATGGAGACCGTAGAGCGTATCATAGAGAAGGAGCGCCCGGACGGACTGCTTGCAGGACTCGGCGGACAGACGGGTCTTACCATTGCCATGCAGCTTAAGAAGGCCGGCATACTTGATAAGTATAATGTCAAGCTCTTAGGTTCCGATATAGATGCCATAGAGAAGGCAGAGGACAGAGAGCTCTTCAAGGAGACCATGGATGCTATCCATCAGCCGGTAGTTCCGTCAGAGATAGCTGTTACAGTAGAGCATGCGATAGAGATAGCAAATAAGATCGGATATCCGATCATTGTTCGTCCTGCTTACACTCTCGGCGGAAGCGGCGGCGGTATCGCTGCAAATGAAGAGGAGCTTAAAGTTATCGCCAAGAGCGGACTTGATATGTCTCCGATCACACAGATACTTGTAGAGAAATGTATCTCCGGCTGGAAGGAGATAGAGTTCGAGACCATGCGTGATGCTCTCGGAAATGTCATCGCTATATGCTCTATGGAGAATATTGACCCTGTAGGAATCCATACAGGAGACTCTATCGTAACAGCTCCGGCACTTACCTTGTCCGATAAGGAATATCAGATGCTTCGTTCCGCATCTCTCGATATGATCACAGCACTCGGAATAGTCGGAGGCTGCAACTGCCAGTTTGCTCTTAATCCTGACAGCTTTGAGTATGCTGTTATAGAGGTTAACCCGAGAGTATCACGTTCATCGGCTCTCGCAAGTAAGGCTACAGGATATCCTATTGCCAAGATCACTACCAAGATCGCACTCGGATATACTCTTGATGAGATCATGAACGACATCACCAAGAAGACCTGCGCATGCTTCGAGCCAACGCTTGATTATGTTGTAGTAAAGTTCCCGAAGTGGCCGTTTGACAAGTTCATGGGCTCAAGCCGTAAGCTTGGCACACAGATGAAGGCTACCGGTGAGGTCATGGCTATCGCAAATAACTTTGAGATGGCACTCATGAAGGCTATCAGAGGTTCAGAGACAGGCTTTGATACACTCAATGCACCGCCGCTTAATGATAAGCCGCTTATGGAGAGAGTTGCTGAGCAGAATGACCGCAGACTCTTCACCGTATTTGAGGCAATCAAGGCAGGACATTCGCTTGAAGAGATACATAATATAACAAAGATAGATATGTTCTTCCTCGCCAAGTTCAAGAAGCTTGCGGATTATGAGCTTTCTATTGCCGACAGAGGCGATAAGGGACTTACAGCCGAGGAGTATGAGCTTGGTAAGCATTACGGTTATACAGATGCCGCAATAGCAAGACTCAGCGGCGTTAAGCAGGATACACTTCCGGGCAAGCCGTTCAGCTACAAGATGGTTGATACATGCGGAGCAGAGTTTGATGCCATGACTCCTTACTTCTACTCATCGGTTGATGAGAACTGTGAGTCAAGAAGCTTTAAGCGCAGCGGAAGAGAAGTTGTAATGGTACTTGGTTCGGGACCTATCCGCATCGGACAGGGAATCGAGTTCGACTACTCATCTGTTCACTGTGTATGGACCTTGCAGAAATTAGGCTACGATGTAGTCATTGTAAATAATAACCCTGAGACAGTATCGACAGACTACGATACAGCAGACAGACTGTACTTTGAGGCGCTTACACCGGAAGATGTAATGAACATCATTGAGGTTGAGAAGCCTGTGGGAGTCGTTGTTGCCTTCGGTGGACAGACAGCTATCAAGCTTACCAACTATCTTGATTCACACGGTATCCGTATACTCGGAACAAGTGCAGAGGGAATCGATACAGCAGAGGACAGAGAAAAATTTGATAAGCTCCTTGAGACCTTCGGCATAACCAGACCTAAGGGAATGGGCGTAAATACAGTTGAGGAAGCCGTAAATGCAGCCGAGACTCTCGGATATCCTGTACTGCTTCGTCCGAGCTATGTAATCGGCGGACAGAACATGACCATCTCTTATGATGATGCACATACACGCAAGTATATGGAGACCATCATGCAGGGTGGCATTGACAATCCTGTACTGGTAGATAAGTACATGCCGGGAACAGAGCTTGAGGTAGATGTTATCTCAGACGGAGAGGATGTACTCATTCCGGGTATCATGGAGCATATTGAGAGAGCCGGTGTTCACTCCGGAGACTCTATCGCGGTATATCCGCCATACAATCTGTCGGATAAATTCCTCAAGATCATCTGCGACAGCTCGGAGAAGCTTGCGCTTGCTCTCGGAACCAAGGGACTTGTCAATATTCAGTACCTTATCTACGAAGGCAAGCTCTATGTTATCGAGGTTAATCCGCGTGCATCGAGAACCGTTCCTTATATAAGCAAGGTTACAAATGTTCCTATGGTAGACCTCGCAACAAGAGTTATGCTCGGAACAAAGCTTAAGGATCTCGGATACGGAACCGGCCTCTACAAGAAGCCGCCGTACTGTGCGGTTAAGGTACCGGTATTCTCATTCGAAAAGCTTGCAGATGCCAACTCTATACTCGGTCCTGAGATGAAGTCTACCGGAGAGGTACTCGGACTCGGCAAGACCATGCCTGAGGCACTCTATAAGGGACTTATAGCAGCAGGCTTTACGGTGCCGTCAGCCGACAACAGAGAAAAGCCCGGCGTACTGCTCTCTGTAGAGGCAAATGATTATCCGGAGATAATCGGAATTGCAAAGCGCTTCTATGATCTCGGCATGGGACTCTATGCGACAAGCGGAACTGCAAGTATCATCAAGCAGATGGGCATCAAGGTTCAGATGGTTGAGAATGCTTCGGATAACGGAGATATCTATGACCTTATAGAGAACAAGAGACTCAACTATATCATTTATACCGGAACCGACAGAGATGAGCGTATCGGCAACTTCACAGCACTTCATCGCAAGGCTATGGCAACAGGTATCCCTTGCCTTACCAGCCTTGATACGGCAGGTGCGCTTGCAGAGATGCTTGAGAGCCATTTCAATATCAGGAACACAGAGCTTGTCGATATCAATAATATGAGAGATGAGCGCATCACTGTACATTTCACTAAGATGCAGTCATGCGGAGACGATTACATATTCATTGACAACCGCAACAACAGCATAACCTGTGCGGAGTCATTGTGCGTAAGCCTGTGCACACAGCATTTCGGAATCGGTGCCGACGGAATCGTACTCATAGAGAATTCCGATAAGGCTGATGTGCTTATCAGATCCTTCAACCGTGACGGAAGTAACGGAGTTATTGCGGGCAACAATATGCGTTGTGTTGCAAAGCTCCTCTACGATAACGGAGATGTTGAAGCAGATCGTGAGACTATCACCATTGAGATGGGCGGCAAGGTCCACGAGATGAAGATAAATGTAAGTGACGGCAAGGTGAGCTCGGTAACGGCAGATATGGGCGCCATAAGCTTTGATGCGGCAGCTGTACCGGTAGTGTTCCGTGACGGCAGTAAGCAGGTAATAAACCGAATCATCAGAAAGCTTGATGATGATTACCGTATTACATGCTGCTCTGTAGGCAATCCGCATTGTGTAATCTTCATGGACAATATCGATAAGATCAAGATTGATAAAGTCGGACCTTCCTTTGAGAATGCCGGCATCTTCCCTGAGAAGACAAATACAGAGTTTGTAAGGATAGTCAACAGAAACACGCTCCGTATGAGAGTATGGGAGAGAGGAAACGGTGAGACACTTGCCTGCGGAACCGGAGCCTGCGCAGCAGTAGCGGCAGCAGTAGTTAACGGACGATGCGATGAGGGCACGGATGTAACCGTTAAGGTGCTTGGAGGAGACCTTACGGTAAACTACACAGCTGAGCATACCTATCTCACAGGACCTGTAGTCAAGGTATTCGAGGGAACTTTCGAGTATTGATCTATTTATCGAAAAACTGATAGAATTACAGCTAAAAATGTGCTGTCGCTTCGGAGAACACAAACTCCGGGCGGCAGCATTTTTTCTTCCGTAGGAAATCGCATTCTATGAAACAAAAAGATGCTCCGCCGGATGCATATTAGCGCGAAGGCAAAAAAGTAAACTATTTGTTCATAAATGGTAGTTGAGCAGACAATAGCCTATGTCACGTTTACAATAGAGAGTATGTACATGCAATGTACTCAGACGGTAAACCTGCTTATCACTTTATTAAAGTGTTGTGAAAAAACATAAATTTTTATATCGGCAATTGAAATAAAAAATCAACCATGAAATTGTTGAATATGTTTAAAATGTATTATTTAATACACAAATATATTTATTGACAAAAACATTCTGCGGGAGTAGAATCGCAAACATAAAAGCAATGGCGCTCGGAGTTAATTACCCGAGCGCTTTTTGTTTCATACGGTGTCTGACATCTGCTACGGCTATAGATGTTGGACGTTTGAACACTCAATAAAGGCAAGGGCGTCTTTGAGATAATCCGATTTCTCAAAGACTGCACCTGCCTTTTTCTTTATTATCGATTAAAGCCGGACTGCAGTCGTAGAAGCGTCAGCGAAAACGACTATATTTTTATTATTGGGAGACAGGATATCATGGTTTGCGATACATAAAAGATATAGCAATATGAGTGTGTTTTGTATAATTCCGTACATATGATTTTCTCTTGACACAAACGAGTACATTAATTATATTTTGGTTAAAAGTTAAGAGAAAAATTCATTTACAGTAGCAATATTTATATAAATTGCATATAATATGTAGATTATTCGGCATATGGCAGCTATAAAAAACTACCGTGAGTATCAGGGAGTCGGGATACAGCTTCAGGATCGGTCGGATGATTTTTGCAGAAAAAGTCATAGGAGGTAAGAGCATGGCTTTTGATTATTCTTACATAGATGTCGCTTTTATCAACGGCAGAGTCATAACGGTCGATCCCAAGGATAGCATTGCAGAGGCGGTTGGCATCAAGGGAAACAAGATAGTGTATGTAGGAACTACAGCAGAGCTTGAGAAGCTTATTGATGACAAGACCAAGGTCTATGATCTCAAGGGCAGAACACTTATGCCGGGTATGATAGATACTCACATACATCCATTCCTGCTGGCATTGCTCGGAGAAGCACCGTATGCACCGATGATCTCACTCTTTGGAGACAGGATCAAATCTCTTGCAGACATCAAAGCCGATCTCGACAAGACGCTTGCAGTCAAGAAGCCGGGTGAGTGGGTATCGATGTGGGGCTATGAAGCGACAAACCTCAAGGAAGACAGAGATCCGACAATTGAGGAGCTTGATGCATGGTGTCCGGATAATCCTCTTCAGTGTATGGAGGGAAGCGGACATAAGTGTATGTTCAACTCCAAGGCACTTGAAAAGATAGGTATATTCAGCGCCGAGGATGCTGCCAAGTTCCCGGAAGGTGACGTACAGGTAAAGGACGGCAAGCTCACAGGCATGCTCTTCGGAGTTACACTCTTTAGTCTCTGGGGTAAAGTTGATTATCCGGAGGAAGCTCTCGAGAAGGCAGTATGTGAGGTCGGAGACGAGATGGTCTCAAAGGGACTTACCTCGATCCATGATATGGGAGCACTTGACAGACCTTCCTATCATTCAATGCAGAAGCTTGCAAGGGAGAGGAAGTTTAAGCCGAGAGTATATATGGCATTGCACAGCATTTTCGGTAAGCAATACTCAAAGGAAGATAACGAGTACATGCTTATAAAGCTCGGATTAAGACCGGGACTCGGAGATAACTTCTTCAAGATGGGTTCAAACAAGTTCATGATAGACGGAGGCTCTTCCGGACCGAGCTGCTACACAAGAGAGCCTTACGATCACGATCCTACAATGCTCAGAGAAAAGGCCTGGACCAGAGAAGAGGTTGCCGAATATATCAAGCTCATAGATGATCATGAGGGTCAGGCTACCGCACATGCCATAGGAGACGGAGCAGTCGAATATATGGTAGAGGGCTTTGAAAAGGCATTTGCAAGCTGCAGTGACAAGGAAGCATTTAAGGAGAGACGCCACGGTATCGAGCATTGCACACTTACTGATCAGGACCTCATAGACCGTATGGCCAAGATGAATATATGTCCGTCGGTCAATGCAGGTATAGTAGCAAAGAACGGCGGTAATTACGAGAGATTCTACGGCAAGAGAAATGATTATTTCGGAGCCTTAAAGAGTATGATCGATGCCGGAATGAAGCCTTCGCTTCAGTCGGATGCCCCTTCGGGACCTTACGGTTTTGAGTGTCTCGACGGTGCGGTAAACCGTTATGACAGAGTCAGAAATGTTCAGTGCAATCAGACTCAGTGCGTATCGGTACTTGAAGCAGTCAGGATAGCAACTCTTTACGGAGCTTACAGATCCTATGAGGAGGATATTAAGGGAAGCCTCGAGGTAGGAAAGCTTGCAGATATGATAGTTTGTGACTGTGATATCCTTGCCATTGACAAGATGGAGCTTAATAAGGTTAAGGTCGATCTTACCATGATAGACGGCAAGACAGAGTTCATAAGAGAAGGTGCAGCATTTTAATAGATTAAGTCATCCAAGGATGATGAAGCAGTGTTTCAAGGAGGGTTTTATTATGCAAAAGATGAGTGAAAAAGAGAAATTCATTCAGATGAACAAAGAAGCCAAAGCCACCTGGATCGTAGGATTTATAGTTATGGCGTTCTGGTTCATTACCGGTTTCGGCATCTATGCGGTATGGGGTGCAGAGTGGACTATATTCGGCATTCCGGCATGGATGATGATAAGCTGTTTCGGATCATGGTTCTTATCCATTGCCGGAGTAGTGTATCTGGTAAAGCATGTTTTCAAGGACTTTGATCTTGGAGAAGAAGAGGGAGGTGTTAAAAAATGAGCAACTCTACATTGATATTGTTACCTGTTGCGGCGTTTTTCATTCTTATGCTTGGTATAGGCTTCTATATTCAGAAGAAGTCGGCTGATGCCAAGGCTGCAAACTTCTCTAAGGAATACTTTATCGGCGGCCGAAGCCTCGGTGGTTTCGTTCTTGCCATGACACTCGTTGCAACCTATTCTTCGGTATCATCTTTCATGTCCGGACCGGGAACCGCATGGGACAGAGGTTACGGCTGGGTATACTATGCATCTACACAGGTTGTTGCCGCATTCATAGTATTGGGTGTATTAGGTAAGAAGATGGCGGTTGTCGGCAGAAAGGTTGATGCCGTTACCGTTATAGATATCATCAGAGCAAGATATCATTCGGAGCTTCTTGCAAACTTCTGTGCACTTGTTATCGTTGTATTCTTCACAACAACAATGCTCGGACAGTTCATCGGCGGTGCTCAGATCTTCGCATCTGTTACCGGTCTTGATTATAAGCTCGGCCTCCTTATCTTTGCAGTCGTAGTAGTTGTATATACTACTGTCGGCGGATTCAATGCCGTTGCTATTACAGATACTATCTGTGCCATGGTCATGGTTGTAGGTATGTGCCTGCTCGCCGGTGTTATCATCATCAAGGGCGGCGGACTTGCAAATATCACCGCACATATCGCTCAGGTATCGGCAGATGCCAAGGCAAGCGGAGTAGGTCATGAAATGCTTAGCCCGTACTCAGAGGTTGCGGGCATTGCTACACTTCCGATACAGCTCTATATTACACAGTGGATGCTCTGCGGATTCACAACACTCGGACTTCCGCAGTCAAACGTTCGTTGCCTTGCTTACAAGGATACCAAGTCGGTTCATCAGGCTATGATCTACGGTACTATCGTAGTAGGTGCCATGATGGTCGGCATGCACCTTATCGGTGTTCTTTCAAGAGGCGTGCTTACTACACTTCCTGAGGGAGCTTCGACAGATGCGGTTATTCCTACAGTTATCGTTGAGTACATGCATCCTCTTATTGCAGGTCTCGTTATCATAGGACCTCTTGCAGCAACTATGTCAACTATTTCATCACTCCTTATCGCAGGCTCTTCGGCAATCGTTAAGGATATGTATCTGCACCACAAGGAAGTTAAGAATGAGGAGCCGGATCAGAAGTTTGTCGGCAAGATATCTATCGCCGTTACAGGCATTATGGGTATCGCAGCTATACTTCTTGCCATCTATCCGCCTGACATCATCGTTTGGATCAACATGTTCTCCTTCGGAGGCTTGCAGACAGTATTCTTCTGGACCTTGCTCTTTGGTATGTTCTGGAAGAAGGCAAACAAGGAAGGTGCTACGGCAGCAGCTATCGGCGGTCTCGCAGTTTACTGTGTAACCATGGCTCTTAAGATCAAGCTCAGCACTTTCCACAACATCATCCTCGGAGTAGGATCTGCACTTATCCTCTTCATCATCTTCAATAACTTCGGTAAGGCTATCGATGAGAAGACAGGCAGAACTTTCTTCCCTGAGACCTATGATGATTAAGCATTAAGTCAATTTCACATTTACAAGAATTCGGTCGGGGCACATGCTCCGGCCGTTTCTTACATTATAGGAAAATGTGTCATTATGAAATCATACATTCCGGGTGGTATGTGCACTCGTATAAAAGAGAAAAATCTTGCCGGAGACCGCGCACGCAGAAGAGATGCACCAAGACGCATTCTTTATTATGTAAATGAAGACCGACGGATGCGATAGAGAATAGGGATACATTTTAATTAGTAATATGTTATACTGTTAATGGTCGGCTGATGCCGATGATATTATGAATTGACCGCTTGGAGGCGTAAATGGAAGCAAAGGATGCAAAGAAGAAGATCATACTTACCGGAGACAGACCGACAGGCAAGCTCCATCTCGGACATTATGTCGGCTCGTTAAGACGCAGAGTAGAGCTGCAGAATTCGGGTAAGTTTGATGATATATATATACTAATAGCAGATGATCAGGCACTTACGGATAACTGGGACAATCCCAAGAAGATACGTGACAATATAATCGAGGTAACACTTGACTATCTTTCGGCCGGTATCGATCCGGATAAGTCACATATCTGCATACAGTCGGCTATCCCTGCGCTGCATTCGCTGACATTTTACTATATGAATCTTGTTACAACTCAGAGACTCTCACGCAATCCTACCGTTAAGTCGGAGATGAAGATGAGAGGCTTTAATGACAATGAAAATGTCAATGACAACGAGGCAGGTCTTCCGGCGGGCTTCTTCACCTATCCGGTATCACAGGCTGCGGATATCACTGCATTTAAGGCAACTACGGTTCCTGCCGGAGAGGATCAGATGCCTATGATCGAGCAGACCAGAGAGATAGTACAGCGCTTCAATCAGACCTATAACTGTGATGTGCTTGTTAAGCCCGAGATACTGATTCCGGAAAATGCTACCCAGAGACGACTTCCCGGAACAGACGGCAAGGCTAAGATGAGTAAGTCACTCGGAAACTGTATCTACCTTTCGGATGATGCCAAGACTGTCAAGACCAAGGTCATGGGCATGTACACTGATCCGACTCATATCAATATCGAGGATCCGGGACATGTTGATGGCAATATGGTATTTACATACCTTGATGCATTCTCAAGAGAGGATCAGTTTGCAGAGTACATGCCGGACTACAAGAACCTTGATGAGATGAAGGAGCATTACACAAGAGGCGGACTCGGGGACGTTAAGTGCAAGAAGTTCCTGCTTAAGGTAATGGAGGAGATGCTTGAGCCTATACGTGCAGAGAGAGCAAGATGGGAGGCTAATATCTCCGACGTCTATGACATACTTGAGAGCGGTACCAAGGCGGCACGTGAGACTACGGAGGCAACTCTGGCAGAGGTGCGTGCGGCTATGCGCATCAACTATTTCGATGATCGTTCTATCATCAAGGATTGGGATGAATGGGTACATGGAAATCACGTGGGCTGAGAGGCTCGGAGCTTGAGGAGCTGATCAATCATACTATTGAAGGCTACCGTGAGCGCGGACTTGCACTCATACAGAAGATACCTACACCTATCACTCCGATAGATATGAATAAGGATCATACACAGATCACACTTGCCTACTTTGATCAGAAATCCACAGTAGACTATATCGGGGTGGTGCAGGGAATACCTGTCTGCTTTGATGCCAAGGAATGCAAGGCGGATCTGTGGCCTCTTCAGAACCTTCACCCTCATCAGGTCAAGTTTATGAAGGAATTTGAGGAACAGGGCGGTATAAGCTTTATTATATTGTCGTATACCTCAAGGCTTGAGAATTACTATATTCCTTTCAGGGATATACTTAAGTTTTGGAACAGGATGCAGCAGGGCGGAAAGAAGAGCTTTAATTACAAAGAGATAGATAAGGAGTATCTTATCGGCTCGCAGAGAGATATGCTTGTGCATTTTCTTGAACCCCTGCAGCGGGATCTTGAATACAGGGATGCGCTCGAAGAGGCTGAAAATGCATAAAGTAAGACACAAAGAAATAATATGCTCCGTGGCGGCTATAGTGCTGCTCTACGGAGCATTTGCATTTTCAGGAATAGGCTGTCCGATAAAGTTTGTAACAGGTATATCCTGCGCAGGCTGCGGGATGACGAGAGCATGGATATCAGTATTACGCGGAGACCTGAGGGAGGCATGGAATTACCATCCCTTATTCTGGACCATACCTCCGGCAGCTGCGGTCTGGTGCATTAGGCAACGCCTCAATAAGAAAATGTTAAATATTTCCTTGTTTATATTTGCGGCTATATTTGTTATTGTATATGTATATAGATTGCTTGATCCTGCGGACAAAATCGTGGTGTTTGCGCCGTGGGAGGGAGTTATAGGACGGATGCTGAGCAGTATCCTATATCTGTGAATGAGACGGCACAAGAGCATTTTTAATGAGCATGTTGTGGCTTGTGAACATCACAGATGCGGAAAATAAAGTATGGGTATATTTAAGCTGAATGACGGCTTTATATAAGAGTGCGGAGAAACTATATTTTTACGAAGGAGGGGATGATATGTTTTGCAGCAATTGCGGAAAAGAAATCAAAGACGGTGTAAAGTTTTGTCCTTCCTGCGGAGCACCTAACAGTGCCGCTGAGAAGATCAAGGCAGCAGCAACAGAAGCTTTCGATTCTACCGAAAAGGAACTCGGAAGCGCAATAAATGAGGTTGAAGACAGCATTAGAAGTGTTGAAAACCGTGACACCGGAAACGGTAACGCTAACGGTTCGGTCTACGGAAGCCCTAAGGAGAGACTTAAGGATGACAGAGGCATTGCTTCCTACATAATCTTAAGCATCATAACCTGCGGAATCTACGGATACTATTTCATATACAAGATGGCACATGATGTTAATCTTGCATGTGACGGAGACGGAGAAAGCACAACGGGACTCGGAATGTTTATCGTGCTTTCGTTCATTACCTGCGGCTTCTATGCATATTACTGGTATTACAAGCTCGGAAACAGACTTGCAGACAACGCACCTCGTTACGGACTCAGCTTCCGTGAGGACGGTACTACCGTACTGCTTTGGTGCCTCTTCGGTCTCCTTGTATGCGGCATAGGTCCGTTTATAGGAATGTATATCCTTATCAAGAACAGTAATCTTATCTGCGGAGCATACAACAGACAGAACGGTCTTTAAAAAACTTCATTGATCAAATTCAAACAGGCACCGGTCGCAATGATCGGTGTCTGTGTTTAAAATGTGTTTTAAATAGAAAATTTTTAATAGACAGTTGTTTAATTAAAATGTATAATAATCATCAGAAAGAGAAGATTCATAAGCAAATCAGTTGAATGAATGAGACGAAAAGCTATAGGGTCTGTAAAATGACAGCCTGTCTCAATGTTAGATGCACTGTCTGAAGAGGCTGTGCATTTTTTCTTTTTACAAATATAAAAAAGCATCGTAGCTAAATCAAATTTTAATTGAGTGAAACGAGCTGCTAACTTTCCCGGGGGAGGGGGGGGGGAACAGCCATGTGTAAGTGTAGAAAAAAAACAGCAATCATAGGTGCAGGAATAATTGTGGCATTGAGCATGTGTGTGTCAATGTCAATTTATTGTCGGGCTGCAGAAATAAATAAAGATCAAATAAATACGCCGACAATCGAACAGGATGCATCAGTGCAGCAGGAAAGCAAAGAATCGGAATTACAGCCAGCCGAAGAATCAGAAATACAGGAATCAGAGCATAAGATCATCCGAATCGGTTCATTTGAGGATACCTTCAATTATGTAGATGAGTACGGTGTCAGACGAGGCTTCGGCTACGAGCTGATGCAGGCTCTGGCAGGCTATACCGGATGGAAATTCGAGTATGTGAGATGTGACTGGTCCAACTGTTTTGATATGCTTGAAAGCGGTGAGATCGATGTCATGGGTGATATTTCCTACACCGATGAACGGGCACAGAAGATGCTTTATTCTGAGGAATCCATGGCTCAAGAAAAATATATTCTCTATGCTGATCTATCACATATAGATATCGGAATGTATGATTTTAAGTCTTTGGACGGTAAGCGCGTAGGCGTGCTCCTTGGCACAGAACCTGAGGCTATGCTGACCGAATGGGAGAATAAGAATGGTATCCATACAGAGCATGTAAATGTAAATAATGATGAAGATGTTGAAAGGAAACTGGCGAATAACGAAATCGATTGTTTTGTCTCTCTGGAGGAATCCATATGGTCTGAGCAGGGCATATACTCCGTTACAAGCATTGGCAAATCAGACATTTACTTCGTAATAAATAAGGATCGCAGTGATATCAAGGCAGAGCTTGACCGGGCTATGCGTCAGCTGGAGCAGGACAATTCATTTTTCAAAGCAGATCTGTATAAGAAGTATTTTACGCTTGATTACAACCAGAGCCTTACAGGCGAAGAAAAGGCATGGCTGAAAGCGCATGGAGGTATCCGGATAGGTTTTTTGGATAATGATCCGTCGGTATTCGCCATGGAAGAAGAGTCCGGAAAGCTCAGCGGTACACTGCCGGAATATATCTCTTATGCCGTAGATTGTTTGGGAAACCAGAGACTTGAGTTCGATATAAAGGCATATGAGGATACTGACAAAATACTTCAGGCGTTACAGAATCGGGACATCGATATGATTTACTATGCCGGCCGAAATCCTGATTTTGCGGAGAAAAATGGCGTTACACTGACAAATACAGCCTGGACCTACAGTCTTATGGCGGTAACCGATAAAAAGTCTTTTGATGAGAATGAAGCGTATACAGTCGCTATACCAAAGGAGAAAGAAGCCTTAAAGCAGCATATTGCTTTCAGTTATCCTCAATGGAAGCCGGTCTACTATGATTCACTGACGGATGCGGCAGATATGCTCTTGAATAAAACAGCAGACTGTTTTCTCATGGGAACCAGTAAGGCGCTGAAATATGACAATGCTCGAGACTTACGCTGTGTTCCGCTTACCAAGAATATGGAAGCCTGTTTCGCAGTGGGAAGCGGAGAGTGTATCCTTTTATCGATACTTAATAAAACCTTGAAGGCGATGCCTTCGGATATGCTGACAAGCACACTTGCAATCTATGACAGTACGCCTGATAAGGTGACATTCTTTGATTTTACAAAAGATAATCTCCTTGCTGTTTCTTTAACTGTGGGATGGCTTACACTTAGCATCATCATTATGATACTCGTGCTTTTAAGAAAGGCAAAGAAAGCCGAAGCGGTCGCAAGGTTTGCCGCCGAGGATACACGAAAGCTCAATGACAAGCTGGAGGCCGCTCTTGAAAAAGCAGAGGAAGCCAGCCTCGCAAAAACACGTTTTCTTAATAATATGTCGCATGATATCCGTACTCCTATGAATGTTATTCTGGGCTATGCACAGCTTATGGAGGAGGAGCTGAAAGATAAAAATCTACCTGAAACTTCAGCCCATCTGGAGAAGCTGCAGCAATCCGGAGACCTTCTTTTGTCTATCATAAATAACGTGCTTGATATGGCTAGGATCGAGAGCGGAAGGATGGAGATAGATGAAAGCTTTATCAAACTTGAAGATGTCATGCAGTCACTCCATGTCGTATTTGATGCGGAAGCTAAGAAAAAGCATATTGCATTACATTTCACTATGAATGTAGAGCATACGCAGATACAGACAGATGTTACCAAGGTAAAAGAAATCTTCGTCAATATCCTGAGCAATGCCATGAAATATACTCCGGCGGGTGGTTCTGTCGACGTAAATGTTGATGAAATACCATGCGATGAGCCCGGGTACATGATGGTAAAGACCTGCGTAAGTGATACGGGCATCGGTATGAGCAAGGAGTATCTGACCAGGATCTTCGAATCGTTCACACGTGAGCGGAACGGTACAAAGAGTGAGATACAAGGTACCGGGCTGGGTATGTCCATAGTAAAGAAATATGTGGATCTGCTCGGAGGAACGATAGATGTAGAGAGTGAGCTCGGAAAGGGCAGTACCTTCACCGTTATACTGAAGCATAAAATTGCGGATGAAAACTGTTATGAGGTAAGGCAGCTCGTAGCTCCGGCAACAGGACTTGAAGTTCTGGAAGGCAGGCATATCCTTTTAGCAGAGGATAATGATTTGAATGCAGAGATCGCAGAGGCCATACTTGAACGTGCCGGGCTTAAAATCGAACGTGTGCAAGATGGCATACAGTGTGTGGACAGGATAACGAATATGCCGGCAGGCAGCTATGATATGATACTCATGGATATCCAAATGCCGGGAATGGACGGTTATAAAGCCACACAGGAGATCCGACACCTGTCAGATCCGGATAAAGCATGCATACCGATCATTGCCATGACAGCCAATGCCTTCGAAGAAGATAAGAAGGCGGCGATTGCAGCCGGAATGAATGCTCATATCGCAAAGCCAATCGATATAAATTCCATACTTACTGTTCTGTCTCAGGTATTTGGGACATTATAGATTCCAAAACCGCAGACCGGCGTAACAGCTGATCTGCGGTTTCTTTTGTCATTACGTTTTGTTCTATATCCCTATTTGCATAAACAATTTCAGAAATATCAAAATAACTTTTCAGCGATTTCCCTTAATGTGAGTGTAGTCTGCTCGTAAGTTACGTCATCTGATATCAGTGTTTTAGTGATTGTATTGTAGTCACTCTTATAGAAGTCCTTATCAAGAAAATCATAAATGAGCTTCTTTGCATCTACGTTGTCCCTTGCCGAAGGACAGATGGATAGGTGAGAGCGATGCTCACGCACTTGCTCTGTAAGTACCTTGAAATCATCATCAATGCTTATGGTCGGATAGAGCTTATATATATCATAAAGGTGTCTCGAAAAACGTTTTGTTTTGCCTTCAAGATAATAATCGCAGAGGGCATATATTTTATCAATGAAGGTCCTGCTTACAGATTGCACTTTCATCGTAAACGGTTCAAGACTGTAATCGGTGATTATTTCAGGGGCAGAATCTTTTAGGGCTTCATAGATAATTGAGCTTACTTCTTTTTCTTCCGTCGGGAAGGAATAGGATACGAGAGCAGTCTCCAGTTTTACATTGGATAGAATGTCTGTAAGTCCGTCATCGGAAATCGGACGATAAGCAAATAGATAATAGTTGTAATCTTTGTCGCTTTCAATACTGTTCCAATTCTCTATGGGGAGACAAAGTTCATCGCTGATAGGTTTAATGATGTTATATTTGAGTTTCTTTCTTCGGGACTCGCCTATATGTTCCGAAAAGGTAATGTCAATATCCTCTGAGAATCTGTCTATAAGATGGAAGCATTTTGATAACGCTGTGCCTCCTTTGAAAACCGTGTCAGGATTGCTCTTTGCAAGAAGCTTTAAGATCATTGTAACGTAGTAATCTTTCTCAACGATGGACTGTGCGATACCGGTCTTTGTGTTGACTTCTGCGATGACCTCAGTAAATAGATCATTATCATTATGCAAGTACATGGTCTAACCTCATTTCATAATAATATCTGAATGTCGAATCAGGATATCGTCTGATATATCGGTCAATATTCTCCTTTGTTATATGGTTTGACAAGGAATAATTTTTTATTTTTTCCCTGGCTTCATCATAATCGCTGTCGAGATAAGAGTCCAGATTTTTTAATAATTCCAAAAGCTGCAATACCTTAACATTATCACCGGAGATCGGAATGTTTGTCTTGCGGACGATGAACAACTGGCTTCCAATGGCTACTTCACGGACTATTGCAGCAATATTGTTACTGACGATTTCCTTTTTCATAGGAACCTGCATGGATATCCCTATGAGGTTGGCGAAAGTACTGCCGGAATAATAACCGTCAGTTTTGCCGCCACGAGATATGTATTTGTATTTTGCCACGGTTTCAGGACTTGGTCCGGAAGAGGACGTGAAGCGCGTCTGTTTCGGGATATAATATATCCCTTTTTCGTATCTTACAATCTTTCCGACATCAGCAAGTGTCTTGATCTGCTGGCGGAAGTTGTCCCTTCGCATTCCATCAATATGAATGTCATCGAGGAAAATCGGTTCACCATCCTTGTAGTTTTCTTTTAAATATTCAAAAAGCATAGTCCGCTCCTTACTGAATCACTTTATATAATATAAGATATTATATACAATGATTATAAAGGAGAAAACTATTACTGCCAACAGGTAGAAAAAAATAAGTAAGAAAAGGCTGAAATAATTGGAGTATTTTTATATAGAGCTTCACACGGATTATGAGGCAAATGCTCCGTGTGAAAGTTGGTGATATAAAACGAGAAAGAAACATTGTTGTTTTTCGTGATAGCATATTGACAATAACCTATCACACGTGTACACTGATGATGGATAAAAACAGAAATTCTATCATTTCAGGAGGGAGTGAATCGAATGAAGCTGAGCGTGTCTGATATTGAAAAATATCTTGAGGCAGTGAAGTGTGCGATAAAAGCACACCGCTGTCGGTTTGATATGAATGTTAAACGCCCTGATAATCGAAAACTCTTTGAGACGTATCTGCTTACCATGAAGGATGCAGAGAACATCATCCTGAATTTGAATGTAATGGACTTCTCAGATGCAGTGCCGAATGAGCATGTTGGCTTTGAACATGAGATGCTGTATATCTTTGGAAAAGAAGCTCTGTTGATCGAACGATACGGAACAGCAGAAAAGCCGGTGCCGCTTTATATCAAGTTCAACAAGCTGGATAACGAATTTGTCATCGTGATCTCATTTCACGAGCAACGACATCCGCTGACTTACTATTTCAAATAAATGAGTCCAATAGAAGGAGAGGATATTATGCGTGAACGAAAGGACTTCTGCACAGAATGCCGCAGAGAAACGAGCTACAACCTGAAGAAAATCAGAGTAAACCGGATCATCCGGGAAAAGGAATATACTTTTGAGATTACGGCAGCCTTCTGCAACGAATGCGGCGGCGAAATGGGAATTCCCGACCTGATGGACTATAACATAAAGGAGATTGACGATCAGTACCGCAAAGTTGAGGAAATCATCACAGTGGAGGACATTGAACGCCTGATGAAGCTCTATAATATCGGCAAAGCACCGTTATCGATGGCACTGGGCTTTGGCGAAGTGACCATCACACGTTATCTTGCAGGGCAGGTACCGTCTAAAGAGTACTCGGATATCATGCTGCACGCATTGGCTTCGGCTTCCTATATGAAGGAGTTGCTGGACCAAAACCGTGAGAAGATTGGAGAGACCGCCTACAAAAAGGCTCATAAAGCTGCAACGCAACTGGAAAATCTCTATGCCGCTGTTCCGGTGGAGCTGCTGGCGGTAATTGCCTATATCTTCACGACTCTGCATGAGGTGACACCGCTGACCCTGCAGAAGCTGTTATATTATATTCATGGCAACTATGCAGCGATTTATGACAAACCACTGTTTGAGGCCCCATGTGAAGCATGGGTGCATGGCCCGGTGTATCGCAATGTTTATAACATGTTCCGGGACTTTAAGTACAATCCTATTGATGATGACCGTTTTGCTCCACTGAAAGAGAGCGCTTTGCCGCTTACAACGGAGGCAAAAGAGGTGGTGGACAGGGTACTGGATACCTTTGGTATGTACAGCGGAAAGGTTCTGGAGAGCATCACTCACAAAGAAGCTCCTTGGCTGGATGCCCGGAAGGGCTTTCTGCCGGACGAAACTTCTCATGCGGAGATTTCGCCGGATGCGATGAAGGAATACTTTAAAAAGGTGGATGAGAAGTACAATATTAGGACAGAAGATGGGTTAAGGAATTATATCAGAAAAATGATATAAAGCAACAAAATAATGATAGATATTCTGAAACCGCAGATCGGCATAATAGCTGATCTGCGGTTTCTTCAAATACGTTCTCTACTATATCTCATATTTGCATAAGCAGAATCTGAAAATGAGGATGAGCAAGTTTGTTTTTTTTGCAATCATCCTTATTTTTTGATTCTGTAACGGAAAATAGCACAAAGTGCTGATAGACACGTTGCGAATTTACGTAGGAGTGCGAAAACACAAAGCAATCCGTATTCTGCAGTAAATGATAAAAAATGCCTTACAACGGTGATGCAGCAGCCTTGAGCATGAGCAGCTGACTTGTCCTGATAGGCTGAAAATGTATCAGCACATCTTCTCCGGTCTTACTGCTTTGTCATAATCCTCAGAGCTCATGAAACCAAGTTTGAGTACGGCTTCCTTGAGTGTCGAACCGTCCTCGAAGGCTGTATGTGCGCATTTTGCTGCATTTTCATAGCCTATGGAAGGAGAGAGGCAGGTGACAAGCATAAGGGAACGGTCTAAGTTTTCCTTCATACGCTCGGTGTTTGCCTTGATGCCGCTTACGCAGTGCTTTTCAAATGAGATCATGCCGTCTGCAAGCAGTCTTATCGACTGAAGCATATTGTAGGCAAGAACAGGCATGAATACATTGAGCTCGAAGTTACCCTGGCTTGCGCCTATGCCTACGGCGGCATCATTTCCCATGACCTGAACGGCTACCATGGTGATCGCCTCACACTGAGTAGGATTGACCTTGCCCGGCATGATAGATGAACCCGGCTCATTCTCAGGTATGGATATCTCGCCTATACCGCAGCGGGGACCGGAAGCAAGCCATCTGATATCATTAGCCATCTTCATGAGGTTTGCGGCAAGTGCCTTAAGAGCGCCGTGTGTAAATACATAGGCATCCTTGGAGGTAAGGGCGTGATATTTATTGTCCGAAGCGGTAAATTCAATTCCGCTGAGCTTGGAGATATATCCGGTGCATATCCTGTCAAAATCCGGAGGACAGTTAAGTCCTGTTCCGACCGCAGTTCCGCCTATGGCAAGTCTCTTGAGAGGTGTAAGTGAACTTACTATCATCTCTCTTGCGGTTTCAAGCATGCCTGTCCAGCCGTGTATCTCCTGTGAAAATCTGAGCGGCACCGCATCCTGAAGATGAGTACGGCCTATCTTGATAACCTCGGCATTTTCCGCTTCAAGCCTTTTAAGGGTCTCTGTAAGCTTATCGAGTGCGGGCAGAAGAGTCTCGCTTATAGCTGTAACTGCAGCTACATTCATAGCTGTGGGGAAGGTATCGTTGGAACTCTGAGACATATTGACATGATCGTTCGGATGGATCTTTAATTCCGGATGCTTGGCAGCTGCAATATGAGCTATGACCTCATTCATATTCATGTTGGACTGAGTGCCGGAGCCTGTCTGCCATACCTTTAAAGGGAATTCATCCGGATACTCTCCGTTTAATACCGCAAGGCAGGCTTCCTCTATAGCCTTACCCTCGGCAGTACCAAGCTTACCGAGCTGCATATTGGATGAAGCGGCAGCCGATTTCAGCATTGCAAAGGCTCTTATTACTTCTCTCGGTATAGTTTCCGTGCCTATACGGAAATTCTCAAGTGAACGCTCGGTCTGAGCTCCCCAGAAATGCTCTGCGGGAACCTTGACTTCTCCCATAGTGTCATGCTCAATTCTGTATTCCATAAATTTCCTCCGTAGATATGCTCGAATGAACTTTTGTATCAGCTAAGTATCCGACACTTACGATACAGCCGTAAGCCTGCAAAGCAGACCGCTGATGTCGGATAAACGATTACTTTTAATAGTATCACAGAGCACGAAGTTCATTCAATATTTTAAAGACAGGCTTTATCAAAACAATCCGAACAGCCCTTTTTTCTCATACACTTCGGAAGTGATATTGCCGACATCATAGCCGGTATCGGTAATTGCCTTACGCAGCTTATCCTCATCAACGGGCGCCTCAGAGATGATCTCGGTGCGCTTCTTGGAATGAGAGGAGGAGACCTTCTTAACATTGCCGAGAGCCTTGCGGACGGCATCATTTACATGAGCTTCACACATACCGCAGGCCATGCCTCCTACTTCAACAGTTGTCTTGTACATATTAAACCTCCTTACAGACAGGACCCGACGGAAAATACCGACGGGTCCCAAGATCAATTATTATTCAAAAAGTCTGTTACTTAGAATGGTGGCAGCAGCTGCAATGAGAGCAGTCTCCGTCACAGCCGTCAATGCTGCGTCCGTTCCTGATATTCTTAATCATTTTCACAATATTGACCGCACATACGATGCCTACAATAATTAAAACGATGATCGATGCTGCCATAATAAAATCTCCTTAGTGTTAAGCCAGGCTTACCTTTGAATTGGCTTCGATCTTCTGCTTTTTTGCCTGCGGATCAGGACGGAAGAGAAGATAGAGGAATACAACGAGCACTATAAGTGCCGCAACGGTTCCGATACCGAAGCTGAGTGCACCGATAGCAAGTCCGCCTAACTGATATATCATAAGTGTCATGCAATAAGCAAATACATTCTGGAAAATAATTGCAAATGCAACTCCCTTTTTGCTGCCCATCTCACGTGCCATTGTAGAAATAGCAGCAAGGCAAGGTGAATCAAGGAGGTTAAAGCAAAGGAATGAGAATGCTGCCATTGCTGTCGGGAAGAATGCTGCAAATGCATCATGGAACTCTGCACTGTATTCTTCAACATCCTGAAGACCTGCAAGAAGTGCCATGGTTGAAACGATACCCTCCTTAGCAACGAAGCCTGAGAGAGAAGCAGCAACTGCCTGCCATGTTCCGAATCCGAGAGGTGCAAAGATCCATGCGATAGCGCCTCCGATAGCGGAAAGGAGACAATCCTCTGTGTTCTCTACAAGACCGAAGCCGTCAGCTGTAAATCCGAAGCTTCCGAGGAGCCACATAACCGCACAGCAGACGAAGAGTACTGTTCCGGCCTTCTTAAGGAATGCCCAAACTCTCTCCCATACATGCATAAGCACGCCCTTGAATGAAGGAATGTGGTACTGAGGAAGCTCCATAACAAAAGGAGCCGGCTCACTTGAGAAGAGGTCGAACTTCTTTAAGATGATACAAGCAGTAATAACGCAGAAGATACCGAGGAAGTACATAACCGGACCTACCCAGAACTCACCGCTTATAACACCTGCGATAAGTGCGATGACAGGAAGCTTTGCTCCGCAGGGAACGAAGGTAGTTGTCATCATTGTCATACGGCGATCCTTCTCATTTTCAATGGTACGTGTAGCCATGATACCCGGTACACCGCAGCCTGATGAGATAAGGAAAGGAATGAAGCTCTTGCCGCTGAGTCCGAATCTGCGGAAGATACGGTCCATGATGAAGGCAACACGTGCCATGTATCCGCAGTCCTCAAGTATGCTGAGGAAGAAGAATACTATAGCCATCTGAGGAGCAAAACCGATAGGCGCTGCTATACCGCCGATGATTCCGTCAACAACCATGCTTACGATCCAGTCGGCACATCCGGCATTTTCGAGAGCTGTCTGTACGGCAGGCTGTATCCACTCACCGAAGAGAGTGTCGTTGGTCCAGTCGGTAACTATGGTTCCGAGTGAAGTAACGGCAATGTAGTATACCGCAAACATTATTACGGCAAAGATAGGAAGTGCAAGCCAGCGGTTTGTAATCACCTTATCTATCTTGTCGGAAGCTGTGAGAGCGCCGGCATTCTTTTTCTTGTAGGCATCCTTAAGGAGTTCTGCAATATAAATGTATCTCTCGTTGGTGATGATAGCCTCTGCCTCGTCATCAAGCTCCTTCTCGGCAGCCACGATATCATTTTCGATATGAGCTCTTGTGGTTTCGTTAAGCTTAAGCTTTTCTACGATCTTGGAATCACGCTCAAAGAGCTTTATTGCGAACCAGCGCTGCTTTTCCTCAGGCTGATCGTGTAGAGTCACTTCCTCGATATGAGCCAGAGCGTGCTCTACAGGTCCTGAGAAGGTGTGATGCGGAATAGGCTTTTTTTCCTTGGCTGCCTTGATAGCCTCAGCAGCTGCTTCGGTGATACCGTCATTCCTAAGAGCGGAGATCTCAAGAATGCGGCATCCCAATTCTCTTGAAAGCTGAGGAATATTGATATGGTCACCGTTCTTTCTTACGAGGTCCATCATATTGATAGCGATGACTGTCGGTATTCCGAGCTCAAGAAGCTGTGTTGTAAGGTAAAGGTTACGCTCAAGGTTAGTACCGTCGATAATGTTAAGTACTGCATCAGGGCGCTCCTCTGTAAGATAATTTCTTGCAACTACCTCTTCCAGAGTATACGGAGAAAGAGAGTAGATTCCCGGAAGGTCGGTAATGATAACGTCGTCATGACCCTTAAGCTTTCCTTCCTTTTTCTCAACTGTTACGCCCGGCCAGTTGCCGACGTACTGGTTAGCACCGGTAAGTGCATTGAAAAGTGTGGTCTTACCACAGTTTGGGTTGCCCGCAAGGGCGATTCTTATACTCATTATAAGCTGATCTCCTTAATTATTCCTCAACCTCTACCATCTCGGCATCTGCCTTACGTATCGAAAGCTCATAACCTCTTACGGTCACTTCGATAGGATCCCCGAGAGGTGCTACCTTACGGACAAAGACTTCAACACCCTTAGTAAGCCCCATGTCCATGATCCTGCGCTTTACCGGTCCCTCGCCGTTAAGCTTAACGACTTTGGCGGTTTCACCGATCTTAACATCTCTAAGTGTCATTTATGATGTACCTCCTTTAAAAATAAACAAACCCGTATATCAAACCATAACTCGCATAGCCAGTTCCTTATTGATGGCAATGCGGGCTTCCTTAGCATTGACGATGAGATTGCCGTCGACATAGGCAACTATCTTGACATTGCCTCCGACAACAAATCCGAGATTCTCAAGATGCTTTTTGACATCCGAAGAACCGCTTATCTTCTTAATAGTGTACTCTTCATCAACATTAGCCAATGGCAACGGCAACATATAAATACCTCCGTTATATGATGATATATTTTTTTTATTTCATAGGATGAAATTCCCTATGAATAAAGAAACAATACGATAGCTGATGCTAACATATCAGCAAAAAAAATCGCTTAAAATGCGACTGAATCAAAGTAAGATCCAAGCGACAAAACGTTAGCAAACAGTAATAAAAGTTAGAACGTGGTAATAAAAGTTAGAATGCGGTAATAAATGTTAGTACCTTCTAACTTTCGTACGCTCATTATAGTTATCGATATCTAACAAGTCAAGAAAAAATATATATTTTTTACGCTTGAAGCTTTTTGTTTCAGTTAAAGGACATGAAAAAAACGCCATGAATATACAGAAAAATACCGTGTGTTTATTAGGGTAAAAAGTGATAGTCGATACCTAAAAAATTGGATGGACTGAGTACGCATAGCTATAAAATATAGAAAATAATAAAAACTACAGTTGCATTTTCATTTGAAAAGTCTATAATAAAACAAAAATAATTATACGGAGATTCAATCAAGTGACATTTACAGTGATTAACAGCATTATAGCTCTAATCGTCATTATTGGCATCGTCGTGATTACACTCGGCGAGGAAAAGCTCAATAGTGTTGTTGCTTGTGCGCATTTATAATATCCTTACAGGGATAGGAATTTACCGAAATATTTGTTTTGTATTAAGGGGATTTTTTAAAGCTCGTGAGCAGGCATCACGGGCTTTTTCTTTTACTCGGAATTTGAAAAAACTTATCGTATATACCGTTTGTGAAACTTAAGCTGTAGATATTAAAAACAGTATATTGCATTTTTATGCGGGCAATGTGATTTTTTATTTACACGTTTCACTTTTACAGTTTAAAATGTATCATTAGGGTTCTATACCATGGTTTCGATACTTTATCATTTTCGAGAAAAACATTTTCCATACTTAAATAATATTCTTTCAAGGAGGAAAGCTGTATATGACAGGATCTCAGATCTTTGTACAAGGGCTCATAAACGAGGGCGTTGACCGCGTATTCGGTTATGCGGGAGCAACAATCTGTTCGCTCATGGACGAGATGATGAAGGTTGAAGACACCATCAGGTATACACTTGTACGACAGGAACAGAATGCCGGACATATGGCATCAGGTTACGCAAGAGTCACAGGCAAGACGGGTGTATGCATGGTCACCAGCGGTCCCGGAGCAACCAATCTTATCACAGGCATCGCTACTGCATATATGGACTCGATTCCAATGGTTGCTGTTACGGGTCAGGTTCCGACAAATCTTATCGGAAGAGATATCTTTCAGGAGGTTGATATCCTCGGAGCGGTAACTCCTTTTATCAAACACAGCTATCTTGTAAAGGATGCAAGAGAACTTCCTAATATCATTAAGGAAGCATTTTACATAGCTTCCACAGGAAGACCGGGACCGGTGCTTATCGATTTTCCTCAGAACATTCAGGATCAGGAAGTTAAGGATCCGGTATTTCCGGATACAGTTCACATCAGAGGATACAACCCGAGTATTAAAGGAAACGGCAGACAGCTTACGCATGTCATTCATGCAATAAGCGAAGCGAAAAAGCCTGTTATATGTGCAGGCGGCGGAGTTTTTCTTGCGCATGCCGAAGCAGAGCTTAAGAGCTTTGCTCATGAGATGAATATCCCGGTAGTAACGACTATGATGGGACTCTCGCTGCTTGATACAGACGATCCGCTCAATATGGGTATGATCGGAAAGTTTGGCAACAGATCTGCAAATAAGGCAATGGTCAAAGCAGATCTCCTGATCATGATAGGAATGAGAGTTGCGGATCGTGCGATCATGGAACCAAACGAGGTCAAGCGCAGACTTACTACCATACACATAGATGTAGATTCGGCAGAGATCGGCAAGAATATGGAAGCAAACATTCCTCTTGTAGGAGATGCCGGAATCATACTTAACAAGCTCTCGGAGCAGTGCACCGCACCGGATACCGCAGAGTGGAGAGCTTTTCTTAAGGATTACAGAGCTGAGGAGCTGGGACGTGATTTTCCGGAGCATCCGCATGTATCACCACAGAGATTTATGCGCAAGCTGGGACGTCATCTTGAGGAAGGTACGGCTGTTTGCGTAGATGTTGGACAGAATCAGCTCTGGGCATGTCAGCATCTCTACATGCACGGCATCAGATTCCTTACTTCGGGAGGACTCGGAACCATGGGCTACGGACTTCCCTGCGGAATCGGTGTAAAGATCGCACAGCCTGAACGCAAGACAGTCGTTATCAACGGAGACGGTTCCTTTCAGATGAGTATGAATGAGCTTGCGGTAGTACGTGCAAACAGACTTGATCTTAAGATCATAATAATAAGGAACCATGTACTCGGACTCGTGCATCAGAGTCAGGTGAGAGCACCTTTCCACGGAGCATACGGAGTTGATCTTGAGGGTGATCCGGATTTCGAAGCACTCATTGCTTCATACGGCATACCGAGCATGGTACTTGAGGATGATGATAAAACAGACGAGGCTCTTGAGGCCTTCCTTAATTCCGAAGGACCGCAGGTGCTTATTGTAAATGTTGATTCTATGTGCAGTACGACTGAGTAAGGAGGCGGAACATGAAACAGACTATTTCGGTAATCGTTGAGAACCGCGCCGGCGTACTCAGCAAGATAACAAGTCTCTTTTCAAAGAGAGCATTTAATATTGAATCACTTGCAGTTGGTGTTACAGACGATCCCACACTTTCGCGCATAACCATTATAGTGGACAGCGGTAATTCGGTAGTGGAGCAGGTTGAAAAACAGCTTAATAAGCTGGTTGATGTCGTTAAGGTCAGAGTGCTTAACGAGCATTCCATCATAGGCAGAGAGCTCTTGCTTATCAAGGTCAATGCCACGGTGACTACAAGACCTGATATAATGACTATATGCGAGATATGCGGAGCAAAGATTGCTGATATTACAGCCAATACCTTAACGATAGAGCTTTCGGCAGAAAGTGATAAGGTCGCTTCTTTTGAAGAAATGATGAGACCTTTCGGTATCATGGAGACAGCAAGAACGGGAATGATAGCGCTGCAAAAGGGCGCAGCCAAGATATAAGGGGGACAAATTGAAGGTAAGAGGAACACAAGCAATAATGGAATGCCTGCTTGAACAGAATGTCGATACGATATTCGGTTATCCGGGCGGAACCATCATCAACTTGTATGATGAATTATATCGTTACAAGGACAAAATACATCATATACTGACATCTCATGAGCAGGGAGCTTCGCATGCCGCAGACGGATATGCGAGAGCTACGGGAAAGGTAGGAGTATGCTTTGCAACCTCCGGCCCGGGTGCCACCAATATCACTACAGGTATTGCAACGGCATATCTCGATTCATCACCGGTAGTATTTATTACCTGCAACGTAGGCGAGTCATTATTAGGTAAGGATGCTTTCCAGGAGGTCGATATCACAGGTATCGCAATGCCGATAACCAAGGCTACATTTCTGGTAAGAGATCCCGAAGAGATACCGGATGCAATGCGTCAGGCATTTGCAATCGCTCAGAGCGGAAGACCGGGTCCGGTGCTTGTGGATTTCCTTAAAAATGTCACCAATCCGGATGTTATGATCGATTATGAATTCATACCTGCGGACAATAACCGTGACTGCAAGGCAATCAGAAAGCTTGCAACCGACAGTGCCATGTCGGCACCGGAGATCGATACCGAAGATGTAGATAAGCTCCTTGATATGATAGCAGAGTCTGAGAGACCTTTCCTTATCTGTGGCGGAGGTGTAGTAAGAGACAGAGCTGACAAGGAATTCAGAGAGTTTGCCGAGAAGATAGATGCGCCTGTTGCGATAACACTTATGGGAGGCGGCGGCTTCCCGGGAGATAATCCTCTTACTTCCGGAATGATAGGTATGCACGGTTCCGAGGCATCGAACATTGCCTGTGATGAGTGCGACCTGCTTATTGCCGTAGGCAGCAGATTCTCTGACAGAGTTGCACTCAACCCTAAGACCTTTGCCAAGCAGGCCAAGATAGTTCAGATCGACATAGACAGAGCAGAGATCGATAAGAATGTACTTACCGATCACCATATAATCGGTTCGGCAGGCAAGGTACTCAGCATGCTTAATGCCAAGCTTCCGCAGTATGAGCATAAGGAGTGGAAGGAACATATACTTCCGCTCAGAGAGCCTTCAAAGGCACCGGATCTCGGAAGATTTACACCTCAGCAGATACTTGAGACGATCAGAAATACGGCTCCTAAGGATGCTGTGGTTTCCACTGATGTAGGACAGCATCAGATGTGGGCTATCAAATATCTGCATTTCCAGTATCCGGGTCAGCTGCTTACAAGCGGAGGCTTCGGTACAATGGGATTCGGCATGGGAGCTGCCATAGGAGCAGCTGTGGGATGTCCGGATAAATGCGTGCTTAATATAACAGGTGACGGATGCCTGCGCATGAACTGCAACGAGCTTGCAACCGTCCAGCATTATGATCTGCCTATAGTTACCATAGTATTTAATAACGGTGCTCTGGGCATGGTAAGACAGTGGCAGGATCTTATATACGATAAGCGTTTTTCGGAGACTACCATGGACAGAGGTCCGGATTTTGTCAAGCTTGCCGAAGCATACGGACTTAAGGGCTACAGAGTTAAGAATGTCGAGGAGATGCAGGCAACACTTAAAGAGGCATTGGCAGAGGGCAAGGCTTGTGTGATCGACTGTCTCCTTGATATCAATGAGATGGTAAGTCCTATGGTTGCGGCAGGACATGACATAACCGATTTCTTGCTTAGGGAAGGAGGAAGCGTCGGATGAGAAGAGTATTTAATCC
Organism: uncultured Lachnospiraceae bacterium; assembly: GCA_934402055.1. Taxonomy (GTDB): domain Bacteria; phylum Bacillota; class Clostridia; order Lachnospirales; family Lachnospiraceae; genus Avilachnospira. The sequence goes on along the minus strand of CAKRTC010000015.1, from coordinate 8,287 downwards.
CGAAAAGAAGATATATACACTTGCGGTGATCGTTGAAGATATACCGGGTATATTGAGTCAGGTCGCAAGACTTTTCTCAAGAAAGGGCTATAATATCGAGTCAATAGTATCCGGAGCTACCGACAGACCGGGTATTACACGTATATCTATAGAGCTGCTCGCAGATGAGCTTATGATAGATCAGATAGCGGCACAGTGCCGCAAGCTCCTCGGAGTAAAGGCAGTCAAGATACTGGATGAGAAGACAAGCATCCGCAGAGAGATCGCATTTATAAAAGTAAGAGCAGCAGAACGTGCGGCAAGAGATGAGATACTTCAGATCGTAAATGTTTTCAAGGGCAAGGTCATCGACATTGATCTTGAAGCGATGACCATATGGGTATTCGGAGATCAGGATAAAAATGAAGCACTGATACGTTTGCTCAAGGATTTCGGTATACTCGAGATCGCTAAAACAGGCACTATTGCCATCGAAAGAGGGCACGGTACAATATATGATGACAACAAATTACAGGAGGAATTCAACTATGGCAAAAATGTATTATGAGAAGGATTGTGATCTTACAAAGCTTACAGGCAAGAAGATCGCTATCATCGGTTACGGATCACAGGGACATGCACATGCACTTAATCTTAAGGATTCGGGCTGTGAGGTCTGCGTAGGACTTCGTGAGGGCTCAAAGAGCTGGAAGAAGGCAGAGGAGGCAGGTCTTACAGTTAAGACTATTGCTGAGGCTGCCAAGTGGGGAGACCTCGTTATGATGCTTGTTAATGATGAGGTTCAGGCTAAGGTTTATAAGACAGAGATCGCTCCTTATCTTGAGTCCGGCAATGCTCTTATGTTCGCACACGGCTTCAACATCCACTTCAAGCAGATCGTTCCGCCGGCTGATGTTGATGTTATCATGATCGCACCTAAGGGACCGGGACATACAGTTCGTTCACAGTATGTTAACGGAAAGGGCGTTCCTTGCCTTATCTGTGTTGAGCAGAACCCGACAGGCAAGGCTTATGATCTCGGACTTGCTTATGCAGCCGGTATCGGCGGAGCAAGAGCAGGTGTTATGGAGACTACCTTCCAGGCTGAGACAGAGACAGACCTCTTCGGTGAGCAGGCAGTTCTTTGCGGCGGCGTAGTTGAGCTTATGAGATGTGCATTTGAGACACTTACAGATGCAGGTTATGCTCCTGAGAATGCTTACTTCGAGACTATCCACGAGATGAAGCTTATCATCGACCTTATCAACAAGGGTGGTGTTGCAATGATGAACTACTCTATCTCCGATACAGCAGAGTTCGGTGAGTATGTATCAGGTCCTCGTGTAATTCCTTACGAGGAGACAAAGGCAAGAATGAAGGCTGTTCTTACAGACATCCAGGACGGAACATTTGCAGGAAGATGGATCGCAGAGAACAACAACGGTCGTACATACTTCAACAGACATCGTGATCGTCTTGCACAGCATCCGATGGAGACAGTCGGAGCAGAGCTTCGTAAGAACATGCTCTGGGGTGATGATTCAGATCCGGATACAGCTTCCAACTAATTATCCGAAGAAAGCGGACGGAAGCGCAATGCGTGTCGGTATCATCCGCAGAATAAGAAAAAACGTACAGAGCACCGAAGGGTGCGTAATGAATTCTTCCATGCCTGTGTTACAGCAGGCATGGGACATATCGGCAGCAGCCGAGGCTGTTTAAGCTCATATTACTTCAGCTTATCCTGTATTACATCACTGTAGATAAAGAGCCTTCCTATCAATGCGCAAACTCGCTTTGCTCAGACAAGCGCATTGATACGGGTGCTCTTTACTGCAGTGATGACAGGATTAAGCTTCATCCATAAATCGCTTAAATTGCCTCAGACTGCTGCACTGACAAGTTCCATGATTACGATGCAAGTACGGCATAGACAGAGACATTAGCTTTTCTTATGGCATTAAAGCGATGCCTGCGAGGAAAAAAAATCCTTTGTTTGAACGCAGTGAGTTAGGATTTTTCCGAGCGTTTTGGCATAAGCTTTAATGACGTGTAGAAAAGCAATGCCGAAGTCTCAAGTGCTTGCGCGTAATCTATGGATATAGTAAGAGGAGAAAGGGAATCGCCATGAGAAGTGATGTGATAAAAAAAGGCACACCTGCCGCACCTAACCGTTCGTTGCTGTATGCACTCGGATTAACACAGGAAGAGATAGAGAGACCTATGATAGGTGTCGTATGCTCTTATAACGAGATCGTTCCGGGACATATGAATCTTGACAAGATAGCTGAGGCAGTTAAGGCAGGAGTAAGAGCAGCAGGCGGTACACCTGTTGAGTTTCCTGCCATTGCCGTATGTGACGGTATAGCTATGGGCCATACAGGCATGAAATACTCTCTTGTAACCAGAGAACTTATCACAGACTCGACAGAGGCTATGGCACTTGCACATCAGCTTGACGGACTTGTAATGATCCCTAACTGCGACAAGAACGTACCGGGACTTTTGATGGCTGCTGCAAGAATCAATATTCCTACCATTTTCGTATCTGGAGGTCCGATGCTTGCGGGACGTCTGAATGACGGAAGCCGTACCTCACTTTCAAGCATGTTTGAGGCGGTTGGTGCCCACTATGCAGGCAAGCTTGATGATGCGGGACTTCTTGATTATGAGGAAAATGCATGTCCTACCTGCGGATCCTGCTCGGGTATGTTTACAGCTAATTCCATGAACTGTCTTACAGAGGCTATAGGAATGGGACTTAGAGGCAACGGAACCATTCCTGCGGTATTCTCCGCACGTATCCGTCTTGCAAAGCATGCCGGAATGAAGATCATGGAGCTTGTTGAGAAGAATATCTGTCCGCGTGATATCATGACACCGGCAGCCTTCCACAATGCCGAGACTGTAGATATGGCTCTCGGATGCTCTACCAATACCATGCTTCATCTGCCGGCTATCGCACATGAGTGCGGCATAGATATCGACTTTGATATGGCAAATGAGATCTCGGCAAAGACTCCGAACCTCTGCCATCTTGCTCCGGCAGGCCCTACTTATATGGAGGATCTCAACAGAGCCGGCGGAGTATATGCTGTTATGAAGCAGCTTGCGGATGCAGGACTTTTGGATACAAGTCTTATCACATGCACAGGCAAGACTGTCGGAGAAAACATTAAGGATGCCGTAAACCTTGATCCTGAGGTAATAAGACCTATGGATAATCCTTATTCCAAGACCGGAGGAATCGCCGTACTTAAGGGTAATCTTGCTCCTGACGGATGTGTTGTCAAGCAGTCTGCTGTTGCACCGGAGATGATGGTGCATGAAGGCCCTGCAAGAGTATTTAACTCTGAGGATGATGCAATTGCTGCTATATATGCAGGCAAGATCAAGGCAGGAGATGTAGTTATTATCCGATATGAGGGTCCTAAGGGCGGTCCGGGTATGAGAGAGATGCTTAATCCTACCTCGGCTATAGCCGGAATGGGACTTGATAAGGATGTAGCACTTATCACAGACGGACGTTTCTCGGGAGCTACGAGAGGAGCTTCGATAGGACATGTTTCACCTGAGGCTGCTTCGGGCGGACCTATAGGTCTGGTTGAAGAAGGAGATATCATATCAATCAATATTCCTGAGCATACTATTGAGCTTAAGGTGTCTGATGAGGTGCTTGCTGAACGTAAGACAAAGTGGGTATGCCCTGAGCCGAGAATCAAGACAGGTTATCTTGCACGTTATGCGAGATATGTAATGTCTGCCGATAAGGGAGCGGTATTAAGCTGATGTACAGAGAAATATCAAAGTTGCTGCTCTTCGGAGAATTGGGAGAGAACAGCATACTTGAAAATGTAGCACAGATAATCAAAGAGTCCGAGGATCCTACATCCGATAAGGATGAACTTATAAAGAGAAGTTATCATGAGGTCAAGCGTATACTTGACCTCTCTACCGACTGCGGATTTGACACAAATCTCTGGCAGAGCTATCTCACATATATACCCATGACCAATGAGAATTCATTTACAAAAACATGTGAGAGAGTAGGCAGCACGGACGGATCGGTCAATTTATTTGCATTGGGAGATTTTGAAGTATTCAGAAAACTCATGCATTATGACTTTTCTGAGCTTGAAAAACGCCTCGGAATCGACTGCTTTTCTGTAATTTGCAATTATAGGGCTATCCCAAAACGAAAAAGATTGTATAATCATGATATAAGTACTCAGGTTGCAGAGCTTCGAACAAAGCTTGCGGATGCAGCCTCGGCACAGGAGATATTCGATATCGTGACCGATTATTACAAGAGATACGGTTACGGTCTCTTTGCCATGAGCAGAGCTTTTCGCATTTCCGATGACAACAGCAAGGGACTTAAGTTCCTGCCCATCAGTAATGTCGATAATGTCATGCTTGACGATCTCCTTGGCTATGAGCAGCAGAAGAAGGAGCTGAGGGATAACACTATAGCCTTCCTTAAGGGTAAAAAGGCCAATAATGTATTGCTCTACGGTGATGCGGGCACAGGTAAGTCTACCAGTGTCAAAGCCCTTATCAATGAGTACTTTGACAGCGGACTCAGGATGATAGAGATATATAAGCACCAGTTCTGCAATCTGTCGGCTGTAATAAGCGCAGTCAAGAATCGCAACTACCGCTTCATCATTTTTATTGATGATCTCTCATTTGAGGAAAATGAAGTCGAATATAAGTTCCTTAAGGCAGTCATTGAGGGCGGCGTAGAGACAAGACCGGAGAATATTCTTATCTATGCAACCTCCAACAGACGCCATCTTGTCAAGGAGACGTGGAAGGATCGTGATGATATGGAGCATAAGGGCGACATTCACAGATCCGATACCATCGAAGAGAAGACTTCACTTGCCGCAAGATTCGGTGTATCGATCAATTACAATGCACCGACACCAAAGGAATATCATGAGATCGTGCGTGCTCTTGCAGAGAGAAACGGCATCACTATGGATGACGAGGAATTAAGACGTATAGCCAATACCTGGGAGATACGTCACGGAGGTTTTTCCGGCAGAGCGGCACAGCAGCTTATCCAGTATCTGGAGAGCAGGGAGGAATAATTATGGCAGCGGATTCCGTGAAGATCGATGAGCAGAAGTTTGAATATCTCAAGCTTTTGAGCAAGACCTATAAGAATATTCAGGAGGCCTCGACAGAGATAATAAACCTTGAGGCTATACTTAATCTTCCAAAGGGAACAGAGCATTTTGTGAGTGATATTCACGGAGAATATCTTGCTTTTTCACATATACTGAGGAATGCCTCGGGTGTCATCAAGAACAAGATAGATCATACCTTCGGCGGATATGTAAGTCCGGAGGAGAGGAGCACACTTGCGACTCTTATCTATTATCCGGAGGAGAAGCTTGATTATATCAAGAAGCATGAGAGTGATATGGACAGCTTCTATAAGAAGACACTGCACAGACTTATCACGCTCTTAAGTGTTGCTACGGTCAAGTATACCCGCTCCTATGTCAGAAAGCAGATACCTAAGGAATTCAGCTATATTATTGAAGAACTTTTGTTCGGAGACACTGTTGCCCAGGCAAAGGGTGAATATAAGGATAAGATCATTCAGACCATCATCGAGACAGGTGTTGCGGATGATTTTATTATCAAGATGTGTGATCTTATTACACGTATAAGTGTATACAGACTGCATGTACTCGGAGATATCTTTGACAGAGGTCCGAGTGCCGATCAGGTGCTGGATATGCTTATGGATTACCACAGTATAGATATACAGTGGGGGAACCATGACATACTTTGGATGGGTGCAGCCTGCGGTAATATGCCTTGTATTGCCAATGTTATCCGTATCTGCACAAGATACGATAATCTGCATACACTTGAGATTGGTTACGGAATAAGTTTGCGAACCTTGCTGACCTTTGCTCTGCAGGCATATGCAGATGATCCGTGTGAGCATTTCACACCGAGAGTAGCTGCGGAAAATACCATGAGCTCTACAGACTATGATGCTCTTGCCAAAATATGTAAGGCTATTGCAATCATTCAGTTCAAGCTTGAGGGTCAGATGATAAAGTCTCATCCGCATTATGAGATGGACAGCATGAGACATTTACATAATATCGACTTCGATAAGAAGACTGTTATGATCGACGGGGTCGAGTATGAGATGAACGACTGCAACTTTCCGACTATAGATCCGGCAGATCCTTATAAGCTCAGTTCTGATGAGCAGGCAGTTATGGATCAGCTTCAGGAGGAATTCCTTGAGAGCAAGAACCTGCAGACGCATGTGAGCTTCCTGTTCTCGAAGGGCAGTATGTACAGAAAGTACAACGGTAATCTTTTGTTCCACGGATGCATGCCGCTTAACAGCAACGGTTCCTTCATGCCTATAATGACAGCAGAGGGACCGAAGAAGGGCAAGGAGTGGTTTGATTATGCCGAGCAGGTGGTCCGCAGGGGCTATGTTGCCTCCAAGCATCACAATGTCAATGGTAATAGAGATATTGATTTCTTCTGGTATCTGTGGTGCGGATATAAGTCACCGCTCTTCGGAAAGAAGAAGATCACGACATTTGAGAGACTGTTTATCAATGATAAGGAGACCTGGAAGGAAGAAAAGAATCCTTATTATAAGCTGATGGATAATGTCGGAGTAGTCGAGGATATACTTGAGGAGTTCGGACTTGACAGAGAAAAGGGACATATCATTAACGGTCATATGCCGGTGAAGGCAGGATCCGATCCGGTTCATGCAGCAGGCAGAGCCTTTATTATTGACGGAGGCTTTTCCAAGGCATATCAGAAGGAGACCGGTATAGCGGGCTACAGTCTGATACTTAATTCACTCGGATTTATCCTGGCTTCTCATGAGCCTTTCGTTTCCAAGGAAAAGGCTATAGTGGATGAGATAGATATTCATTCAACTACTGTTGCCAAGGAGGGAGCAACCAAGAGACTCTATAACTCCGATACCGACAACGGTATAGAGATGCGTAAGCAGATAAATGATCTCAAGCTCTTGCTCTATGCATACAGAGAAGGTATGATCATACAGAAATAAATGTGATCTTATATTCTATCATGAATGATTTTTTAATCAGCTTCACGGGATTGCAGCTTGCTGCGATCCGGCTGGATGCCATGGCAGAGTTTGAAATATGCGATTCAGGATAGAGTATGCAGATAAATGATGGGATTATGATTCGGAATAAAAAAGAAGCAGGACAAAGGGTGATGAGACCCAATGTCCTGTTTTTTATTCGTTACGAACAGTTATATATTTTTGATTACGACTTTTAGGTTTATCGGGAATAGTCATTTTAAGCTGACCGCTTGCCAATAGAGGATTCAAATATTTTCTTGTAAAATAAGTGAGATTTCGATAATCTATAAACGAGCAAATATCTTGTTTGTTTTTTTCTGTTATACAAAAATCCAAGACTGCTTGTAAGATGTCCTGTATTTTATCTTGCTCACTAACTTGGTCATTGACTAAGTTTTGCTGACTAAGATTGTAATTCACATTTTTCAAAATGACCCTGAAATCGGTTGCTGTTGAGAAAAACTCAGGCTTATATGCCTCTGTATATCCAGGCAGTTTTTCTGTTTCACTGACAATTTTTCGTAGACCACTTCCACGGCGTTCCATATACTTCATGCGGTGGAATAGGTCAGCAATCACAGGATTCCGACGGATAGAACGAATACTGTAAATATCGTATTCTTGAATCAATCCGTCGCCAAACATACCTCCGGGAGATGTGATTTCTGTAAATGATAAAATTTAAATGTAATCCGGGGCAATTACGCTTTCATTTCCAATGCGTATATATGCTTCCATCATTCCATCAGCCTTGTAATAATATGGGGTGCTGCGACCGGGAGAAATCTCCAGAGCCAATAGGTCTTTACCATTTTCTTGCAATGATATTAATTCTGCGAGGAATATCGGAAAATAATTGACAAGTAACCGTTCGGTAACTATACTTAGAGTTACCGAACGGTTACTTTTTATAAGGAGACAGATGATGGCAGATGGTACTAAGGAACGAATTTTAGAAATTGCACTTGAGCTGTTTGCGCAGAATGGATATCTTGGCACGTCGATGAGCGACATCGCGAAGCAGCTGGGATTTACGAAAGCGGCGCTATATAAGCATTATGCCGGTAAGCAGGAGATCCTGGATCAGATCGTTGAGCGGATGAACCGGATGGACTATGAGCGTGCAGAAGAGTATGAGATGCCGGAAACGGAGCCGGACGGTTTTGCGGAAGCGTATATGCATACGCCGAT
>CAKRTC010000014.1 GCA_934402055.1 uncultured Lachnospiraceae bacterium | reverse complement strand
ATGAATACTCATTGTGAGGAGCTTCCGGAACTAAAGTATAGGGACGGAGTGCATACGATATTCTTAAGCACCAAGGGAGACAATACAACAGAAGTACCTGAAGAGATAATCAAGTTTCTCAGGTATGTAAGTGCAGGACTAAAGGAATCGGAACAGGACTTCGGAAGTGATTTCGTAACAAAGTTACAGAGGTCTGTGAAATGGATTAAGAGAAGCAGGTCGAAGGAGAGGGAATATATGGTACTGGATGAGATAAAGAAGAAAGAACGTCGAGAAGGACGAGAAGAGGGCCTTGAGGAAGGTATAGAGATTGGTAAAGAAAAAAATATGGAAAGTATCGTAATTCAGCTCCTTCAGAAGACACATGATGCAAAGCAGGTAGCTGAGCTTTTGGATATGCCGATAGAGGATATTAAGAGAATCGCACGGGATAATAAAATTGACATTTAATTAAATAGTGGCTCTACAGTCATGATCGGGCGACGGCACTCCGCAAGGGGTGCCGTTGCCATCTGTTTGCTTAAAAAAAACTAAAAATCGGGTGTATAATATCTCCTCAATAAGTGTATACTATAGCTTACATCATTTAGGAGATGAGACAATCATGACATTAAGGGAGCTTGAGATAGGAAAAAGTGCGGTGATACGCACAGTCGGAGGAAGCGGTGCGCTCAGACAGCATTTCCTTGATATGGGCGTTATTCCGGGGGCAGAGGTTACAGCCGAAAAGCTGGCTCCTATGGGCGACCCAATGGAACTTCAGATACACGGCTATTCACTTACACTCAGACTCGCCGATGCCGAACAGATAGAGGTAGAACCGATACCTGAGACAAGCAGAAAATATAAGTCTGCAAGCAATATAAATCAATCCGTGCATCCGGGTCTCGGAGAGGAAGGTAAGTACCATGTTAAGGGATCAAGCGAGCCTCTTCCGGACAAAACCATATTAAGCTACGCACTGGTCGGCAATCAGAACTGCGGCAAGACCACTCTCTTTAATCAGCTTACGGGATCCAATCAGCATGTAGGCAATTTCCCGGGAGTCACGGTAGACAGAAAAGACGGAGTGATCAAAGGACATCCGGAGACTCTGGTAACGGATCTTCCCGGCATTTATTCCATGTCTCCTTACACGAGCGAGGAGATAGTATCCAGAAACTTTGTGCTTGATGAAAAGCCCAAGGCAATAATCAATATTATAGACGCCAATAATATAGAGAGAAATCTGTATCTGACGATGCAGCTTCTTGAGATGAACATTCCCATGGTCATAGCCCTCAATATGATGGACGAGGTGACAGGAAACGGCGGAGCTATAGACGTAAACGGCATGGAAGCAATGCTGGGCGTCCCGGTAATTCCTATATCAGCCGTCAAAAACGAAGGCGTTGATGAGCTTATCAGGCATGCCGTGCATATTGCAAGGTATCAGGAACGCCCGGGCAGACTCGATTTTTGTAATGAAAATGATTACGGCGGTGCAGTTCACCGCTGTATCCACGCAGTGGCACACCTTATAGAGGATCATGCCAAGGCAGCAGGTATTCCGGTTCGCTTTGCCGCAACCAAGCTTATCGAGGGAGACGAGCTTATCTTAAAACAGCTCAAGCTCGATCAGAATGAGATAGAGGCACTCGGACATCTGACAGAGCAGATGGAAAAGGAAAGCGGTCTTGATAAGAGTGCAGCCATAGCCGACATGCGTTTCTCATTTATAGAAAAGGTATGTGAGAAAACCGTAGTTAAGCCACATAAAAGTAAGGAACGTATCCGCAGTCAGAAGATAGACAAGATACTTACAGGAAAGTACACGGCTATCCCCTGTTTTGTTGCCATTATGGCAGCAGTATTCTATCTTACCTTCAATGTCATAGGCGCTTTCCTGCAGGGCTTGCTTGAAAAAGGCATAGATGCCCTGACGGCATCCGTTGACACTATGCTTAGCGCCTATAATGTAAATGAAGCAATACACGGGCTTGTTATACACGGCATTTTCGCCGGTGTCGGTTCGGTACTCTCGTTCCTTCCGGTCATAGTAACCTTGTTTTTCTTCCTGTCAATGATGGAGGACAGCGGGTACATAGCGAGAGTTGCATTTTTCATGGATAAGCTCCTGAGGAAGATAGGACTGTCCGGCAGAAGTATAGTTCCACTGCTCATAGGCTTCGGCTGCACCGTTCCTGCCGTTATGGCAACGAGGACACTTCCGAGTGAGCGAGACAGAAAGATGACTATACTGCTTACACCGTTTATGAGCTGTACGGCAAAGCTGCCGATATATTCATTTTTTGTAAATGCTTTCTTCCCGGGTAAGGGCGGACTTATCATAACAGGTTTATATCTTGGAGGAATAGTTATAGGTATACTGGTTGCCTTCCTTATGAAAGGCACACTGTTCAAGGGAGAGGCTGTTCCTTTTGTTATGGAGCTTCCGAACTACAGACTTCCGGGACTTAAAAACGTGCTTCAGCTTCTCTGGGAAAAGGCAAAGGACTTCCTTGAGAGAGCATTTACGGTAATATTTACAGCCTCGGTAATTGTATGGTTTTTGCAGAGCTTCAATCTGCATTTCAATCTCGTAAGTAACTCCGGAGACAGCATACTTGCGGCTGTTTCGGGTATGCTCGTGCCTTTGTTTACTCCTATAGGACTCGGAGACTGGCGTATAGTAACCTCTCTTATCTGCGGATTTATGGCAAAGGAGAGCGTTGTATCGACCTTGGAGGTGCTCTTTGCGGGAGGAATGGCAGGAATCTTAAGCACTCAGCAGGCGGCATCACTCCTGGCCTTCAGTCTGCTGTATACACCTTGTGTTGCGGCAGTTGCGTCCGTTAAGAGAGAACTTGGAGGCAAAACCGCCGTCGGTATGGTCATATGGCAGTGCTTTATAGCATGGGCGGCTGCATTTATAATAAAACTTATATTTGTGTGAGGAATTTTTTCTTTTACGGAAAGTGATAAGATGTTATACTTTACGCAAGTAGTTTGTATAGGACGTTTTTATCGGAGGATCGGATGCGTGAAATGATTATGGTGCTCGACTTCGGCGGTCAGTACAACCAGCTGATTGCAAGACGAGTGCGTGACGAAGGTGTTTATGCCGAGGTTTATTCATATTCCATAGGCGTGGACAAGATAAAGGAGTTAGCTCCTAAGGGTATTATTTTTACAGGCGGACCAAATTCGGTATATCTTGAGGAGTCCCCGCACATTGACAAGGCTATATTTGATCTGGGTATTCCGATCATGGGTATATGCTACGGCACACAGCTTATTGCATACACACTGGGAGGCAAGGTTGAGACAGCTCCTGTATCTGAGTACGGCAAGACCGATGTTAAGGTTGATACAAGCGATGTTTTGTTCAATGGCGTAAATGCCGTAACAACGACATGGATGAGTCATACCGACTATGTAAGTCAGGTTCCGGAAGGCTTCAGGATCACCGGAAGTACAGAGGTATGTCCGGTTGCTGCTATGTCGGATGCATCAAGACGTATATATGCGGTACAGTTCCATCCTGAGGTGCAGCATTGCCGTGAGGGCAACAAGATGCTCCACAATTTCGTATATGATGTATGCGGATGCACCGGTGATTGGAAGATGACTACCTTTGTTGAGGATACCATCAAGGCTGTAAGAGAGAAGGTCGGAGACGGCAAGGTACTCTGCGCACTTTCGGGCGGAGTTGATTCATCTGTTGCCGCAACACTTCTTGCCAAGGCTGTAGGCAAGCAGCTTACCTGCGTATTCGTAGATCACGGTCTGCTTCGTAAGAACGAGGGAGATGAGGTTGAGGCAATATTCGGACCTAAGGGTCAGTATGATCTTAATTTTGTCCGTGTCAATGCACATGAGGAATTTTACGAGCAGCTTAAGGGCGTTGAGGATCCCGAAGCAAAGCGTAAGATAATCGGTGAGCAGTTCATCAGAGTATTTGAGCGTGAGGCCAAGAAGATAGGTAAGGTCGATTATCTCGTACAGGGCACCATTTACCCGGATGTTATCGAATCGGGACTCGGTAAGTCAGCTACCATCAAGTCACATCACAATGTCGGAGGACTTCCGGACTATGTTGATTTCAAGGAGATCATCGAGCCTTTGAGATATCTCTTTAAGGATGAGGTAAGACGTGCCGGACTTGAACTCGGACTTCCGGAGTATCTTGTATACCGTCAGCCGTTCCCGGGACCGGGACTCGGTGTTCGTATAGTCGGAGAGGTTACGGCAGATAAGGTGCGTATAGTACAGGATGCCGATCATATATTCAGATCCGAGATCGCCGAGGCAGGACTCGACAGATCTATAAGCCAGTATTATGCTGCACTCACCAATCTGCGCTCGGTAGGTGTCATGGGAGATTTCAGAACCTACGATTATGCGGTTGCACTCAGAGCCGTTATAACAGATGATTTTATGACGGCAGAAGCGGCAAACATTCCGTTTGAAGTATTGCAGCGTGTCATGACCCGTATCGTAAATGAGGTCAAGGGAGTAAACAGAGTATTCTACGACCTTACTTCCAAACCGCCGGGAACAATAGAACTTGAATAATTTTTACAAAAACCCTACAAACCGTGATTTTAAGCGGCGCGTAGGGCTTTTTTATTTAACTCATAGGAAATTGCGTCCTATAACCCGTTAAATAACGCTCCGCGGGATGCGCACTCGCGCGAAGGAGAAACCTGTCGCAAGCGACCGCGCTCGGCGCGAGAATGTGCCAAGGCACATTCTTTTTTAACTTATAGAAAACTTCGCCTAACGGCGAACTCTTGAATAAAAAAGCGGGCAGGACTTTGCAACATTTTCAGTATCCTATCTGTATATAGGATAGAACGGTATAAAATGCCGGAACCAATAGACACAGAAAAGGAAAGAAACGAGGAAAATTAGGATGAGAAGAACAAAAATAGCGTTATTGGGAATAATGATGGTGTTATCTATAACTGCGTGCGCAGAAAAGGCGGAGCCTAAGAATATCGGAACGGAGCCGACAGCGCAGGAGACAACGACTGAGGAAAAGGCACAAGAGACTGTAGAAGCAGAGAGCGGAGAAAATGCCGAAAATATGATAGGAATGCCGAATCCATATACGGATCATGACTCCTTAAAAGAGGCAGAGGAGGACGCCGGTTTTGAGATTCAGATACCGGATGAGATTCGTGGTGCAAAGGCTGTGGCGTTCAGGAATCTTGGAACTAAAATGCTGGAAGTGATTTATTATGATGGTGACACTGAGGTGGCAAGGGTACGAAAAGGAATCGGAGCGGAGGATATTTCCGGGGATTATGTGATTTATTCCGAAGAGAAATCTGTAGAAGTGGGAGAAAAATCTGTCACAATAAAGAAAGAAGCGGAAGGGTGTTATCTGGCTGTATGGACCGAAGGGGATTATTCCTATTCAGTCAGCGTACAGACTCCTTTCAATCAGGAAGAATTGACTGAACTGGTTGAGCAGGTACAGTAAATTCTGCAGGCGGACACGGGATACCATAAATAATGGTAATGTGTGCGGAGGACGAAAGCTTAGGAAAGAAGATTAGAAAGAGGAATGGATATATGTACAGAGGATATGGGCTATTAACCGGAGAGAGCTGTCCGTTAGTTATCGTGAGATCCAATCAGATGGGGAAATCTTATCAGACAGAATTGCAAATAAGGTTTTGCCGGATTACGGAAGGAATCATCAGGCATGCTTTGAAAGTCCGGAACCGGATGCTGGTTTGGATTGATTCGAGTCGGGAGATAGCAGTGGCTGAGGATAGTCAGATCCTAGATCTGAGGCAAATGCAGGCAGGAAAAGCTTCCGGAGGTGCCGGAGGGCATCAGGAACGGCAAGAATTCACGGCAGAACGGCTTCTGGATACTTATGGAAATTCTATTCTTCGTCTGGCGTACTCCTATCTACATAATTACAGCGATGCGGAAGATATTTTGCAGGAGACCCTGATTCGCTACTTGCAAAACGCCCCGCAGGTGACAGGGGCGGTTCATGAGAAGGCGTGGCTTTTAAAGGTAGCAGCCAATCTAAGCAAAAACCGGATCGATTACAACCGTCTTCGGGAAACGGATGAGTTAAATGACGAATTAATTGGCGAGGAGCGGGAGGACCTATCATTTATCTGGGAGGCAGTGAAGTCATTGCCGGAAAAATATCGGGAAGCAATTCATCTGTATTATTATGAAGGATATTCCACAGCCCAGGTGGCAAAGCTTTTGGAACGGAAGGAAAGCAGTGTACGTTCTGATCTGAAACGAGGCCGGGAGAGGCTGAAAATGATGTTGAAGGAGGTATATGATTTTGAGTAAGGCATATGATGAGATTATGGAAAAAATTGTAGTAAATGATGATATGCGTTGCCGCATCCTTCAAAATCTGAAAAACCGGATGGAAAATGCAGAAGTTGAGTTGCAAACCACAGAAACCGGTTCAAAACCGCAAAAGAACCCGGGGCTGCCGGAAGCATCCAATACATGGGAAGAAGAAAAGAGACAGAGTTGCAAGAGACGTTACCGGATTTCAAAACATCTTTCTGCTGTGGCTTGTCTGGTGCTTCTGGTGGCCGGAGTTGTGATGATTCCACAGATCAACCGTGGGCAGCAGGAGCCTACTGTTGGTCAGGAAATGGTTGGCGTTGTCAATGGCATGGAAACGGTTGCTTCTGCAGCTGAGCTCTCTCAAAAACTGGGATTTCCGGTATCGGATCTGAAGAATCTGCCATTTACCGTGGAACATACCGAATACACTAATGGCTGGGGTGAATTTGCCCAAATTGATTACGAAGGAACCGATGCAGAAGGCGATGCTCAGAGCCTGTGCTACCGGAAAGGAATCGGAGAAGATGACATTTCCGGGGATTACAATGAGTATGAGCTGGATGAGACAGTAGACACAGCAGGCACACAGGTGACTTTGAAGGGAAGTGCGGATGGATATGCACTGGCGGTTTGGAATGCAGATGGATATGCGTATGCAGTCAGCGTGACAAAAGAAATCTCAAAAGATGAGATGCTTAAGCTTGTAGAAGAAATCATGGAATCGAAATAATATTATATTTACGCTGAAATCACCAAAGGCTGAACCCCACGACTCCACAGGGGCTTCGGCCTTTTTCTGTTTGGAGATAAGCTGTTTAACATTATGTCAGCTTGCATTTAACATAGATAAATTGGATGAACTGTATTGTTTAGGTGGTACAAGTGGCGATGCCGGACCTAAAATCCTTACAGTGATCGATCAGGAAGAGTGGATTATAAAATTCCCTGCAAATGTAGATGGTAAAGATGCAGGACAGATGGAATTTGACTATTCTTGCTGCGCCGGAAAGTGTGATAAGATATAATCATGCGGATAATCATATCTGGATATTTGATAGTATGTATATGAAACAGCTGAAAGCAGGTGATTAGGTGGTTAGCAAAGAATTCTTTGGAGAAAGCAAGAATGTAGAATTCAAAAGAGAGATTCCAAGCAAACATGAAAAGTTTTTGAAAGATGTTGTTGCATTTTCAAATAGCACCGGAGGTCAGATCATTGTCGGGGTTGAAGATGAAACTTGCATTGTTTATGGGATTGGTGAGCAAAGTCCATTTAAGTTGTCAGACTCAATCTCTAATATGATTTCCGATGCCTGTACACCTCAGATAGAACCTGATATTTCGATACAGACAATTGAAGAGAAAACAGTACTTGTAATAGATGTTGCACCCGGCAAATTCAGACCATATTATTTAGCAAATAAGGGCAAAGAAACCACTTCTTATATTAGGATAAATGGAACAAGCAGACCGGCAGATGCAAGAAAATTGCAGGAGTTGGAGCTGGAAGGACAAAATATATCATATGATTCGCTTCAGGATATTGGTCGGGAATATGATGAGAATAAAGCATTAGAATTATGCAAAACTATGAAAAGGATTGCTTTGGAAGCGTGTGAAACAGAGGAAGAAAAGGCTTCTGTAAAAGACATGACTCTTGAAAAATTAGAAGATTTCGGATTGCTATGTAAAGTTGGCAGAGACAGGTATCCGACACACGCATTTGATCTACTGACTGATAATCATAATAAGGCAGCCAAGATTCAATGTGCGCTGTTTAAGGGAATCTCGAGAGACATATTCATAGATAAAAAAGAATTTACCGGGCCAATACAAGATCAGATTGAAGAGGCTTATCAATTTGTTCTGAGGCATATAAATACGGGTGCAAATATCGAAGGATTATATAGAACGGATATCTATGAACTTCCGATATCTGCTGTAAGAGAGACAATCGCAAATGCTGTTTTGCACAGAAGCTATTTGGACAGATCATGTGTGCAGGTATGCATTTATGATGATAGATTGGAAGTCTCTTCACCGGGAATGTTATATGGAGGACTTGATATAGAGACCGTAAAAACAGGAAAGTCAACATGCAGAAATGAGGCAATTGCGGAGGCTTTTCATTATATGCGTATTGTGGAAGCTTGGGGCACAGGAATTCCAAGAATTATTAAAAGATGTGATGAATATAATCTTCCGGTTCCGCTGTTCGAAGAATTTGGAGACGGTTTTAAGGTGACTCTTTTCAGAAAAGTAAGCAACCAAACCAACCAAACCAACCAAACCAACCAAACAGAAAAATCAATCATAATCGATGTAAAACAAAGGCAAGAAACGAATGAAAATGTCATAGAAAATGTCATAGAAAATGTCATAGAAATTTCCGAAGAAAAAATCAAACAGTTGATGCCGGAGTATTCTAAGAAGAAGATCTCTAAAACGTGTGAGATTCTGAAAATGATTTCGGAAAAACCTAATATTTCTATTAATGAATTAAGAACAGCCTTATATGTTTCAGATAGAACAATTGCAAGATATATATCGGAATTGAAGGATAAAGGTATCATAGAACGGAAAGGCCCGGATAATGGTGGAGAGTGGAAAATACGTATATTGAAATAAAGCCCATGTGATTGACAGCATAAGGAAGGATTTGACTGATGACGGATGCAGAGCAGAGAGAGGCTGCAAGACAATTTGCAAATAAATGGCAAGGTAAAGGCAATGAGGATGAAGACGGACGTTCCTATTGGCTTGACTTTCTGACCAATGTTATGGGGATGGAACATGTTACCGATCGTGTGAATTTTGAAAAGAAAGTCATTGTCGATGGGAACACCAAGCGCATAGATGTATATATTCCGGAAACACATGTGCTGATTGAGCAAAAGAGCCTCGGAAAAGCCTTGGATAAGAAAATCCATAACTCCGGAGATATAGAGCTTACTCCTTATGAACAGGCAAAGCGTTACAATGATAATCTGCCATATGGAGAAAAGGTAAGATGGATCATTACGTCCAATTTTGCAGAAATTTGGGCATACGACATGGATGCCCGTGTGCCGGAGCCTGTAAAGATTTCTCTGCCGGAGCTTCCCGGGAAATATCCGCTTCTTGACTTTCTTGTGAAACAGGATGTGAAGAAGATATCACATGAGATGGAAGTTTCTATTCAGGCAGGCGATATTGTAGGCTTGCTTTATGATGCCTTTCTTAAGCAATATCGTAATCCGGAAAGCGAGCAGACCCTGAAGAGTCTCAATGTTCTGTGTGTCAGACTTGTATTCTGTCTCTATGCGGAGGATGCCGGGATATTCGGACGTCGAGATATGTTTCATGACTATTTGTCGGGTGTTGATACAGCGCATATGCGTTCGGCTTTGATTGAGCTCTTCAGAGTATTAGATCAAAAGGCGGAGGATCGCGATCCATATCTCATCCCGGAGCTTGCGGCATTTCCATATGTAAACGGCGGATTATTTGCAGATGAAAATATCGAGATACCCATGTTGAACGAAGAAATTCGCGAGCTTCTCCTTGTTAAGGGAAGCGAAGATTTCAACTGGGCGGATATCAGTCCTACGATATTCGGTGCTGTATTTGAGTCTACCCTGAATCCGGAAACAAGACGTTCCGGGGGTATGCATTATACCTCAATTGAAAATATTCATAAAGTCATTGACCCCTTGTTTCTGGACGATCTGAAGAAAGAATTACAGGAGATCAAGGAGATCTCCGTGCTTAAGACAAGGAACCGAAAGCTGGAGGAATACCAGACAAAACTGGCGACTCTGGAATTTTTGGATCCGGCAGCCGGAAGCGGAAATTTTCTCACAGAGACTTATTTGTCGATTCGTCGTCTGGAAAATGAATCAATCAGTACACGTTTAAACGGACAGATGACGATCGGTGAAGTCTCAAATCCGATCAAGGTGTCTATCAGCCAATTCCATGGTATAGAGATCAATGATTTTGCTGTGACGGTTGCTAAGACGGCTCTCTGGATCGCAGAAAGCCAGATGATGAAAGAGACGGAGGATATACTCTACGGAACGCATCTGGAATTTCTTCCGTTGAAAACAAATGCCAATATCGTAGAGGCAAATGCGCTGCAGATAGATTGGAATGATGTGATTCCGGCGGGAAAGCTTAATTTCATCATGGGAAATCCGCCATTTGTCGGGGCGAGATGGATGAATCCTGATCAGAAAAAAGATGTCTCAATGGTTTTCAATGGCTGGAAAAATACCGGAGATCTTGATTATGTATCCTGCTGGTATAAGAAGGCGTGCGATTATATCGGAGACACATTGATTCGTGTGGCTCTTGTTTCAACAAATTCAATCACACAGGGAGAAAGTGTTTCCATATTATGGAAGCCATTGTTTAGTAGCGGCATTCATATAGATTTTGCTTATCAAACATTCATATGGGATAGTGAAGCATCAATAAAAGCTCATGTTCATTGTGTGATTATTGGATTTAGTCGTGCCCAAAATGATAAGAAATACAGAATATTTACGGATGACATTGTTCATGTCGTAAATAATATTAATGCCTATCTTACGGATGCTGAAAATGTATTTATTGAGAAACGAACGAAACCATTATCAAATGTTCCGCCTATCGCCCTTGGCGGACAAGCAATAGATGGCGGGTATTTGATTCTGACAGAGGAAGAAAAAGAAAATCTGCTTGCGGAGGAGCCACAGGCGTCGAAGTTCATCAGGCATTACATGATGGGAAAAGACTTTATTCAAAGAAAACCCAGATATTGTATTTGGTTAGTCGATGCAGATCCTAAGCTGTTGAAAATGTGTCCGAAAATATTGGAAAGGGTTAAAAAGGTTAAGGAATTCAGGTCAAAAAGCAATAGAGATAATACTAAGAAAGCTGCCGGTACACCTACTCTCTTCGCATCTATTAATGAGATGAAAGGTGAATATATTGCAATCCCAAAAGTATCTTCACAAAACCGAAGATATGTACCGATGGACTTTTTATCCGGGGAGATTATACCGGGAGATAAATTGTTTACGATGCCTAATGCAACATTTTTCGAATTTGGAGTCTTAACATCCAATGTACATATGGCATGGATGAGAGTTGTGTGTGGCAGGTTAAAGAGCGATTATAGTTACTCCAATACTATTGTCTACAACAATTTCCCTTGGCCTATGCCTACGGATGAACAGAAACATAAGATAGAGCAGACTGCACAAGGCATACTTGATGCACGTAAGTTGTATCCTGATTCTTCACTGGCAGACCTGTATGACCCGATTACTATGCCGCAGGAACTTCGAAAAGCACATACGGCGAATGATCGTGCGGTTATGGCGGCATATGGATTCAGCACAAAGATGTCGGAAACAGACTGTGTTGCAGAGCTTATGAAGCTGTATCAGAAGCTGGCTGATAATCTTAATGAATAAGAGAATGTTTCTGCAATAATAATTTAATGGCATGTATAGAATAGAGACGAAGGATCTTATATCTCTCGTCTCTATTTTTGTTGTGAACAAGTAAACCAATCAAACCAACAAAACCAACCGAACCAACTAATCAAACCAACCAATCAGCGACGGATATGTTAATAAGATGTAACAGTAGCTTGCATTCCACATAGATAAACTGTAAAATAATAGATAATATATTAGATAAAAATATTGTGATATGACATATATAGATAATATATTATCTATATAACTGCCGGAGGAAACTATGGGACAGTTTGTATGGGAGACTGCAGAAGAATTAGATCAGAAGCTTGCGCAGAGAGTACGAAATATCAGGAGACGCCGCTCTATTTCTCAGGAAAAGCTTGCATCAATGAGCGGAGTGAGCCTAGGCTCCGTCAAGAGATTTGAAACCTCCGGACAGATTTCACTGATATCGCTCACAAGGATTGCAATTGCCTTGGACCTGGCTGATGAACTCAGAAATCTTTTTATACAGGCTCCATATAAGGACATTCAGGAGGTCATAAATGAGAGAAGATAATGCTTTGAGAGTGTATTATGCGGATCGCTTTGTGGGAATACTGGCAATGACCCCGGATTATAAGGCAGCATTTCAATATAGCGACGAATGGCTTGAAAATGGATTTTCTATAAGTCCATTCTCATTGCCGTTGAAAAGACAGGTTTTTATTCCGACCAAAGATTATTTTGACGGACTTTTCGGAGTATTTGCAGATAGTCTTCCGGATAATTGGGGTAGATTATTACTGAACCGATTGCTCCGCGCCCACAAGGAGGATCCGGATGAGCTGACCGTATTAGATAGATTGGCCATCGTCGGTAAGTCAGGAATGGGAGCATTGACTTATTATCCGGAAAAAAGATATTCACAGCAATATGAGCATGTTGATCTCGATGAGCTTGCAGAAGAATGTGATAGGATTTTAAATACCGAATACTCAGATAAACTGGATGAACTGTATTGTTTAGGTGGTACAAGCGGCGGTGCCAGACCTAAGATCCTGACAGTGATCGATCAGGAAGAGTGGATTATAAAATTTCCTGCAAATGTAGATGGTAAAGATGCGGGAAAGATGGAATATGACTATTCTTGTTGCGCCGGAAAATGCGGGATAATTATGAGTGAAACAAGATTATTTCCGTCAGAAAAATGCAAAGGATATTTCGGAATTCGGCGTTTTGATAGGAAGAGTGGCGGAAAAAGAGTTCATATGCTGACTGCCGCAGCAATGCTGGAACTTGATTTTGAGCAGCCGAGCTTAGATTATCACGGTCTTATGAAACTTACGAAGATTTTGACAAGAGACAACCATAACGATGTTGAAAATATGTTTCGGCGTATGTGCTTTAATGTGTTTGCTCATAATCGAGATGACCATTTAAAGAACTTTACATATTTGTATGACGAGGCAGATGACAGCTGGCATCTTAGCCCTGCCTACGACCTTACATACAGTAATACATATTATGGTGAGCATACGACAACCGTAGATGGAAATGGACGTAATCCGGGCAGAAAGGAACTGCTTGCAGTAGGAATTCAAGCCGGAATGAAAAAAGACAGCTGTGAGAAAATCATGGAAATGATTGAGGAATGTGTCAGGACGATGCTGGGGAAGTATCTTTAAACTATGCATGTTTGGAGCAATTTTTTGGGGGAGAGGTGGGGCTGATAGCCTTATAGCTGCCATTGTTTGTACAAAAAGCAACACATGAGCTTGCCTCTGTGGTAAAATTATCCTAATAAAAAGAAAATCGAATATCAAGCAAGTTGTTTAATACATAAGATGTGTTTCCACTGTTTATATATCCGCTCCGACATCTCACATATGCTCGGGTTCGGCGGTGAAACAGTCCTTTTCGTTAACTTTCATTTACTTCCACGGAGGCAAATATATGAAACACCGAGCGCTTAGTAAACGTATCATCTCAATTCTTCTGGCACTGCAAATGCTTCTTTTGCAGCCGCTTTGTTCGCTTGCGGATATGCCGCAGCACAGACCGACAGTGATCGAGGGCGCAAGGTTAAGTGAAGACCGGCTCACAGATGGTGATCTGGTCTATTTCGGCGTGTCCGGATTAACCGTGAAGGAAGCGAGTGACACCTATGAGATCGCGATTTACCGCGAGGGTGATCTCGACCGTGAAGCCTCGGTGACCGTTCATACACTTGATATTTCCGCTCTATATAATAAGGATTATCGTCTTATGGGCGATAATATCAAAGAACTTGAGAGCAGCATGACCCTGCTTGAGCGTGCTGCAAAGAGTAACAGCAATGCTGCTGAAAATGATGTGCAGGGAACAGAGTATAACTTCGATGAAGACGGCAATCTGATCGGCAAAAGCGATACCGACGAGATCTTTGATGGAGCAGTTGCCACACCGACTGAAGTTAAGAAATCCGAAGATACGAAGAAGACGGGAAGCACAGAAAAAGTAACGAATTCGAAGAAGACAGCAGACAGAATTAAGGATGCAAAGACAACTGAGCATACAGACGAAGTTAAGAGCTCTGAGAAGTCTGATAGCGCAGAGAACAATACTGACACGGAGCAGTCCGGCAATGCAGACAAAGTAAGCAAGACAGAAAAAATAGAGGATGAAGACGAAAACAAAGCTTCAGAAGCATTGGAAGATGCAAATGAACTTAAAGATGTTAAAGCATCGACATTTACAGAGAAGTCCGTCGGCACAGACAAAAACGAAAAGACGGAGTCGTTAAAGAACGAAGATGACATTAAGGATGCAGAACAGTCTGCCGATACTGATGAAATTAAGGATAAAGCTACATCCAGAAATATAGACAAAAACGACAATAAAGATGAAAATGATGTGATCAAAGACGAGTCTGATGCCGAGATTCATAAACCGAAGCAGGATGCAGCCGATACAGATAAGGCCTCATCTTCCGTAGCTTCGAAAAGCACGGCAGACGAACAGGATACGAATAATGACGATGATCAAGAAGCTTCGGATGCTGCGGAAGATAAGCAGGATAAAGGTAAAGATGAGCAGGATGAAGATGCTCTGACCAAGAAAACTGCAGCCGATGATGCAGAGCAGACGGATGAAGCTGATTTGAAAAAAGAAGATGAAGCCGATGATACAGAGGAGCCGGATGAAACAGGCGAAATTGAGGACAAAGACAAATCCGACTCTGTTCTTTCTGTTGCAGGCAGTGATGCGGTAAGCACGGGTAAGAGCCGTCTTGCCATACTTAAGGAGGAGGCAACGGGAGAGCCTACAAGAGAAGAAGGTTCAAGCGGAGTAAGCGGCAGTCTGACCGATGCCATACTCGCACAGATCATGCCGGAGCAGATCGAAGCTATCCCGTATTCGGCAGAGCAGACTATCACATTTGCACCGGGAGAAAATGTACAGTACCTTAAGTTTCGTATCCACGACGATAAGCTGTCAGAGGGAACGGAAGCATTCTCGGTGATGATCACAGATGCCGAAAATATGGAGCCGTATATGGTGACCTCCTTGTCAGTCATAATCAACGATGATGAGGAATCGGAGCAGTCGGAGATCTCCTTCGGCAGTGACGCGTATGCAGTCGAGGACGGCAAGGCGCTGGTGACATTGCGGAGAGAGGGCGCCGAATACTCAATGGCATCCGTAAACATCCGAGGAAAGGATGCAGAAACCGGAGCAAATCAGGTCTATGGTACGGTAGTGTTTGCACCATATGAAACCGAGAAGGAAGTTGAGCTTGCCGTCACAAAGGACAGCACGCTTTATCTCAGCGACTATCTTGCCGCACAGGCAGGCAATACGACCGAGGCCGATGCCATCATGGCGGATGGGGCAGATAGGAGCATGCTTTTATCCGGCATCTCTATGCTGTCAGAAGAGGACGAGGATGCCGCAGTCACCTCCTTAGCAGCTGAAAATGCTTCCGAGGAGCTTTCCTTCGACATCAATATTGCAGGTAAAGACTATAAAGTGAAATATAAAAAGGGTGATGTCGTAGCTGACATCTATGACGAGAGTTATACTCCTGCACTGGAGGTTGGACAGTATTACTTCTCTGCAAGCACGGATGTCGGGGGCATCTTTTCCTATGGGAAGGATCAGCGCCACGGAAGCAAGCCTAACAAGCTCGGTACGCTCCAAAACTGCTATGTGATCGCAAATGAAGAAAAGGACTTTAGTAAGGGCTACGGTAAGCTGGAATACTTACATACGACCACATGGTGTACCGGTTCTGTATGGAGCTCAAATGAGCATCCGCCTGCCGGAAGTCCTACTATTAACGGACTATATTATCAGTATCTTATTCCGCACTGGGAACAGACCAGCAGCTACGGCGGAGGCAACAAGGTGCGCTTAAAGCTCCATGCCATCGGTGCCGGAAATGACTTTGGACAGAAGGATAGTAATGATAAATTCGGCAAAGAGCTTTCGAGCGGGGCTGCGGTAAAAGTGCAGAACATCGCAGATAATATCGAGGCCATAGTCTATGCAGTTGATGACTGGAAAACAATGACACCGAAGAGCTATATGCGCTTCTACGGTATTGCCGCAATGTACAAAAAATACCAAGTTACTGTTGTGAATCCTGATACAAAGGACTTCCTCGGAGCTCCGGCTTCTGTACCTATGCAGGTGAAGATGGAGTGCGGTGCACAGATCATAGAGCCGGGACATACCGACAGTAGGGATATCTATACGAATGTAGATACTGATGATGCCAACATAGTCTTCACTCTTAATAAAAATACCATCAATGGTGTAGACGGTATCTTCGGCACTATTACAGGATATACGATTACCGTTTCCCCGGATGATAATGATAAAAAGATAATTGTCGATTATCCATCGGACTATCTGAAATATCTTGACAGCATGGTCGGAAAGAGCGTCAACAGTGATGCAATAAATCTATCGAAGGAGGCCGTTAAGACGGTTAAGGAGCGTGCGACAGCTCATCTCGATACCATAGTCATGGATAAGTATTTCGTGAACTGGATCGAGAGTATTCAGAAGACAACATATCCCGAAAGCAAAAGTCCTGATGCGGCGTATTACCAGAAGCTGAGCTTTAAGCCGACCGTGGCGTACACAGATGTTAAGGTCAGCGTGGCGGCACCGGATGCGGGCGGAGTAAGTACTAAGGCACATTTTACAGATACCAAGCTTCCGGCAGTAGGAAGTGCCAAGACCTTCCACGCAGGTGATACTCTGGATCTAAGTGCGGTATCAGATGACCGAAATTATCGTGTCACAGGCTTTGAGATATCAGAGGACGGAGGCGTACACTTTAACAGCATCCGAGATACCAAGGCCTTTACGCTGCGTGCAGATAAGAATTATGTGATACGTCCGCTGCTTGCCAAGAATGACAACCATGTTGAGATAGAGTTTGAATCTGAGGAGGCAAGAAAGAATCTCAGCATTGAGAACCTGATCCCGCAGGATAAGCTGGACGGCACCTACCTTAAGGGTAAGAATGTTATCAATCTGAATCCGGGAAAGAACAGCTGGACTGAGATGATGCAGCCGTCGATCGGTGCCGCATGCACCGTCCGTGTACTTGTGACAGGTACACCTTCCGATACCGATTATGTATATCGTCCGGTGATCACAGATCGGATGACGGGCAAGAAATATCAGACTCAGGGCTACAGCTTTATTCTGCGCAGCAATACCGCAGATAATGTCCTGAAGATCGGAATCGAGAAGGTTAAGAAGAGCGAGCTTGTGGAATACAGTCTCAGCGGAACTGTGGTGGCACGAGTAAAGACCATACGTGAGACGGGACTGGCTCCGCAGACCAATCCTGCAGAGGGATATGCCGTTTCGCTGGCAAACGGTGAATTTAAGACGCAAGGAATCAGCCATGTGCAGCTTCAGTCTGCAACGGCAGATAACACCGGCATCATCAGTCTGGCAGGAATCAAAGCTAAGGAAGGAGACCGTATCAGTCTGCTGATAGATAACGGCATCGATGATGCACAGGTAGCGGATTTTGTATTCGGCAGCGGTACACTAGATACAATTACAAATGTTCGCAGCGTGGATGCAGGTATGATCGAGATACACTATCCGATCACTGCGCCGGTGGTGACATCGATTTCCTATGATTATGATAAGTCGGAGAGCAGGCAAAAGACCGATCTTCGTAAGAATCAGGTGCGCTGCTTCGACGATAATCTGAAGCTGACGGCAATAGTGGATCAAAAGGGACGCAGCATAGATAAGCTTGTATTTACCGTGCGGACGGTCACCGGTGCCGAAGCAAGCTATGAGGCAAAGTCAACCGCAGCAGGCTCTAATATCTTCACTGCGACTATCCCGTCAATGCTTACGAATCTTCATAACGGAGATCGTATCACGGTGTATATCGTGGATAAGGAAAAGCGCAGTGTGACGGTAGGCGATACAGCACAATCTATCTCTATCACATATCCGACGGTTGACACGGGACTCGTAAGCTATGTGGAAAATGAAGTGATCGCTCCTAAGGAATTTGATATAGATGGGGCTATGGGTGAGGTGAATATTCCTCTTCTCGGTGCTGCTAAGAGTACCGCACAGAGCGGCATCCTTAATTTCTCACGACTTGACTATCCGAACGGAACCGGATTCTCGCTGAATATCAATTTCGATATGATGCTGAAGGATGCCGGCTCGATGACACCGAAGCAGAAGGCAGACGCTGTGAAAACCTATCAGAAGTCTGTTCAGAAGACGCAGAAGCTGAAAAAGGAAGCAATCGCAGCAGGTAAGGATGCGGCAGATGCCGGTGCAAGTGCGGATCAGATCCGCATGATGGTTGAGGCAGAAGATCGCGATCTTTCGATAGAGGAGCTGAATAGTGTCATTGCTTACGATGAAAGGCAGGCACGCAGCAACGAGCTTCGTGATCGTAAGCTTACGGAAGCGAAGAACGAACGCGCGAATCTGACGAAGACGCAAGGCTACATCAATGTTCGTGTGATCTTCAATTTGGGCTTCGAATTCCTATATGATCCGGTGAAGAAGGAATATGTGCTCGCGACTACAGCTGTTACCGTCGGCGGTGCACTGGATGCATCAAAAACCTTCTATACCATGGTAGGGTATGTGCCGTGCTTCCTTAATCTGTCAGGCGGTGTCGAGGTAGATCTTACCATGGGCGGAGTCTGCCCGGAGGGTAAGAATGCGTACAATGAGGGCGATTTCAATGCCTATAGCGGAAATGTACAGAATATATTCTCCGGCGGTGATTTCCTGATCGAGCTGGATTCTGTCGTTAAGGCGAAGGTACAGGTGGGAGCAGGCCTGTGCGGCGTACTCAGTGCGCGCGGCTATGTAAGCGTATTGATGAAGCTGCAGCTTGTGAAGGACAATGTTTCTGCCGATCCATACGGAATCATCCTTAATGCGGCAGGAGGCATAGGCTTCGATCTTGTTCTGCTCAGCATGGATGTTGATATTGCAAAGATATCACAGGGCTGGGGCAACTATGCAGGTCGAACTAAGGTTGAGTACTTCAATAATCTTATAACGAAGGAATACGGAGATACACTTGCAGTGAATGCTTCGGCAGAAGGCACTGAAGGCTCGAATGCCGCTGCATTCTCACTGAATGCAATATCGGAAGAGGATGAAGAAGAGGCTGCAGCATATTCACTGAACGAAGCATATGAAGAGGCATATGCTGAAGGTGTCGGGGATGAGATCAGCTTCAGGCGCTACGACATGGGATCTTCGGATATGAGCAGCTTCGGGCATTCAGCCGGTGTCAATGCGCAGCCAAAGCCGGTAGATATGAATATACTCTTGGAAGGTGCGGCGTCACGAACAAGACCGGAGATGGTAAAGCTTCCTGACGGACGTTATTTTGCGGTATTTATAGCTGCTTCGGGTGAGGGCGATTCGTCTCGTCTGTACTATACTATCGGCGCTAAAGGAGGCGGAAGCTGGAGTATACCAAAGGCGGTAGATGAGGACGGAAGCTATGATTCCATGCCGGCACTTACTGTTGTAGGCGACAAGGTAGTGATCGCATGGATGGATGCATCAAAGCCAATCGAGGGTACTAATGATTCGGTGACTATGGATGCATATAGGGCTAAGTTCAATGCCTTCAATATCAGCGGTATCGTGTATGATACGAATAGTGGTTTGGGCAGTGAGTTTAAGATTTCGGATCCGGCTCTGGACGGATTCTATCTTCAGGCACCGTCACTCTGCACGGTGGGAGATAAGGTATACTGCACCTATGTGTCACGGGATCTCGAAAATCTGACTAAGCTTGAGGAACTGGCGGATCTTAATAAGAGTTATTCAACCGCCATGCGTGCAACATTGAATATAGATAATGCTCCTGTCGTTGAGAAGAACGAATATGTAGTGATCAAAAACGAGGAGAAGATTGATCCGCTGGTTACTGATTATCAGACCGAGGGCATACGAATAATTGATGGTACAGATTACACAGATTATCTTGTAACTGCGTTCACCATCGATAAGGATGGAAAGTTTGAGACCGGTGACCGACAGCTGTACCTCGGACTCTGCGATGTGAAGAACTCCAGAAATTACTATCCTATCAAGATAGGAAGTGCTGAGAAGTGTCAGGCAGTGCCGAAGCTTACGAAGGTTAACGGACGGCTTGTGCTGAGCTGGACCGAGGACGGTGAGATGCTTGAGCTTCTCGATGTAAGCGGACTGATCGAATCTCTCTTCCATACCGCGGAGATAGGAGACAAGTACAGCGGGGCTGAGGGTGCATATTACAAATACAGCGAGGCCGAGGGTGCATATTATGTGAATGGTGGAACGCCGGATTACAGCTGGTACAAGAAAACTGCAGCGGAGCTTGGGCTTTCCGATGAAGTCTACGAGGGAAGCTATTATGAAGCAATCTATAATGACGATTTCCGTAATGTAGAAACACGCCTTAAGGAGAATGAGGAGCACAGCAGCTCAATCGATGATTACACTATCACCGGTGACGGCAGAGATCTCTATGTATTCTATACGGATTTCGGACCGGAGATCGAGGAGCCTACTGTAGAGCTTTATGGCCGCAGATACCGTATGGCAAAGGATACGAGCGGAACCTCCGGAAGCGGTGGAACAACCACCGGCGGCAGCGGAACAACAGGCGCGACCGGCGGCGCAGGTGGCAGTACATCCACAGGCACGACCGGCAGTGAAGGAGCAAATGCGAACACCGGCGCAAATGGAAGCGAAGGCAGCAGTGAAGGTACCGGTCATCATTCTGACAGTGCATGGGGCTTTACCGATGCAGTCTGCATAACAGACCTCAATGAGGTCATTGATGATTTCACACTCACTATGGATACCGATGGCAGTATCACGCTATTGTCGGATTTCTATGAGCAGTGGATAGATGATGACGGGCACATTCAGTTCGGTAAGAATTCACTTGTTGAGATCGGCTTCGAGCGCGGAGGATCGCTTGATATTGATGATATCTCTATTGATATGGATAGCCACATGATTGCCGGCGAGACCTCGACAATTACATTTGATGTTGTCAACGCAGGATTGCTTGAGGCAAAGGGCTTCACGGTTAAGGCAGAACTCATGGAAAACGGAACGAGCTCGTCGCAACTGTATAGTGTAAATGTTGACCGCATACTCGATACTAACGAGGCTGCCACGGTTCAGATTCCATGGAAGGTACCGGACGGAGATCTGAACGGAAAATCAATCAAACTCATTGTTACCGAGAAGGCTACTACGATTGCATCTGAGACCACGGCGGAAATCGAGCTTAAGTCGGAAGCAAAAATTGCACTTGATATGGAAGAGGTGACATTTGACAAAGAGGAGGCGGTCATCCCGTTTGAAATCAGCAATATCGGCAATGCGGCGTCGACACCGTGTGAGGTATTGGCGTATGCACTCGATGGTGCGGATAAGACACGTCTGCTCGGAAGTATTCAGATCCCGGCACTGGCATCAGGCGAATCGAGGACAGAGACGCTTCGCTTCACACCAAAGATCGAGGACTGGAACGGTTTTGGCCGTATAGATCTGGAGCTTGCGGCTGTGCAGGATGGAACTGTAGTCAGAACGACCTACGGAGACATTTACAGCTCAGAACCGGTACTGCTCGATATTGAGGATGGAACGGAGAGCATAGACATGTCGGTGAAGGCACAGCAGACGCTTAATGTTCAGTGTGCACCGTGGGACGGTCTGTGTACAGATCTTCGTTACATCAGTTCTGACAGCAAGGTGGCAAGTGTGGATGATAAGGGTACGATCACGGCAGTCGGAAACGGAAGCTGTACTATCGAGGTCTACAGTCCTGATCTGCTGCTTAAGGATACCATTACTGTCAATGTCAGCGGAGGCAGTGACGGAGGTTCAAAAACTAAACCGGTACGAAATTCAACATATGACTATAGCTCGAAGCTTGATACTTCGGCTTTGGGACTTCCAAGCTGGGTAGAGCACGGCGGACGCTGGATACAAAATGCCGACGGATCTTGGAATTACCTGAAAGCTCAGAGCATAATCAAGGATAGTTGGGTATGCATTTATAATCCATATGCCGATGAAAGAAAGAGACATATGCGATATGGATGGTTCAAGTTTGGACAAGATGGCAGGATGCTGACAGGATGGATAAAGGATGCCGATGGCAGCAGCTACTATCTGAATCCTAACTCCGACGGTACACGAGGCATGATGCTGATCGGCTGGCAGCTGATCGACGGCAAGTGGTACTACTTCTCTGAGGCGGAGGGCAGCGGTAGCATGGGCGCATTGCTTAGAAATACCGTCACGCCGGATGGCTACCGAGTTGACAGTGACGGTGTTTGGACGGGACATTGAAGCAAGGTAATGTGAACTGCCGCATATAGCAGCTGTCGGATCGGCTTTAAGCAAACACAAGCAACAATTATACTATTTACTGTAAAAGAGTCGTCGTACCAATGCTTTATACTTGTGGTGCGCGGCTCTTTTGCTTTAAATACCGTCATTGTATGTTATAATATCCTCACATCAATTTCTTATTGTGGAGAGCAGTTTGAAATAAGAAACAGTGATTGATAAGCAAAATGGGGGGGGGAATTTTAAAATGAACGTAGCTGAAATCAGACGTCCGGCAGACATGGAGAGAATTACAACACCGGAGCTTGCAAAGTCGTTCATCGACGAGCAGATCGCATTGATTAAAGAGCAGGTTGGTAACAAGAAGGTACTTCTTGCACTTTCCGGAGGAGTTGATTCATCTGTAGTGGCAGCACTTTTAATCAAGGCAATCGGCAAACAGCTGGTATGTGTTCATGTTAACCACGGTCTTCTTCGCAAGGGAGAGCCTGAGCAGGTAGTTGAAGTGTTCCGTAATCAGATGAATGCCAATCTGATCTATGTCGATGCAACAGACCGCTTCCTTGATAAGCTTGCAGGAGTTGATGATCCCGAGACAAAGAGAAAGATCATCGGCGGAGAATTTATCGAGGTATTTGCCGAAGAAGCAAGAAAGCTTGACGGAATACAGTTCCTTGCACAGGGTACTATCTGGCCGGATATACTTGAGTCTGAGGAATGTATCAAGGCACATCATAATGCCGGTGGACTTCCGGAGGATATGAAGTTTGAGCTTGTAGAGCCTGTAAGGATACTCTTCAAGGATGAGGTAAGAGTTGTAGGTGAAGAGCTTGGTCTTCCTCACAGCATGGTTTACCGTCAGCCGTTCCCGGGACCGGGACTCGGAGTTCGTTGTCCGGGTGCCATTACTCGTGATCGTCTGGAAGCGGTACGTGAGTCAGATGCTATCCTCCGTGAGGAATTTGATAAGAACGGACTTGCAGAAAAGGTATGGCAGTATTTCACCGTTGTTCCGGATTTCAGATCTACCGGAATCAAGGACGGCAAGCGTGCCTTTGAGTGGTGCTGTATCGTTCGTGCCGTATGCTCTATCGATGTTATGACGGCAACTGTTGCTGAGATACCTCATGAGCTGATGGTTCATATTACAGACCGCATCACTCACGAGGTTCCGGGCATCAACCGTGTACTCTATGACTTCACACCGAAGCCTACAGGAACCGTAGAGTTTGAATAATAATACATCCCGCAAAACCTTATTTTACAAGGACTTGCGGGATCTTCTTTTTATAGGAAAGAACGATTCACCTAAATCTTGAAAAAAAAGTATCTTGTAAATGTACTGACAATGCTACTAAACAGTGAAAGGAAATGTACGGAGCCTATTTCTGTAAGATTTGTATAAAGTATGGATTAACCGTGGATTGAGAAATTAAGACATCGGTGAGGGCGTCTTTCTGTACTTGAATATAAGACTGAAATGCTAAAGTAGGAGATTCAAAAGCTTGAAGTTCAGGAGTAGGAATTAGAGAGAAAAATTCTGCAAAAGCGAAAGCAAATGAGTGACTTGAAAAGATTAATATTTATTTAATTCGTAATAGAGACATTGAAGATAAGAAGCGTGTGGATAGTTCAGTTCTATATGACACGAGAGCTATACTAGACTGATTATATGAGGATAGCAATCAATAGTAAGGATATGAGAGGAGTTGGTATGTTGGCAAGCTGTTTGACTGTGAAATCAGTTTAATGAATAGCTGGAGATAATAAATAAGAATGTAGAGGCTGATAATATACTAAAAGAATTAAATAAACCCACATTGCATAATAAGATAAAAGATAATTGCTATAAACCACAAATAATTAACCATTTATATAGTAATCGTGTGATTGAAAATTGATTTTAAAAAGTGCTGAAAATGTACCGCAAAGGGAATATAATATTAATATTTGTTTTGTTATATGGAGGTAGATATGGGTTTTGCAACGACTACTGAAATGGCTGAAAAATGGAGTGTTTCTAGAAGAAGAATTACTCGCTTGTGTGGTGAAGGAAGGATAGAGGGTGCTGTTTTAAAAGGAAATACATGGTTAATCCCTGATAGCACAGAAAAACCAAATGATCCTCGTCGTGTTAGGCGGAATATGCAAAATACATTTTATAATATAGTGTATCCAGTTAAAGAAAAAAGATTTTCAACAATTGAATTATTTGCAGGTGCTGGAGGATTAGCATTAGGTGTGGAAGAAGCTGGATTTAATACAATCGGATTGATTGAATTTGATAGAGATGCTTGCGATACGTTAAAGAAGAATCGTCCTAATTGGAGAGTTATTTGTGACGATATAGCTAATATTTCCAAACTGGATTTGGAAGATTTCTTTGGAATAAAGAAAGGTGAATTAGATTTACTGTCTGGTGGAGCACCATGTCAGGCTTTTTCATACGCAGGTAAAAGATTGGGTCTTGAAGATGCAAGGGGAACATTGTTTTATCATTATGCTATCTTTCTTGAAAAATTACAGCCGAAGATGTTTTTATTTGAAAATGTCAGGGGACTGTTGACACATGATCATGGTAAGACATATCAGACTATGCTTGAGATTTTTGAGAATGCAGGATATGACATTCAAAAGCAGGTATTAAATGCATGGGATTATGGTGTTGCTCAAAAGAGAGAACGTCTTATCACTATAGGTATCCGTAAGGACTTAAAAGAAAAAATAACATTTGAATTCCCAGAGGCTCATGAGTATAAACCTATACTTAGGGATATATTAGTAAGTGTTCCGGAGAGTATTGGCGTGCCATATGGAGAGAATAAGCGTAAGCTTTTTGAACTTGTACCTGCCGGTGGATATTGGAGAGACATAGATCCGGAATTAGCAAAAGCATATATGAAGAGTTGTTGGGATATGGAAGGAGGAAGAACTGGAATTTTAAGGAGGTTATCTATGGATGAGCCTTCTTTAACGGTGCTTACTTCGCCATCACAAAAGCAAACTGAAAGATGTCATCCTTTGGAGGCAAGACCTTTCACAGTTAGAGAGAATGCAAGGTGCCAATCTTTTCCAGATAGTTGGAAGTTTTGCGGGAAGGTTATGTCACAGTACAAGCAGGTAGGAAATGCGGTTCCGGTTAATCTCGGATACGAAGTAGCAAATATGATATATGAAGCGTTGGAAGGAGAAAAAGATTAATGAGTTGGAGGTTATCTTTTATTTCAGAAAAAGATTTTACAAATCATGTAAAGGATACTATTGATAAATATGGTGAGAAACTGGAGTCGTTTGACATAGTTCGTTTCAACAAGAATATTGTTGATCCAATTAAAATGATATTCGATAAAACTGTATATCAGACATCATGGGATGAAATTGTTGGAAATGAGATTTTTAGACAAAGAGATAAATCTAATAACAATGACATTGGATATTTTCATCAGAGGATTTTTCAGTATATAAGTAATTGTCATGTTCCTGATAACGGAACAGAAGGTGGTTGGGATGTTATTTTTCAAGTACCAAAAGGAATAACTCTTCCAGAAGGAGATGTGGTTCATACTGTTTATGTGGAAATGAAAAATAAGCATAATACCATGAATTCTTCTGCGGCAGGTAAGACGTATATAAAGATGCAGAGCCAGTTATTAGATGATGACGATTGTGCCTGCTTTTTGGTTGAGGCAATAGCGAAGAAGTCACAGAACATTAAGTGGTCTACTACAGTTGATGGGAAGAGTGTTTCACATAAGAAAATTCGTAGAGTTAGCTTAGATCAGTTCTATGCTCTTGTAACAGGACAAGAAGATGCGTTCTATAAGATGTGCATGGTTCTACCTAATGTTATTGAAAAGGTGGTTAATGAAGGTGGAGAAGATGTCAAAGTACCACATGATTCTGTGATGAGTGAACTTCGTAGGATTGCAAAGCAGATGAACACGGATGATGAAAACTTGGCAATGGCATTAGCTGTGTATTTGCTTGGATTTAGTACATATAATGGATTTTCGAAAGTCGCTGGCAATGTTACGGTTGAGGCTGACGAAAATGCCTTAAAAAGGATATATGAGTATGCTAAAGGAATAAAAAGTATTAAATAATGGTAGAGAGCATATGAAAATGTTTGGTTTAGGAGGAAAAATGGAAATGGGTGAAAATAAAATACTAGATGGAACTGATGAGGCAATAAAGATAGTTCCTGAATTGTATGATGATGGGTTGAAACCAGTAGTACAAGAATCCGGGAAAACACTTTCATTGTTACCTAAGACTATAAATGCTGCGTTGCTGCCACTTAGAAAATGGATTGCCGAACGAGAGTATAGTTTTGCAGAGACTGAAAAGTTACTAGAAATAAAGCTTAGAAATATAGATCAAGAGAAAATCGTTACTCCAGAAGCGTATGTTGCTGTGCCTGCGTTACAAGCGATTTCTTATTCTATGGATAGCGAAGAATTA
This sequence comes from uncultured Lachnospiraceae bacterium, assembly GCA_934402055.1. Taxonomy (GTDB): domain Bacteria; phylum Bacillota; class Clostridia; order Lachnospirales; family Lachnospiraceae; genus Avilachnospira. The sequence goes on along the minus strand of CAKRTC010000014.1, from coordinate 18,512 downwards.
AGAAATATGTATGCTAATCTTTTGGCAAAAGCTATGAACGCTGATGAAAAGGATAATGTTCATCCCGCATTTATTGAGTTGATAAAGCAGATGGCACCAAGAGACGCGGCTATTCTTGATGGAGTTTTTAATTCGTCGAGTACTCCATTAATAGATTTATCCATTATAACTGAAAAGGGTTCGATTAGTTATAGATATAATTTTTCGTGGATTACTTGTTTTTCGTATGATAAAGTGGCTGTGGCGATTGACAATCTTGAAAGAATGGGATTGATTGAAATACCATATGGAATAAATTATGCGGAAGACAGTATTTACGAGATGATAAGAAATACAAGTGCTTATAAGGAAAATCGAGAGCAGTTGGAGCAAATGAATGTTGGAAAAGTGCAAGAAACTAAAAAAATAATAAGGAAAACAGCTTTAGCTAATTCTTTTTTTGAAATATGCCTTAAAGAATAGTTTTGTTCTTAACAAATTGTAGAGAGGAATGTGCATGTTTAGAAGTTTAGTGTATTTAGATGAAGAGATTCTCTCAAAAGCGTTCCGATGGATGCTTACTTGAGCTAGTGATAGCAGGCACTTGCACTTTTCACATTTTTTTAAGTGGCAAAATGACCGCTAAGATGAAGGATACAACATCAAAGTCTATGTCAGGGGAGATCGGATTGAGCGCTGATTTGTATATGCGGCTAAGATCATGTGAATATTAAGTAAAATCTGTCATAATGTATTGAACGTACAATTCCGGCATGTTATGTATATAATGTAAAGAGTGACAAATTATACGGGTGGAAATTAGGAAATATATACGAAAGGCAGATGCTATGGAACATTTTACAAATATTGATTTCAATGCGATCAAGGGCTTCATCTGTGATATGGACGGTGTTATCTATCACGGCAATCATATTCTTCCGGGAGTACGTGAATTCATAAAGTGGATGCAGGATGAGAAAAAGGAGTATCTCTTCCTTACCAATAACAGCGGTTATACTCCGAGAGAGCTTAACCAGAAGCTTGCACGTATGGGACTTGATGTATCGGAGGAGCATTTTTATACCAGCGCACTGGCAACGGCAGCCTTTCTTAAGCAGCAGGCACCGGGCTGTTCCGTCTTTGCAATAGGAGAGGCAGGACTCTTAAACGCCCTCTATGATGCAGGCATGACTATGAATGATGTCAATCCAGACTTTGTTATAGTAGGTGAGGGACGTACCTATTCGCTCGATACTCTTACCAAGGCGACCAATCTGGTAATGGGCGGAGCCAAGCTTATCGGTGCAAACTCAGATGTATCCGGCCCTATCGAGAACGGAATCGCGCCTGCCTGCGGTGCATTGATCGCACCTATCGAGATAGCAACAGGTAAGAAGGCTTATTTCTGTGGCAAGCCCAATCCGTTGATGATGCGTACCGGACTTCGTAAGCTTGGCTGCCATTCTGCGGAAGCGGTAATGATCGGAGACCGTATGGATACAGATGTCATTTCCGGCATGGAGAGCGGCATGTCTACGGTACTGGTACTTTCAGGTGTTTCTACTAGAGAGACACTCAGTACCTACGCATATCGCCCAAGCATGGTGCTGAACGGTGTCGGTGATATTCCGGGTCTTGCAAGAAAGAAGAAGGCGTGAGCAGCGAGGGTACACGGCATTTTATAATTGTTGTATCGCACGCAGCAGTTTGATCGTTTTAACTTAATATTTCGTTGATAAAAGCATAAAAGAAGGCGGCAGATGTTAAAGTTTGCTGTCTTTTTATCGATTAAAGCCGGAGTACGAAGTACGAAGCGATCCGTAATTAATCGATAAGTGAATATGCGGTTTGACATACTGCCCTTTTTTATATACAAGGAAGACTTTGTGTTATTTGTCATACCGGATAAGAGTTATAATCTATATATTAAGCTGTCAAAACGGAAGTCCGTATCAATGAATAATGAGAAAAATAATAGATATATAAAGCTGTTGGTATTACCGATTGCAGAGATACTGCTCGGAAGTATATTGATAGGAATTACTCTAAATAATATCGGTCAACGTGAGGCCGAGGCACGCAGAGGCTTTTCCGAAGTAAATGCAATGGCATATTCGGATAGGATCATTGAAGATATCAAAACCGGAACACATATTACAGATACCTTGGAGCAGATCATCATCAGTGAAGACGGAAGCTGTGATAAATTTGATGAGATAGCCGCAAATCTCATGAATGATTCGATCCAGAGTATTCAGCTTGCGCCGGCAGGTGTAGTTACCGATATATATCCCGAGAAAGGCAATGAAGCAGGTAAGATAGATCTCTTTAATGATGAAGTAAGGAGCAGATATGCAGCTTATGCTATGGAACATGACATTCCTGTCATGCAGGGACCGTTTGAGTTAAAGCAGGGAGGAAGAGGGATCGCAGTACGTAATCCTGTATTCTTGAATAAAAACGGTACAAGAGAGTTCTGGGGCTTCACTGTAGTGATCATCCGCGTTCCGGATATATTTTCGGAATCATTGAAGGCCTTGGAGGGCTTCGGATATGACTATATGCTGCTTAAGACACTTGCTCCTTGGGATGATGAATATGTGGAGATATACAACTCAGGCGTGGAATTGATCGATCCTGTCAAATATCATTTTACCGTAGACGGAGATACCTGGGAATTGCAGATAACACAGAATGATGGATGGATAGGTGATAAAGACGGTTTAGGGAAGATCGTATTATTCGGCGGCAACGTGATCCTGATACTTCTTGTTGCACTTACGTTCACGGCACTCTTATTAGAAGACAGAAGGAAACATTTTAAACTTAGGGCAGAAACAGATAAATTAACAGGAATCTATAATCGAAGCGGATTTGATAAGGCATTAAAAAAATACTTGAAAATTAATCCGGATAAAAACTGCATTGTTGCCGAACTTGATATCGATGATTTTAAGTTTATCAATGATATGTACGGGCATGAGACAGGAGATGAGGCACTGCGAAGCCTTGCTTCTTATATGAAGGAATATTTCCCGATGAATGCCGTAATAGGAAGAAACGGAGGCGATGAGTTTGTTGTACTTCTTCCGAATCAGACCGGTAAAAGTGCTCATGACAAGCTGAATGAGTTCACAAAGCTGCATAAGAGCTTTTTACATAATGGGGAGCAGCATAGCTTCACCATCTCACTCGGATATGCGGAATATCCTAAGCAGGCAGGAACAAGAGAAGAACTCCTGCGACATGCGGATGTAGCACTATATGAGGTCAAGCTGAGAGGTAAAAACGGCTGTGCCATATATGAGAAAGGTCTTGACGAGATAAGGACTCAGCTGGGCTTTGCGCTTAAGGATGTCTCGGCACATCTTCCGGGAGCTTTCCTTATCTACAAGGCAGATCCGAATGATGATGAACTGCTGTTTGCAAACAATGAAATGATCAAGCTTGCCGGCTGCAATGATATGGAGGAATTCTTTGCATATACCGGACGCAGCTTCCGTAATCTCATCAAGGAATCCGAGCAAAAGGATATTGAAGAAAGCATCTGGAGACAGATCAATGCCGATAATTCGGATTGCAATGATTATGTAAGCTTTACACTTGTGAGAAGAGACGGCTCTCATATCAAGGTATTCGACCACGGCAGGATAGTAGACAACAGCTACTACGGCAGAGTATTTTATGTGCTCATTATGAAACGCGAGCTGATCGATGATCACTATTATAAAGGAGAAGTCATATGATGTACCCATATATGACATTTAATGATGATACATATTGAAAAAAGCCTTCACGGTGGCTGCCGTGAGGGCTTTTTTCAGGGTTATTTATGAAAGGGTAAACATATATAAGCAAAAGTCCCGGTCTGTCATGTAGGGCAGGATAACCACTGCGGGCTATCGACTTTGTGCTTCAGATTATTAACGGACTGAGAAAAGCATCTGTCCGTATGAAGGATAAGGCCAATACTTGGCATCGGCGATCATCTCCATCTCATCTGCCGGAATACGAAGCTCCTTCATATCCTGAAGGATGGTATCCTTGTAGAAGTTGCCGAGATCTGTGATGTCTGTAATAGACTTAGCCTCAAAGAGATCTGCCTCAAGCTTCTTAGCCTGCTTGTACATGGCAGTCATCATAGCTGTGATCCTTCTGAGCATGTCCTTCTCGTATACGCGGTCGATATTGGCTGATACTACAGTCTTTTCTGTGCATGCCTGTGCAAGAGCTGTTGTGTACTTGCTCATTGCAGGAAGGATATCCTTGTTTGTCATATCGAGCATGGTAAGAGCCTCGATATTGAGCACCTTGGTGTAGTTCTCCATAAGGATCTCATATCTTGCCTTAAGCTCGACCTCTGAGTAAACATTGTGAGTCGCATAGAGCTTGACATTCTTAGGATCAAGGAAATGTGCAAGTGCATCCGGAGTAGTCTTGAGATTAAGCAGACCTCTTGACTCTGCCTCCTTGACCCATGACTCATCATAGCCATCACCGTTGAAGATGATACGCTTATGCTCCTTGATGGTCTTCTTGATGATCTCGTGGAGTGCTGTCTCAAAGTCCTCTGCGCCCTCAAGCTCATCCGCAAATTCCTTAAGCTCCTCTGCAACTGCCGTATTGATAACGGTATTTGCACATGAAAGTGAGCTTGCCGAACCCGGCATACGGAACTCAAACTTGTTTCCTGTAAATGCGAACGGTGATGTTCTGTTACGATCTGTCGCATCCTTGGCAAGCTTAGGTATAGTATGAACACCGATTTTAAGCAGGTCTTTTTCCTTGCTGTCGTAAGCGGTGTCATTTTCAATGGCATCAAGTACCTCGCTTAAGTCGGAACCGATGAACATTGACATGATTGCCGGCGGTGCCTCGTTGCCTCCGAGTCTGTTATCGTTGGCAGCAGAGGATACCGATATCCTGAGGAGATCCTGATACTCATCAACAGCCTTGATAACGGCACTTAAGAAGAGCAGGAACTGCGCATTTTCATAAGGAGTATCACCCGGCTCAAGGAGGTTGATTCCTGTGTCGGTAGACATTGACCAGTTGTTATGCTTTCCGCTTCCGTTTACTCCGGCAAACGGCTTCTCATGAAGGAGACACACAAGACCATGCTTCTTGGCGGTCTTCTGAAGGATCTCCATAGTGATCTGGTTGGAATCACAAGAGATATTGGAAGTATTGTAGAGGCAGGCAAGCTCATGCTGAGCCGGAGCAACCTCGTTATGCTCTGTCTTGGCGAATACGCCCATCTTCCAGAGCTCCTCATCGACATCCTTCATGAACTCAAGGACTTTTGTCTTGATGCTTCCGAAGTAATGATCATCAAGCTCTTGACCCTTAGGTGCTCTTGCACCGAAGAGGGTACGTCCTGTATAGATAAGATCCTTACGCTGATCATACATCTCCTTGGTTACAAGGAAATACTCCTGCTCCGGACCTACGTTCGTCTTAACGGAAGTTACATCGTCATTACCAAAAAGCTTAAGTACGCGAAGGGCCTGTTTGTTAATGGCTTCCATAGAACGAAGGAGTGCTGTCTTCTGGTCAAGAGCCTCACCGCCGTAGGAGATGAATACTGTCGGAATGCAGAGCGCATTTTCCTTGATAAATGCGTAAGAGGTAGCATCCCATGCTGTATAACCTCTTGCCTCAAATGTGGCTCTGAGACCTCCTGAAGGGAAGGAAGAGGCATCCGGCTCACCTTTCATGAGCTCCTTGCCTGAAAACTCCATGATGGCTCTGCCGTCCGAGGCAGGTGAAACGAAACTGTCATGCTTCTCGGCGGTAACGCCTGTCATAGGCTGGAACCAGTGTGTGTAATGTGTTGCGCCGTTCTCTACAGCCCAATCCTTCATAACACTTGCGACTACTGTTGCAGTCTCTGAATCGAGACGCTTGCCTTCCTTGATGGTTCTCTGGATCGACTTGTAAGTGTCTTTTGGAAGACGCTCTCTCATGACGGCATCGTTGAATACCTTAGAACCGAAGGTGTCGGTAACTTTACTCATAAGTTCATTCTCCTTCCGGAATAAAAAAGACGACAGCATGAGAGCATACGGCTGCACCGTATAACAACTCCCTTGTTGTCGCCTGTGGATCTTTGCATATTTGTCTGAAAATGAAAAAAGCCGCTGATACGATCTCGTATCTGCGACTCCTTTGTCTGATGTGCAATTTTATAGCACTGTCAAAAAAACGTGTCAAGCAACTTTTGAAATTTAACGAAAATTTTTTGTATAAGTGCAATTTGAGTCACTCGTTGACAAAGAAATTACGGCAATGTAGAATGACAAAAAGAAATGGGATGTTCTGTTTCAGGCGATATAAACGCTTATACATATGAACATCCTTTCTTTCTAATTTCAATTATTGCCTAATTTTCATTTGAGAGGAGCACAGCGGACAATGGGTTATTCCTATGAAGAAGTCATGGATTTTATAGAGCAGGAAGATGTCAGATTTATCAGATTGGCATTCACGGATGCTTACGGACGTCAGAAGAATATAGCTATTCCGCCGGATGAGCTTCCGCGTGCATTCAGCGACGGCATATCATTCGATGCATCTGCTATAGCAGGCTTTACTAATGTAGTTAAGTCGGATCTGTTTTTATTCCCGATTCCGTCTACACTTACTGTTCTGCCATGGAGATCCTTCCACGGCAAGGTAGTAAGGATGTTCTGTGAGATACGTTATCCGGACGGTACGCCTTTCAACAAAGACAGCAGAGCCATATTGGGCAGTGCCATAAGAGCGGCTGCGGATATGGGGCTCAGTGTTTTCATAGGTACCGAGTTTGAGTTTTATCTCTTCAATACGGATGAAAAGGGACAGCCGACAAGAGAACCTCTTGATAATGCCGGATATTTTGATGTTGCGCCGTATGACAAGGGAGAGAATGTACGCCGTGATATAGTGCTTACCCTCAAGGATATGGGGATGCATCCGGAGACCTCACATCATGAAGAGGGACCGGGACAGAACGAGGTGGATTTCCGCCATAGTGATGCAATGACCGCGGCAGACAATGCACTTAATTTTGTTACAGTGGTTCATGCCATAGCCGCTCAGAACGGACTTGTTGCAGATTTTTCACCGAAGCCTCTTTCGGATCACGAAGGAAACGGTCTGCACATCAATATCTCTGTCAACAGACTTGACGGAGGAGACAGCGAAGAGTTAACAAGATACTTTATGGCAGGTGTACTTGCTCATATCAAGGAACTCTCGGTTTACCTTAACCCTTCAGAGGATTCCTACAAGCGTCTCGGTGAGCAGAAGGCACCTAAGTATATTTCATGGTCGCATCAGAATCGTTCACAGCTTATACGTATTCCTGCCGCAAACGGAGCATATAAGCGCTTTGAACTCCGTTCCGCAGATCCGTCGGCAAACCCGTATATTGCGTTTGCACTGCTGATACGTGCGGGTCTTGACGGAATCAATAATAAGCTCGAGCTTCCGGCTCCTGTAGACGCAGATCTTACAGATAGAGAGACTGCTGTCAAAGCCGGACTTGATAAGCTCCCGGATTATCTCTCGGAGGCAGTTGAACTTGCCAAGAACAGCGAATTTATCAATTCGGTTCTTCCGGAGAACTTTTTAAAACTGTTGTAATTATTCGGGAATCGGAGATATATGAGCTTATTAAAATCCTGCCACAGAATACTTTTAGTATCCGCAGGCACCAAAACATTTGAATATTTTACGGCTTTGCTTCCTCAGTCGGAATTTTCGCTTGAGCTATGCGGTTCGGCGGGAGAAGCAAGACGCTTGCTGATAGAGACTCCTCCGGATATACTCATTATAGATACGCCGCTAAGCGATGAATTCGGTATAGAGCTTGCAAGATCCGCAGCAGAGCTTCCCATGGGTGTAATGCTCCTGGTTAAGGCGGATATTGCGGACAAGGCGGCCTATGATGTTGAGGATGTAGGAGCTCTGGTACTGGCAAAGCCCAATGCAAGACAGGCATTTTACGGATCTGTGAGACTGTTGGCTGCACTCAGCGTAAGACTGAAGAAGATGGAGACCAAGAACAAATCGCTTCAGGAGAAGATGGCTGATATACGTGCGGTCAACCGCGCAAAATGGCTGCTTATAGATAAAATGAATATGAGTGAACAGGATGCTCATTATTTTATAGAAAAACGTGCCATGGATGCACGAATTTCGCGCCGTGAGGTTGCGGAGAGCATCATTAGGACTTATGATGCATAAGTAGGTTAATATTATAATTTCAAGATAGATTACAGGGGTTATTCTTATGAAGACAACAAAGTACATTTTCGTCACAGGAGGAGTGGTGTCAGGACTCGGAAAAGGCATCACCGCCGCATCCTTGGGCCGTCTTTTGAAGGCAAGAGGACTTAAGGTAGCAGCACAGAAGCTTGATCCGTATATCAATGTGGATCCCGGAACAATGAGCCCTTACCAGCATGGTGAGGTTTATGTTACGGACGACGGAGCCGAGACAGATCTTGACCTCGGACACTATGAGAGATTCATCGATGAAAACCTTAACAAGTTCTCCAACCTTACCACTGGTAAGGTATATTGGAATGTACTTAACAAGGAGAGAAGAGGCGAGTATCTCGGATCGACGGTACAGGTAATTCCTCATATCACAAATGAGATCAAGGAATTCGTTTATCAGGTAGGTAAGACCTCCGATGCAGACGTAGTCATCACAGAGATCGGTGGAACTATCGGTGATATCGAGTCACAGCCTTTCCTGGAGGCTGCACGTCAGGTATCTCTCGAAGTAGGACGCGCAAATTCTCTCTTTATTCACGTTACTCTTGTTCCGTTCCTCAGCGGTTCGGACGAGCATAAGTCCAAGCCTACACAGCATTCCGTCAAGGAGCTTCAGGGCATGGGAATCAACCCTAATATTATCATCCTTCGTGCGGATGAGCCGCTCGAGGAGTCTATCTTCAACAAGATCTCTTTGTTCTGCAATGTCAAGAAGGACTGTGTTATCGAGAATATGACACTGCCTGTACTCTATGAGGCGCCGATAATGCTTGAGAAGAGCAATTTCTCATCTATTGTATGCCGCGAGCTTGGTATCGATGCTCCGAACATCGACATGACAGAGTGGAACAATATGCTCGATACCATTCATAACAGCAGCAAGAACGTTACCATCGGTCTTGTAGGAAAGTATGTTCAGCTTCATGATGCATATCTTTCGGTTGCCGAGGCACTTCGTCATGCTGGTTATGCAAACAATGCCAATGTTGATATTCAGTGGATCGATTCCGAGGGAATCACAGCCGAGAATGTAGCAGAGCAGCTTAAGGGTTGCAACGGAATAATAGTTCCGGGCGGCTTCGGCAACCGTGGTATCGACGGAATGGTATATACGGCTAATTATTGCAGAACACATAATGTTCCTTATCTCGGAATATGCCTTGGCATGCAGATCGCGGTTATTGCATTTGCACGCTATGTGACAGGACTTACCGATGCCAATTCACGTGAGTTCAATCCGGATTCCGCAAACAAGGTAATCGACTTCCTTCCGGATCAGAATGATGAGGTTGCAAAGGGCGGTACACTCCGTCTCGGTGCATATCCTTGCCATGTTAAGAAGGATACCCAGATGTATCGCTGCTATCAGTCCGAGGAGATATCCGAGCGTCATCGTCACAGATATGAGTTCAACAATGAATACCGCAGACTGCTGCTTGACACAGGACTTGTTGTCAGCGGTACCTCACCGGATGACTATATAGTTGAGACTGTTGAGATCCCGGAGAATGACTTCTTCATCGGAGTTCAGTTCCATCCTGAGTTCAAGAGCCGTCCTAACAAGGCTCATCCTCTCTTCAAGGGACTTATCGAAGCATCATTAAACAATAGGGAACGTGTAAATGAAAATGCCTAAGAACGATATTGCAATGAATAATGATTTTGGTGCGGACAAGCTTCATGAGGAATGTGGTGTATTCGGAATTTATTCTCCGGATACCGCAGATGTTGCTTCGACGGTTTATTACGGTCTCTATGCCCTGCAGCACAGAGGCCAGGAGGGATGCGGTATTACCGTAAATGATGACGGTGTACTGCATACCCACAAGGATGTAGGTCTTGTCAACGAGGTATTTACACATAATGTGCTTAAGTCTCTCGGTCAGGGCAACATGGCTATAGGACATGTGCGTTACGGTACTACAGGCGGACGTATCAGAGAAAACTGCCAGCCTATGCAGGTCAACCATGTCAAGGGACCTATGTCAATAGTACATAACGGTAACCTTACCAATGCCGCAACACTTAAGCGCAGCCTTGAGCTTGGCGGAGCTATATTCCATACGACCAGCGATACCGAGGTCATTGCCTATGAGATAACCAAGGAGAGACTTGTATGTCCTTCTATCGAGGCTGCTGTAGAATCGGCAATCAAGACTATTGACGGAGCATTTTCACTTATAGTAATGTCACCGACCAAGCTCATCGGAGTACGTGACAAGAGAGGCTTCAGACCGCTTTGCTACGGTATCAGAGACGACGGAAGCTATATCATTGCATCAGAGAGCTGTGCGCTTAATGCAGTCGGCGCTCATTTCGTAAGAGATATAGAGCCTGGTGAGATACTGCTTATAGATAAGACAGGACCTCATTCCATCAAGACTCATTGCAAGCAGAGCGAAACATCTATGTGTGTCTTTGAGTATATTTATTTTGCAAGACCGGATTCCATCATAGACGGAGTATCGGTACATGATGCGAGACTTAAGGCGGGAGCCTTCCTTGCCAAATCACATCCGGCAGAGGCTGATGTTGTTGTCGGTGTTCCGGATTCGGGACTTGATGCCGCGCTTGGATTTGCAAGGGAATCGGGTATTCCGTTTGAACTCGGATTTATCAAGAATAAATATATGGGACGTACCTTCATTGAGCCGGGACAGTCCAATCGTGAGGATAAGGTAAGGATCAAGCTTAATCCTGTACCTACAGCTGTCAAGGGCAAGCGTGTCGTACTTGTGGATGACTCTATAGTAAGAGGAACAACAAGCCGCCGCATCATCTCATTGCTCAGAGATGCGGGTGCCAAGGAAGTTCATATGAGGATATCGGCACCGCCGTTCCTTAATCCTTGCTATTACGGAACAGATGTTGATTCCAGAGAGCATCTTATAGCCTGCAATCATACGGTTGAGGAGATAACCGAGATCATAGGTGCCGACTCACTCGGATACTTAAGCATAGAGGATGCCAAGCAGCTTGCTGCAGGATCAGGCATGAATTTCTGCACGGCATGCTTCAGCGGTGAATATCCGACAGATCTTCCGGATCTCAATATGAATAACCGCTTCGAGCATAAGATATCAGAGAATAACTGATAATGGATATAGCACAGATGCTGCAGAGGAATTGATTTATGTTCTATGCTGTATTTACAAATATATCCGAGGCAGTGAGCCCTGTACTGGCAGGCTTTATCATAGCATTTGTAATAAATGTACCGATCAAACAGATAAGCAGGCAGCTGCTTAAGCTGTTTGATAAGGCAAAGATCAAGCCTAAAGAGAGTATCATTACCATAATAAGTCTCCTGCTTACACTGCTGCTCGGCATACTGCTGGTGGTGGCTGCAGGTGCTTATGTAGTGCCTAATATAATCGAGTCATTTAAGGGCGTAGTAATTGAACTTAAAAGTAAGCTTCCGGTTTGGATAGAGGCTATACAGTCGGATCCGTATCTTGGCAGTCTGATACCGATAGAGAGTCTGAACAGTCTTGATGAGATAGATGTTCCGGTTATTTTGAAGAAGATAGATGAGATGGGGATAGTCAATTCCATCGGAAGCATCTCCGGAACAGTGATCTCGAGCTTTGCCAATGTAGGCATGGCACTTGTTATCGCCATATACGCAATACTCGATAAGAAGAGACTGTGCAGAGCTTCCAAGCGACTGGTATATGCGGTGTTCAAAAAAGAGATCGCAGAGCGCCTTTGTCATATAGCGGATCTTGTAAATAAGACTTATTCCAAGTTTTTTACGGGTCAGCTTACAGAGGCTTGTATACTCGGATGTCTGATGCTTACATCCTTGTCTGTGTTCAGACTTCCGCATGCGGGGATAACGGCATTCCTGACAGCTATATGCGCCTTTGTGCCTTATGTCGGAGCATTTTTAGCCTGTGCGGTGGGAGCTTTGATGGTAGCTTTGGTAGCTCCGGGCAGGATATTCATATACCTTATAGTCTATCTTGTTACACAGTTTATAGAGAACCAGTTTATATATCCGAGAGTGGTCGGAAGCTCGGTGGGACTGCCGGCTATGTTTACCCTGATAGCGGTTATAATCGGAAGCAAGCTGTTCGGCATCATAGGCATGATATTCGCCATTCCGATCATGGCTGTCATATATGCACTGCTTGGTGAATTTATAGACAGACGCCTTAAGGAAAGAAAAATCGATATATAGAGCAATAGCTCACAGGATGACTCCGGCTTTTGCAGCTTTGTGAAAGTAAGCTGCAAGAGCCGGAATTTGTATACCGGTGCCAAGGCTTTAATAGCTGATACATTGTGTTTGTGATAAGCGGCGGGCGTTAAGAAACAGTTCAGAAATAAACAAGTAAGACAAAATCAGTTTACAAAGTTTAGGCTGATGTGATAAACTAAACCGAAATAAACGGGAGTAGTTCACATCGGCATGCCGATGAGTCTTAGCTCGTCATCACGCTCAGAGTCTGCAGGATAGCAGAGATTTGAGCCGGGCAGGACGCATGATCATTAGTTGAACGAGACTTTTATTGTGTTTTTAAGATACAATAAAAGTCTTTTTTTTATCGATTAAAGCCGGACTGCAGTCGGCGAAGCAGCGGCTTGCAGCTGCGAAGCAATCCGTTTTTAATCGATAAAAGGATTAAAGCCGGAGTAAGGGAGGGTCAGTTATGGAGAAACATTATTGGGCGCAGGATGCTGCCGAAGTAATGAAGGAATATAAGGTGGATATGTCGGGGCTTGACGCGGCACAGGTCGAGAAGATAAGAGCAGAGGTGGGAGAGAATGTCCTTACCGAAGGCAAAAAGAAAAGCCTGCTTGAAGTATTCCTAAGTCAGTTCTGTGATCTGTGTGTGGTTATACTTATAGTTGCCGCACTTATCTCTGCATTTTCGGGAAATACAGAGAGTACCATAGTCATCATAGCCGTTCTTATCATGAATGCCGTACTTGGAACAGTACAGCATCAGAAAGCTCAGAAGTCACTTGACAGCTTAAAGCAATTGTCATCACCTAATGCCAAGGTAATGAGAGACGGTGTCAAGATAGAGATACCTTCAAGGGAGATCGTGCCGGGCGATATTTTACTGCTTGAAGCGGGAGATATGGTGGTTGCCGACGGACGAATAATCCGCAACTATTCCTTACAGGTGAATGAAAGTTCGCTTACCGGTGAATCAACAGGAATAGACAAAACGGATTATACTCTTGACGGAGATCTTGCACTTGCCGACAGACTCAATATGGTATTTTCGGGAAGCCTTGTTACCTACGGACGTGCCGATGTCATAGTTACCGGAACCGGCATGAATACCGAGCTCGGTAAGATAGCGGGACTTATGAATTCTGCCAAGAAGCGTAAGACTCCGCTTCAGGAGAGCCTCGATCAGTTCAGCGGCAAGCTTGCCATATTCATAATGGTAATATGTGTGATCGTATTCGGTCTGTGCATGTTCAGAAATATGAGCCTGCTGGATTCGTTGATATTTGCGGTTGCACTTGCCGTGGCTGCAATACCGGAGGCACTTACCTCTATAGTTACCATAGTTCAGGCGTTCGGAACACAGAAGATGGCAAAGGAAAATGCCATCATCAAGGAGCTTAAGGCAGTAGAGAGCCTTGGCTGCGTATCGGTGATCTGCTCTGATAAGACAGGTACTCTTACCCAGAATAAGATGACCGTGCAGCAGATATATATTGACGATAAGCTCTATAAGCCTGAGGAGCTTGATGTCTCGGATCTTACTCACAGATATCTCCTGTATGATGCCGTGCTTACCAATGACTCGAGCATAATAGACGGCAAGGGCATAGGCGATCCTACGGAGTATGCTTTGCTGGAAATGTTCCGCAAGATACGTTCGGAGGAGAACAGTCTGTTTGCACGTATCGGAGTTAATGAGAATCTTATACGTTCCAATATGAAGCGTATGGAGGAAGTGCCGTTTGACTCCGATCGTAAGCTTATGAGTACGAAATATCTTATTCACGGTGAGCCTACCATACTTACCAAGGGAGCAGTGGATGTACTGCTTGATCGCTGTGTCTCCATCCGTATAAATAACGAGGTACGTCCTATCACAGACGAGGATAAGATAAAAATCTCGGCACAGAATGAGGCATTTTCAGAAAACGGACTCAGAGTATTGGCATTTGCATATAAGGAATCCGATGAGGTCCTTAATATGCAGTCAGAGTACAACTTTACCTTCCTCGGACTTATCTCCATGGTGGATCCTCCGAGAGTTGAGTCCATGCAGGCGGTTGCAGACGCCAAGAGTGCAGGCATACGAACTGTAATGATAACCGGAGATCACAAGGTTACAGCGGCTGCCATAGCAAAGCAGATCGGAATCTTTGAAGACGGAGATATGGCTGTTACCGGCAGAGAGCTTGATGCCATGAGTGATGAAGAGCTTGACAAGAAGATTGAGCATATATCCGTATATGCGAGAGTTTCTCCGGAAAACAAGATACGTATAGTTGACGCATGGCAGAGACGAGGCCGCATAGTTGCCATGACAGGAGACGGTGTAAATGATGCACCGGCTCTTAAGAAGGCAGATATCGGTGTTGCCATGGGTATTACCGGAACCGAAGTATCCAAGGATGCTGCGGCAATGATATTGTCTGATGATAACTTTGCAACTATTATCAAGGCTGTTGCCAACGGAAGAAACGTATACCGCAATATTAAAAATGCCGTGCTTTATCTCTTGTCGGGCAATACCGGAGCGGTAATGGCTGTAATATATACTTCGGTAATGGCTCTTCCGGTGCCTTTCCAGGCAGTACATCTCTTGTTTATCAATCTGCTTACGGATTCACTTCCTGCTCTTGCAATAGGCATGGAGCCGGCTGACAGGAAGCTGCTTAAGGATAAGCCCAGAGATCCTAAGGAAGGCATTATGACTAAGGATTTCTTTGCACTTATGGCAGGAGAAGGTGCTTTGATAGCTACAGTGAGCCTTATTGCATTCTATATCGGACTTAATACAAGTGCGGCACTGGCTTCTACCATGGCATTTGCAACACTTACAATGTCGAGACTGCTTCACGGCTTTAACTGCCGCAGATCCGAATCCATATTTGAGATAGGACTCTTCAGCAACATTTACAGCATATATGCATTTATAGCGGGACTCTGTCTGATCATGCTGGCACTCTTCGTTCCGGCATTGCACGGAATATTCAGCATAGCCGATATAAGCGCAGCACAGATATTAAGCTGCATGGGTCTTGCCTTAATACCTACGGTAATAATCCAGGCTGTAAAGCTCGCAAAGAGAAAGTGAAAACTAAATAGCAGCTTTTTGAACCTGAATATTCAAGGCATTCGTCTTTATGGCGGATGCCTTGTCGCTTTTTACGGCGGATTTATGGTAGAATCATATGAACAGAAATACCGAGAAACGGAAGTGAAAGCTATGGAAGAACTGAATTATACCGAGATAAATAAAGAACTGCTGCATTTTCTGGATGAAAGTCCTAATGCCTTTTATGCGGTCAAAAATATGAGCGATGCCTTTGATGCTCACGGCTTTACACGCCTTAACGAGGGTGAAGTCTGGAAGCTTGAAGCAGGCGGCAATTATTATGTGAGCAGAAATGATTCCGCTCTTATTGCCTTTCGCATCCCAAAGGACGGATATGTAGGATATCAGATCATGGCAAGTCATGCCGATTCACCTGTGTTCAAGATCAAGACCAATGCCGAGATCGAAGTCGATAATGCTATGATCAAGCTGAACGTCGAAAAATACGGAGGTATGATATGTGCACCATGGCTCGACAGACCGCTCTCAATAGCCGGACGTGTAGTAATTGATACGGATAAGGGGATTGAGACACGACTCATTAACATTGACAAAGATCTGCTCATCATTCCGAATCTTGCCATCCATATGAATCATGATGTCAATAACGGTTACAGCTTTAACGCGCAAAAGGATATGCTGCCTCTCTTCGGAGATATAGATGCGAAGGGCGGATTGATGCGTATTATCGCAGAAGCAGCCGGAACAAAAGAAAGTGCGATACTTGATACCGACCTCTATCTCTATAACAGGAATAAGGGTACGGTATTCGGTGCGAATAACGAATATATTGCGAGCGGCAGACTCGACGATCTGCAGTCTGCATTTTCATCAATGAAGGCGTTGCTGCTATCTGAGCCTAAGCGCAGCATAGCTTTGCATTGTGTATATGACAATGAGGAGGTAGGCTCGGTTTCCAAACAGGGAGCGGCATCAAGCTTCCTTAAGGATGTTATGGGACGCATCAACTCCGCCTTCGGTAAAAGCGATGAGGAGAAGCTTATATTGCTGCAGAACAGCTTCCTTGTCTCTGCTGACAATGCACACTGCGTTCATCCGAATCAGTCGGACAAGGCAGATCCTACCAACCGTCCGTATATGAATAAGGGCATAGTGATCAAGTATAGTGCCAATCAGAAATACACCACAGATGCCATATCGGGTGCATTGTTCCGCAAGATATGTAAGAAGGCAGGAGTTCCGTATCAGACCTTTGCAAATCGCTCCGATATGATAGGCGGTTCGACTCTCGGCAATATATCAACTTCACAGGTCGCGGTAAATACGATAGATATAGGACTTCCTCAGCTTGCCATGCATTCCTGCTATGAGACTGCGGGAGCCAAGGATACCGCCTATCTTGTAAAGGCAGCTCAGGTATTCTATTCGTCAAGTGTTGAAGGCATAGGAAACGGCAGCTACAGCCTTAGCTGAAGCTGCCGGTCATGTAAAGTTTGACAGCAAAGCTCAGTGATTTTCAGCAGCTTTTCTTGCCTCGGCCATCTCTGTGCGGGTAAGATCCTTTATGATCTCACCGCCGATAATAAGACCTGCAACCGACGGAACAAAGGCTGTGCTTCCCGGGATGACTTTCTTTGCAGTGGTTTTTGCGCTGCCGCCGGTCTCTTCTGTGCTCTCGGGCTTGTCACTTAAGTCTTCGGATATGTCATAGAGAGGACGGGATACGGTCTCTTCCGAATACACGACCTTGAGCTTTTTGACACCGCGTTTCTTCATTTCATGACGCATGACCTTGGCAAGCGGACAATACTTGGTCTTGTATATGTCTGAGACTTTGAACTGCATGCCGTCAAGCTTGTTTCCGGCGCCCATGCTGCTGATTATCGGTATTCCGTACTCCTGTGCCTTCATGACCAGTTGTACCTTGGCTGTTACGGTGTCAACGGCATCAACTATGTAATCATATTCGGCAAAAGGAAACTCATCTGCATTTTCAGGAAGAAAGAAGCAGTTATAGGTGCGGACATCAACATCCGGGTTGATGTCAAGCATACGCTCCTTCATTACTTCTACCTTGTATCTGCCAATAGTGGAATGAGTGGCAATTATCTGTCGGTTGAGATTGGTGAGGCTTACTGTATCACTGTCGATAAGATCGAAGGCACCGATTCCGCTTCTGACCATGGCCTCGCAGGCGAAACCTCCTACTCCGCCTACACCGAAAACAGCGACTCTGCAGCCGGCGAGCTTAGCCATGGCTGCTTTGCCTAAGAGTAATTCTGTTCTTTGAAACTGATTTGACATAAATATTTCCCTGAATTTTATTAATTATCTGATTTTGCTGGGGCTTGAAAGCATCTAAATGATCTGATTTCTGCTTAAAAAAGCATTTTACTTTCAGGCTGATACAAAAAGACTCTGCCGGATGATTATAACAGATTTTCAGAGCAATACTTACACTTATGTAGTCTATTGGTGTTCTTTGGAACAGACAGGGATAGAAGATGCTTGAAAATGCTTATCCGGAGTAGTCTCTATCAGCAAGCGTCTTGCTTCTCCCGCCGAACCGCATAGTTCGAGCGAAAATTCCGACTGAGGAAGCAAAGTCGTAAAAAAAATTAACAAATATCCTCAAAGCCTATTGACATGGTAGGAGATAGGGAGTATATTACACGCAAGCTTAAACAAAGCAAAGAACAATTACTTGGAATGATAATTCGGAAAGGAGAAAGATATGTTTGCATCAAGCTCATCAACAACTATGTGCATGTGCATGTGTATCATGTCTGCTTACCGGATGGATGATTCTGAGGTATGCGGCATGGCTTAATGTCATGCGCATAGGTTCCAAGGATATATTTTCAGAAACATGTACCGGGGCAGACATATAAGATGGATGCCCCGCTTTTTTTATCGATTAAAGCCGGACTGCAGTCGGCAAAGCAGCGGCTTGCAGCTGCGAAGACGACTATAGGACGGCCAAACGAAAATGAGCACAAAGCTTCG
>CAKRTC010000013.1 GCA_934402055.1 uncultured Lachnospiraceae bacterium | reverse complement strand
GTAAGCAAGGAGCACAGTATAGACAATAATCCTGATTACAAGGCATCAAGACTTGATATATTTGCATCCGATGAAGAAGGAACACGCTATAATATAGAGATGCAGGTAGCAACAGAGCATACGGAGCTTAGATCAAGGTATTATCACAGTCAGATGGATATGGATATACTGCTTGCGGGAACAGATTATGAATATCTTCCGGAATCATATGTAATATTTATATGCGATTATGACCCGCTCGGTTATAATAAGTATATATACACGATGAATACTCATTGTGAGGAACTTCCTGAATTAAAGTACAGGGACGGAGTACATACGATATTCCTAAGCACCAAGGGAAATAATACCACAGAAGTGCCTGAAGAGATAATCAAGTTTCTCAGGTATGTAAGTGCAGGCTTAAGGGAATCGGAACAGGACTTCGGAAGTGATTTTGTTACAAAACTACAGAGGTCTGTGAAATGGATCAAGAGAAGCAGGTCGAAGGAGAGGGAATATATGGTACTGGATGAGATAAAGAAGAAAGAACGTCGAGAAGGTCTTGAGGAAGGCATAGAACTTGGTAAAGAAGCCGGAATAGAAGAAGGAAAAAGCAAGGAACGCTGTGATATTGTAATACAGCTTCTTCATAAGATGCATGACGCAAAGCAGGTAGCTTCACTTCTTGATATGCCGATAGAAGCTGTTGAACGGATAGCTGAGCATAATACTTATGAATATAAGCTCTGATAATAAATATAATGTTCCGGTCACGGTGATCAAATCCAACAGAAAAACTTTAGCTATCAGCATTAAAGAAGATTTGAGCGTAACTGTACGCGCTCCGAGACGAGCTTCCAAAGCTGAAATTGAGCGTATACTCAAAGAAAAAGAGCAGTGGATACAGAAACATATCAGTCTTATGAAAGAAAAAAAATCAAGACTTGATGAAATTAAAGAAAATTCACTGACCGATGCGGAACTTAAGGAGCTAAAGGCAAAGGCAAAACTGATTATTCCTGAAAGGGTGGCTGCATTTTCAAAAATCATAGGTGTAGATTACGGACGTATATCTATACGCTGTCAGAAAACAAGATGGGGCAGCTGCAGCAGTAAAGGAAATTTGAACTTCAACTGCCTTCTTATGCTTGCACCTCCGGAGGTAGTTGATTATGTTGTCGTGCATGAGTTATGCCACAGAAAGGAAATGAATCACTCCAAAGCATTCTGGAGCGAAGTTGAAAAAGTAATTCCAAACTATAAGGTTTATCTCAGATGGCTTAAAGAGGAAGGCAGTCTTATCATGCGAAGACTTAATTAGATGTGTTAATTGCACTGACTCCGGACAAAGTACAATCACAGCTGTTGAATGTACTTTGTCAGCATTTATTGACGATTACTATGCGCAGCATAAGTTGTTGAAAAAACCAAAGTAATTTAGAAGAGTAATAAGTAATTTGATCAGCATATATGTCTATATATTTATTGACATATATGCTGATTTATTAATATAATCATGAAAAGGAGGATTTCATAAATGAATTCTGCATTAGGGGCAATTACCAGAACTATTCCAATAACTTTATTTAATCGTGGTATGGCAGGCAAAATATTTGATGAAGTGAAAAAACAGGGAACAAAGGTTGTTATGAAAAATAACACAGCCGAAGTTGTCCTTGTTTCACCAAATGAATATTTAGCCATGTGCAATGAACTGGAAGATCTGAAACTTGCATTGATTGCATCAAAAAGAACCGAAAATATTAATTTTGACAATTTAATAAATCAGGAAAGAATAGATAGTGAATTTGGAATCAATGAACAAGATCTTGAAGGGTATGAAGAGGTAGAGTTTGAATGAGCTGGGAAGTGCTGTATCTGCCGGAAGCTGAAAACGATTTGAAGAAGCTTGACGGAAGTCAAAGAATACTTGTACTTAAGGCAATTAAAAAAGTTCGGAATAATCCGCTTCCGCAGTCGGAAGGTGGCTATGGAAAACCATTAGGAAATAAAGGCGGCCGTAATTTGACAAATCTCCTTAAGATCAAATTAAAAGCATCCGGAATCAGAATAGTCTATTCAATTGTACGGCAGGCTGAGCAAATGTTCATTATAGTAATCGGTATACGTGAAGATGAGGAAGTTTATAATATAGCTGAATCGAGAAATAATAATGACACTTGATTGTCTGAGCTGAAAATGTTAAATTATATAGTATCTTGTCGTTAAAGTATTCTTTAACGACAAATTATATATCAAACAAAGGACTTTTTTCTATGGCTCAAAATAATGTTTATCTTAAGCATCAGGATAAGGAAAACGAAAAGAAAATAGATACTCTGCTTAAAGGTCTGCCTTCATATTGCAGAACATTTACGGATGCTTTGGAGACTCAGCATACAAGCTCGCGTACAAGACTTGCTTATTGTCAGGACCTTACTATGTTTTTTAAGTTCCTGTGTGAGAATAATCCTTCGCTTCCTGATGATCCGCTTAAGATAAGTACATCAGATATTGAGATGCTTAAGTCTGTAGATATTGAGGAATATCTCATTTACATCAAATACGGCTGGTATAATCCTGAAAATAAAGGGATTAAGTATGAGGTAAATGATATTGCAGCATTGCAGCGCCGTCTTGCGTCGCTTAAGAGCTTTTTTAATTATTGCTATACTCATGAAATAATCAGTAACAATCCTACGGCTATTATTTCGCTTCCTAAGCTTAAGCCTAAGGACATAATATATCTTGAGCCTGATGAGATCGCCAAGCTTGTAGATGCCGTAGAATCAGGTGAAGGCCTTACCGCACGTGAGCAGAAATTTCATGAGCTTGTCAAATGCCGTGATCTTGCAATCATCATATTGCTGCTGGGTACAGGTATACGTGTTTCCGAATGTGTGGCTCTTGATATCAATGACATAGATCTTAAGAATACAAGTATGCTTGTGCACCGTAAGGAGCAAAAGGTGATGACCTTGTTTTACAGTGATGAGGTTGCCGAATATCTCAAGGCTTATATGGATATGCGTAAGGAAATAGTTGCCAGAGAAGGCAGTGAAACTGCTCTCTTTCTTTCCTTGCAGAATTCACGTATGAGCGTGCGCAGCATAGAACGTCGTGTTAAAAAGTATTCCGAGCAGGCTACATTTTTAAAACATATAAGTCCTCATAAGCTCAGGGCTTCATTTGCAACCGATTTTTACCGGGAAACCAACGATATATATGCTCTCTCTAACATACTTGGGCATAATTCCGTGGATGTCGTCAAGAAATATGCCAATATCGGCAGTGAGACCAGACGAAGGTACCGTAACTCCGTAAGGATACGTGAGGAGTAAATTAAATAGTATTTCCCGGCATTTATATTGCAATGTCTTATCGAGCGAAATTTTTATGGGATCGTCATTGGCGGTCCCATTTAATTCTATAACTCCTTGATATTTCGAAAATATTGATATTGTAAAGCTATGATTTCCGTTTTCGCTCAAGCTCCTTCTCTATCCAGCACATGATGACATCCACCAGATATTCCTGTTGGATGGAACTCAGCTCTCGTCCCGGTGTGAAGCCATGCCACTTGCGTATGCATTCCCTGCAGCAGGTGGCTGTGGCATGCTGAGCGACAAATACAGGATGACCGCGCATCGGAGTCTGTTTGCCGTCGTTTGGTATTATAGCCGGAGCCTCACGTTTAGCTATAAAATCTCTCGCATGCTCACGTATCGTATCGATTCCCTTCGCCTCTATATATTCAAGATCCTTGCTGCTCAGGTGAAAACGGCTTCTGAACTGCGAGGTTCCGAGCCTTGCAAAAAGACTGTTAAACCACTCTTCTCTTGTCATCAAACATCACCTTCTTATTTTTCATAAAATGAATCTACTGTAAGCATAACAGCTTTAAAAATGCTTCGTCAGATATTAAAAATTAATTTATATCTGATCTATGACATGCTTAGCTATGAGCTACAGCATGTTTTACAGCATAAATCCTACGAATCACAGCAAATAGTCTGCAATTTGCATATAGCAAACAGTCTACGCGTCACAATAGCTTCCGATGAGCTTTGCAACATAATCAAGCTTTTCGCAGTTTACAAACGAATAGTTCATTACATAGATATTTTCGTATCTGCTCTTCTCTTCGTCCGAATGATAGAAAGAAGAAAGCGGAGCAAGCTTGATGCCTTTACTCTTCATTTTTTCTAAAAATGCTTCTTCGCTAAGTTTTGTATCCACCTTCATCAGGAAATGTACTCCGGCATCCTTTTCCATGACAGTGATTTTATTTTTAAGTGTACCTCGGAGAAAGGTTTCAAGTATCCTGTCCCTCTTTTGCTGGTAATAGTTTCTGAGGCGGTTGATATGCTTTTCAAAGGCTCCGGAATTGATAAACTCTGACAAGGTGTACTGTTCAAAGTTAGATACCGTGCAGGAATAGAAGGAAAGCTCTCTGTAGAAGCGTTCCGCCAGTTCATCCGGAAGTATCATATAACTGATTCGAACCGTCGAGCAGAGTGTCTTGGAAAATGTGTTCATATAGATCACCTTTCCCGATACATCTATGCTTTGCAGAGACGGAATGGGCTTACCGTTAAGACGGAGTTCGCTGTCGTATTCATCCTCTATGATATATCTGTCCTTCATCCTTGTTACCCATCCGAGCAGTTCGTAACGTTTGCTGATAGGCATTACTCTTCCTGTCGGGTAATGATGCGAGGGCGAACAATGTATCACATTGATATTCTTTTGTTCAAGCTCTTCTACGCTCGGTCCGTCCTCTTCAATTTCTATATACTCATAGCTGACACCCATGCTGCGGTAGATCTTGGCTATCTTATGATAACCCGGATTCTCGACCGAATAATTAAGATTTTTTCCAAGCAGCTGGATAAGCAGGCTTGATAAATACTCTGTTCCGGCTCCTATGATTATCTGCTCGGGTCTTACAGTCATATTACGAAACGCCTTCAGATAATCTGCAATACTCTGCCTTAATTCAAGTACGCCTCCGCACGGCGGATTGAGCATAAGCTCTGTCTGATAGTCATTCATTACCGCACGCATGGTCTTGGTCCATATAGAAAAAGGAAATGCGCTTTGTTCCGTCTGATTGCTGGTGAAATCCGCAATATAGGCATTACTGCCTCCTGTGAGACTAAGCTTGTCACTGTATATCTTACTTTTTCTGAGAATGCTGCCGTTATTAATGCTGTCACTATTAATACTGCCATTATTCATCCTGTCATCACGAAGATCCGATGCATAAAATCCGCTCTTCGGAACAGAATGAATATATCCTTCGGCAGCAAGCTGCGCATAGGCATTCTCAACCGTAATTACACTTACAGCCAGATTTTTTGCAAGAGCGCGCTTTGACGGAAGCTTCTCTCCACTCTTGATCCGCCCTTGAATAATGTCATTTTTGATACATTTATATAAATATCCGTAGAGCGTATCTGACCCTATATTTTCAAAATTATATGTCAACATATCGCTATATTCTCCGTCCTGACCTTTTTGAATATATATTAACTGAGTATTTCTATGTAGTCACTTTGTCATTATACTCTCAGCTAAATAATTAGTAAATAAAAGGAGCTTCAAGATGAGTACAATAAATGAACGCTATGAATTAAATAAAAATCTTGCACAGATGTTAAAGGGCGGAGTTATCATGGATGTTACTACTCCGGAACAGGCCAAGATTGCTGAGGCTGCCGGTGCCTGTGCTGTCATGGCACTTGAGAGGATCCCGGCGGATATTCGTGCAGCGGGCGGTGTATCCCGTATGAGCGATCCTAAGATGATCAAGGGTATACAGGAGGCTGTATCCATTCCTGTTATGGCAAAATGCAGAATAGGACATTTTGCGGAAGCTCAGGTGCTTCAGGCAATCGAGATAGATTATATTGATGAAAGTGAAGTCCTCTCTCCTGCCGATGATGTATATCACATCAATAAGAGAGAATTTGAGGTTCCTTTTGTATGCGGAGCAAAGGATCTCGGTGAGGCCTTGAGACGTATCAATGAGGGGGCTTCAATGATACGTACAAAGGGCGAGCCGGGAACAGGCGATATCGTTCAGGCGGTACGCCACATGCGTAAAATGAACAGCGAGATCGCAAAGCTTGTAAGCATGCGTACAGATGAACTCTATGAAGCAGCAAAACAGCTGCAGGTTCCTTATGAGCTTGTAGAATATGTACATGAAAACGGAAAGCTTCCTGTTGTTAATTTTGCTGCAGGCGGTGTTGCAACTCCTGCGGATGCAGCTCTTATGATGCAGTTAGGTGCTGAAGGTGTCTTTGTTGGTTCCGGTATCTTCAAATCCGGCAATCCTGCTAAACGTGCCGCAGCTATTGTTCAGGCTGTCACAAACTATACGGATGCCAAGCTGATTGCAGAGCTTTCTTCTGATCTCGGTGAGGCTATGGTCGGCATAAATGAGCAGGAAATAGCACTTCTCATGGCGGAAAGAGGAAAATAATATGACTGTTGCGGTACTTGCTCTGCAAGGAGCATTTATAGAACATGAGCATATGCTTAATAGGCTTGGAGTTGATACTATCGAGTTAAGACAGGCATCCGATCTGCAGAAAGATTTTGACGGAATAATATTGCCGGGCGGTGAAAGCACAGTACAAGGTAAACTCCTTCACGATCTCGGTATGTTTGAGCCTCTTAGGGAAAAGATACTGTCAGGCATCCCTGTTCTTGCAACCTGTGCCGGTATGATACTGCTCGCTTCAGACATTGCAGGACAGAACGAAACAGATCTTGCGACTATCCCTGTGACTGTCAG
Organism: uncultured Lachnospiraceae bacterium; assembly: GCA_934402055.1. Taxonomy (GTDB): domain Bacteria; phylum Bacillota; class Clostridia; order Lachnospirales; family Lachnospiraceae; genus Avilachnospira. The sequence continues at coordinate 39,833 of CAKRTC010000013.1, read as the reverse complement.
ACGTAATGCTTACGGCAGACAGCTCGGAAGCTTCCATACGGAAGATAATGTTGCCGGAATCGGACAAGTTCCTATGACCTTCGTGCGTGCGCCTTATGTTGATGCCATTCATAGCGATACTGCCGGAAATACCCCTGAGATCCTCAGTGTTGTACAGGATCGTATCGTCGGTATCAGATATAAGAATCAGCTTGCATTCGCATTTCACCCTGAGCTTGATACAGACACAAGGATACATGAGAACTTTATTGAAATGATTCAAAATTATCTAAGCCGATAAAAAGAACCGCAGTTCAGACTTATATATTTAGCTGGGCTGCGGTGGTTTATTTTATAAAAATTTATATTGTTTTTTAACAGTATATGCTATCCTATTTAAAAGGACCATAGCGAGTTAGCCTACCGGCAATTGTAGCCCATTAAGAGCTAACCACTTATTGGTCCTTTTATTATCATCTATTAAATATGCTTTAGAAGCATAAGATTTCACCCAAAATGTATCTTTCGGTGCTCTCTAAGATGTTCTTTCTTGAGATCAAGCATCTCACTGTCTATATTCTGCTTCATGCGGGCTTCTTCCCTAAGCTGCATTGCAAGCCAGTCATGCTCTCTGTCCTCTAATCTATAGGCTTTGGATTCCGAGCCTCGTAGATGTGCGACACCGTTTCCCTTAGGCTTGCTGCGCTTTCCGACTTTACCGGCTTTACCGAATCCGCTGCCGTCAAACTTTACACCTGAACTCTTGGTGTCACGATCCTGCAATATGTCATAATCCTCGGCTGAAACATTTGCATAATCATTCTGCGCAGTCTCTTTAAGCTGTCCGTAGAGATTTCTGCGCTTATTATTTGCCATATTCAGGTTCTTGTTTTTGAGCACGATGAATATAATAAATAGGATTATTATAACGCCGGACATTATTCAACAGTCTCCTTTATAGCCTTGAGGGTTGCGGAAAGGTTTGCAATATCCGAAGGAACAACAAGCTTGGTTGCCTGACCGTCTGCCATGCGCTCTGCCGCCTCATAAGAACGAATAGCGAGATATTTGCTGGAAGGATCGGCTTCATTGATAAGTCTGATACCCTCTGCCTTTGCACGCTGAACTGCAAGCAAGGCCTCGGCCTCACCCTGAGCCTCACGGATACGCTGCTCCTTAACGGCGTCAGCACGAAGTATAGCCGCTTCCTTTTCACCCTCTGCAAGAGTGATTGCAGACTGTTTCTTACCCTCTGCGGTAAGGATGGCCTCACGCTTCTCTCGCTCTGCCTTCATCTGCTTCTCCATGGCTTCCTTGATTGATCTCGGCGGATCGATATTCTTAACCTCTACACGACTTACCTTTATGCCGTATTTATCCGTAGCTTCATCAAGTATGGAGGTTATCTGACCGTTGATCTGATCACGGCCTGTGAGTGTCTCGTCGAGAGTCATGGAACCTACAATGTTTCTGAGTGTTGTTGCAGAGAGGTTCTCAATAGCTGCAACAGGACGCTCAACGCCGTAAGCAAAGCACTTAGGATCGAAAATGCTGAAGAATACTACGGAATCGACCATCATGGTTACGTTATCCTTGGTTATAACCGGCTGCGGCTCAAAGTCTGCCACCTGCTCCTTAAGGGACACCTTTTTAACGACTCTGTCGATAAAAGGAACCTTGACATGCAGACCTGCCTCCCAGGTGCCCTGATATTTACCGAGGCGTTCCACTATCCAGGCATTTGCCTGCGGAACTATGCATATATTGCACACGATAAGAAGAATCAAAAGTATGAAAAGTATTAATAAAAAGACTGGAAAGATAAACATTTTTCCTCCTAAACCGCAAAAATTTGCTTATTGTTTTATTAATGAACGATCATGAGATCGAATCATTCGCTCCTCAAAGCGTCAATAGGATTGAGCTTTGCCGCTCTCTTCGCCGGCATATAGCCGAACAGCAGTCCTACTCCTACCGACACCGAGAATGATATGAGCACCGCACCGAAAGTAGGTGTTGCCTTGAAACCTACAAAGCTGCTTATAACCGCCGTAAATACCGCACCTACTCCTATGCCTATAAGCCCGCCTATAGTAGAGGTGACTGCTGCCTCAATGATAAACTGCGTAAGTATAGCACTTTGCTTTGCTCCGAGTGCCTTACGTATGCCTATTTCCCTTGTTCTCTCGGTTACCGATACAAGCATGATATTCATTACACCTATGCCTGCAACAAGCAGTGATATTCCGGCAATACCGCCGAGCATAAGAGACATCTGCTTGATCATATTGTTAAGTTCCTTGAGCATGGAGGAGTTGGCATAAACGAAGAACAGGTCGCTGCTCTTAAATATATCCTGAAGATAATCCTCGATAAGAGTGGTACATTCCGCAGCCTTATCCGTATCTCTGACCGCCATTATGTAAGAGTCTATCTTACGCTGCTGGTTGAGCTTGGCAGCAGAGGTATAAGGCATCCACAGAAAATCATCCGCTCCGCCCTCCGTGAGCATCTCCTGATCCTGACGTTCCACAACACCAACCACGGTAAATATAGAACCGTTAAGCTTGATCTTCTGATTTACAGCAGCCTTTGGGCTTCCGAACATATACCATGCGGGATAATATCCAAGGAGCGCCGTATTTCGGCTTCCTGCAAGATCGGCATAGGATATGTTACGGCCTGCAGCAAGCTTATAGCCCTTCATGCTGAGGTAATCCTCGGAGTAGCCACCTATATTGGTATAATTAAGCGTTTGGTTGCCGCTCTTTATCTTAGCCGACATGGATACAGAGGGTGTCATGGCACGAAATTCGTCCCTGTGTTCCTCATAGAATGCATACATATCCTCAGGCTCAAGGGATCTCGATGGTGTATTTGTAACAGTTACATCTATCTGATCCACGCCCATATCGTTGAAGCTGTTGATCATGGAATTCATATATCCGGTCACCAGCGACACCAGTATTATAACAGAAGCAACGCCGATAATGATACCCAGCATGGTAAGAAATGAGCGCAGCTTGTTAGAGGCTATAGATCTTATTGCCATTTTAAAGCTCTGCATATTCCTCCGTACTTCCGTCAAATGTGACCTTACCGTCAATGATATTAACTATTCGCTTTGCGTTCATGGCTATGGAAGGATCATGAGTGATCATGATCACCGTGTTGCCTTCGGCGTTGAGTTGCTTTATAAAGCCGAGCACTTCCTTGGAAGTCTTGGAATCAAGTGCTCCGGTAGGCTCATCCGCCAATATCAGCGAAGGTCTGCCCACAAGTGCTCTTGCTATAGATACTCTCTGCTGCTGACCTCCGGAGAGCTGCTTAGGCAGATTGTTGGCCTTATCTCCCAGACCGACCTTTTGAAGCTGCTCCAGGGCCCGCTCACGGCGCTCCTTTTCCTTAACCCCCTGGTACATCAGTGGGAGCTCAACATTTTCAAGCACACTCAGCTTGGGGAGCAGATTGTACTGCTGAAATACGAAGCCTATCATCTTGTTTCGTACCTCTGCCAGCTTGTCATCACTCATCCTGCCGGTATCTATACCGTTCAAAATATAGCTGCCGCTTGTAGGCACATCCAGGGCACCTATAATATTCATAAGCGTAGACTTGCCGGAACCGGATTTTCCGACTATGGCTACGAACTCGCCGCGTGCTATATCGAGGGTAATACCGTCATTGGCATGTACCTCCTCATCTCCCATCTTGTAGGTCTTATGAATATCTACAAGACGGATGAGTGGCGTATCCATAGCTGTCTCAATTCCTACGGTCTTTACTGTCTCGATCACCTTATCAGTATTGTTTTTTTCTGTAAATGCTTCGTTCATTAATTCTACGTATATTCTGCTTTCTCGTGGCTGCAACAACTATATATCTGTTATGCAAAACACTCTTTCTGTCATTATGCCGAAAAAAGCCGGTAATAATGAGCTATACGTCGAATGCCGATAAATCGCGACACTATATGTTTTAGCCGTAGTATCCCGGACCCCCATACATAAACATATCTCCGCCGAACATATCATCCGAGGCTGTATCCTTGACGTATACCTCCTGTCCTTCGCTTAGTCCCTCAAGTATCTCGACAAACTGATCAGATATGATGCCTGTCTTGACCTTGACGGCAGTAAAGCCCTCAGGAACATCATAAGCTTCGAAGCTCTCGCTGAAGCCTGTATCACTGTCCGAATCGGCTGCAAAATCATCACCGGTATAGTCTGTTCCTGTCGAAGCCGTATCGTTGTCTGCGGTCAGACTTTCATTCTTGACATAGACAAGATCACCCCTCTGCAAAGCTCCCGACGGAACATAGAGAGTATCGCTTGCTTCTTCAAGCTTGATGACGCCTGTAACATTCATGCCGGGCAGCAGACCCTCACTCTCATCCAGCTTGACTACTACGGGATAAGTGGTTATTCCGTTCTGAGCAGTACCCTTGAGGCTTACATTCGATACATGTCCCTGATAGGTCTTGTCAGTTATTGCATCAGCCGTTACCTCTACTCTCTGCCATGCCTTGACCTTGCTTATATCAAGTTCGTCAATGCTCATCTGGAAGGTAAGCTCCGAAAGATCGTAGATCAATGCAAGCTGTGAGGTAGTGGAATTGGCACTGTTCACCTTATCGCCTGCCTTAAGGTCCTTGCTGATGACTTGACCGGATATAGGTGCAGTAATGGTATAACGGTCTATTGTATCGTCAAGTTTGGTCTTCTGGTCCTCTGCGCTCTTAAGCGCATCCTCTGCCTGCTCGGCAGTGTCATTTACATTCTTAATGGCATCCTCAAGGGAATCCTTCTTGACCGTAAAGAGCGGAGTTCCGACGGATACGTACTGACCCTCGTGTATAAGCACCGTACCGACCTCTACATTTACAGGAACATCTGCCTTGAGCTTGTCGCTCTTCATTGCTTTGAATGCACCGCTGCTTAAGGACCTCACGTCACCCATATAAGCATTTGCGGTATCGGCACTCGTGAGCCCTCCCGGATTGGTTACATATATCTCAACGTATTTTACCGGGATGCCGCCGTCCAAAACCTCGGTAAGATCGCTTATGGAAAGTATTTTGCCCGGGATAACCTCTCCGGTATCGTTTATCTCGACAAACATATCCTGTCCCACACCGAGTCTTGCCGCATCGGTGTCAAGAAATGCAGCACGGAATGACATCTGAGCATCGTTATACAGATCTGCAATCTCGGCCTCGGCAGACACCGCATCCCCGTCCTTGAGAGTAATATTCTTGACATATCCGGCAGCAGTTGAGCGTATTATGCCTTTACTGAGCTTGGAAAGAGACTCTGAACGATCCTTCATGGCATCGTCATAGTTCTTCTGAGCCTTTTCAAGGTTTCTTTCGGCAGCTTCTATATCCGAGCTTATCTCAGAGGTATCTATGACAAAGAGAGTCTGTCCCTCAGTCACCTGATCGCCCTCTTCAAAATCCGCCTCTATGATCTCTCCGCTCACAAGTGAGGTGATGCTGTAGGTATTCTTGGGAGACAGGGTGCCGGAGGAGCTAAGCTCATTGGAAATGTCTCCGCGCATAACCATACCGACACTTCCGCCGTCAGGCATATCGTCCATACTCATATTCTGCCTGTCATGTTTTATCTTTAAGGCAACGATAACACAAAGCAGTATCACAATAAGAGTAATTACCACTATTGCCTTTCTGCTGTGTAAGAGCTTAAAGCTTTTTATTTTGTCTTTGATCTTATCTATTTTTGACATCTGTCCTTCCGTTCCGATGCTCGGACCTTGTTTTTTAATTATTTATAAAAGACTTCTTGTTACTTTTTATCAAATACGCTTATATCTGAAAACATACTCACTTGTTTACCACATTTCCGTTTTTGTCTACGGCAACGTATTTGCCTGCTCCTTCGGCATAGATGACGTTGGAGTACCTGTCAGAGTTCTTCTCATAATACTCTACTACAGCTATTGCATAGTATTCGGCCTCGCTGCCGTCCTCACTCGTAAGCTGCTTGCAGACAAGTATTACATTATCACCGATCTTAACGTCACCGTTAACAGAGAACATGAATTTAACATCGCTGCTGTTAAGTGCGTACTCCGTATCGTTTATAACGACAGATGAAGGAGCCGCAATATTATCATCCGTATAATTGATGGAAGATACCGTACCTCTGATACAGTGATAGGTATTATTGCCTGTATCCTCACCGTAAGCCCATACAGTCTTGCTCTTCTCATTGTAGTAAATGATGAGCCATCCGTAATTATTGAGCTGACTTGAGAGATATCTCTTGCCTGAGCCGTTGGAGTTGTTGCCGTTAAAGTAATATGTTGCAGTTATATCGTTATAGAACGGTATGACATTCGGCAGACTAGACTCATTCTTAACAAGTATCGGACCTGTAAGGTTGGCTTCCATAGCCTCAGATACATCAAGCTCCTTGCCGCTTTGCGAAGCACTGAGCTTAATAGCACTTCCGTAGATACTTCCGCCGTCCTTGGTCTTAGTCCTGAGCAAATTGTAGATGATATTAAGAGCATCCTGCTTACTGAGCTTATCGCCGCCGTTAACAGCAGCTATTCCCTCATTTATATCCAGAGTCTTATACATATTGAGGCGTCCGTTTGCAACATCGGAACCCATATCGGCGTCCTCATAGCCTAGCGCCTTAAGTACTGCTCTTATAGCTTCATTAAGGCTTATCTGATCATTTGGTGCAAATGTTCCGCCGAGTCTTGTTCGCATCCAGCCCTTGGACAGAGCCGCCTTTATATATCCCGAACCGGCATAAGCAGCCGGAACATCCTTGGTAACTGCAGACTGTGACTGTATATCCGTTGAATCTTTGAGTGTACTTGAAAGCACCATAAGCCTTGCAAAGTCTGCTCTCGAGCAAGGCTCTGTGCTTAAGTATGAGCTGTCCGCAACGCCTACGGCATTGAGCACATTAACTCTGTAGCTCTGAGAGCCGTTGGCAAGAGTTGCCGCCTGTACATTAAGATTGGCTCCGACCATGATGCAGCACATCGCAGCCATAGCCGCCAGATATCTGTTAAATCTTCTGTAATCCGACATACTTATCCTTTCCGCGGTTAAGCGTATTAACTGTACTAATTGTCATAGTACAGATGATATGCCAAGTTCCTCTTCAAGTCAATTGATTAATTCTTAAGAAAAAATAATGATTAAGTGTTTTTTTAACTCCTAGGAAGCAATTTCCTATAAGTTAAAAAATCCCATCCGACAAGATAATCATATCATTGCCTGACGGGATTTCATATTTAAATATTGTGAAGATAAACTAAAAATAATGTGAGTTTTTGCATCAGCGTTCCTCACGGAAGTAATTGAGTCCGAGACCCTCCGGCGGCTGATCCTCTCTGCGTCTTCTCATTGATACTATGACAAGAACAACAGCAGTAGCTATATAAGGAACTATCTTATATATCTGAGTAGGAAGGAAGGATATAGGAAGTCTCAGATACAAAATGAGCAGACCTCCGAAGAGTATCGAACCCCATATCGCATTGAGAGGTCTCCACAGACAGAATATAACCAGTGCCACGGCTACCCAGCCCTCACCTGCAAGCGCATTATGATTCCATACGCAGCCTGCTATGGTCATGGTGTGAACCATACCTCCGAGTGCAGATATACCGCCTCCGAGACAGGTTGCTATATATCTGTAACGTGTAACATTGATACCTGCTGCATCTGCAGTTGCCGGAGACTCTCCGACAGCACGGAGATAGAGCCCCTTACGTGTCTTATTCATGAACCACCACATGGCAACAACTATAACTACACCTATATATACGAACACATTGTATCCGAACAAAACGCTTCCGATAAGCGGTATATCCTGCATGCTCTGAGGGAATATAGAGCCTGAAAATGCAGTCTTAAGAGCATTGCTGATGGAAACATTTCCGCCTACCCTGATACGCATAAGCTCCCCTACGAACTGGCCGACACCCGTACCGAAGATGGTAAGTGCAAGACCCGTAACATTCTGATTGGCTCTGAGCGTAACAGTAAGGAAACTGAATATAAATGCTCCGACTATGCCTGCAAGAAATGCACAGCAAAAAGCAATAAGCACCGCGATCCAGCCTACAGCGGCATCACCGGCGAAACGGTCATAGACAAATGCGCCGCAGAGACCGAAGGCTCCGCCCATGAACATAAGACCCTCGACACCGAGGTTCATATTACCTGATTTCTGAGTAAGTATCTCACCGGAGGTTCCGAAAAGAAGCGGCGTTCCGTTAAGTACGGCTGCTTTGATAAGTCCGATAATATTAACATCCATAGCTTAAGCCTCCTTTCCTTTCTCTTCTTTACCTCTGAGTGTGAGCTTGTAATTGATAAAGAACTCACAGCCCAACAGACAGAACAACAGCAGACCCTTGATGATCTCCGCAACCGAGGACGGCACGGCAAGTCCGGTCTGCATGCTTGAAGCACCCTTGCTGAGCACTCCGAAGAGCAGTGAAATGACGATCATAGCAAAAGGATTAAGCTGTGCAAGCCATGCGACAGTGATAGCTGTGAAGCCTACTCCGTCGGCAACATCCGAATAAAGAGTCTGATTGGCTCCTGATGCCACCATGAAGCCTACAAGTCCGCAGATCGCACCTGAGAGGCAGGCAGTACGGACAGTTATCTTGGTGACATTCATACCTGCATAACGAGCAGTATTCTCCGATTCACCGAGAACCGAGATCTCATAGCCGTGTTTGGTATAGTTCATGTAAATGAATATGAAGGCAACAAGAAGCAATACTATGATCCATCCGCAATGGACACCGAACACCTTCGGAAGTATGGCAGCCTCGGCAAAGTTAGGAATTACCTGTGATCCCTGCTTGCCCTCCCAGGGACCGCCCTGCAGCCAGCCTACTATACCTATGGCGATATAGTTAAGCATGAGTGTGAAAAGTGTTTCATTAGTCTTCCACTTTGCCTTGAAGATCGCAGGAATTCCTGCCCATACCGCTCCCATAATAAGAGAAGCTATACCCATGGTGATGAGCAGTACAGGTGAATTCCAGCTCTTTCCGAAGTTGATGGCAAAGAAAGATGCAGCCATGGCACCTATGGTTATCTGACCTTCGGCACCGATGTTCCAGAACTTCATTTTGAAACAAGGAGCAAGCGCGAGTGCGGTTCCAAGCAGAGGTGTTGCCACCTTTACGACCTGACGTAAGCCGCTCTTCTTACCGAGAGCACCGGATATCATAGTCTTATATGCTTCCACAGGATTAGCTCCTGCAGCCATGAATACGAGACAGCTGAGTAAGAGTGCAACGATGAAGGCCGCAATACGGATGACCCACACCATATGCTTACTCATATTTTCTCTCTTGGAAATTCGAATCAAAGGCGATTTCTCATTCATTATTCCTTGTTCTCCTTTCCGCCTACACTTGTCATAAGCAAACCTATCTCCTCCTTGGAAGTGGTGCGTGCATCAACTATGCCTGATACCTTACCGCCGCAAAGCACCAATATCCTGTCGCAGAGATCTATAAGCACATCAAGATCCTCTCCGACAAATACAACAGCAGTACCCTTCTTCTTCTGGTCCGCCATAAGATTATAAATTACATAAGAGGTGTTGATATCAAGGCCTCTAACGGCATAAGCACTCATAAGCACAGAAGGTGAAGTGGCTATCTCACGTCCTACAAGTACCTTCTGAACATTACCGCCGGAGAGCTTTCTTACCGGATACTCGATATCCGGAGTAGCAACCTCAAGGAAATCATATACCTGTTCGGCAAGCTCACGAGGTGCCTTCTTATCAATGAAGAAGCCTTTGCTCTTGTTCCATGAACGAAGCATCATATTGCCTGTCATACCCATGCCTCCGACAAGACCCATACCGAGTCGGTCCTCAGGCACGAAAGCAAGCGCAACACCCGCATCCTTTATCTCCATAGGAGTCTTGCCTACAAGCTCCTCCGGATGTTTTCCCTCGGGGCTGTAGATGATGGAACCTGAATCTATCTTACGAAGTCCGGCTATAGCCTCAAGCAGCTCTTTCTGTCCCGAACCCGCAATACCCGCAATGCCGAGTATCTCTCCGCCGTAGGCAATAAAGCCGACATCATCAAGTCTTGCCACACCATTGCCGTCCTTACAGGTAAGTCCCGCAACAGTAAGTCTCGGCGTGATGTTCTCCGGCTTCGAGCGATATATGTCAAGCTCTACCTTCTTTCCTACCATCATCTCTGTAAGCTCGGCTTCGTTAGTCTCAGAGGTACGGACGGTAGCTATATGCTGACCTTTTCTGAGTACTGCGACTACGTCAGATATTTCCATTACCTCATTAAGCTTGTGAGTGATGATAATGATAGATTTACCGTCCTCGCGCATGGCTCTCATGACGTTGAAGAGCTTCTCTGTCTCCTGAGGTGTCAGTACGGCAGTAGGCTCGTCAAGTATCAATATGTCGGCACCGCGATACAAGACCTTAATAATTTCGACAGTCTGCTTCTCGGAAACGGACATATCGTATATCTTCTTATTGGGATCGATCTCAAAGCCGTATTTTTCGCTGATAGCTCTGACCTTATCCGCTATATCCTTAAGGTCAAGTTTCTTCTTGTCATCGTCAATACCAAGGATGATATTTTCAGCCGCAGTAAACACATCCACCAGCATGAAATGCTGATGTATCATACCTATGCGATTCTCGAAGGCATCCTTGGGCGAACGGATAGTAACGGGCTTGCCGTTGATAAGTATCTCTCCCTTATCCGGAAAATAGATACCCGCAAGCATATTCATAAGTGTTGTCTTACCCGAGCCGTTCTCACCGAGCAAGGACATGATAACACCCTTGTCAAGATACAGATCTACGTTGTCATTTGCGGCAACGTCACCGAAATATTTAGAAATCCCGCGAAATTCGACGGCATGTGAGTTTTCCAATATCTCTTCCCCCTGAATTTTTTTCCCTTAAACACAAATAAATCCCGTTCCCTGACGGGATTTTCCCCTTGTCTCATGCTGCTCTTTGTACCTTATCGGCTTTAGACACATCTATATGCTCATACTTTGATCTAATGAATTGATCTCTTCGTTTACAAGTATGATCAGCTAAAAAATGTTTCTTAACACAGCATTTACATACGTCGCTTAGCATAGCACAAAAATATGCAATTTGACTATATCTGCTAAGCGTTTTTTGATTCATAGGACAAAATTTCTTTAAAAAAATTCAAGAATAAAAATGAACATGCCTTGGCGCATCCTTGCGCCGAGCGCGGTCACTTGCGACAGTTTTCTTCTTCGTGCGAGTGCGCATCCCGCGGAGCGTATTTTAACTCATAGGACGCAATTTCCTATGAGTTAAAAAATCTTAACAACAGAAAACGGGACAAAGTACATAGTACCCTGTCCCGCTTGAGATCATTTATAAGATCAATACTTTTCGTTTACAAGTGTGATTCCGTCGATCTTCTCTGAGAAGGAAGGAGCCGACTTGTAGAATGACTCATGATAGTATCCGTCAGATACAGCGTCTGTCTCATCATCAGATGCATCGAAGTCAGCGTCCATGTCAATGAGTGAAGACTCAAGTGTCTTGCCGTCTACTGTAAATGTTGAAGTATCGAATACATGAAGCTCGCCTGACTTGATCTTATCCTCAGCCTCTGTAAGAGCCTCTTCTGTGCCCTCTGCGATAAGCTTGTCGTTAAGCTCTGTGAGAACGATATCACCGTCAGCAATACCGTGCTGCATGTAATCCTGATCAACAGTTCCGCCGTTGGCAACTGTCTCGATTACATATACGAAATAGTTTGTCCAGTCGATACGTGAAGAAACAAGTGCAGAATCCGGAGCTACGTCGATCATGGAGATGTTGTAGCCTACAGAATATACACCGTTCTCCTGAGCTGTTGTTGCCGGAGTTGTAGCATCTGAGTGCTGTGAGATAAGCTTAGCGCCTCTGTCGATAAGATCCTGTGCCGTAGCTGCCTCGATAGCAGGGTCTCCCCATGAACCGATGAACTCAACAAGCATAGTAACGCTCGGGCAAACAGACTTGGCACCGAGATAGAAAGCTGTATAACCTGAAACAACCTCTGAGTATGTATATGCGCCTACATAACCCATAACAGCCTCATCTTCTGTGATCTCACCGTTCTCGATCATCTCGTTAAGCTTCTTGCCTGCAACGATACCTGCAAGATATCTTCCCTCATAGATAGACGGGAAAGCATTAACTGTGTTGTCGAGAGAATCAGATCTTGATGCCTCGTTTGTAAGTGAGCAGAAAAGTGTGTCCGGATAATCTGCAGCTACTGTAAGCATAGCCGGCTCCATACCGTAAGAGTTAAGGATAACTACTGAGCAGCCTGAATCTGCAAGCTCTTCGCAGTCTGCCGCAACAGGATCACCTTCCGGATGATCATAGGTGTATACCCACTCTACGTTGATGCCTTTTTCTGCAAGTCTCTCCTTGGCTGCATCTGCTGCCATGTAGAAGTTACGGTCGTAAGCCATGTTATCGTTACCGATACAGATCATGCCTACCTTGATGTCCTTAGCTTCGGCATCAGCTGTGCTCTCGCCCTCTGCCTGCTCGGCAGTAGTCTCTGCAGCTTCCGTCTCTGTTGTTTTGTCGCTGTTTCCGCATGCAGCAAGGCTGAATACCATAGAAACAGCAAGAATAGATGCCAATAATTTCTTCATTAATGTCCTCCCTGTGAATACAATGAATATTAGGCTTAAAAACAAATTCAACATTAAATCAAAGCCGATTTTTTGTCAAGTTAATAAACCCCGTTCAGCTTGCAGTCAAGCCTTGATATACACTTAAAGCAGGCAGGTATAAGGAAGATGTCTGCAAAGATCCATGCGACCGGAGAAGCAAAGCATGCCGCTTTGAATCCGAACATAGGAACGAGTATAAATGCAACCGCACTTCTGCCTATCATCTCCATGATACCCGCAAGTATGGCAAAGCCGCTGTAGCCCATTCCCTGCATGGCAAATCTGTATACATTAACACAGGTAAGGAAGAAGCCGAAGGAAGCATCCGCTATCAGGAAGTATTTTGCCATGGCTATTATCTCGGTCTGTCCTTCATCAACAAAGAAACCGCTTAAGAAGTCACCGAGCACTATCATTAGTACTATACCGACTGCCGAATATATGAAACCAAGCATCATTGCCTTTAGTACACCTTCTCTTACTCTGTCAAGTTTACCGGCACCCACGTTCTGTCCGGCGAATGTAGCCATAGTACCTCCGAGTGCATCATAAGGAGTATCAAAGAACAATCTGATCTTGCTTCCCGCGGTGACTGCAGCCACTGCCATATATCCGAGACCGTTTACCGCAGTCTGCAGTATGACAGAACCTATAGCTGTAATTGAATACTGGAGTCCCATAGGAAAGCCCATCAGTATGAGACGTTTGATGCAGGAAACATTTACAGTCATCTCCTCCTTGCTGCAGCGGACTATCTCGAAGTGCTTATACATGTATATGGTACACAATATGCCTGAGATAAGCTGTGAGATAACAGTTGCAAGCGCAGGTCCCTCTACTCCCATGCCTAGTGCAAGTATGCTTACAAGATCAAGTACTATATTAAGTCCCGAAGAAAGCAGCAGAAAGTAGACCGGTGTCTTGGAATCTCCGAGCGAACGTATGATGCTGGATGACAGATTGTAAAGTATGGTAGCAGGAATTCCGGCAAATACTATAAATATATATGTATACGCATAATCATATATATCGTCCTGGGTACCCATAAGATGAAGTATCCTTCCGGTAAATGCACAGATACCTACAGTGAGCACCACCGAAACAAAGGCCGATATCCAGATACTGTTTGCAATATATCTGCGCATTAGCCTGTAATCCTTTGCACCGAAGCACTGTGCCACCGGAATGCAAAAGCCCGCACAGATACCAAGGCAAAAGCCTATGACCATGAAATTGATCGCACCTGTAGAGCCTACTCCGGCAAGCGCATGAACTCCTACATATTTTCCTACTATAATGGTGTCAACCATGCTGTAGAACTGCTGAAACAGGTAGCCGAGCAGCATGGGCATGGCAAAGGCAAGTATATGCTTGATTACAGAACCGGTGGTCAAGTCCTTAGCAGCGATCATTCTTTATCTGAGTAGATGAGAGCGGCATATACAAGCTCTTCGTCACTCTTATTCTCAAGAGCATGTCCGTGACCTGTACCTGTAAGCATTACATCTCCCGGGCCTACCTCGATCTCCTTATCATCATCCGTGAAGATACCCTTACCGCTGATGATGTAGAAGGCTTCTGTCTCTCCGTCGTGAGGATGATATCCGAGCTTGCAGTCCGGAAGCATATGCATGATATTGTATACTCTTCCTGCTCCGGTAAATTCATCACCCTCAAGCAGCAGATATCCGTAGAAATCGCCTCTGCCGTCGAACGGTGCATGCAGGTCCTTACGTGTAAAGCTTCCGGCACGGCGGATCTTGCGAAGTCCTGTTATATCCTTGTCCTTATCGAAGTTGTAGAGAACACAGGCAAGGATGACTGCTGTCTTATCTGTATTATTGTAGAAGCCGTGGCCTGTTCCGTCAGGAGTAAATGTAAGATCTCCCTCATGAAGCTCGGTCTCTGTTCCGTTATCATTGTAGATACCGCTTCCCTCAAGGAGATAGTAAGCTTCGCTATCTCCCTTATGTACATGATATCCGATCTCACACATAGGCGGAACGACTACCTTCTGGAAGACTCTGCCTGCACCTTTGAACTCCGGTATCTCAATAAGCCAGTTGGCAAAGACACTGTTCTTGCCTCCGAAAAGGAATTTCTCCTCGATCCTGACTTCACTCTTTTTTCTTAACATAAATAACCTCCGTGACAGATAAGAATGCGATACCCGGTAAACAGGTATCGCAAGCTGTTAAAAATCAAATTACAATACAAAATCTTCCATATATCCGTCTGCATCAAACTGATAGGTGAACGGACCTGAAATGATCTCAACATCATCTCTGTCCTTGATATCAGGAAGGATAGCCTCTGATACCTCAAGCTCACTTACAGTCAAAGTATCTCTGATACGTGCAACTCTAGGATTATTGAAATCGGTTCTCGGACAAGTTCTGATGGCAAGTCTGAGAGCCTCGAAGTCATTATTCTGATATACCGGGATCTTACCGCCGTGTACGCAAGTGTTGGTGGTAAGGTTGATCCATGTGCTTGCCCAGTCAACACTGTTGAGGCAGCGTCTTGTAGTCATATCGGCAAGTCCGAGACCGCAGGCATTGTGATGGCTCTGCTCGGTAAGTCCTCTGATCATAAGCTTCTTGCAGTGGAAATCATCCTCAAAGCCCGGCATGAAGCCACGTCCCGTTACGTTAGGATCCGCACCCTCACCGCTTATATTCTTACCTATACGATCGACAACAAGTACATCGATATTGTCAAACTTCATACGAGGAAGTCTGCGCTTTGCGATCTGAAGCATCTCATGGTCCCCCTCGAAGATGTCATCATGAGCGAATACCTTCATATCCGAGATATCATCATAAGCATTCTGTACTACAGCAATACCCATAACTACATTAAGCTTGGAGAGGAATTCCTTGGCAACAAGCGGAACTCTCTCAGCAAAGGTATCAAAGCCCTGCTGATGGAACCATGAACAGCCGTAGTGCTTTGCAAGTCCGATAGCCATCATCTTGCAAAGACCGCTCTCTACATAACCCTTAAAATCCGTATGTGGCTTAACCTTGTTATAGAGGATGATTCCGTCAGCCTCTGCCGCATATTTATCACAGTAAACAGGAGTATGTACATTATCCGGGATCTCACCGATCTTAACAACTTCCATGCTTGCCTTGATCGGAACACCCATAGCCTCTTCTGTGATGCCATAGCCGTTGATAACCTCAAGGTTACCCTCTACGGTTCCGCCGCCGTGGCTGCCCATAGCCGGAACAATGAAAGGCTCTGCTCCCCAGCTCTTGAGTGTATCACAAATAGTTCTTACGATGAGTGCGTTATCAGGGATTCCTCGGCTTCCAACAGTGATAGCAATAGACTTGCCCTTAAGTGAATCCTTGTCAATAGGAGCATTTTCCATCTCTGCAATCAGATGTGACTTGATATCGTCTATCTTGTCATTTTCGTAATGCTCTCTGATCCTGTACATCTTAGGCATAGGAACATCTTCAACACCTTGTACAGGGAATGAAATCTCAGGAAAATCAATAAATGTCATGATATTCTCCTTTACAAATAAAATACTGATCCAGTAAAAATACGCATATGCTTATTTTCTTAATAAAACATACGCTTCTACCCCAACTGCATACTAACTTCGTTAATATTATCACATTTTAAAGGATATGATATGTATAACTTATGTTTAAAAATAATTATCTTTAAAACAGTCCGTTCTTAGGGATGAATACATTATCCGGTCCTATATCGGCAAGTGTCGGAGTACCGCACATACGCATGGTATCCACAAGTTCTGCGCCGAGCTTTTCTGTAAGGAGCTTAACTCCCTCAGCCCTTCCGCCATACATAGCCGTAACATAAGGACGCGCGATAATAACAGCATCCGCACCCATAGCCAAAGCCTTGTAAATGTCTACGCCGCTTCTGATACCGCCGTCAACGAGTATCATCATCTTGTCGCCTACAGCTGCCACGATATCAGGAAGTACCTCAGCGGTTGAAGGACACTGATCAAGCACTCTTCCGCCGTGATTTGAAACAACTATTCCGGAGGCACCTGCCTCAAGTGCCTTAAGTGCGCCCTTTACGGTCATAATGCCCTTGGCGATAAGCGGCTTGCCTGCTTCCTTTACAACTGCTCTTAATTCCTCTACTGTCTTGGAGCCTGCCGGAGGTGTGAGATTCTGCAGGAAAGGAAGACCTGCCGCATCAACATCCATAGCAACAGCAACTGCATCCGAAGATCTTACAAGCTCAAACTTAGAGTTGAGTGTGTCGAGATCCCAGGGCTTTACCGTAGGAACTCCGTGTCCTCCGCAGTTTTTGATTGCCTTACAGGATTCCTTCATCATGTTTGGATCTACGCCGTCACCTGTCATGGCAAGTATGCCGCACTCATTGCAGGCATCTATCATGATATTGTTATACTCTGTATCTGTAAGATCCGGGCCGTAATGCATCTGAACCGCCCCAACAGGTCCTACAAGGATAGGAAGCTTAAGTTTCATTCCGAAGAAATCGAAAGCTGTGTCCGGAGTCTTATTTTCGGAGAGCGTATCCATATTCAGTCTGACACGCTTCCACGCATCAAAGTTTCTTATTGCGGTATCACCCATACCCTTTGATCCGGGACCCGGAATAGCATTTCCGCAGGCTCTTCCGTTACATACGGGACAGGCCTTGCAATAAGGTCCGACATTCTTTCTTGCGTTTTCAAGCATTTCCTGATAAGTCATATAGCACCTCTTTGTGATAATTGATCTTTTATTATTATATGTCCGAAGCCGAGTTTTACACATGTAAATGTGTGAAAAGAAAGTAAAAGAATTATATGTCTTTGATCCTTGCCACCTTAAGCGCAGCGATCTGGGTCTTGGAATCTTGTATCTCTCCGCTCATGCATTTATTGACAAGCTCCTTAAGCGGCATGAAGCTCACGTTTAAGAACTCGTCCTCATCGAGATCTCTGTCTCCGAACTCAAGTCCTTCGGCAAGATACATGTGTATGATCTCCGTGGAGTATGCACAGGTAGGGATCATGTCTCCGAGATAAGTCCAGCTTGAGGCTGTTATGCCGGTTTCTTCACGAAGCTCTCTCTTGGCTGCTTCGAGCGGTATTTCATCCGGTGTATCAAGCTTGCCTGCCGGAAGCTCGGTCACTATCCTGTACATAGGATATCTGAACTGTCTCTCGACAGCTACACTGCCGTCTTCCTTCATGGCTGCAATGCATACGGCTCCGTTATGCTTGATGTATTCCCTGCCGGTGGTCTTGCCGTTTGGAAGCTCTATTTTATCTCTGTATACATTGAGGAGGGTTCCGCTGTAGATCAATTCGGAGGAGAGTTCTTTTTCTTCCAATTGTTTTAATTCGTTGTTATTTTCCATGATTGCTTTTTATGAGGCACTGATGACTTGTATTCGGACTCATTCAGCATGTTCTGTTTATAGCAACACAACAGTAATCCTTCCTATTCGGCTGCAAACTCGCTTCGTTCAAACAGAGCAGCCTTTATAAGGGTGATTACAGTTGTGTTGCTAACAGAAGCTATGCTTCATTCGTATGTCATACAATCCATCAGTGCCTCAATATTAGTACTTAATGCTCAATATGAGATGATGCTGATTACTGCAGGCAGATCGGGGCGTGGTCGGTTGGACCATAGCCGTCCGGGTTCTTGCTCTGCCAGTTGTAGGAGTCGCGGCACATTTCGTATATGCCAAGCTCTGCCTTCCAGCCAAGCTCTTTTGCTGCTTTGCTTGGGTCGCAGTAGCAGCATGCAATATCGCCGGGTCTGCGTGGATCGATAACTCTCTTGATAGTCTTGCCGCAGGCCTTCTCATAGGCGTCTATGACCTCAAGTACGGAATAGCCGTGACCTGTGCCAAGGTTGTAGATCATGAGCCCGGAGCTCTGCTCAAGCTTCCTGATTGCAGCAACATGACCCTTGGCGAGATCTACCACATGGATATAGTCTCTCACGCCTGTACCGTCCGGAGTGTTGTAATCATTTCCAAAGACATGTATAGCATCACGCTTGCCGATGGCAACCTGTGCGATATAAGGTACAAGATTGTTTGGGATGCCCTTTGGATCCTCACCGATAAGTCCCGACGGATGAGCTCCGATCGGATTGAAGTATCTGAGTAGGATAACATTGAAGTCCGGCTCTGCCTTATTGATATCGATAAGTATGTCCTCGATCATGCTCTTGGTGGTTCCGTAAGGATTGGTTGTTTTGCCCTTAGGGAAATCCTCGGTGATAGGCATCTTATCCGGCTCTCCGTATACAGTCGCGGAGGATGAAAAGATAATATTATGACAGCCCTTCTTGCGCATTACGTCACATACCAGCATAAGGCTGCAGAGATTGTTGTAATAATACTCAAGCGGCTTTGCCACAGACTCGCCGACTGCTTTGTAGCCTGCACACATAATGACAGCCTCCGGATGCTCGATATCGAATATCTCAGATATCTTCTCTTCATCCAGAAAATCTGCATTATAGAACTTAACTTCCTTACCCGTGATCTCGGCAACTCTCTTCAGTGAAACTTCTGAGGAGTTGTAGAGATTATCTATAACAAATGGCTCATAGCCTTCATTAATAAGCTCGACACAGATATGGGAGCCGATATAACCGGCCCCACCCGCAACTAAGATCTTATTCATAGTAAAATGTCCTTATCAGTCCTTCTTGAAAGAAGCAAGTGCGCTTATCATCTTGACAGCCTCATCCATAGGAGCAAGATTGATCTCTGATGCACGTCCAGAGTCAACAAGCTTTGCTGTCTCCGGATCTATCGGAAGCTTGGCAAGGACCTTGATGCCCTCGGCAGCAGCGATCTCGTCGATATGACTCTCACCGAATACATTATACTTCTTGCCGTTATCCGGGCACTCAAAGTAAGACATATTCTCAACAAGTCCGATAACCGGGATATTCATCTGCTTAGCCATCTTGACAGCCTTGGATACGATCATTGATACGAGCTCCTGAGGGCTGGTAACCATGATGATACCTTCTACCGGAAGTGACTGGAATACAGTAAGCGGAACATCACCTGTTCCCGGCGGCATATCAACGAACATATACTCGATATCGTCCCAGAAAACCTCTGAATAGAACTGCTTAACGGCAGATGCTATAAGTGAGCCTCTCCATACGATAGGGTCGTCTTCATTTTCAACAAGAAGGTTAGCCGACATGATGCGGACACCGTTTGAACTTACAGGCGGAACAAGCAATGCAGTCTCGTCGTCCTCTCCTGTAACCATCAGCTCGTCGCGCTTGATATTGAAGGATCTAGGGATCGAAGGTCCTGTGATATCCGCATCAAGTATAGCTGTGCGATGTCCCTGTGCCGCAAATGCGGAAGCAAGCATAGATGTCACAAGTGACTTACCTACACCACCCTTACCGCTCATAACGGCATATACGTGCTTAACAGAAGAACCCGGAGCAAGATGTGCTGTGAAGTCCTCCTGTCTTGATGAACAGTCTGATGAACAGGAGCTGCAATCTGATGAACAAGTACTCATATTTTTACCTCTTTCGCCCCGTCTGTGCGGGATATATTATTTGCTATATTTTCTACTTTGGAGAAACGGCAGCCGCAATAATTCTGTCTGTACAAGCCGTACTTTGCCGACAACTCAATACTTCGCTTGTAGCCCTCGCGCTTCTTAAAGTCATTTGGAAGAGCCTGTAAATGCTTCTGCTCTGCAATCTGCTCCGCAATGGAGTTAAGTGCTTCAGCATTCTTAAGAGGACTTAATGACAGCGTGCTTGCAAAGTAATCAAAGGGCAGCTCGCTCCCCGCATTATGCGCTTCCATGAACTCAGCCGTCTTACGAAGGCGCAGCTCATAGCAGAGCATACATCTCGCACCACGCTCGGGATCATTTTCATGACCGACTGCAATACGCTCGAAGTTCTCCGGATCATAGTCCTCTATAAAGCAATGAATCGGATGTTCAGGATCCTCGGCATTCAGCTCATCAATAAGACGCCTAAGCTCCGCAGCGCGTTTATCATACTCCTTGGACGAATCCATGTTCGGATTATAAAAGTACATACTGAGATCAAAAGATTTCCTCAGGTACTCCATCACATATGATGAGCAGGGTGCACAGCAGCTGTGTATCAGCAGTCTTGGCCTTATACCCTTTTTTTCATCCTCGGCTATTATCGCATCAAGCTCTTTTTGATAATTACGTTTCTGCATAGACGTTTGTATTTTAACGTATTTGAAGCAACAATGCAAATTTACTTGAAAGCAACAAGCTCAGGCAGCTTTTCCTTGAGGAAATCAAGCAGTCCTTCGGCATCTGCTCCAGCTCTTGATATTATAAAATACTGTCTCTCTTTTGACTTAAGGATAAGATATTCATTGTTCTCCTTGTAGCCTATGAGACTCTCGTATTTGTAATCTATGTCATCCCCGCTAAGCTCATTATGTACCTTGAAGCCGTCCGTATCAAAGGTATAAGTAAGCACAAGCTCCTTATCACCGTATTCTTGCTCAAAGAAACGTCTGTTAGCCTTGAGTCTGTTGTGTCTCGCAAGATGAGTAAACCCCTCAAGCACTATGCCGAGCAAGAGATAGTATGTTGCAAATGCAGTATTGCCGTTGGTATAACTCCTGAATACGAGTACAACGCAAATAACCGCAAACAAATGTACTATAATGATGGAGCTGTTGGGATACATGATATGACCTATCAGATCCCACTCCTTAAGTCCTATCTTGGTTTCGATGATCTTGGGTGCGTTTTCATTCATTTGATGTTTCTCCTTGTTTCTTACTGTCTTACCTTATCCACCAGACTAATATTCAAAGACAAGAGTCTGTCAAGCATTGCGAACATATATAGTGCTGCGCGCAGCTCCTCTCTTGGTGAGAAAGTTATGCTCAACCATATTCAACAGTATAGCTCTGGCTCTTCTGTCTTTGACACATAAAATATCCATAGCTTCAGCAGTCGTTATAGAACCGTTTTGCAGTACATATCTATATATCTTCTGCTCCTGCTTATTATCCGGCATAGTGTTGATCGAATCCGGCAACGTGCACATGCTATCCGGCATTTCATCAAAAGTATCCGGCACTGTTTTTCCGTTTTTCGGTATTCCGACTGCACTATCCGGCACAATCCGGACATTTTCGACTGCCGTTTTATCTGTATCCGGCACTCTTATTGAATTATCCATGAGTGAAAATGAATTATTAACGTCAGAATATTTTATGGCATTATCAATTTTTCCACGATAAATATTTATACGCAGATCAACTTCTCCGCCTATAAACTCAGGTTCCCGCAATCCCGCGGCTTTTACTTTGCCAATGATCCTTGGAATTCCGCTGCCCCAATGCTCAATCAGATTCATATAAGAAAATGCATAGGCAAGCGCTTCATTTCTGATTTGAGAATAACCTTCTTTCATACGTTCCAAGGTCTGACCCATAGGCAGCTTTCCGGGTGATGTGATCTCGAGTCTGTTATCATATATCGCAATCTGAGTATTACCGTGATCCAGATAACTTCTGTGTACAGCTGCATTGATGATCAATTCACGAATAGCATCGGGCGGTATCTCATAAACATCCTGTCTGTATATTCCTACTATCTCGGCACCTAGATGGATATTCCTTAGTACAAATTGAAATGCTTCCTCTATCTGTTCCCAGATAGGTCCTGTATATTCCCTGCGATCTACAAATACCTCCTTGGTTGTGCCTTTAAACACACCACATTGGGTTGCGACATGTAATGCTCCGCAGCCTGTCAAGATTGCATAAGCATTGGACGGGTAATCCTTTCCGTCTTTTTCTATCAATATGCCCCATGAGCGAAGCTGTTGTCTGCCGACATCTTTTACAGATGCTTTCTGAACATCATTGTGAGCGTTTTTGACAGCCTGCTTCTTCATTTCCATGCATAGAGCTTCAATATCATCATCCGTTATATTCAGTCCTGCACATAAAGCCTGATCAAAATAACGGTTACTGCCTTCAAACATCAGTTCCCTGATCATGTAATCGTCGGCAAGACGAGTGGTTCCTGCAACACGCACATATACACCGGCATCCCGACCGAGTGCTTTGATGTAATAGGGTCTCTGCCGTCCCTCTGAGACCTCGACAATTATAATTGTTTTGCCTTCGACTGTCTGCAATGTTATATCAGGAATAATTGCCGGTTCACAGCTATCAGAAACAGCATTTGCAATAGCATCCATAATTTTGAATACATCATCCTTAGCAATTCCTACTACTTCTCCTGTTCCGTCAGCAATACCGAAAATAATCTTACCCCCGCTTCCGTTCGCGAAGGCAACAACAGACTTGATGTACTTTATACTTTTGTCAGGCAGAGCTTCTTTGAACTCTACGTTCTTAGATTCTCCGGCGAGAATCTCATCGATTGTCATAATTCCCCTCGCTTTCTATTAACTAAAATGGTCAAAAGATATTTGGCCGCATTGATTTAAGCAGCTCTTTTGGTATGCCTACCGAAAGAATCATTTAACCACATAGGCACTGGTTCTTCCGCTGCCGTTTTTTTTCAGAATATCAGCTTCGCATAGTTCTTTCAGCAAACGGCATGCTTTCGTTGTTCCTACACTGAGCAAGTCCTCAACTTCTCTCCTCGTTATACATCCGTTATCATGGGCATACTTAACTATGACATTTTCAGCATTAGATGTATAAGGAAAACTACGTTCATTAATAATAGGCTTGGTATAAGATACCACGTCCTCATTTCTGTTGGGAAGCGTAACACGGAAAACACCCTTCGCAGTCTCAAACTCCGGCTTCATGCGATCATTCCTATACGAACGTTCGATCTTACTGATTCCAGTGCCATAGCTCTCGATCAATTTCATTCTATAGAAAACCGATGCCAGATAAGGATTCCTTGATTGTGAGACACCAAGGAAAATTGACTTAAGCTCAAGTCCCTGAACCAGTCCCCCAAGCGAAACGAACTCGATCCTATCGTCATAAACATTGATCAGATTACTTCCGCTGAATGAATAATCCCTATGAATAATACTGTTCAACAATGCTTCTCGTAATGCTTCAACAGGATAGTCTCTCTCATCATTGCGATATAATCCTGAAAATGTTGCCTTTGTTTTGTTAATAAAATCGAGAAAACTATACACATCTTCAAGCTGCTTTAATATAGATCCGCCGAATTCCTTACGGTCACGGAAAACCTCTTTGTCAGTCCCCTGAAACAGTGCTACTTTAGTTGTTGTCTCACATTGATCCGACAACAGCAGAGCAAGATTGGTATAAAGCCCATCATCGCCAATAAGCTTAAGTGTCTGCATCTGTGAGTGTCCAAGCTCGATAGATCTGAGCTGCATCTCTGCCTGCAAAGTATTGAAAGTCAAGTCCTGATTCATACTCCTACAGCTTTCATAAGATCTGCCACTGTTTTGCAGCAGCATCTCACGTATTCCTTCTTCTGTCATAGGCTGAGTTGAACTCCCCTTTCTGACATATACTCCACCGGGTTTTAATCCTTTATCCCTTAGATAATAAGGACGGTTTGTTCCTGTAGTTACATCAATTTCAATAAGCTGTTTTCCATCAGTTTCAGTTGTATTGACCTTGACAAAAGGCATAACATCAGGTGAAATTGTATCTTTCAATGAATTCGCGACCTTGAGCATAGTGTCATCCGGATTATCAATGCCCAAAATCATTCCGTCTTTTCTGACTCCAAGGTAAATTGTACCGCCATCTGCATTTGCAAACCCAATCACTTCTTTACGAATGTCCGGAACAAATTCCTGCTTAAATTCTATGTTCTGATTCTCAAATGACAACATAATTCGTTCCTTTCTTTCTTTTACTTTCTTTCACAATTATAAGAAAGGAGAGAGAAAAGGTCAAGAATACTTTATTGTGAACTTCCAGCGAATTATTATATAAACTCAAAATGCCGAAAAGAGGATGCATCTGACTGCATCCTCCCCACATTGCTTTCACTTTTTCTTTACCTTGCAGCGTTTCTTAAAGAAGGAAATACCATAGCAAAGAATCTGATCGTAGTCATCCTCATACTCCTTTGCGTACATCCGATCGTCAATTTGCTGCAAAGCAATATCACATTCGTTCTCCAGATTTTCCAGTACCTTCGTGTACTTTGCTTCAAAGATTGCAACGCGGGCATTGATGGAATCATATACAACCACATCGCTCCGGCCTTCTCCATGCTCCTTGTTGGAGTCTACCATATATCCGGCACCTGTAAAAATACCCGCAAGAAAAGCATGGTAAAAATCTTCCCGATAGTCATGATAGCTGATAGTACGCCGGAGCAGAGCATTCATTTCTTTTGTAATGCTCTCACTGTCACCGTTCCAGACTGCATCAAACAGCGCATTTCGATTCAATTTTCTCGTACTATCATCGAACCATTTGATGACCGTTGTTTCAAAAATCTCTTTGATTTCTGCATTCGGAATCATAAGTGCAAGCATGCCATCCGGCAATTCACCCTTATAATCGTCTTCACGTGCTTTAGTCAAGTATCCTGTCAGGTACAGCATACTCCAAAGATTGTCTTCCGAAGAATGCAAATAATCATAGCTCAGATTTTCATCCACACGCTGAACAATGCAGCCGCCGGCCATCAGCGTTTCGAGTTTATTTGTGATTGTGCTTCCCGCATAGTCAATAAAGGAACGGATGATGGCATTATCACTGGTGTTCTTCCAGTAGCTGATTGGCTTGGCCTTCGGATTGTGCTGCAGTTCCAGCAAATAATTCATTACATCCCACGGGCAGTAAACATCAAAGTCACCGAAATGGTATCCGTCATACCATTTCTTGATATTTTCAGTCTGCTCTGTCAGGTCGGTATCTTTTAATAACTGATTGACCTCACTTTGCACAAAGCCAAAATATTCGTTCAAGCGTGAGTTTGTAATAGTGTCCGATACAAAATTATTGGTTCCGGTAAAGATACTCTCTTTCGCAATCTTTAAGCAGCCTGTAACAACTGCAAAGCAAAGTGCCTGATTGTCCTTCAGTGCCTGCATCAAGCCCTTCATGACATCAAGCATTTCATTATAGTAACCATTGTTGTTTGCTTTTGCTACGGGTACATCATACTCATCTATAAGTAGGATCACAGGTTTTTCGTAATGCTGCTGCATCATCCTTGTGAGCAGCAGCAAGCTTCCTTTCGTATCCTTCAAAGAAGCATTTCCCCGCACTAACTGTTTAGCAACATCCTTATCACTACTGTCTATCTTGTCGCTATCCAGCAGATACAGATACTTTTTATATAGTTCGGAGATAACCCATGTGAGCATATCATATGCCCCGGTAAAATCCAGACCGTCTACCTGTCGAAATGAAACAAAGACTGTCGGATAACGGTTCATCCACTCATCGCATAATGTCTGATGGTTCGCAATTTCAAGTCCCTCAAACAATTCTTTGCTGTCTTTACGGATGTCAAAGAAGCTTTCCAGCATACTCATACCCAATGTCTTACCGAATCGTCGAGGACGAGTGATCAGCGTCACTTTCGTTCCGGTTCTACTGAGCAATTCTACAATAAGTCCCGATTTATCAATATAGTAACACCCATTTTTGCGAATTTCTTCAAAATTTGAAACTCCAACGGGAATATTCATTTCTTTCATCTCTGCGGCTCCTCTCATGTACCCATGCACAGACTTTTCATTGCCTCTATGATACCATGAATCTCGTGTTCTTCGTGAACTTCCCCAAAAATTAGCTCTAGATTACTTCCGGATTTACTCCCTGATCTTCAGCTATAACACTATACCATCAAAATACCGCGAAGAGGACGCATCTGACTGCATCCTCCACACACAGATGCGCCGTAAATTGATTATATCGCATCACTTATCCAAATAAAACTCTATGTACCACTCAGCAAACTTACGAAGTCTTGTTCTTAGCGTCGTGTCAGGCTTAAGCAATAATCACGTTTGTTTTATCGAAAGTCAACATACTAACGAAGCCCTTTTACAAGTGTCTTAAATTCTTTCTCTGTATCCACAAAATGATACGGTGCATACTCACCATAGGCTGTCGGTCTGCTGATTGTCACAAGCTGTACCCCCTTATACCCAACTGCATCATTCAGTTCCCTCTTTAATTCAACCAGATGCTTTCCATGAGCCGTTTTCAGAGCAAAACAACCATGTGCATTACGATCTTTGGCTACAAGATAACACATTATTAAGCACCTCCTTAAACTCTTGCTCAGTCATTGCAAATTGTCGGATCATCTCAACAAATCAGATAAGCTGTATTCTCCTCTAAGGATATTTGCTGTTCTGCGATATTCTTTTATGGATTTCATCAATGTCTGAGGATTACTGATTTTGCCAACTTCATTCTGCTGCCTCCTTAGTTAATCGAAGCAGCCAGACTTTTCTTCAAGCGCATATACGCTTCATATGCCGGCGTTGTTCCCTCAAGGAAGCCGCTCTGATAGGCATCACTCTTTTTAATATCATTACGTTTCAATATATAGCTTAAATTCTCTGCTGTAATGCCATTGCGGTTTCTTACAATACAGATTCCATCATTTCGGTCATATTCATCCAACAGTTCCGGATAATGTGTAGTAAAAATAAGCGTTCCGCCGTTTTTATTCAGTCGGCTGTCCATAAAGAAGCGCATTAAGGTCGTTACAATTTCCTTGTTGAAATGATTCTCAATTTCATCTACCAGAAGATAGCCACCCGAACGAAGTGCCTCATTCACCATGGAGAATGTGATAATGCCCTTAATTGTACCGGAGGACAAATACTGCTCAAGGTCTGCTGCATTATTCAGGATGATCTCCTCTTCATCCTTAAACTTCAAGTGGATAAATGTTTTTCCCTCTGCCTCCTCAAAGCACAATTTCTCAATAGTAGGGTCAAGAAACGCAATTACCTCCAATGGGATATCTTCGGTAAACGGAAGTACATTCACATTCGTATAGGAAAGCAGGCTGAATATTTCCACTGTATCATTTACTTTTTTATTATGTGCAATAATAAAGCTTACATCATCAGAAAGGTATGCTTCATCGCTATTGCGCTGTTCTACAGGCTTCATTCCCGTAAAATCCGTCAGATACTTTTTCGACTTAACGCTTGTAATGTTTTTTTCAAAAAGGCTTTCAGACAGAATCGAATACACATATTCCCCGGTTTTCGATTTCTTTGCTGCAATTACGGTTTCCAAACAGCAGACATAATTGCGCTTATCATAAAAATAGGTGCTGATTGTAGCTTTCTTCGTTCCGCCAAGAATGCTTTTTTCCTCTACATGATTTATGGGCTCATTTTTTAAAATATTCAAGGCCAAGTTAATGACCTTTAATACAGAGGTCTTGCCGGATGCGTTAATTCCAATAAAAGCACAGGCAGAATGGAGATAGTAGTTATCCGTCAAATGGTAAAGGTTATCTTTATCTTCTTCACAAACACGTTGCTGCGTATAAAAGCAAATATCCAAATCTTTTTTGAATAATGGGAGTCCTTGTGCGGTGATGCGGAGTATTTTCATTGGTTCCCCTCCTCTAAAAACAGAGTTTCCGTTTTTATTTTCTTATATCCTCATTGTATGCTGCGTTTTAGAAAATATCAACGTGTTTTTTGTTTTTATTTTTAAGAAACTTCAATGTGAGTTCCCGGAATTTTGATGCATCTGACCGCATCCTACATCAGAAATGAATAAGGAGACTGATGTGTTTTGCATCAGCCTCCCAATTAAATTCTGATTATTGTTCAAGAAATCATGTATATGTGTTGATGTAGTTATGATACATTCTAACACAAATATATCTTCTAAAAGATTTATTTAACCCATGCGCCGTTTGCATCGACTTTGTAGCCGTCAGGTGTCATGCCATTTGTAACAAGTGAACCCTTTGACGCAATTGCAGATGCACCGGCCTTTGTTACAGTATTGAAATAATACCACTGTCCGCTTATCTGGTTCCAGCCCGTGTACATGAATCCAAACTTTCCGTCATGCTGATCATGGAGGAAGTATCTCTGTCCATCTTTATCTGTGAACCATCCGCAGTCAGCATAACCATTTGCATTGAAATGATACCAACTGTCTGTTCCATTCCATGTGCACTCAAACCACTGATCCTTAGGATAGCTTCCGTCAGTCTCTCTGAACCACCAGCCGTTATTGTCCTGTAACCATGTACCGTCATTAGCTGTGCTTCTTGTTCTTTCTGAGTTTCTCGTAACTGATTCTCCGTTTGGAATATCACTATAAATAAGTGCATAAGTCGAGAATCTGTCTGTCTGGAAGCTTACCTTTGTTCCGCCTGCAATAACCGTAGCCGGAAGCAGCTCAGCCTTACCGTTATGCATTCTTATAACACTGAAGCTACGGTTTCCTGACTGAAGAGCTACTGGGATATCCATAGTGATATCTATCTTGCCAGGAAGCTTAGTGATATTAGCAACCGTAATTCCTTCGATAGTCATACCGATTGAGATATCAGTGAAAAGTGCAAGAGTACCGTTTCCGGCGAGCTCCTTAATTGCTTTAAGCTCAGCTTCAGGAAGTGATGCCTCACTGACACTTGAAAGATCCATCTGAGTTCCGATAGGTTTACCTGATGCAATAGCAGACTTTATCTTACTTCCAAGATCACTCTCATCAGTCTTAATCTCAACATCAGACGTACCGCTTCCGTTATTTTTAATAATTTCAGCTACTGCATCGCTCACTGTAGTGTCAGCTGCATTTTCTGAAGGAACATCAGCTGTTGAATTTGATGTAACTTTATTTTCTATATATATAGGTTTATATTTAGCGTCGGTTGCAGGCACATTTCCGATGTATGCATTTGAATCAGCATCAAACCAACCAATAAAACTCTTTCCTGTTTGTTCAGGTTCAGCTGATATGTTTATTTTCTTAGCATTATGCTTTACGCTAATGTAAGCATCCGTTTCAAATTCACCACCTGTTATACTTAAAGAAACATCTTCAGCAGCTTCAATGTAGTCCCAGAAATGACCATTATTTATATTAATGAACTTTCCATTACAATTTCTACTAGTTCCATAATAGCCATAACCTATTATGGATCCCGCAAATTCACCACCATTTATATTAACAATGCCTTCATCATCCCAAGATCCATTCATGACAGAAGCATACCCCGGATCATTTGGTTCAAATGTTCCACCGTTAATAGTAATTTCATTCCAATTCAAAATAACTGCCTGTGCAGAATTATCAAAAATACCATCTTCTATAGTAAGTGTTCCTTCATTCTTTATTGTATTTACACCTCCGTGAAATTCACCATCTTTGATATGTAATTTTCCTTCATTACACAACATACTTGAAAACCCACCATTGTTTTCAAAACATCCATCTTCAACGGTTAAGGTTCCTTTGTTGTAAACAGTATAATAGCTATTACCACCATTAGAATATGGGGAATAAGTTCCTTTTTCTTCTGAACGCTCAAATTCAGCATCTTCGACATTTACTGTGCCTTCATTATGAAGTGCAGCTCTTGCGTGTGAGGTATTATCAATTGTTCCGCCGCCAATGATATTAAGCGTTCCGCCTGATTGAACAGTAATTGTATCCTTTCCAGCTACATTTGTAAGTATCGCGCCTTCATCAATTGTAAGTGTAACATTATTTCCCGATGGAATTGTTAAGCTCGCAGTTGTATCCTGTGATATCTCAATATCGGATGTTACCTTAACTTCTCCGCTAATAGTTTCTTGAGCATCAAGAGTCATTGCGGAGGCTCCGTTAACAGCATCTGCTACAGCAGTCAGAATTTCTGTCTGCTCATCTGTAAGCTCGATACCGTTATTCTCCGTAAGCTCTGCAATGTCATTTAATATTGAATTGACCTTAGCAAGCTTTTCTGTATCGCTTCCGTATGTCTTTATTTCTTCAACTGAAGGAAGGCTTTCTATAAGCTTTGAAACCTTCTGCATAATAGCTTCAAGATTTGTTTCTTCAGCTTTTACTTTAGCTGCATTCTCTTCTGTCTTTTTCTCAGCCCCTTTGCCTTCCGAATTATCTCCGGTCTTCACTGCGTCAGAATTTTCTTTTACTTCTTCTTTATTTTCGCCTTCAGAACCTTCTGTTTTTACTTCATCTTTTGAATCTTCAGTTTTGGAATTCTCTGTTTTAACTTCTTCTGTTTTCTTTTCTTCCTTTACCTCGCTCTGCTTATTTTCTGGTTTGCCTTCGTTTTCATCAGAACCGATCGAAAGATTATTATATTCAGTGTTTTCTGCTTTATTAACTCCTGCACCTTCTCTGGCATTATCATCCTTAGATTCACTACGATCCACAACCGATAGCTCGACAGTTTGCTGCTCGCCTGTCTCATCTGCAAATACAGATGATGTCGATATAGCTGGTGAAGCCGCTAAAACCAAGCTGAGTGCTACAGCCGTCAACTTTTTACTGCATAAAAATTTTCTTTTCATACTATTATCCCTCCCTATTCTATATTGGCGAGATTCGGTGCATTATAGCCAAACAGTGTGCCGAATTATCGTCTTTTAACTAATTTACAACCTGTTTTCGTTGTAAAATTACTTTTTCATATTACCCCCCCCGAATATGTTTTGTCAACGTCGGCACATATAAATTATGAACATTTCCTGAACTATTTTCGATTAGCTGTATCAAGCGTATTAGACCTGAATTATTCACCGCGGTGCGGTGAATAATCTTTATCCAGAACGAACGGTGCATATAAGTCTTTGCAAATAAATCCATTGTTCATCCATGTTAGTCTCATATGCGTTCCTCCTTTTGAAAACGGTATGTTTCCTTATTATACTTCTTCGCGCTTAGCCTATCACAAAATCGTTGCCTACTGCCTATCACTGAGTAGTGGTATATGGTTATTTTTTCAAAGCACCGTAAGGAGCTTCCACTCCCTGTATATCACAAGTCAGCCAATAAATCAGCCTTATATACGCCTTTTTCTAACATTTTCCTGAATCCGCCCTTTACTGTGTGCAGTTATTGAAGCTACGTGGTGATGCCTGGGCATCTCTATAAACTCCTCATGATCCGGCTCGTTATTCAGCAACATTTCATCAAGACAGGTATCTCTGAGATTCCTTCTCTAGTAATAAAACTTATCCTTTGTAATCTTATTTTCTTCAAGCCAGTCCTTTAATTTTAGTCCACTGGCATTATATGATCGGATCATTTCTGCTCCGGCACTAAGGCGGTTTTGTTTCGTTACTGTAACTGAGTCCATATCTGATACCTCCCATGTAGTCTACTTGCGCGATTCGTGCGACTTTCATGGACAAATCGCGCTATTCGTGCTATTTTCAGATATTTTCTCAATTTTATATGCCGTCGTTCACAGCACCTTATGATTTGACCTTTACTTAAGTGCAAACTTTTCCCGTCGATTTCTCCATTCATCTCACCACTACAGCGTAGAAAAAAGACGTTGGATTTCTCTAAGATTTCTGTACTTAGTCTTTAAGCTTTAGAAGTCCGCATATTCTATCATCATTGAAGCCGAAGAAATTGCAAAACTCGTTCTCCCTTACGCTTTAATTTCTACTGAATAGTTCTTACATACACTTTATAACTTGGTCATCTGTATCCTATTCTTCGCTGACAACAAATCTCCCTTAAAAAAGAAAAATACAAGCATGAGATAAATACTGGCACTCAGCAACATTGCAACAAATTGCAATAGTCTAGTGTTCATAAATTGTAAAAAAACAAAGGATGTTAATATTATAGAACACGAACACAAAAAAGGTTTAATCATGTTACCGAAAATCCTCTTAGGCGAAATCAAGAAGAATTTTCGCATCAATATCAGTGAAAGGACAATCTGCTCAATTACGCAAAAGCATCTGACATAGACAAACGTCCAGAAGCCATTGTTGACAACTGTTAAACATATTGGAACCATAAATATCAGATATCCACATTGAAAGAAGAATAATATTTTAGGTATTCCACTTGATTTATAAAGTTCTGCCGGAAAACTGTAGAAAATCACGCTACACATCATCATCAGGCTCCATGCGCCAATGACATTAGTA
Source organism: uncultured Lachnospiraceae bacterium (assembly GCA_934402055.1). Classification (GTDB taxonomy): domain Bacteria; phylum Bacillota; class Clostridia; order Lachnospirales; family Lachnospiraceae; genus Avilachnospira. Next base: position 7,064 of record CAKRTC010000013.1, on the reverse strand, counting down.
GCCTCATCCCACTGGCTTCCAAATAGAATGTATGTTGCTATGTTTCGGTAGCAAAAGAGACCCACCCCCATCGGAATCACAAGATAAAGCATGATTCGCTGTATTGTCAGATAAAGGCTCTCGTATTCTTTTTTGTCGTCCTTAACTCTGGACAAAACAGAAAGTAGAACAGGACTCATAGAAGCTGAAATCATACCCATAATAGAAAGAACCATGTTGGCTGAATTCTTATAGATTCCTACATAATACGCTGAGTAAATCTGCGTCACCAAGAAAGTATCAAACCAAAATATCACCCAGTTGGCAAGCCCTTCACACAGCGACCAAAAACTGAAGTTGAACATTCTCTTTAAGAGCGGAAATGAATAATAGAACTTGGGTCTCCATGATGACAAAATTGTCAACAATATTGCGTTTATCAACGCCCCTGATAAGTTACCGATTATTAATGCCCAGTACGACTTTGTGGAGTATGCAAACGGAACTGCTATCACTAGTGGCATTATCGCAACTGCAAGTCTTGCCCAAAAAAGTTTTTTAAAATCAAATAATCTCCGAAACAGCCCTGTCTGAATGCTGGAAATCGAGGTGAGTATCAACTGAAAGCTTGCGACGCAGATAACCGTAGAATACTCTTTTCCTCCTAACAGACTTGCTATGCGTACACGGTTCAGGATGATAAGCAAAAACATCAACGCTGAAATAGCAAGATTTGACCAAAACGCTACGTTTGCAAGACGATCTCGTTCCTCTTCAGACTTGATATCTGACTGTACCAGATACTTCCCAAACCCAGCATCTGTGATAATGTCAACAAAGCTTACAAGCATATTACAAATTGCAAGTATCCCAAAGTCGTCCGGAGTAAGGATTCTAGCAAGCAACATATTCGTAACCGGCGTTACAAACTTTGCAGCTATCTCTGAAAAGAGCGACCATCCAATTGATTTTTGAATGACCGTATTTTTATTTTCTGCCATGTATACTAATTTACTCCTTTATACTTGGACTTAAAAAGTTTTGCGAGACTAAACACAAAGAGGAAGGCAACTATTGTCAACGGCGCAAACAGATTTGCAAGAAATCCAGTAAGGCTTGCCCGGGGTGCCCATAGTATCTGCGTGATGATATAATACCGGATAGACATCTTTAATACATTGTTCTTCGTAATCGGTCGGTTAATGCGAGCGATAATATATCCGTACATTATATTGCCAATGATGATTCCGAAATATCCAAAGTCCTGAAACAACTCTGCAACATATGAAGATCCTGTGCCTCGACCAGCAAGATATGATGGTCCAAGGACAATATACCCCAACGCGTGTGTGAAACTCCCCCCATACATTGCATGTTCTACTGTATTACCATGATAAACATGAATTCCAAATATTCTTGCGAAAATACCACTATGTATGAATTCCAAAGAATAGATCTGCTTTGGAATCTGATTCTTATACATAAAAGCCCGTTTTATAACATTACCGGTAACGCCTTGATCATATAAAAAATCCATCACACCACTTGTGAGAGTCACAGCTCCAACCTGTTCACCCATACGAATATTCGAAAATATAGTCATAAAAACGGATAATATGGGAATAGCTATAATAGCCAGTACTACCATCTTTCTGGTTACCCACTTTTCTGAAGGATCTTTTTGATTACGGTACAGGAAATACACAAGCAGGAAAAGAATTCCAAGAGTGAAAACTGATCTTTGGCCAGAAAGCAAAGAAATCAGCATATAAGCAATATACATCAGCACTGGAATCCTGTACTCCTTTTTTGTTGGAAGTGTTGCTGAAAATATACTTAATGCCACAGGCATAACGCCTTCCAGCTTACTGACTATATATAAAAATGTATTTCCGTAGAGATACTCAGAGAAATCTGTATAGTACTCGCTATATCCAAATGAAGACACATAACGTGCAACAATCAATTTTGAAGTAATGGCAAATATCCAAGAGACATAAAACAGATATTTACTAATATTTTTAACAAACGGATCTACAGAAGTATTTTCTCTGCTGTTGTCAAATGATAAGTTTTTTCGCGAATATCTCTCAAAATAATTACATACCACATATCCCGCTAAAAGAGACAACAGACTGAAAATTATACTGATATACAAATGGCTATTTATATCGTCGGTAAAATTCTCAACTTTATACAAGAATAACTGTTGAACAAGATCCCTCCCCATTAAAAAAACGAAAAATGATATCATGAATGCAAGGAGCATGCTCCTGTTTCCATAGTCTCTCAGGGCATAGATGAAAATATTCAGCCATATCAACAATCCAATAGAAAAAAGAAGATTGGCTCCTGATATGAGCATTGTCATTATAACTATTAAATTCAATATAATAGTACTGAATCTTACTTTCACTGAGTACACCCCTGCCAAAGCTTTATAAGTTCATCAACATATGACGTATAATTATAATCCGAATTAAATTTATTATTCCAGTAGGATCTCGCATTATCCCTTAACTGCATATATTTGTGTTCATCTATATAAAAAAAATCACGAATCACCTGAGCTATTTCTTCATCACTAACATCCACATTCAACAGGAAACCGTTTTCGTCATTCACAATTTCTTTTGTTCCGCCCACATCCGTTGCAATACATGGAATTCCAAAGGACATTGCCTCCATAATAGATACCGGCAGTCCCTCTGATGAGCTTACATTAACAAAAAAATCATAATCTTTTCTTGCATATTCGGCTAACAGTTGTTTGTTAGCAACGTTCCCCAGAAAACAATAGGCTATATTTTGCCCAAGCTTGTTTTCAGCCAACTGTCTTATGGTATCCATAAGTGGTCCATCACCATAATGTGTCCATTCGATATCAATATCTTTGATAAGTGATAATGCGTTTACAATCTTCTCCAATCGTTTAACCTTCACAACATTGGAACAAGATACAAGCCTGATCTTCGTACTATCCTTTTTGACAACACGCTCTCCGTGGTCTACAGTACCCAAATACCTGCATCCCACCTTAGCACTTATATCTTTATAACGATCATCTACATATTCAACACCATGCATTGAACATGGATATAGGTATTCAATGCTGTTCAATATATACGTCCGAAGCGGTATATAATTATTTCCATGTTGTTCCTCATATAGGTCATACCCATGAGCTATTGACACTATATATTGTTGTGTTTTCCATTTTTTCTTCAGTAAAACCGCAATATATGGTTGGTACTCGAATCTATATGAATATAGGAGAATATCAGTTTTATTTTCATTTCTCAGTGCTTTGTCAATGACCATTGCTTCATGATGCGCTCTGCTCAGGAATACGAATAAATCGACCAAACGCGAAGGCGAAAAAAGCCCTTGCCTCATAAGCTTTGCAATTTCTTTATATAACTGTCCATCTGCAAGAACAGTTATACTGTTTAATAGGTAAAACAGTCTTGATCTATAAGAAACCGGGATCACAGTTGCACCACATTTCAGCTTGCGCTTTGTCTCTGCATGATCTTTCCTTAGCTGAAGAGAGGCTATCCAGACTTTATCAAATGAGGAATAATACTGTTCCTCAGTTTCCATATACGGTTCCCATGTACCATATGGGAATTCATTTGCTAAAACTAGTAATTTTTTCACAAAATCACCTCGAAAACCTGTAGGTTCTGCAACATACGTCTGCAGAACCTACAAGGTCACATGTGTCATTTCAACTTCATATCGATCTTCCCAAGAACAGTCTGTACAACCTTCGTACAATCATCCATAGTACCTCCCTGGACAATGATCTGTCCCACACAGTCATTGGAGTTCTCGAAAATTCGGATCTCATCTCCAGGATGCTTAAAGAATGTCACTTCAAGGACATCTCCTTCCACCTTGTCCTTGTATTCTATGCTGTCAAGGATGCCAGACTTTTCCGTTTCAATAATCATTTTGGCAAGTCCGGCCTTTGTTTTGTCTCTCCGCTGCTCCCAAAGCTCCAAAGGATTTTCACCAAGCGACATTGCTGCGATCATCTTATAATATTCAATTCCGAAATTTATTTGTACTAGTTCTGGAAGACAATTTGCTCCCACGCGACCTGTAAGTTCTATAACATACACCTTATTGTTCTTAAGAATAAGATCAACATTTACCGCACAGTTATTTAGTCCCAAAGCATTAATTGCACTTCTAACAGCCACATCAGTCTGATGATAAACATCTTCATTTGCATTAAGAGGCACATAATGTCCAACCGGAACTGCTGTATGGCTCATATATGTCTCATCGCCATGAGGCATGACAAAGAGTACTTCATTATGGTACACAAAAGCTTGTGCGCCAAATTCCCATCCTTCAATATATTCTTCGACAATAACATAAGATCTTTTCGTCTTTTGCATCGCTTCTTTAAATCCTTCAAATGCAGCCTCACGAGTTTTAGATATATATATACCATTACTACCCTGTAAGTCTGTTGCTTTAACAATAACCGGAAGCTGTAACTTCTCTAACGCCTCGTTTAAATCTGACTCATTTGAAACTTCATAAAACTTTGCTGTACTAACATTATGTTCCATGAAGGCTTTTTTCATCTTCAGTTTATCGCCACACATTATTGCAGCCGACTCAGTCAAACCAGTCAATCCAAGAGAATCACATACTTTTCCTAATGCAGGCACACCAGTATCTAAACAACAAGTTGCTATACCATCTATCTTAAGTCCTTTTGCCTTTTCGAGAACCTCCTCAGGATTTGCAATGTTCATATAGCATACTTCGTCAGCTAAATTTATACACGGAGGGTTATTATCCGGCATGGTACCAGCAAGTGTATGTATTCCCATTTCCTTTGCTGCCTTATACAATCCAACCTGCCCCCTACCAGCGCCAACAATAAGTAACCTCTTTCCTTTTACTTCCATTTTTATTACCTCGTCTCATAATTATCCAAATGAATTATTGTTCACATTAGTTCATTTAACCTCGTGAACATCTTTTATCTCTTTTTCTTGAATATAAATATTTCTTCTCAATAAAACAGACTCAATAGTCTTAAAAACAATTTTGATATCTCCAATAAATGTTATGTTCTGTGCGTAATACGCATCATACTGTAATTTTGTTTCTTGATCGATAGAATTCCTATAATAAGCTTGGGTATATCCAGTAACCCCGGGCTTAACTTTTAATCTAATTATTCTTTTTTCATCATATTCTTCCAATGGACGATTAATGGTTATAGGACGAGGTCCAATAATACTCATGTCACCCTTAAGTACATTGATTAATTGAGCAGTTTCATCTAAAGAAGTACTTCTCAAAAACTTACCAACACATGTAATTCTTGGATCATCTGGAGAATTATATGTAGAGTTGTCAGCATTTCTAATATCAGGAGCGTTCATTTTCATTGACCTGAATTTATACATCTCAAAAATTGATCCGTTGATTCCTCTTCTTTTGGCTTTATAAAAAATAGATCCTTTATCTTCTAAGTATATGAGTGGTGCTATTACTACAAAAATAATACCAAAAAATGGAAATCCAATAATGGAGAAAACTATATCGAATACGCGTTTAAAAAATTTCTCATACATTACTTGACCAACACCTCTATTTCTTTAATGGCTCTTGTACACAAATCAGCCGCTTCTTTTGCGGTATTTGATTGTGCTATCAAACAACCAACTCGATCAAGACTGTTATGTACTTCTACAGATTGATCTCCAACTTCTTTAAAAAACTCTATTCTTTTTACTCCGGGAATACTTCTTGCTCTATCAATCCCCTTAATATCTAAGATTGTGCCAATATCCACATTAATAAATCTTATTGCGCTTCCCTTTGAAAACTTAATATTTAAATTCGGTTCTTCACCACAAGCAATACTAAGGGTCTCTTTTAACATATCAACACCCGTTGAAAGTGGAACAAGGTCACTGGTAATAAAATCTCCACCTAAACGAGCACCCAACTCAACAACTTTAGGTCCCTCTTTGGTTAATATTATTTCTACATGCCCCTGTCCGTTATCAATGCCAACAGCCTTTACTGCGCTTGCTGCTAAATTCTTAATTTTCACTATATCTTCATCTGACAAGCTAGACGGTTCATTATGACCCATTTCAACAAAATACGGTGCTCCCGTAGTAATCTTATCAGTTACGGCAATAACGTGAGGGTTATTTTTCCATATTAAAACTTCTACACTAACTTCAGGGCCTTGCATATACTCTTCAACTAAAACACGTCCATTTCTTGAAAAACTTTTGCTGTATTCATAGGCCTTCTCTATCTCTGACTCTTGTTGAACCAAACACACACCTCTGCTAGCAGAATTATCAGCTGGCTTAAATATGCATGGAAAAGTAATCTTTTTTGATATTTCATTATAATTTTTGTCTATTACAAAATACCAAGGACTATTTATTCCGTGCTCCTTGAAGCACTTTATCATTTCTATTTTGCCATCCTTACTAAGGTAGAAATCATCGATAACTATATCCGAGAGCATCAATCCGTCATCGGCAAGACAATAAACCTCTCCGTTTATACTCTGCCATCCTGTCAGCATCCTCAAATCTTCATCAAAGTAGTACCAACCCTCTGGTCTTTCGTACCAGCCGGGAGAAAGCTCCTCAAAATCCTTGCTGTCATAATCTGCATATACCGTAGGTGCTTCGAGCAAAGTTTTAAGCTTAGCTGCTTTCTGTTCAGCGTCCTCGGAAGTCTTATCCTCATCCTCGGGATCCGTTAATTCTGTTTCGGTATTTAATTTATAATTATTCCAACCCGGTGTTGACTCCGGCGGTGCCGAAGTAACACGCGCCGATTTCTGACCGCATCCGGTGAGAAGTACGGCTATAAGCAGTATCATGAGTTTTCCTTGATACTGCTTCGGCTTAATATATGTTCTCATGATAAAGACACCTTTATATTTTCTTAGCAAATCAATGGTACCCCCCCCCCCGTATACTTTTGTCAATGAAATGAAGTATAATCCTGAATTATTCATGAGCGTATAAAAATGCTCATAGTTACCCAACATAATAACAACTTCATCGAAAATAGGTAAG
>CAKRTC010000012.1 GCA_934402055.1 uncultured Lachnospiraceae bacterium | reverse complement strand
CGACAGCCCCCCCCCATTAACAGACCCCACAAAACTTTAAAGACCCTTTATAAATCAAAATGTCTAGGATTCTGGGTGCATATCATAAAAACTCTTAGTCTTTCTTTTTTCGAGACTATTCTTTTTTTCACAGCCCCTTTCCTAATACTTATTCTTCTACTGTATTCTCTTTTTTCAATCTGATAGCTGCAATGATATTAATAATTCCAAGAATCAAACAAAGCCCAGACCAAATTTTTAAATCTGAATATGACCCAGCATTTGCAAATCCGAGCAGTGCAGCAAGTAAGAAGATAATTACTCCTGCAATAGAACCACCTTTTTTGGTGCTTTTTCTTGTTGCAATCATAACAATTCCACCCGCTAACATCAGTAAAGCAACTAATAATCCTGCTGAACCACTTACTTCACCGCTTTCTGTTAATGCATTAGAAACCCCAGCCACACAAGATTGAAGCATAACTATTGCACATAAAACACAACAAAGAATTCCCGAAATCAATTTGAACGTTTTCATACTTTCTCCCTCTTACTGTGGACTAATTGTAATAACATCATTAACAATATCAGTAGCAGACCAATCGTTTTCGTCGTATACACGCAACTTAAATTCAATAGTCTCAATCTCTTTAATATCATTTTCTTCAAGAGTAGAATCAGACCAAGACATAGACGTAAATGCACATTTTCCCGGATTAACAGACTTTGCAAAGAAAGGATCTGCCATATATCCGTTAACAGAGGCTTCATCTACACTGACCATAAGAGCTTTATCAGACTTATTTTCAATGAACAGCTTCAGGGTATATCCCCAAATACTATCATCCTCCTGGCCAATAAGCACAACTGCAATATCATCATTTTCCGCGAGTACTACATCACTTTCCTGAGATTCACGAACATACTTTGTCGCCTTGTCTTCTCCAAAAGGATAAATGTGGAATGTTTCTTCCGCAACCGGATCTGCCGTCCAATCGTTGGTATCATAAACCTTGAATACTACTTCAATATCAGAAAAATCTGTAATGCCATTTTCTTTCAAACTTGATGCAGAAAAGCTCATATCTCCATTGGCTTTTTTCCCGGGAGCAATTTCAGTTGCAAACAAAGGATCTGAATCAACTCCATTTACAGACGCAGATATCACAGAAAACATATATGTTTTATCAGAAGACTTGTTTTCCATGTTAATTTTTACTGTATATCCCATCATATTTTTTGGGTCTAGCCCTTTAATTTCAACTAAACACTCATCATTATCAATTGCTGTAAAAGGCTCAAACGCAATTTCTTCTTCGGTTGGGTTAGCCTCTGCTTCCTCTTCCGTTTCTGTTGCACTCTCCTTCTCAGCCGATGTAGTATCCGCCTTAACACTTGCAGTCGTAGCTACATTTGAAGAATCATTTGTGCTCGAGCCAGATCCACATGCCACCAGAGACATAGTAAGCGTTGCTGAAAGCAAAATAACAACTAATTTTTTCATAAATAATCCCCCCTTATTTTATTGGGAAGTGTCAATTCTGACACTCCTTTTTTATTTCTTTACTGTGGACACACTTTTGCATTGAACAGAATCTCTGACTATCATTGCTTACATAATTTTGTTTTAGATTTCTCTTTTGCCATAATACTTTTCTTCCTGTGATTCAAATATAATATTATTATACCCCTTGTGCAACTAATTGCACAGTATATTTTACAACTGCCAAATTGCTCAAAATAACGCTACTCTATAATTATTTCAAGGAGCAATCAATGGGGAAAGTTGTACTCAAAATTGAAGATATTCGCTTAAAAACCGGGATAAGTAAAAACAAACTAGCTCAACGAGCTGAAATGGAACGTACACAGCTGAATAAATATCTAAACAATGAAGTTCAGCTCATAAATCTGAACGTTTTAGCTCGTCTTTGTGATACACTTAATTGCCAAGTTTCTGATATTATTGAATATGTTTCTGAGGAAGCTGATTCGTAATATCTCTTCTACTTAGTCATCTAATTATTCCTGCAATCCACTTGTTCTCAGTGGATCTAACTTATGTTTTTTCAAAATATTATTCACATCAATAACAGTTCCCGGTCGCTCATTAAAACAAATCATCAAGACCGCATCCCTTTCATATTTAATATACAATTCCGGCATGCCATATATTCGCAAAGCCTTTTGTGTTTCATATAAAGTAAAATTTGCAGCATAACAAATCCTAATAATAACATCTCGTTGCTTCGTTCTTTTTTGTTCTGATAAAAGTTTATATCCATATCGTTCCGTCACATCTGCGTTGACAAAAATATCTTGTTGCGTCATTTTTTTCTCTTTAATTTTCTGATGCATATAATTGCTGAAAGGACGATCATCTAATATCATTGAATCCTGATTATTTTTTATATATTCACCGACATTCTCGATATGTGTGTTTTGTAATATTCTTTTTAACTCATCTGTATCTTTCATCAAAATTCCTTCCTACTCTGCTATAATGCAATTATTCCCCCTAACAGTAACACTCTTGTATACAACCCCCTGGGGAGTAAGTATTTGAAAGGTCTATTATGTCATGAGTTTGGAATCACGTGCTGAATTATCTTTCTATAAGGAAATCGGAATAATCAATGAACCACATAAAATTTATGCCGTTCAACATATTAATACTAAAAAAATATATGTAAAAAAAATATTGGATGTATATAACGAATCTGTGTTTTCCATTCTTAAAACGCATCCTATTACTAATATGCCGCATATATACTGTTTGCATGAAGAAAATGACCAGCTTACTGTTATTGAAGAATACATCTCTGGGTTTACTATTCAAGAACTCCTTGATAATGGTAAACATTTTGACCTATCCGAAATAACATCAATCCTTATTTCTATCTGTCATACTCTCTCGGTGTTGCATTCTTTCAATCCTGCAATTATTCATCGAGATATTAAACCGTCAAATATCATGCTCACTCCGGAGAACCATGTGTTCGTGTTGGATATGAATGCTGCTAAATTTACAAACACATCTCAAGCCTGTGACACGGTACTAATTGGAACTAACGGATACGCTGCTCCGGAGCAATATGGATTTCGCTCATCTGATACTAAAACCGACATCTACGCTGTCGGTATGTTAATCAAAGCTCTGCTTGCGTCATTATTAGATAAGCGCTCATATGCAGTGAAACATCTTGAATCAATAGCTCAAAAATGTACTATGCTCGAACCAAATTCACGATACCATTCTGTATCCGAATTAACCGATCAATTGACACAGATTTCAATCATTAATAATTCAAATTCTTCAGCTATTAAAAAAGCTCAAAGAAATGAATTCCTACCGCCCGGATTCCGTAGTTGCAAAATTTCTCATATGATTATAGCTACTCCTATTTATCTTCTATTCTTGTCCACAGGATTAACGCTTGAGCTTAAATCATCCAAAAATTTAGCTGATTTATGGCTTAATCGATTTTTCTTTGTAGCAATATTCCTTATGGAGATAGCACTCTTTTGTAATTACCTCGGACTACAGGGACGCCTTCCGTTTCTTAAAGATAATCATCAAAGGCATGCTCCTATATTGTTTGTCTATTCATTTGTAATATTATTCGTTTCAATGTTTACACTCGTATTCATCGAAACCATTCTATTCAGATAAACAATTAATTTATTATCATGGTTTTTTTGATCCCTTTCAGTTAACTATCATATCAAAGAATTTCCATTTATGTTGTCCCCGTAGCGGTGGCAATTTTGATGATTCTTTGATTATTATCGCTCTAAGACTTTAAACTCTCAGGATAAAGAACAACTACTCTAGTGTTTTTTATCCCTGAGGATAATTTTCCTTTTGCAACCATTCCTATCTTGTCAATGAAATCTTTAGAAAAATACATATCCTCTATTGCCATAGTTGACGCTACATTCTTAACTTTTTTATAGATTTTTCCTTGGCCGGCATGGCTGTCCTCCAAGATTTTTATTCAGTTCTGTTACTTGATATTATATCATGTGGGAAGCAATCGATTTTGAACAAAAGAAAAGCGGAAACTCCTTATCTACAAGAGTTTCCGCTGAAATAAAAGAAGCGCGAGACGGGGATCGAACCCGCGACCTTCGCCTTGGCAAGGCGACGCTCCACCACTGAGCCACTCGCGCAAATGTCTAACTGCCTCAGGCCGGAATCGAACCGGCGACACATGGATTTTCAGTCCATTGCTCTACCAACTGAGCTACCGAGGCTTGCTCATCATGAACTTTTCATCCGTCAGACAGCATGATTATTCTATCGAACTATATGCTTTTTGTCAACAAGTTTTTTCAAAAACTTTTCAAATAAATTTTGTCCGCTATGATCAAGCTCAGATGAACTCCCACCGCCTAAAGGCAGTGGGTTTTCGCATACTAAAACGAAAGTATTTATTCTATGATCCTCTTTGAACAGATCTCCCAATTGTTAGATTTTTAGTCTGACAATTGGGTGTCACTTCACTTCCCTCGAGTTTACTGTCCTTTTAAACAGCCCGGCTTTTATTCTCGCCTCATGAACCATTCCTCAAGTGCATTGAGGTTTTCGTCCGAGTGTTCTATCTCTCTTGCAAATCTATAGGCCGCCTCTGTTAAGCCGCCTTCAAATTCATTTGCATTATTGATCTCAAATATCCACCATGTACTGCATACTGCGAGCATTGCCTTGGAGAATACCCAGCCGTCATATACCGCACCGCAAAAATAAGTATAGGTCCAGAACATAAGGAGCTGCTCCGCCTGTATTTCCTCCTCGGCACTAAGTCTTATATCATCATCCCATGCTTTCCAGCTGTTCTCCAGTATTTCCTGCCAATCCGAGCTCATCACCTCCAGATCAAACAGCACTCTGAACATATTCTTATGCAGAGCATCATGATTGATCTCCTTGGTTTCATCTATCACATGGATACCGTCTGCGACAATCGGTTCAACATCTGACTGAAGCTCCTCAAAGCCTTCCTCTGTCTCGTCACCCTCACAAGTCACATCATCCTCTTCTTCCGGATAATCATACTCATAAGCTTCGTCAAGTATTGTCTCGGCTTCAGCATCCCAAGCTGTCTCTTCGTACTCTTCTTGTGGCTCTTCATCCTCCGTATCAAAGTCCGCAAGCTCAAATACAAATCTCTTGCTCTTTGTGCCGTCTGGCTCTGTTATCTCGGCAAGTCCTATGTCACCCTCTATAAAAGGCTGAAGTATATCAAAATTCTCGTTATCTATGCACTCCTGTATCCCCATAGTATAGGCTGTTATAAGCATAGCCTTATCCTTAAATGAATACTCCCTGCTCTGTATGATATCGAATACCCTGTCCCTCGCTGCATTTAGCAGGAGATAGAAATCATCATTAAATTCCTCATATTCCGCATCATTTTCAGGCTCAGGCGTTTCTTCCGTGATAAATCCGAGCCTGTCCTTATTGCCGAGTATGATCCTTGCTGCCTCCGGACATGAGAGTGAGAGCGACCACTCTCTGACTCCGCGAAATTCCTCAAGATGTCTCGGATACTTCCTGCAGGTATCACACAGCGCATCCTCTCCGAGCGCTCGCTGTATGGAGCAAAGACCGTCCTCATCAAGCATAGAGCATTTTCCGCCGTTCTGCGTAAAGCACTGCTCGACAAGATCCACACCCTCTGCAAGTCTCTTATTGAGTGCACTGTCACCGGTATCCGAGGTGTATCTGTCGATATGTTCATCATCTATCATGATCTGCCAATTGCCCAGGCAACAGCTCATAGGACATGCTCCGGCAGAGCATACAAATCCGTCATAATTATCGCTTTTTATTATCCTCATTCCACTTATCTCACTTCCGTAAGGTATTTTCATAAAAAAGAATGTGCCTTGGCACATTCTCGCGCCGAGCGCGGTCGCTTGCGACAGTTTTCGCCTTCGTGCGAGTGCGCATCCCGCGGAGCGTTTATTTAACTCATAGGAAGCAATTTCCTATGAGTTAAAGAAAAATCGGACAAATCTGACTTCCCGCAACAATGCATTTTATCACGAGCCGCCTTATTTGTCCGATATATTACATTTTCCTATCAAAAAAGCTCTGCAAATTCCTCTCCGCTCAGCTTTTCTTTCTCAAGGAGCAGAGCACAGCTCTTCTCCAATACATCCTTATGCTGCAGTATCATCTCCTTGGCAGCCTTATAGCATTCGCTCACAAGTCTGCTTATCTCGGAGTCTATGGTGCTGAGCATCTCATCGCTGTAGGTCTTGTTGTGTGCGATATCATAACCTAAGAATACATCATCCCCGTTATCATCACAGTTGATCATGCCTATCTTATCGCTCATACCGTACTGCATTACCATTGCTCTTGCTATCTTGGTAACCTGCTTGATGTCCTGTGACGCACCTGTCGTAATGTCGTCGCAGATAAGCTCCTCGGCAATACGTCCGCCCATGGCAGCCATCATCATATGCTTAAGCTGTTCCTTGGTAACAAAGCTGTCATCCTTATCCGGCAGCGGCATGGTGTAGCCGGCAGCGCCCTCGCCCGTAGGAATGATGCTTATCATATGCACCGGTCCTACATCCTTAAGCAGATGGAAGAGTATGGCATGTCCTGTCTCGTGATATGCCGTGATCTTCTTATCTCTCTCTGAAATGACCTTGGATTTCTTCTCAGTTCCTATGCCGGTCTTGATAAATGCATCCTCGATATCCTTGGCATTGATATCCGATTTCTTGGCCATTACCGCGCTTATGGCGGCCTCGTTAAGCAGATTCTCAAGATCCGCACCTGTATATCCCGCTGTAGTCTGAGCCACACGCTTAAGATCCACATCTTCATTGAGATGCTTATTTCTTGCATGAAGCTTAAGTATGGCCTCTCTCGCTGCCACATCAGGCTTGCCTACGACTATCTTGCGGTCAAAACGTCCCGGTCTCATGATAGCCGGATCAAGTATATCGACACGGTTTGTTGCAGCCATTACTATGATACCCTGATTTGGCGAGAAGCCGTCCATCTCAACAAGCATCTGATTAAGAGTCTGCTCACGCTCATCATGTGAACCGCCCACTCCGGCACCTCTTCGTCTTGCAACAGCATCGATCTCATCTATGAAAATGATGCACGGGCTGTTTTTCTTGGCCTCCTCGAACATGTCTCTGACACGTGCCGCACCGACACCGACATACATCTCAACGAAATCCGAACCGGATATGCTGAAGAAAGGCACCTTGGCCTCTCCCGCAACCGCCTTGGCAAGAAGCGTCTTACCTGTTCCCGGCGATCCCACAAGTATGATTCCCTTAGGGATACGCGCGCCCATATCGACAAATGACTTAGGATCGCTGAGGAACTGAACTATCTCCTTAAGTTCTTCCTTCTCCTCGACCATGCCCGCAACATTGCTCATATTGAGATCATTATTGACGGAAAGTCTCGCACGGCTCTTGCCGAAATTCATCATCTGGCCGCCTGCCTTGCCGCCCGTCATCATGCGCATTAGCATAATAAGTACGATCAGCATGACAACATACGGAATAATATCCGAGAAGCTGAATCCCGAATCAAGCTTGACTGTATAATCTATTCCCGCAGCATCAAGCTTCTCGGCAAACCTGTCCGTATCGGTAAGAGTTGACGAGTAGTCGGCACCCTCGTATCTGATGTTGACACTGCCCGTACTGTTCTCTCTTGATGAGTTGATAACTACATTCTGTATGCCTGACGGCTCCTGCAGAAAATGTTCTATTCCCTGTGCCGTAACACCGGTACTGTTATTGCGTGCCTGGAAGAGCATAACGGCATAGATAGCCATAATTATGATCAGAGCCAGCCACGGAAATCTGAAACCTTTGTTGTTCATCTATTGTCCTAAAAATCCTGTTGCTAAAAATCGTAACTGTCAAACTCCTAAGGCTTTGCTCAGCGCTCTGCCAAAGTTTGTTTGTACAGTTACAGTATAATATGATATCGTAAATGTCCCCGAAGAAGACATTGCTCTATCAGGTCTCTATATATCCTATATACGGAAGATTACGGAACTTCTGATCCGCATCAAGACCGAAGCCTACGATAAACTTGTCCGGAACATCAAAGCCGTAGTAATCGATATGTACATCAACTATTCTGCGTGACGGCTTGTTAAGTATCGCACAGAGCTCAAGCGAAGCCGGCTTTCTGTCCTTAAGGAAGTTAAGCAGATAAGAAAGCGTATATCCTGTATCTATGATATCCTCAACTACGATGACATGCTTGCCCTCGATAGGCTCATCAAGATCCTTGTTGATCTTAACCACACCGCTGCTGGTAGTGCCCGAACCATAGCTTGATGCAGACATGAAATCAATGGTAACAGGAACAGTTATATACTTTGAGAGCTCTGTCATGAAATAAGCTCCGCCCTTAAGTATACATATAAGATGCAGCTCTTCACCCTCGTGTCTTTTGCTTATCTCGGCTGCCATCTCCTTGATCTTGGCCTCAAGCTCTGCCTGCGGGATCAAAGTCTTGATATCATTTTTACTAATATTCATTGCATTCTCCTTATTATCGTCGGATAGTGTTTACCGTTCTTTATTTACTCTGCCCCGTATACTGCTCTCTTATGCATATATAAGTCTCCTTATATACATTTTCGGCATAAACATTTCCCGGCAGATCCACATGATGTCCCTTGTTTTTAAACAAGGCTTCATCAATATCATAAAAATGCTTTTCGCCCCAGTCCTTGAGCGGGATCCGAAGGCGCTTAAGCGCTTCGATTATAACATATATTCGCAATATACGCGCCTTTTCTTTGAGCTCGGACTGATTTAATTTAAGCCTGATTCCCTCGTCATCATGTTCCGGCTCTCCGAGTCTGTCGGCGAACTTGCGGGCCTCATCACTTATGAAGTCTTCCGCTTCTCTTATGATGCCGGCACTGAAGGCAATATGCTCGCTCGCTGCGGCATTTACTTCGCTCTTAAGTTCCGGAATGATAATGTTTCTGAGTCGGTTTCTGGTATGGTCGTTTTCAAAATTAGTCGAATCATCCACATAGCTTATTCCGCGTGAAGCAAGATATGCAACTATATCTGCTCTGCTTACTCCGAGCAAGGGACGTATGATATTGTCACGCTGTACGCTCATGCCGCATAAGCCCTTTAGTCCCGTGCCTCTCATAAGATTCATGAGCACTGTCTCCGCCTGATCATCCGCATGATGCGCAACCGCTATCAAAGCTCTCTGCACCGGCTTATAAGTGTTATCACTCTTTGCCGGAGCTTTGCCTTCGGAATCGTCCGCTGCTTTTTTTTCTGTATATTCGCCTGGATACACACTGTCTCTGAACTCATCGGCATGCTCTTCAAGAGCCTCATATCTTAGTATACGTCCGGCTTCTTCCTCGGTAAGCCCGTATTCTGTGGCATAAGCTGTAACATCCACGCTGACTGCATGAAATCTTTCTCCCATATCCCCGGCAAGCTTCCTGCAGAATTCCTCGTCACGCAGTGCTTCTTCGCCTCTTAGATTGTGATTGACATGAACTGCCTGCAGTTCAATGCCAAGCAGCTTCTTCAGATCATGCAGCAAGGTAAACAGGCATACGGAATCAGCTCCTCCCGAAAATCCTACCGTAACACAGTCTCCTCTTTGGATGAGCTTATTATCTCTTATGAACTTAAGTATCTTGTTTTGAAATCTATCCATAGCTGTTTAGCAAACTTTTTTAAACAAAGAGCCCGGAGATCCGATTGGAAATCCGGGCTGAATCGTTCCTCAAAACTGCCTGTTATTCATCTTTCGCTTTGATGAGTACTTCATCGGAATTGATCAGACCGAGTTCCGATTTGGCTACTTCCTCAATATACTGATTGGTCGCCACATACTTCTTACGTTCGGTAAGAGTCTTGGTCCTCTGTTCCTCTTCCTCTATCTGTCTGTTGAGCGAAGCCTCTCTCTCGATATAGCTCCTCTCATCGGCACGCATACTCTCCTCTTCCCTGTAAATGAAGGTAGCAACCAGCGCAATGATCAGCAATATTCCGATCATTCCTATGGCACCGCCGCTCAAATTGTTGGATCTATGCTTTGCTCTCTTCACTGTCTTCATCAAACGTAGCTGTACATGTCCTTGGCTTCGTCCTTCTTCTGTGTCTCCTCTAAGGAGAGCACCTCGACCGCCACAGACTTTTCTCCGAAGCTGATCTCAATACGATCACCTATCTTCACATCATAGGATGCCTTCTGCGGCTTGCCGTTTACGATGACGCGCCCTGCATTACATGCATCACAGGCTACCGTACGTCTCTTTATCAGTCTCGATACTTTAAGGTACTTATCAAGTCTCATTAATTACTTCTCGTTAACAGCATCCTTGAATGCCTTGGCAGCTGTAAACTTAGCAACCTTGCAAGCCGGAGACTCCATGCTCTCGCCTGTTCTCGGATTACGAACTGTTCTTGCAGCTCTCTCAGATACCTTGAATGATCCAAGCTCCGGGATCTGTACCTTTCCGCCTGCGTTAAGCTCTGTGTGAATAGCTGTTGTAAGAGACTTAAGAACTGCCTCGATATCCTTCTTTGTTACTCCTGTATCCTTAGCAATAGCTGCTACAAGCTCACTCTTGTTCATTAATAAAATTCCTCCGTATAATAAACTGTATTTACTATTATTTTATATAGGTTTCAAACTTCCATGTCAAGCTTTTAGTTCTCCGCAAGCTTGTTTCTGCGCCGTTTTAAGCTTCTTTTTCACATCACGGACACAAACTTTTTAATTCTTTTTAAGAGCCTTTATCATACTGAGAATGTATTCCATTATGCTGTCTGCATCCTTGGGCTCACCGCGTTTTACCTGATAGACGAACTTCGGATTGCCCCCGCCTATAAACTTAAGCCTTCCGTTCGCTTCCTTTATGAGTTCAGGTATAGCTTCGACATTTATATCTGCCTTAGGATCCATGCGCATAGTCATACCGCCGTCCTTAATGCTGATCTCGGTCACGTACACCTTATTTGCCTCAGCCTTAAGCAAGGCTATGCGAAGTAAGGTCTCTGTTGCCTTAGGTATATCGCCGTATCTGTCGATAAGCTCATCCTGCATATCCCTGTATTCCGCCTCTGTGCTTATCTCGGCTATACGCTTATATATATCAAGCTTGTGATATTCGTCAGATATATATTCACCCGGTATATAGGCGTCCGCATTACAGTCTATGCTTGTCTGTATGCTTTCTGCTGCGGCATTTACATCCTCCTGCATCTCGCCCTTAAGCTGCATAAGCTTGACCGCCTGAGAGAGCAGCTTGCAATACAAGTCGTAGCCTACCGCCTGCATCTCTCCGTGCTGCTCGGCTCCGAGCACATTGCCGGCGCCTCGTATCTCGAGATCCCTCATGGCTATCCTGATTCCGGCACCGAACTCCGTAAATTCCCTGATAGCCTTAAGACGCTTTTCCGCTTCCTCCGAGAGCACCTTATCCTTTTTGTACATCAAAAAGGCATAAGAGGTCCTGTTGGATCTGCCCACTCTTCCTCTCAGCTGATAGAGCTGGCTGAGTCCCATGCGCTCGGCACCGTCAACAATAAGCGTATTGGCATTGGGAATATCAAGCCCCGTCTCTACTATGGTCGTCGATACGAGCACATCTATCTCACCCGAGATAAATTCGTTCATGATATCCTCAAGCTCATGCTCATTCATCTGACCATGCGCATATTCTATCCTTGCATTCGGCATCAGCTTCCTAAGCCTCTCGGTCTTCTCGATTATGCCGTTTACATGATTAAACACATAATATACCTGACCGTTACGCATCAGTTCTCTGCCTATGGCTTCCCTGACGAACTCATCATTATATTCCATTACATAGGTCTGTATCGGTACACGGTCAAACGGCGGCTCGTCGAGTATCGACAGATCTCTGATGCCGCTTAAAGACATGTGCAGAGTACGCGGAATAGGCGTTGCCGTCATAGAGAGCACATCAAGATTTTCTCTGAGCTGCTTGATCTTCTCCTTGTGTGCGACACCGAAACGCTGCTCCTCATCAATGATGAGCAGTCCCGGATCCTTATAGCTCACGTCCTTCGAGAGCAGTCTGTGCGTACCTATGACTATATCAACGCTTCCGTTTTTCAGCTTCTCGACTGTCTTTTTATTCTGCTCACTCGTACGGAATCTCGACATCATCTCGATCTTGACCGGATAATGTGACAATCTCTCTGTAAATGTATTGTAGTGCTGCTGCGCCAATATAGTTGTAGGCACTAAGAATATGACCTGCTTGCCGTCCTGAACCGCTTTAAATGCGGCTCTTATGGCTATCTCCGTCTTACCGAAGCCTACATCTCCGCAGATAAGCCTGTCCATGATCCTGCCGCTCTCCATATCATCCTTGACTGCGGCTATGGCATTAAGCTGATCCTCGGTCTCCTCATACGGGAACAGCTCCTCAAACTCCCTCTGCCATACGGTATCCTTGCTGTAGCGGAAGCCTCTTCCGTTCAGTCTGTGGGCATAGAGAGTGATAAGCTCCTTCGCTATATCGGTTACAGCCTTGGCTGTACGCTGTCTGGTCTTCTGCCACTCCGTGCCGTTCAGCTTGTTGAGCTTTGGTTTCTTCGCACTGCTGTCGGCATATTTCTGTATAAGATCAAGCTTAGTCGCAGGCAGATACAGATTACCGCTGTCCGCATACTCTATCTTGATATAATCCTTACCGCAGCCGTCATGGACTATATGCTCAAGACCTCGGTAAATACCTATACCGTGATCTTCATGTACCACATAGTCTCCGTAGTTCAGCTCATTAAGCGATATAAGCTTATCGCCTTCGTATTTCTTTTTCTTTCTGCGCTTCTTCGTTGCCCTCGTGCCGAACATATCCGATTCGGTCATGAGAGCGTATTTTATATCCGGGTAAATGTATCCCTGTCTGAGTGAACCGCATACGACCTCAACCGTTCCGGGCTTAAGCTCAGTCTCGATCTCCGTATCTTCCGCATCCGGACAATACGCCTTTATATCGTACTCTCTTAAGTTTTCCGCAAGTCTCGAGGTCCTTGTACGTGAAGGCGTGAGCACAGTTATCCTGTAACCCTGCTTGAGATAAGCATTTACATCTGATATAAGCAACTCAAAGCTGTCCTTGTAATTGCCGGTGGCGCTCGTATTGAATCTGAAATCCTTAACAGCATTAAATGCCACAAGTTTCTCATCAAGTCCCGCTATGAGCAGTGCTCTGTGCGAAGTGATCATTTCCATGATCTCTGCTGCCGAATATATCTCATCCGGCACGCCCTCGCCCTGCTCTATACCCTTTTCAAGCCTGCGCTCTGTGCTCTCAGCAAATTCCTGCTCGGTATTGTCCGCCTGAGCCTTGATCCGCACGGGATCATCCAAAACTATAAGTGCATCAGAGCCGAAATATGTATATAAGGACACATGCTCTGACTTGTCTGCATGTGCGTCGGTATTATCCGCCGGATATATCTCTATTTCTTCCGTCCTGTCTGTCGAACGCTGTGAAGCGATATCGAACATACGTATGGTATCTATCTCATCATCAAAGAACTCTACTCTGTACGGTTCCTCGCTGCTCATGGGATAAATATCGAATATACCGCCTCTTACCGCATACTCACCGCTCG
This sequence comes from uncultured Lachnospiraceae bacterium, assembly GCA_934402055.1. GTDB lineage: Bacteria > Bacillota > Clostridia > Lachnospirales > Lachnospiraceae > Avilachnospira. The sequence goes on along the minus strand of CAKRTC010000012.1, from coordinate 42,929 downwards.
TCTCGACCTCACTTGTATGATGATAGCCAAGCTCGGTAAGCGCCTGACTTAAGGCTGTCGGCTTGATCACCATGCCCTCATAGAGTCTGAGCTTTTTATCGAGCAGCTTTGACTTAGGCTGTATGGGTTCCATAAGCGCGTCTATCGTGGTGACGATAACGGCATCTTCATCCTCTATGATATGCTTTATCGCATCTGCTCTCTGCGAGCTTAAGAAGCTTCCGTGTATATCTGAGCTGTAGAAGAGCAGATCTCTTGCAGGATACTGCCATACGCTTTTCTTGAAGTTCTTGAGATCCTCTATGGCAAGCGACACATTTTTTTCATCCGGCACTATATACAGCATCTGCTTCTTTGCAAGCTCCGAGATAAGCTGTATCTTCTGCGAATCCATACATCCGGACACGCTTAAAGGAGCGGAAGCCTTGCCAAGCTCCCGCTCTAATTCATTAAATACATTCAGTTGTCCGAGTGCGTTATACATCCTTCTGACTCAAATCGAGACCGTTATACTTGTTCATGGTCTTCTCAACGCCGTTGTCGATAATGCAAAGTGCGGCATCTGCTGCTGCCTTATACGCCTCATCCATCACCTTACGATCCTCACCCTCGAACTTTCCGAGCACATGAGAGATCATGTCTCTTCCTTCCTTATCTCCCACTCCGATACGGACTCTCGGAAATGCATCGCTGCCGAGACGTAAGATGATATTCTTCATTCCGTTATGTCCGCCTGCCGAGCCGCTTCCGCGTACTCTCATATGTCCGCAGGCAAAATTGACATCATCAAAAAGGATTATAATATGCGAGGGTTCTATCTTATAAAAATTAGCCGCTTCCGCAACCGCATCTCCCGACAGATTCATATAGGTGAGCGGCTTAAGCAGTATGAGCTTAACTCCGTTTACCACTGTCGTTCCGCATAAGCCCTTGAATTTCTTGTCGCTTATGCTCACTCCGAGCTTATCGGCAAGTGCCTCTATAGCCTTGAAGCCTGCATTGTGTCTGGTCTCTTCGTATTTCTTATCGGGATTACCCAATCCCGCTATCAAATAGGTTTCCATAATTTCTTTCCGTTCGTCTGCATTTTGCTTATGATATCAATGTATATATTGAAATCCATTGGTTTTAGAGCATAGCACAAAACAAGGCAGTATGCAAATGATCGGGCGCTTATATAACGCTTTATACCTCAATCCTTGCTTATTTCTCCAAAAGCCAGTCAATAACATTTATTACTTTTATTCCGTCGTAATTGCCTGCTGAGAATCTGTCCAATGTTAAAACTATCTTATCATAATTATCCTGTATACCTCTGAGCGGTCTCATCTCACGCTCAAAAGTTTCTTCGGCGGTCATATCGGCAGTCACCTGATAATATGTAAGCACTCCCTGCTTCTGAGCCACAAAATCAACTTCCATAGCTCCGATTTTTCCGATATTGACCTTATTTCCTCTTCGCAGCAGCTCAAAGAATACAATATTTTCAACAGAAAAGCCCAGATCATACCTCTTCCTCGGCAAAATATGATTTCTGAGTCCGAGATCCACGATATACATTTTCCTGTTGGCCTTCAGCAGCTGTTTTCCGACTATATCAAAGCGCTCTGCCGGATAGAAAACAAAGGATTCGGTAAGAGCTTCAACATAGTCCCCGACTGTATTAGCCGATATTTTTCTTCCCGACGAAATCAGATAGTCTGTGACGCTCTTCATTGATACAGGACTTCCTACCACACTTGCAAGATACCTTGCTATCGTCTTAAGTAAGGCAATATCAGTGATTTTTCTCTTTCCTGCGTCCTTTTCTATCCTTATCTGTCGTTCCTCAATATCCTTAACTATAACCGTGTTATAGATTCCTTCAAGATATTGGTCCACTTTCTCGTCTGTTCGATTCATGACAGCAATATACGGTATGCCGCCTGTCTTCATAAATTCTGTAAATGCCTCCTCTTTCGACAGCCCCGTAAGCGTCAGATATTCACAAAAAGAAAGCGGAAGCATTGATATTTCAACATATCTTCCCGATAAAAGTGTTGCAAGATCGCTCGATAACATATATGCGTTCGATCCTGTTATATAGACATCAGTATTATCCTTTACATAGAGACTGTCTACCACCTTTTCAAAATACGGAACATTCTGAATTTCATCCAGAAAAATATAAGTCATCTTATCGGCACAGAGACGATCTTTGATGTAACGATAAAGCTCTTTGTAATCCAAGAGCGGTTCATTGTCCAGATCTTCAAAATTGATGGCAATGATCTGCTCGTCAGCTATTCCTGCTTTCTGCAGTCTATCACGATACTGCTCCAGCAATGTAGATTTACCGCAGCGTCTGATTCCGGTTACTACCTTGATAAGCATCTCATCCCTCCATGCCCACAATTGATCCAGATATTCTCTTCTTTCAACCATTTTTCATCCTCCCCCTTTCTCCGATTATAGCACATGGCATGACATTTTTATAAAATAATTCCCATTTAGGAATTTTTTCTATAAATTCGCCAATAATATTCCCATTTCGGAATTTTTCTCGAAATATGAAAAGCGGGATACTCAAGGTACCCCGCCCGATATAAACACTGTTCAGTTATTCATCTCCGAGGATGGCATCTGCCACGCTTATTCCGTTGGCACTTGCCTGCTGAAGTCCTCTGGTTATGGAAGCGCCGTCTCCCATTGCTCTGAGTCCCTTTATTGAGGTTCTGAACTTCTTATCAACAACCACCTTGTTGGAGTAGAACTTTACCTCAACTCCGTAGAGCAGAGTCTCTGCCGAAGCAATACCCGGTGTTACCTTATCAAGAGCAAAGAGCATCTCCTTGATATCAAGCATGATCCTGTACGGAAGTACAAGGCTCAAGTCTCCCGGCACAGCATCCTTCAATGTAGGTATCAGGTTGCTGCGGTTAAGTCTCTCTTCTGTTGTACGGCGTCCTCTGAGGAAGTCACCGAAGGTCTGTACCATGATCTTGCCGTCGCAGAGCATGTTTGAAAGCTGTGCCACATGCTTGCCGTACTCGATAGGAGTCTTGAACGGCTTAGTGAAATTCTTTGATACAAGGAGGGCAAAGTTGGTGTTCTCTGTCTTCATATCCTGTGACTTATACGCATGTCCGTTAACTACCGCAAGACCGTCATCATAATACTCGGTTGCAACCTCTCCCGACGGATTGGTGCAGAATGTCCTTACCTTATCATCAAAGGTAGGTGTACGGTATATGAGCTTTGCCTCATAGAGATTCTTGTTGAGGAAATCCATGATCTCATCTCTTACCTCAACTCTGACACCGATATCAACGGTTCCTACCTGAGTCTCTATCCCATGTGCATCACATATCTTTGAGAACCAGTCCGAGCCCTCACGTCCTATACCTGCGGCAATCTCATCAGCATAATAGCTCTCGCCCTTATCTGTGATAACGCCCTTGGCTGTATCACCCTCGATGATGATATCCTTGACCATAGTATTAAAGAGCATGGTAACTCCGCACTCCTTGAGATACTCCTGGATACGTGAATAGATCTTATAGCCCTCCTCTGTTCCGAGGTGTCTGATAGGACATTCCACAAGCTTCAGATCTGCTGTAATAGCCTTACGTCTTATATCCTCTATCTCTCGAGACTTATTGACACCGTATACATTGGTATCGGCGCCGAACTTAAGGTAGATGTCGTCCGAACGCTTGATAAGCTTCTTAGCCTCATCATATCCGAGGATCTCCGGAAGATTTCCTCCTACATCCGGTGAAAGTGAGAGCTTACCGTCAGAAAATGCGCCTGCTCCGGCAAAGCCTGTGGTGATATTACAAGGCTTGCATCCCATACAGCGTCCGGTAACACGCTTAGGACAATTTCTGTTCTCTATGGCGCGTCCCTTTTCGATCATAAGCACCTTCATATCGGGTTTCTTCTCTATAAGCTCATACGCGCAGAATATTCCCGACGGCCCCGCTCCGACGATAATCACGTCATATCTGTTGTTCTCCATATTTTTAAACTCCTGATCTTTTATTTTGTCTTATACCGCGTTAAAGCTCTTGTTCCGTCCTATCTTATACGAACTTGGCTTTCGCGGCGCACATCACATCTTTATCCTCTTATATGCTATACCAAGCCTATCCATCAGCAGCTCTTCTCTGTCCTGACAGGTGAATATAAGTATCTGTCCCTTGTAGCTTGCGGCAAGGAAACGCAGAGACGCTTCAAGTCTCTTGTCATCATAGAGATTAAAGCTGTCATCAAGCATGAGCGGCATAGGATCATCCTCTCCGGTAATGAACCTTATGGTTGCAAGTCTGATGGCAAGATATACCTGATCCGTCGTTCCCGCACTCATGTCACTCACTGAGATCATGCCCTGTTTGGAATTGAGTTCTATATCAAAGCTTTGTCCGGCACTTATACTGTCATAGCTGTTGTCGGTTATTGCCGACACCATCTCCGAAGCTTCCTTATTGATAAAGGTTCCTACGGCATTTTTGATATCCGAGGCAAGCTCGGTAAGCGTCTCCTCTGCAAGCTGAAGCGCTTCAAGCTTTTCCCTGACAAGCTTATTGTCGCTTATAACTCGTGCAAGCTCCACCTCACGGCTCTTAAGGAGATTAAGTCTTGCAAGCAGTTCCTCGACTCCGTTCTTTTTTCTCTGCTGCTCCGTCAGCTTATCAAGGCAGATCGCATAATCATCATTAAGCTTTCTCTGCTCAGTGCCAAGTATCTCTCTCTTTGCTCTTATATCATTGATCTGCCCCGATATAGCTCCTGCCGTTCCGATATATTCATCGAAGGCTTTCATGCTTTCATCATCTGGGCTCTGCTCTCCGATATAAGGTTTGATCTCCTCTGCAAGCAGCTCATTTTCCGTTCTGTAGCGTCTCCTGAGAGAAGATATCCTTATGCTTAAGCCAAGCGCTATTACCGCAGCCGCAGCTCCGCCTACATATGCCGGAAGTCCCATTGCCTCATCAGCATATCTGTATCCGTAAAATGCAGCTCCTCCGGCAGCAATAAATAATATAACGGCTATTGCAAAGCTTAAGCCGTTATACGCCTTGATCTTCAGTGCTTTCAAGGACTCGTAGTCCTCATGGACTCTCTTGCTTATACCATATATCTCGGCTTCGTCTGCAAAGCCCTTTTCCTTAAGCGCCTCGCTGTGACTTGCTATCTCTGATTCGGCATTATCTATACTGTCTGATATCTCTTCGCCCTCACGGCTCAGCTTATCGGCAGTCTCCGAAAACTCCGAGATCCTGTTTTCATTTTCCGGAAGCTCAAGCTCCGTTTCTATGCGCTTGATCTCGGTAAGCACCTTATTGTATTCCTTAGCCGCCTCTGTATCCAGCTTGGCGTTAAGCGCTTCCTTCTCCTTTGCCAGATACTCAAGTGCCTTGTCCGCAGAGAGCTTGGGATTCATGGTAGTGCTGACATTTGAGGAATATTTGCGAAGCTCGTTAGCCATATCCTTGCCTGTTGCCGCACTCAGCTGTCCTGCACTTACAGTATTGACATAGGCAGTCTCACTGAGCCCGTTCAGCATGCGCTTTATAAGCTCCTCGGGCTCTTTGACCGGTCCGGATACTCCTTTGGCAAGCTCCATGATAACAAGATCGTCGGGAGCTTTGTTGAAATCTCGCTCGATCATGTATCTCTGGCGTTCAAACTCTATCTCCATTCTTCCGCGATAGACCTCGGGATTTTTCCACGGTCTCATGCGCTCATATATGGATCTGGCTCCCAATCTTCTCTTGTTTGAGGCTCCGTACAGAACAGAACGGATAAACATATGAAGCGTAGATTTGCCCGCTTCGTTTTGTCCGCAGAAAACATTTATACCGTCTCCGAGGTCTATGTCAAAATCATGAAGCTTACCGAAGCCGTCTATGTGTATCTTTTTTATCTTCAAGGATCTTGTTCTCCGTTCATTCCTCGGTAGTACTCAGCAATGCATTAAGTCCGTAATACATCGCACGCTTTTCCACTGCCGACATATCATGCTTATCATTAACTATCTTGGCTATATAAAAGCCGATCATATCCTGCGGATGTTCCGCAAAGAGACTCCTGAAATCATACTCCGGCTCGGTCTCATCTATGATCTCGCCGATACGGTACTCTTTCCTTAGTCTGCCGAGATCAAAGCTCTCCTCGGGATTCCTCTGTCCTGTGAGCTTAAGTCTGTAGATATTGTTCTCTCCGCGCTTAAGTATCTCTTTCTTCACGAGATCCTCAAGCTCCGCCGCATCGGTCTTGGCATTGGTCTTGATAAGCAGCGGCACATAGGCGGCAGATGCCATAGGTACAAACTCCGCACTCTCAAGTATACCGGTCTGCTCGGATATCTCACCTCTTATGATGCCGTGCTGTCCGTTATCTCCCATGGCATCGGGTTCAAAGTGTCCCGGACATACGATATTGTTGGAAATGCTGCGATATCCGGGCTGCAGGCTTCCGACAGCAGTATATGAAAGACCGTTTCCGGATAAAGCCTCCTTCACGCTCTTATCATCCTCACTGTACAGCATAGCTATCCTTATCGGCTCGGCATTATCCGAAGCTTCCTTTATGAAGCTTCGAAGCTCATCAGGATCTATGCATCCGTCATCCGCTACCGAAGCCGCATACACCACGGTACGCAGTCTCGTAAGCTCTATGCTGCAAGGCTTGTCATCCCTTATGAAATGAACATTTTTAGCCCATACAAAGCTTCGCCACGGTGCACTCTTTCGCACAGGATCTGTGCATCCCGCTATGATCACAGTCTCGATCCCCGGATAAGCCGCAAATATCCTGTTTACGGACTCAAGCTCAGAGCTGAGCGGCATATGCGAGAACAAGCCTCCGGATATAAGTACAAGTCCCGCACTGTAATCCGCAGCTTCCTTCATAACGCGGTCAAGACCGCTCTCCAATTCGAGCGATCTTGCCTTCTCCCAATGCCTTCCGCTTTCGGCACTGTTACCTATTCTTATGTCACAAAAATGAATAAATCTCATATATTACCCAAGTCCGGTATATCGGATTTCTTTACGATCAAAGCTCGCAGGTACCTGTTGTACGTGGGAACGGAATAGCATCACGGATGTTCTGCATTCCTGTGATATACATGACTGCTCTCTCAAAGCCGAGACCGAAGCCTCCGTGTCTTACGGTTCCGTATTTTCTGAGATCGAGATAGAAGGAATAAGCCTCCGGATCAAGTCCGAGCTCCACCATACGTGCAAGGAGCTTATCGTAATCTTCTTCCCTCTGTGAGCCTCCCATGATCTCACCTACTCCCGGAACAAGACAGTCAACAGCCGCAACCGTCTTGCCGTCTGCATTCTGCTTCATGTAGAAGGCCTTGATATCCTTAGGATAGTCTGTAACAAATACAGGCTTCTTATAGATCTGCTCTGTAAGGAATCTCTCATGCTCGGTCTGAAGGTCAATGCCCCATTCAACCTTATTCTCGAATTTGTCATTGTACTTTGAAAGTATCTCAACAGCCTCTGTGTAAGTAAGTCTTCCGAACTCACTGTTAACGATATTGTGAAGTCTGTCCAAAAGTCCCTTCTCTACAAAGCTGTCAAAGAATGCCATCTCCTCCGGAGCATTCTCAAGCACATAGTTGATGATGTACTTAAGCATAGCCTCCTCTACCTCGATGATATCGTCAAGATCGGCAAATGCCATCTCAGGCTCGATCATCCAGAACTCTGCCGCATGTCTTGTGGTATTGGAATTCTCTGCTCTGAAAGTCGGTCCGAAGGTATATACATTTCTGAATGCCGGCATATAAGTCTCTACATTAAGCTGACCGGATACTGTAAGGAAGGTCTCCTTGCCGAAGAAATCCTTGCTGTAATCAACTTCCTTGGCATCGTCCTTGGCGATACGGTCAAGATCAAGAGTCGTTACCTGGAACATCTCTCCGGCACCCTCGCAGTCAGAAGCTGTGATAAGCGGAGTATGAACATATACAAATCCTCTCTCGTTATAGAACTTATGGATAGCATATGCCAAGAGCGATCTTACTCTGAATACTGCCATAAATGTATTGGTTCTCTGTCTGAGATGAGGCATGGTCCTCAGGAACTCAAGAGTATGTCTCTTCTTCTGAAGCGGATAATCCGGTGTCGAAGTACCCTCTATCTCAACTGCATCTGCCTGTATCTCAAACGGCTGCTTGGCTTCGGGTGTAGCAACAAGCTTTCCTCTTACTATAACCGCTGAACCTACATTAAGCTTGGATACCTCCGCAAAGTTTGCCATAGTATCGTGATACACGATCTGAAGAGTGTTGAAGCAGCTTCCGTCGTTAAGCACGATAAAACCGAAGGTCTTGGAATCTCTTACCGAACGTATCCAACCTCCGACCGCTACTTCCTTGTCAATATAGCTTGCTGTATCCTTAAATAATTCACTGACTGTAATAAGCTTTTCCATAATATAAATAAATGCCTTTCAATTAATTGTCTTTTGTCTCCGAAAGCTTTGCTATCGCATCGCTCACCGATACCGCCTCGTTGCCCTCAACAAGCTCAATAAGTCTTGTAAGAGTGTCATGATTGAGATTGCGGCTTCCGATATACTGCACAAACTCCGAATTAAGCCTGTTGTCTGTCTCCGAAAGTTTGAGCTTAAGTGCTTCCGCAGCCTGCTTCGCTTCTGTAAATGCTGCCTCGGAAGCTTTGAGTTTCTCCGCATAGTTACCGTCTATCTCGGCGATAAGCTGCTGCTTTGTCACACTGTCAAAATTATATAGTGCAGAGGTCTTCTGAGCTTCAAGCTCTTCCTTTTCCTGTCTCTTGACTGCAATATCCGCATCAAAAGCCCCGAGATCGTAATGCTCATCACTCTTATCTTTGACAATGTTGCGTGTAACGTTCTTGACGCCCTTCTCATCCAGCCTGATATTGGCTATGAGCTGCCTGCAGTATTTAAGCTGCTCATAATACCTGCCCTTGGTCCTGCCCCAAAGCATGGCATATATCAATATGATAAGTATCTCGACAGCAAATACTGCTATAAACACAGGAAGCTTACCATATACAAACGCTCCCACCATTGCAGCTATCATTACCGCCGCTATAACAAGCACAAGGAACCAGTCTCCGACACTTGCCGGATAATACAATCTGTAGAACAATCTCGTCTTGCATATCGCCGGCATCTTATTGTCGGAGCAATAGCTCTTAAGCTGTCCCTTGAGAGCCTTTATCTCCCCTTTAAGTCCCGCTGTCTGATCGCTGACACGATTATTGACACCTTCCTTACGCGCCTTACTGCGTTTGTCCTCGATCTTTTCTATCTCCTGAAGCTTGGATTTAAGCTTCTTATTGAATTCGGACTCAACATCTGATCTGCGAGAATCCACTGTACGCTTTTTCTCATTATCGATGTTTTTCTTGAGTGTGTTGAACGCCTTCTCAAGCTGCTCGGTATTATCACTGTCCTGCCTGTACTTTAGCTTATCGGCCTCAAGCATATCGACAAGCGTGAGTGCTTCATTCAGAAATTCCTTGGGATTATTAATGTCTGCCATAAGATCCCCCTTTGATCAAACTGACTGTAAGCTGCCGGTTGAAGCTTCAGAGTGCCGCTTTGATCTCTCCGGCTATCTTCTGCTGTTCCTCAGGCTCAGACTTAAGCTGTTCCCATGCTACCATCTTGGCTCCGTCCTTATATCTCGGTATTATATGGACATGCAGATGATGCACGGTCTGTCCCGCTGCCTCACCGTTATTCTGAACCACATTAAATCCGTCGCACTTAAGTGCCTTGAGCTGTGCAGCTCCTATACGCTGTGCCAGTTTGAGAACAGACTCCAGAGTTTCCTCATCAGCTGAAAGCAGATCATCAAAGTGATCCTTAGGAATAATGAGTGTATGTCCCTTTACCGCAGGGCTTAAGTCCAATATGGCTCTGTACTTATCATCCTCATAAACTGTGTCCGACGGTATCTCACCATTGGCTATCTTACAGAAAATGCAATCATCTTTTTTCATAATTCGGCTCCTTTAATACATATTTCGCCAATTTTCCTCATATATTATAACATTAACCACTGAGGATTTTAAGCACAATATTATCGATTAAAGCCGGACAATAGTTGTAGAAGCGACTGCTTGCAGTCGCGAAGGCAACTATATGACGGCCAAACGAAAATGAGCACAAAGCTTCGAAAGAAGCGGGTGCGAATTTTCGGAGGATTGCGAGAGTACGAAGTACGAAGCAATCCGTATTTAATCGATAATATAGAAGAGGACGCAGTTTCAGAGTAAACTAAAACAATGCCCCATCCCGGCTTTCAAACCGGAACGGGGTATTTTGGTCTCATTTTTATAATTATCAGTTTTCGGAATCCTTTTCTTCCATCATCGCAAGACGCTTCTTGATATTATCTCTTGCATTGATTATATGCTGTACTGTACGTGAACGTGCAAGCTCCGGCTCATGGAGTCTCAAGGCATCAAGTATGGCAAGATGTTCCTCATAAGACTGCTCAGCACGGCTCTTGTCACTCACAGAAGCCTTACGGAATTTGAGTATCTTCTTGTGAATGTTGCTGAGCGTATCATGAAATACAACGCTTCCGGATGCGCGATACAAAAGCTCATGGAAGCTGGAATCCATATCACGGATATTGTTGCTCTTATTTGATACATCTCCCGGCTTATCGGTATAGAATTTCTGAAGGTCGATAACCTCCTGCATCTCATTAAGCTGCTCATCGGTAACATTCTTAGCCGCGCGTGCCGCCGCCTGACCTTCAAGCTGTATACGGATATCATACATGTCAAGCATATCCTCGGCGCTGATACCGACAACAACTATGCCTCTTCCTGTCTCGTCAAGTATGCGTTCCTGCTCAAGGCGTCTTACCGCTTCCCTTATAGGAGTGCGGCTTACGCCAAGCTCTTCGGAAAGCTTTGCTTCACTGAGTATTTCGCCCTTTTTATATTTTCCCGAAAGTATTTCGTCTTGTAACTGTTCAAATATCTGATCGGCTATCGATATAGTTCTGTGATCTCTCATGAGTTTCTCCTCTTATACTTGCCGTTTGAAATTTCCTCGATCTTACCCTCGATCTCATCGTTGGAAAGCATGGATGTTCTGCCGCCTTCATACTCGGCATCTACCCACTCCTTAAGCTTAAGGACTACAGGATCACGCTTATCCACCATATCATCTCCTCTGAGGACATAGTTCTGATTCATCCAGTAAGCTATACCCGCAAGTCCCGAATTCTTATTGATAGCAACCATAGCCGGGCGCTTAAGTATCTTCTCGGTATCAAAGATATTGTATATCTCCTCATCCTTAAGCAGACCGTCCGCATGTATTCCGGCACGGGTCAGGTTAAAGTTTCTGCCTACAAAAGGTGTCATAGGCGGTATCTTATATCCGATCTCATTTCTGTAATAATCGGCAATATCTGTGATAACTGTAGGATCCATTCCGTCAAAAGAACCGCGAAGCGAAGCATATTCAAATACCATAGCTTCCAGCGGAACATTGCCGGTACGCTCTCCTATGCCAAGCAAAGTACAGTTGACTCCGCTTGCGCCAAAAAGCCATGCGGTTGCCGCATTTGAAACAGCCTTATAGAAATCATTATGTCCGTGCCACTCAAGCATATCGCTTGTTACACCCGAATAATGCTGAAGGCCGTATATGATGCCCGGTACGCTTCGAGGAAGCGAAACTTCCGAGTACGGTACTCCGTAACCCATGGTATCACAAGCTCTGATACGAACCGGAATATGTGCATCATCAGAGAGCTTCATAAGCTCGTTGACGAAAGGTACCACGAAGCCGTAGAAATCCGCTCTTGTTATGTCCTCAAGATGACAACGCGGCATTACGCCTGCATTGAAGGCATCTCTGACAGTATCAAGATACATCTCCATAGCTTCCTTACGTGTCATCTTAAGCTTCTTGAAGATATGATAATCACTGCACGAAACAAGGATACCGGTCTCACGGATACCGAGATCCTTGACCAGCTTAAAATCCTCTCTTGTCGCTCTGATCCAGGTGGTTATCTCCGGAAATCTCAAGCCCAGATCCTGACATCTGGCAACCGCCTCCCTGTCTCGCTCGCTGTATACAAAGAACTCAGACATACGTATGAGTCCGTAAGGACCTCCAAGCTTTGACATAAACTTGAACAGATCTACTATCTGATCGACCGTATACGGATTGATAGACTGCTGTCCGTCTCTGAAGGTCGTATCTGTTATCCAGATATTCTCCGGCATAGACATAGGTACACGGGTATGGTTAAAGCCTACCTTAGGAACCTCTTCATAATTATAGACATCACGAAACAGATTAGGGTCTCTGACATCCTGAAGAGAATATTTGTATGCGTTTTCTTCCAATAGATTGGTCTTTGGTGACAACTCAAGCATATCTGCTACCTCCCGTGTATTATTAAGTCCGATCTTCGGCTCTTTTTTATACTAAAGTATTAATTGTTGTGTTATTGTATACCATTATACACATATGCGCAAGTATAGAATTATTGTTGGAATAAAAAAATCACACTAAAGCTTTTACACTCTAATGTGATTTCTTGATCAATACACCTGACCGTGGTGGACTTCCTTTCGTCCTCCGTCTATTACCAGATCTATTCCGGTTATATTTGAGGATCTGTCTGTTGCAAGGAATACTATTGAATCGGCAACCTCATCCGGCTTTGTTACATATCCGAGCGGTATAAATGCCGCTTCCCTCGCATCTGCAGCTTCTTTGTTGTAGCTCGGATCATCTCTGTGCCATGCGGTATCTGTTACAATTCCCGGAGAAACCGTATTTACACGTATATCCGGAGCAAGTGCCATGGCAAGGCACTTAGCCGTATGAATTATTGCTGCCTTGGAGGCATCATACGGAATAGAACTTCCGCTTGCCCTGACACCTGCAAGCGAAGCTACTATTACTATAGAGCCCCCTCCGTTTTTCTTCATCTGCTTTGAGGCTTCTCTGCAGCAGTTAAATGCGCCTATCAGATTGACACCGAGAAGTTTATCCCATACATCTGCCGTAACCGCATCAAGATCACTGAATCTGATATATTTAGTAACCCCGGCACAATTTACAAATGCATCTATCCTTCCGCAATCTTCTCCGATCTCATTAAACACTCTCTTGCATTCATCTTCCTTCGAGACATCTGCCTGATACAGTCTGCATTCTGCGCCTTCCGCCTCTATCTCCGCTTTTGCCGCTTCCGCAGGAGCCTTGGAACTGTTATATATCAATACCAATGAATAACCTTCTTTGGCAAGTTTCTTGGCAGTTGCCTTTCCGATACCGGTAGCTCCGCCTGTTATTACCGCAATCTTCTTCATATTATTTGTACCGTCCGTATTTTCAAAGAAACCCGATGCAAAATACGCATCGGGTTCCCGTCAAAGGATAGCACTATCCTTTATTATATTAATTCGATCAAACCTGCTGACCTGCTGCAAGAGCAAGATAGATATCGGTACGATCCTGTGCATCAGCCTGTGCCTTAGCATAGAGTGCCTCAGCTGTGTCAGGGAACTTACGCTGCAATGAAGTGTAACGTACTTCCTTCATAAGGAAATCTCTGAACTTGCTGAGATCCGGAGCCTTGGAATCAAGGATGAACGGATTCTTTCCTTCCTTCTTGAGATCAGGATTGAATCTGTATGCATGCCAGTATCCGCACTCAACAGCTTCCTTGATACGAAGCTGAGTATTGCTCATGCCGCCCTTGATACCATGGTTGATACAAGGAGCGTAAGCGATGATAACTGACGGTCCGTCAAATGCCTCAGCCTCCTTGATAGCGTTAAGTACCTGCTGCGGATCGTATCCCATAGCAACCTGTGCTACGTATACATAACCGTAAGACATGCACATACGTCCAAGATCCTTCTTCTTTGTCTTCTTACCGGCTGCAGCAAACTGAGCAACTGCTGCTGTCTGAGTTGACTTAGAAGCCTGTCCGCCTGTATTTGAGTAAACCTCGGTATCTACGCAAAGGATGTTAACGTTCTCACCTGAAGCGATTACGTGATCAAGTCCTGAGTATCCGATATCGTAAGCCCATCCGTCACCGCCGACGATCCACTGTGATGTCTTGTAGAGGTAATCCTTACGCTCTAACAGTGCATTGACCTGATCATCCTTTGTTGTTGCCTCAAGAGCAGCGATAAGGCGATCTGTACGCTGACGTGTTCCGTTTCCTGTTGTCCAGTTAGCAAGGCACTCCTCGATTGCAGCCTTAAGCTCTGCATCACTTGTCTTGCCTGCAAGATCCTCGAGAGATGTCTTGAGGAACTTACGTACTGCTGCTGTTCCGAGATACATACCGTATCCGTACTCAGCTGTATCCTCGAACAATCCACTTGCCCATGCAACTCCGCGACCCTTGTCGTTTGTGCAGAACGGGATCTCCGGTGAACCGCCCCAGATATGTGTACATCCGGCTGAGTTTGCGATTCTCATGTGATCTCCGTAGAGCTGTGTGATCATCTTGAGGTAAGGTGTCTCGCCGCAGCCTGCGCATGCGCCTGAGAACTCGAAGTAAGGTCTGAGGAACTGGCTCTCCTTAACTGTCTTAGGATCAGCGATCTCCTTGTCCTTAACATTATTAACTGTGTAATCCCAGTTAGTATCGTTCTGCTCCTGGATATCCTGAAGCTTAACCATTGAAAGTGCCTTTGTCGGGCAAGCCTTAAGGCAGACACCACAGCCTGTGCAGTCCATGCCTGAGATAGACATATGATACTGCATGCCCTCGTGTCCGTTAGCCGGCTTAAGAACATAACCTGCAGGAGCCTTGGCAGCCTCATCTGCATCAAGAAGAGTAGGTCTGATTACGGCATGTGAGCAAACTGCAGCACAACGGTTACACTCTACACACTTAGCAGCATCCCATGTCGGAACCTCGATAGCGATACCACGCTTCTCATACTTGGTGTAGTTCTGCTCCCAGCTACCATCCTCATGTCCGAGGAATCCGCTGACCGGAACGTCGTTACCCTGCTGACGAGCCATCTTGAAGAGAACCTTCTTGAAGAACTCAGGTGCATCCGACTCCTTCTCCGGCTCATCCTGTGCATCAGCCCAAGATGCAGGATAGTCTACCTTGTGTACCTTTGCGATACCTGCATCAACAGCAGCATAGTTCATATCAAGGACATCCTGACCCTTAGCGCCGTATGTCTTCTCGATCTGATATCTGAGTGCCTTAACTGCAGTCTCGATCGGAATGATATTTGTGATCTTGAAGAATCCTGCCTGCATGACCATGTTGATACGTGATCCGAGGCCGAGCTCCTTACCGATATCAAATGCATCGATAGTATAGAATACAGCCTTCTTCTGAGCGATCTTTCTCTTAAGGTCTGCCGGAAGATACTTATCAAGCTCCTCATCGCTCCAGATACAGTTAAGAAGGAAGCTTCCGCCCTCCTTAAGATCGTCGATAAGAGGATACTTGTGAACATATGCCTGGTTATGACAGGCAATGTAGTTAGCAGCCTTGATCTGGTATGAACCCTTGATCTGGTTAGGACCGAATCTAAGGTGAGAAATAGTTACACCGCCTGACTTCTTTGCATCATAAGCGAAGTAAGCCTGTACATTGTAATCTGTGTTGTCTCCGATGATCTTAACAGCCTGCTTGTTAGCTCCGACTGTACCGTCAGATCCGAGACCCCAGAACTTACATGAGTAGTTTCCGTCCGGTGTCGAGTCGAACTCAGGAGCTGCCGGAAGTGAAAGATGTGTAACATCATCCACGATAGAAACTGTGAAGTTATTTCTTGTATCCTCAGCCTCAAGGTTAAGGAATACAGCCATTGCATCGTTAGGTGTGAAGTCCTTTGAACCAAGACCGTAACGTCCGCCTACTACCGGAATAGCTCCGAGGATAGCATTACGAACATCAAGGTAAAGCGGCTCGCCCGGTGCACCCGGCTCCTTTGTACGGTCAAGAACTGCGATCTTCTTAACTGACTTCGGAATAGCTGCAAGGAACTTGTCGTTTACGAAAGGTCTGTACAGATGTACTTCAAGTACGCCATACTTCTTACCTCTTGCATTCCAGTAATCAATAGTCTCTCTGATAACGCCTGCAGATGATCCCATAGTAACGATCATGTACTCAGCGTCCTCTGCTCCGTAGTAGTTGAACAGCTTGTAATCTGTACCTGCAAGCTCATTGATCTTGTCCATGTACTCTTCAACGATAGCCGGAACTTCATCATAGAATCTGTTTACAGACTCACGGTTCTGGAAGAATACTTCCGGACCCTCAGCCGATCCTCTTGACTTCGGATGGTCTGAATTAAGTGCGTTATCTCTGAATCTTCTGATTGCATCATAATCAGGAAGAGTCTTCATTGTCTCGTCATCGAATACCTCGATCTTCTGGTACTCATGGCTGGTACGGAAACCATCGAAGAAATGAAGCACCGGAAGGTGTGACTTGATAGCTGTAAGGTGTGAAATCGTTGACATGTGATAAGCCTGCTGTACAGAGCTTCCTGCAAGCATGATGAAGCCTGTAGCACGGCAGTTCATAACGTCCTGGTGATCACCGTAGATAGAAAGTGCGTTTGAAGCAAGTGCACGTGCCGATACGTGGAATACGCCCGGAAGCTGCTCACCTGCGATCTTGTGCATGTTCGGGAGCATAAGCATAAGTCCCTGTGAAGCTGTATAGGTTGATCCTAATGCTCCACCCTGAAGAGCACCGTGAAGAGCACCGGCTGCACCACCCTCGTGCTGCATCTCTCTTACTTCAACTGTCTCACCGAAGATGTTCTTCTTTCCGTTAGCGCTCCACTCATCAAGAGCCTCAGCCATACCTGATGAAGGAGTGATAGGATAGATAGTAGCTACCTCTGTAAAAGCATATGATGCCAATGCAGCGGCGGTATTACCATCAACGGTGACTTTTTTAAAGTTACTGTTCATACATCTACCTCCGTTATTGCAATTCATTTGTTCACGAAAATCAAATATCCCGTTTGTAAATGAATCAATAAAATTGATACTTCCCGTGTATAAGGACATGACAAAAAACCCCTTATACAGTCTTTTGCAAGTATACACGATTTCCTTTGTTTTTAATATAAAAATTCGTGTTCCAAAATAAATTTTGTTAAAAAATACACAAACCATATCGATATTTGTATACTCTTATAAAAATATCAACAAAATTTATGTTGAAAACTTGATTAAAATGTTTATGTATCCGTGCTTATAAGCACTTTTTCAACATTTTAATATCAGTAATCGCTTCGGCATACGCCCATCAGCCGGACACCGGATATTTCAAAAATATTTTGCATTGCATCAACTATTCGGCTTGACATTTATCGGCTTATTTAATATAATCCAATAGCTTGTTATTTTATGCCTCAATAGCTCAGTTGGTTAGAGCATCTGACTGTTAATCAGGGGGTCCCAGGTTCAAGTCCCGGTTGGGGCGGCATAAGGCGCCATGGTCAAGAGGTTAAGACACCACCCTTTCACGGTGGTATCACGGGTTCAATTCCCGTTGGCGTCATAAGGTTCTAAAATCCTTTAAAATAAGGATTTTAGGACTTTTTTTATTTCTTGTTTTAAGCGGTGGTTTCACACAAAATTTCAAATTAGGAAAAAATTAGGAAATAGTAATACATACATCTTCCTTATACAACGAAAGTATGACCTGCAGTTTAAGCTTCACATTAAGCCAAACAACAGGTCATACAGTCTTTGTTTTTCAATATTTATCAGCACATATCAGACAGTTGCCGCAGCTTCCTCACGATCCGTATCCGGATAATACCGTCTGATCTTCCTGTAATATATATACAGCACCGGTATAGCAAGTATCCAGGATACCGGCCACGCCATAATAACAAATTCGAAAACCTTGAAGAACGGGAACAGCAGCAACAGCCATACCATTCGGAAACCACATACAAATATCAGAGTTATAACCATAGGCGGCACCGACTTGCCGTATCCTCTTATGGTATTCGAAATAATGCACATTGCCGCATCAAGGAAGTCGGTTAAAGCCGTGATTATCAGTCTTCTCGACGCAATTCCTATTACCGTAATATTTCTGTTATAGAGACCAAGCAGCGGCACTCTCAGCACAACAAAAATCACACCTATGGCGAGACTGATCACAGTGGAGCATATCAATATGGTTCGCAGCACCCGGTCTGCCCTCTTATATTTTCCGGCTCCCACATGCTGACTTATAAACGTTGCGGCACCGATACCGTTCGCCGTAAGGAATGCGATCTGGAATCCCTCAAGACTCTGCGCTGCGGAATTGCCGGCGACATACAGCGATCCGAAGCTGTTGATGGCCGACTGGATCATTATATTAGGTATAGAAAACATGCTGTTCTGAACCGCTACAGGAATTCCGAACTGCAATATATCTTTAACCACCTTACCGTCAAGCCTCATCTTATTAAGATACAGCTTAAGGCTCGATTCCTCTCTCATCAAAGTTATAACAACAAGGATAGCCGAAACATAACTCGATACTGCTGTACCTATCGCAACACCGGCCACTCCCATGTTAAGAACAATAACGGTAAAGAGATTGATAATAAGGTTGACGACTCCTGCCCCCAGTAGATAATACATAGGCCTCTTGGTATCTCCGATACTGCGGAGCACTGAAGCACCGAAGTTATAAACAACCGAAGCCGGCATAGATAAACAGTATATACGCAGATATAAGGATGCCATATCCAGGATATCGGTAGGAGTCCCCGTCATAACCAGCAAGGGATGCACAGTAAGCAGTCCGACTACAAGGAAAATGACTCCTACAACAAATGAAAGTCCCATGGATGTATGAACTATATCCTTAGTACTTTCATTATCGCCCGTTGCATATGCTCTTGCCGTCAGGATATTAACACCTGTTGCAAGTCCTGTATAGATATTGAGATATAGGTTGACAAGTGCGGTTGTCGAACCGACCGCCGCAAGTGCCGTAGCACCCGCAAATTGTCCTACTACGATCACATCCGCCGCATTGAATAAAAGCTGCAATATATATCCGAGTGCAAGCGGTATAAGAAATAAAATATACTTTTTCAGAATTGGTCCGTTCAGAATATCCAATTCATGCGTACTCTTCTGCGCCATGACTGCTTTTTTCTCCCTAAAGCTGTTGTTGAATATACCAATCTCCTTCACAGCGATTCACTGTTCACAGACGCCTCTGTTTTCACAATCTATCGCACAAATTCCCGAAAGGGATCGTATATAGCAAAAACCTTATTGTATCTGAACTGATACAGATGTCATTCTAAATCATAAACTTTACTTAATCAATACATATACAAGACCCCGAAGCCTTATAAAAGCTCCGGGGTCCCGCTGTCTATGCTACATTCTCTTCTTCAGGAAAAGATCGTAAACATTTTATATACCTTATGTACGGTGAATTAGTTGAATCCGCCTGTCTTATCGAATCCGATATCAGCTGCAAGTCCGTTCGGATATGCTGCGTGAGTATCTGTAGGAAGCTTAACCTCAACCTCGAGAACGTCGCCGTAAAGCTTAACGAACTTCTTGTTGCCGTAGAATGCTCTGAGGTAGCAAGCCTTAAGCTCACCGATTGTCGGATATACCGGGTTAGCTCCTGTACAAGCATCATGGAATGCCCACTCTGACATCTGGTCAACAGCTGCAAGGAACTTCTCTTCCCACTCCTCAGCACTAACCTTATCATTGGACTCAACGAGCCAGTCAAGGATAGTCTCAGGGATATCAACGTCCTTCTTAAGCTGCTCAGCTGCCTTGATCCAGTTCTCAAAGGTCTTCTCGTCTGTTGAGCCCTTAACACCGATGAGCTCTCCGAGCTTAACGTATCTCTCAAATGCCTGAGGATACTTATACTGTGAGAATGTTCCCATGTGGTAAGGATGCTTCTGTGCGTTGAAGCGGCATACATATGGGAAGAGCAATGCGTTAGCTGTTCCGTGCGGAATGTGGAACCATCCGCCAAGCTTATGTGAAAGTGAGTGGTTTATACCGAGGAATGCGTTAGCAAATCCGATACCTGCAAGTGCCGAAGCATCTGCCATCTTCTCACGTGCTACCGGATCCGGCTTAGCATCCTTGAATGCTGACTGGTAAGCTCTCGGCAGATAGTCAAATACCATCTTTGTAGCCTTCTCACAGAATCCGTCTGTATACTCTGTTGCGAATGTTGAAACATATGCCTCAACAGCATGTGTAAGAACATCATATCCCGAAGCCTGTGTAGCTCTCGGCGGAAGCTTCATCATATTGTCGGCATCGATAATAGCCATCTCAGGCATCATCTCATAACCAACGAGCGGCCACTTCATACCTGTGTTGTTATCAGAGATGATAGTGAACGGTGTACACTCTGATCCTGTACCTGCTGTTGTAGGTATGCAGACAAGCTTAGCCTTCTTGCCCATCTGTGGGAAGAAACGAACTCTCTTACGGATATCAAGGAAGATAGTAGCCATGTCAAGGAAGTCCTCATCCGGATTCTCGTACATGATCCACATGATCTTAGCTGTATCGATAGCCGATCCACCACCGATTGCGATGATAACGTCAGGCTGGAACTCATGCATGAGCGGAAGTCCCTTCATAGCATCCTGGATCTTAGGATCTACCTGGATGTCATAGAACTCTGCTGTCTCGATGCCCATATCCTTAAGCTGAGCAAGGATGTTGTCACAAGCTCCGATTCTGTAGAGGTTAGCATCGGTTACGATGAATGCACGCTTGAAGTTATATACATCCTTCATCTCCTTAAGAGCTACAGGTGTGCAGCCTGTCTTGTGGTAAACCTTCTTAGGAAGCTGAAGCCAAAGCATATTCTCCTTACGGTTCTGTATAACTCTGATATCGAGCAACTGCTCACACTGTGTATTACCCATATATGATGATCCTCCTGCCGATCCGGGTCCCAACGTAAGTGACGGTGCAACGCCAAAGTTGTAGAGGTCTCCGATACCCGCAAAGGATGTCGGTATGTTGATGATGATACGTCCGGCCTTCATACGCTTACCGAACTCCTCGATTCTCTTCTCATTGGTAGGATCGATGTACATAGCTGCCGAGTGTCCCGGTCCGCCTTCTTCAACGAGCTTCTCACAGATGTCGAATGCCTCGTCGAGGTTGCTTGCGCGGAACATACCAAGAAGTGTTGTAAGCTTCTCGTTTGCCCATGGGTTGTCATGAGAAGTATCGTCTGTCTCATAAACAAGAACCTTGGTGTCATAAGGAACTTCAAATCCTGCCATCTGAGCAAGTCTTACAGCTGTCTGTCCAACAGCACCCGGCTTAACTCCGTGTGTTACAGGGTTGAAGAATACTTCTGCTACAGCTGCTGCCTCTTCGTCGTTGAGGAAGTAGCATCTTGCATCCTTAAGGAGAGCCTTAACCTCATCATATACATCATCAAGTACTGTGATGTGCTGCTCTGCCGCACAGATCATTCCGTTATCAAATGTCTTTGAATGGATGATAGACTCAACTGCCATGCGAAGGTCTGCAGAACTGTCGATAACTACGTTACAGTTACCGGGGCCAACTCCGAGAGCCGGTGTTCCTGATGAGTAAGCAGCCTTAACCATTCCTGCTCCGCCGGTAGCAACGATAAGATCTACGCTCTGCATAAGTACAGGTGAGATCTCAAGTGACGGCTCGGAGATCCAGCTGATAACGTTAGCAGGCATACCTGCCTCGATAGCTGCGTCTCTGATGATCCTTGCAGCTGCGATAGAGCACTTAACTGCATGCGGATGTGGGGAAAGTATAACTGCGTTTCTGGTCTTAAGACACATAAGCAGCTTATATATAGTTGTTGATGTCGGGTTGGTAGTAGGTGTGATTGCAGCAATAACACCCTTAGGTGTAGCGATCTTCTTTGTTCCGAACGCTGTATCCTCTTCGATAACACCACAAGTCTTCTTGTGTCTCATGTAGTTCCATACATGCTCAGCCGCATACTGGTTCTTTGTGATCTTGTCAACCAATACGCCATAGCCTGTCTCCTCACATGCCATCTTGGCAAGCGGAATGCGCATCTTAGAAACTGCCATTGCTGCCTTCTCGCAGATATTATCAACCTGCTCCTGTGTGAATGTAGCGTACTCGCGCTGGTCAGCTCTTATTAAAGGCAGAGCCTCTTTCAAGGATTCCACAGAATTAATAATCAACTCGTTTGCCATAGTAACTCCCCCTGAAAAGAAAGTGAATTAATCATCGATGTATTATTCATCTGATGAGGTTTTCATTTGTTGTATGCTCAAGATATCAGAACATATTCAAAAAGTAAATAATAGTTAGAAAAGTAACATAATGATTATTTTTTTAACATATATGACAAAATTTTCTCAAACTTTTATCAGTGTTTTGTGCACATATTCACTAGGTTCTTAGCCATTGTTAAAACTTTATCAATGTTTACATTTACCGTTATAGTCCTTTGTTAAAGTTTTGTCAATTATTTCCTCCCATAAATGACTATGTTTTTTCTTATCTCATCTATAAGTTTTTTGAATATACACGTAAATATTTATCTCCTTCGTGCGTGTGTACCCCTCGAAGTTTTCTTAAAATTATCGAACGCAGTTTCCTCTGAAATTTAAAAAGCGGTGCCTCCCGGACAATGTCATCTTAACTAAATAACATTGCACCTTACGGCACCGCCTTTTTCAGCTGAGCATCTTCACCGCGAAAGCGAAGAGCAGATTATTGTTATATATTGCAAGCAGTATATCATTGTGCATGATCTGCTTAAGCATAAAATTGCATACCGGCACATTCGGCAGTCCGGATATAACAAGCATGAATATCCAGATGAACACAAAAGCTTCCGCTCCTCCGACCACCATTCCGAGCATCCTGTCGACACTGTTTACCAGCCTGATCTTCTTCAGGCTTTTTGCAAATACGGCAAAAACCCTGAACAGCAATCTTAAGACTACGAAAACGATCACAAAGAATATCACCTTTGCCGCAAGTGTCTCCATAAGCTCCGCCGCATTATCCACGACCGTACTGATACCGAGCAGGTCATAGAGCGGAGAGCTTGCCGTCTCCTCATCTATCTTCATAAACCCGCGAACAGTATTCAGACAAAACTCCCTCAGAACTTCATTTTCCCTGATCCAATTCATTATGTGCGGAAACAGCTCTATCTCTACACCGAGCGTTACTATCACCGATCCCAGGGATAGGATCCTGTCTATAAAGCCTCTCTCCCTGCCGACATAGAGCATTATAATGATAAATGCCGCCGTACCAAGCAAGACTATATTATCTTTTACAATGAGCTCCGCAGCGGGCAGTACGTCCGTATGCAGGAGCTCAAAAATCTCATTGAATCTATCCATTAATAAATAAAGTCATCCTCTTTAAGTATCAGCAGACCGTTTTTGTCATACTTAGACTTAAACATACCGGCAAGACGCTTTCCGATCGGCGGTTTCTCCGCTCTGTCTGCCGCATCTTCGATAAGCTGTTCGGCATTGGTCTTGCTGAGAGGAATATCATTTTCCTCCATAAGCTCGATACGCTCATAGAGCGCAAGCAGGCTCTTTCCTGTGATGCTGCAGTCGATGGATGCCGCATACTGAACGCAGTACTGAGCGAATTTCTCGCTCTCCATCTCATAATCATCACTCTCCGGAGTAACTGTCTTGACATTATAGAAACGTTCGCTGTTAACTTTACCGTTGGAGCGTTTGACAGGAGTCCTGTCCTCAACTATTTCGTCATCTGAGTCGGTTTCTGTTTCTTCCTCGTCATTCTCGTCATAAGCCTCATCGTCATCCTCATAAGGCTCATCATACGGAGCATCCTCGGATCCGGCTTCTGCTGAGTACTCAGGCTGCACAGACTGTGTCTGCTTAGCTATAGGCTTTGCCTGTGCCTGAGATGCGGCTGATGCCTCCTCATCCTCTTCAATGTCCGAAACATAGTCGCACAGATCAAAGAGCTCAGGTCTTAACTCCTCTACTCTGTCAAGTCCCTCAGGCGTATCTATAAGTACAACTATTGTACCTGTCTTATCTGTGCAGATAAAGTTATATACTATATCGATATTTGCCTTGCTGAGTGCTCCGGCATTTTCGATAACAAAATCCTTGCCGCTTACCTTGGCAAGGATAGCCTCGGTAATACCGTTCTTGTTAAGCTTATCCGCAGAGGTCTTGATAGATGCATGATCTATATTCTTTTCCTCATGGATATTCTTAAGTTCATCAACAGCAATGCCCAGTCCCTCAGCCGCCGTCTTTGCCTCAACTATCATATGAAGTCCCTTGACCGGCGTTGCAGACTTAAGCTGCTGATGCGGAACAAGCGGTCTCTGTGTCGGCTGCTGTACAGGCTTTGCCTGCTGTGGTATCGGCTGTGGCTGTCTTTTAAGCTGTACTTCAGGTGCAGACTGCTGCGCTCTTGGATTTGCCGCTGCCTGTCCTGCCGTATTCTTGCTTACATTTGCAGCCGCATCACTTACAGCTGCTGCCGCAGTCATATTCGACGTTACTGCATTCATTGCTGCTGCCGTCGTCGCACCCACAGCTGCATTTGCAGCGGCTTCGGTAACTCTTGCTGCATTTACAGCCTGATGCGGTATTGCCGAAGGAATATTCGAAGCTATAGGTGCGCGCTGCTCAGCTGCAGTAGAATCTGTCGCGGACTGATCCGGCTGTGCAAACGGATTTACAATATCCTTGGTAATCGATTGTGCTTCCCTTACGGTATCGCCTGTTGCGGCACTGCTCTCAGTCTTTGCCTGCTCCGAACCGGCAGCCTTGTTATCATCATTAAGCGCAGCGGCAGAAGCAACTTCGAACTCCGAACCGGCTTCCGGCTGAACTGCTGTCTCCCTCGGTTCGTCAACGACTACCGGTACGCTTCCCCCGAAGTCGAACTTCATCTGTACGCCTTCGTCATCAAGCGGTTCCGGCTCGGCATTTTCCTTGACTGATGCGGTACCGTTGACCACCTCGACTGTAGCCGCTATAGGTCTGCTCTCCTCTTTGTCTGCATAATTTCTTACATAGGCATCGAACAAGGCATCCTCATCCGCATATCTCTCAGCCGCAAGAGCATCGCTCTTACGTATGTCATTTTCAGTATTTCCGGCAAGCGGTTCAACCTCTTCAACATAGGCAGGACTCTTGATCTCCTGCTGAGTATTGTAGTCGCGATCGTCATAGATGCCGGCACTTGGTGTCTCGGCATTGTTTGCTAAAGTTTCCTGTACCATTCCCGCTGCCGTGTCATATGACTTGCCCTGATATCCGTAAGCAGCCGCCCCGGCATCACCGTAAGTCTTCGCGTCATTTACCTGCGGAGCTGTATTATGACCGTAATCCTCTGTCTCCCGGGAAGCTGCATTCTCAGTATATGCACTCATAGCTCCGATACCGCCAGTCGAAGCTGTTGAGCGCGGGTAGAGTATATTCATCTGAGCATCGCTGAGCTCCGCATATCTCATCTTGAGTCTGAGTGCTTTGAGTCCGTAGCTGCTGCCTCCGTAGAGGAGCGCCAGTCTGTCACAGACTCTGATGCAGTCGTCTATTCGATTGGAATATTCATACACCGTAGCAAGCTCATAGAGCCACCTTTCATCCGGATCTATCTCGCAATATCTCTCAAGCGGCATAAGCTGTCTCTCATATGGTGCATGACGAGCCTTAAGTATCAGATACTGGAGAGTATAATTGCCTATATCGGTAGCATCTACAGCTCTGAATTCACGGTAATAATCCTCAGCCTCATCAAGATCTCCGGTCTCACATGAAAGCTCGGACAACTTGTAGAGCAGATGCTTTCCGACAGGTGCTCTCTCAAAAGCAAGGACAAGCATATCCTTGGCTTCCTGAAGCATATCGTTTTTCTCATATACGGCTGCGGCAGTTGTAAGCAGATTGGTGTTTCTTACTCTGTTCCAGTCTATAGACTGTACGATCTTGAGCGCGGTAAAATAATCGCCCTTATCAATCAGCTTCTTCAACTGTTCGATCTTCAAATTAAACTCATACTTATCCATATAAATCACCCTCACTTATACTTCGGTCCTGCCGCTAAGTGCTCTTTCAAGCGTTACTTCGTCTATATTTTCAATATCTCCGCCTACAGGCACTCCCGTAGCTATCCTCGTCAGTCTTATAGGAAGTCCGAGTGTCTTGACAAGCTTAACGATATACATAGCCGTGCTTTCGCCCTCTACGGACGAGCCTGTCGCTATGATGATCTCGTCGACCTTCGCATCTCCGTTCTCATCCTGAAGCCTCATAAGCAGCTCCTTGAGCCTGATATCATTCGGTCCGACTCCGAGCATAGGGGAAATGCTTCCGTGCAGCACATGATACACTCCTTCATATCTGCCTGTCTTCTCATAGGCCGCAAGATCGCGCGAATTCTCCACTACCATTATCTGGCGGTGATTGCGCTTGCTGCTTGCACATATAGGGCATATCTCGGAATCGGTTATCGTACAGCAGGACGAGCAGAAATGCACCTTTTCCCTTGCCTCTACAAGTGAATCCGCTATAGCCTTAACCTGCTCCTTAGGCATGGCAATAATATGAAAGGCCAATCTCTGTGCGCTCTTCCTGCCGATACCCGGCAGTGATGAAAGAGACTCTATAAGCTTACTTATACCAGATCCGTAATAATCCAAGCTTAGAAACCTCCGAAGCCGCCGAGACCGCCGAATTTGCCCATTGCCGACTCATTAGCCTCACCGATCTTGCCTGCCGCATCATTAAAAGCGAGCATAACAAGCTCCTCAAGTGTCTCAACATCCTCCGGATCACATGCATCCGGATCTATAGCAACCTTCTTCACAAGATACTTTCCGGTAACAGTGATGCTTACAGCACCGCCGCCTGCTGTACCTGTAAATTCCTTCTCCTCGAGTTCCTTCTGCTGTTCCTCAAGCTGTCTCTGCATACGCTGTGCCTGCTTAAGCATGTTGTTCATGTTTCCCGGCATGCCCATTCCGCCGCCGAATCCGCCTCTTTTAGCCATATCTCTCAATCCTCATAACTTATCGGAAAATTTATTTTTGCAAGTTCCTCGTCTGTAGCCCTCGGTGTCTCTATATGTATCTCACCGGGCTTGGCCTCACGCGCTCTGAAATTCACTCTGATACCGAATTTCTCGGCACAAAGCTCCCTCAGTCTGATGAGTCCGTTCTCCTCGGCATTACCCGCCGCAAGAGTATAATTTATCCTGTTTTTGAACACCAGCACTATATTGCCGTGTTCCTCCTTGACCAGCACTCCGTTAAAGAGCGGTCTGTTAGATGCCGAAAGCGCCGATATAAGCACATCCCAGTTCTTGGTAATTATGCCGTAAATGCTTCCGCTGTCGGCTGTCTGTGCAGCTGCGGTCTGTGTTGCCGTGTTCTGCATTGCTGCAACGGCTTGTTGTTCCGGACTGCGATCCGATATATTGACCTCTATCTTCGCACTCATTCCGACAGGAGCCTTATCAGCCACATCCCGTCCGTCTCCGGCAGTCTGCGTTCCGCCTTCGTCACGTTTCTTATCTGATGCTTTACCGTCATCCTCGGTATATACCGCATACTTATGTGAAACCACTGTCGGCATAGACGCACGATCTGTCGTGTTCCGCACCGCTGCCGTCTGCTGAGCCTTGGCCGCATTTACAGGAACCGCTGTCTGAACAGCGGCGTAGCCCGGCATGCCTATAGTACAAAGCCGTATAAGCTCTACTTCAAGCCCCACTCTCTTTTGCTGTGAGAAGCGTGTCCTGTTGGACAGCTCCGCAAGTGACGAAATAATACGTATTATGGTATCTCTGTCCGCAAGCTCCGCATCGGCATGTGCCTTATCGTATCTCTCCTCGGAAAGCTCCAGCACGTCATTGTTGCCTATACTCTTGACCAGCAGGACATTTCGCAGATACATGATAAAATCATTGATCAGGCGTCCCGGCTCACAGCCGTCATTGATCATAACAGCAACATCCGCGAGCACTCCTTCCACATCATGTGCAATGATCTTGCCGAATAGCTCCGAATACTTGCTGTCATCCTCTGCTCCGAGTATATCCAGCACATTGTCATAGGTAAGCGTCTCCCCGTAATGATAAGCCAGACACTGATCCAGTATACTCAATGAATCTCGCATCGAACCGTCAGCAGCCTCCGCTATGTAGCTAAGTGCCTTATCCTCGACGCTTATACCTTCACGCTTCATTATATCCTGCAAATGTGAAGCAATTTCACCCTTGCTTATACGCTTGAAATCATATCTCTGACAACGGCTTAATATAGTTGCGGGGATCTTCTGCGGATCTGTCGTGGCAAGAATAAATATGACATAGGCAGGCGGCTCTTCGAGAGTCTTTAGCAATGCGTTAAATGCGCCTGTCGACAGCATGTGCACCTCGTCGATGATATAGACTTTATAACGGCCCGTGACCGGAGGATACTCGACCTGTTCCCTGATATCACGGATATTGTCGACGCCGTTATTTGATGCGGCATCTATCTCAAAGACATTCATGGCTCTGCCGGAAGCTATCGCCTTACAGGTCTCACACTCATTACAGGGACTTCCGTCATGCTCTTTGGCATTCGGACAGTTGACTGCCCTCGCAAAGATCTTGGCAGCCGAAGTCTTACCCGTTCCTCTTGTACCACAAAAGAGATAGGCATGACCTATCCTGTCTGATTTTATTTGGTTTTTTAGCGTCGTAATAACAGCCGTCTGCCCGACCACTTCATCAAAGCCGGTAGGACGCCATTTTCTGTAGAGCGCTTGATAAGCCATAAATTGCAATTCCTTTTACGCTAATTTTGCCTTCTTGCTCAGAAAAAGTCAAATTACATAAGTATTAAGATTATAGCACTCAATAAGAGGCTGTGCACTATCGAAGATGTATTCGACAGCGCATCAGCCTCTTATTTTTTTAATTATTTGTTATTCAGCGAGTATAATCCTTGCCGATCACTCTGTAAGATCACCTAAAGTTTTTGCATCGGCAGTCTCGTCATTGTTCCCGGAGTCATTTTCCCGCTTTTCATCTGCTGTTGTCTCAGATTCGCCGCTCTTGTCATCCGAGCCTGATGTATTTGAATCAAGCACTGCGGAATCCGTGCTTATATCCTTGTTAATACCTGAGTCAAGATTATCTGTATCGGTATTATCAGCATTCCCGGAATCCGTATTGCCCTTATCAGCTGCCGAGCCGTCCGCTTTGTCACCGGCATTTTCAGTCTCTGCATTTGCTGTATCCGAAGCAGACTTGTTATCTCCCGTCTCGGCATCCTTATCTTTGATCTCTGTGTCCGTTGAAGCAGCAGCGTTTTCTGACTTCTTGTCTGCTGATGCAACAAGCTTTTCTTCCTCAGCCTTGATATCAGCCGCAACAGCGGATACTTTAGTCGCTGTAGTATCTATAAGCTTGCCATTATTATCCATAACAAACTCAAGATCTGAATAACCGTCGGATACTATGCTTACACGAGCCTGATTATTGGAATCAAACAAACTACTGCTTATACTTATCTTAAGACCGGTATATTCCTTAGTTCCATTTGGATTAACGTAAGTCAATCCGAATTCCCCGTATGTAAGCCATGCTGAAAATGTACTGTAAGCATAATCCGTACCGTTCACGCTTAATGCAGCTTTTTCAATGTACTTTTTAAGCTCATCCCCGCTCAAATTTTCAAAAGTAACAATATAATCTGTCCCGTCTTTCTCTATCTTCTCTACAGTAAGCTCTTTCTCATCACCGGCATCCGGAGTTGACGGCTTCTCGCTTTCCTCCTCGGCAGTCATATTGAACTCTGCTTTAAGCTCTACTCCGTTAAGGCTAAGTGTGAGTGTATGTGCCTCGTCCGAAGCCTTGACATTATGCAAGATGATCGTGTCTTTATCAGAGTTTATCTCATAGTAGAGCGCATCGGCAGAAGCTGAATATACGCCCTTAACAGAAAGCGTCTCCCCGTCAAGTTTAACCACACCCGGATTAGAATAATCCGAATCACCGCTTCTGAACTCGCTTAAGTATTTGGCGTAAGCCTTTCCTTCCGCATCAAGCACGCTGAATTCGGCGTTACCGAGCTTGCTTGTCTTATCTGCCGTAAATGTTTCACTCTTTGCATTAAGCTTAAGGCCATCAGGTATGCTTATGCTGTAAGTTATGCTTACTGTCTGATCCTGATAGTTTTTAGCCTTGATCTTGAAGCTGTAGCTCTTGCCGTTTTGTATGTCAAGCTTAGCTGTTGATATGCTCAAAGTGCCCTTGGTCTCATCTACACTCCAGTCAGCGGCATCCATCGATGTGGGCGCACCGTTAAAGTATATGGCTCCTATCGCCTTAAGATAATCGCTCTTGCTTGTATCCTCGAGGCTGAAGCTCACACTGTCTTCATTGATCTCGGCTGTTCCGCTGAACTTCGCATAATCCTCATACTGAAGCTGATCAAAGCTCTGAGTCTTGCCTAAAAGTCCGTCCTGAAGCACCTCCTTGAAGGCGTAGCTGCCTCCGCTCGCAAGCTTACCGTTCTTCTTGTATTCTGCAAAGCTGAGTACCTTACCGTTTGTAAGCGCATCCTGTACAGCATCTACATAATATTCCCAGTCATAACGACCTTCATCATTTCCGTTATCAAATGCGATATCCTCGGAAGTCATATCATTATAACGATCAAGTACAGCCTCGGAAGCTGTGTTTGACCTGCCTACAGCCTCAAGCAGATAAGCATTTACAAGCAGATCGGTATCAAACAGTATATCTGCGCTCATCATATTAGTATCATCCGAAGAGCTGCCCGACGAACTGCTTCCGCCTCCGCTTACGGATGCTGTCGTTACCGCATCAAAGCCTACAGCATTGAGCTTGGTATATCCGTCAAGCTCATCCTCCTCATATGAGATATTCGAAGCTTCGGATGCATCATTTACCGCAAATGTCTTGCTGAATTTCTTAAAGCCTGCCGCACTTATCTCAACTGTATAATTGCCGTTCTTTGTAAAGTGATTTGTTTTATCATTGTAGATAACAAAATCCGAACCGCCGAACATGAAGTAATCACTGATATTCGTGAGATATTCACTGCTTCCGTCAGGCGCCGTGAGCTTGACGCTCTCGACCGGTGAGCTTGCTCCGACAGTCATATTTTCAACCGAGAAATGGAGATTCTTTCCCGACTGTGCCGACTCTCTCAGCACAAGCTCCGGTGCAGTCTCATTTACAAGCTGTATAGGCACAAGCAGCGACTTATTATCGTTGCTCTTGATGCGTATATAATATCTTCCGTTGCTTCTGAAATTAGCACATCCGGAATTGAATGTGATTGTACCGACCTTATTGCCGTAATGATCTACATCTGCGTTCTTGCTAAGCTCAGCAGACTCAACATTTACAAGATTCTTGACCAGATCCTTTTTGGTGTCATAATCGACTACCGCGATCTCCTCTGTCTTGATCCCGTCAAACCAACTCTTCTCACTGTCTGTGTTGTAGTTGAACATGATCTCAACTCTGCCGACTCCGTTTTCATCGATTTCCGTATCCGGAGAGTAGCTCTTATGCTCTGTGACAGCTTCCTTAAGATCGTATGTTGTAACATCCGGATGGACTCTCTCGCTTCCGTCATCATACAGATTCGACAGATGATAGTCCCATACGGGAACCGCCCCGTGCATAAGTACCTTCTGCGGGAGATAGCCCTTGGCAGCATTTGCCTCGGTATATATCGAATCACTTCCGGCGCTTCCTCCGAGAGACACTGTCTCAGACTTCTTACTGTCTGACTTTAAGCTTACAGTTATCTTATCCGGGCCTTCGGTATCTGTAACGGCAAGCTTGGCAATGCTTCCGTCTGTAGTCACCTTGCTCAGTGCGGCGTTAACATTTTTACCGTCTACTGTGACATTGACCTTGTCCAAGGTATAGCCGTCATCGAATACTATAGGTATCCACTGCCCGTAATTGCCCGCCTGCTCGACATCTGCATAATCCTCTTCAAACAATGAATACGTCTCAACTTCTCCGTTGTTATTATCTCCGTTTGAGCTTCCGTTATTTGAGGATCCGCTGTTTGAATTTCCGCTGCCGGAAGTATCTGAATTACTGCCGTTGCCGCCGGATGCACTGCCTGAAGAACCGTTACCGGAGCCTGATGAACTTCCGGAACCTGATGAGCTACTCGATCCGGATCCCGAAGAACCGCCGCTCCTTGATGATCTTGCCGAGGTATTTGCAGCTCCGGAAGCTTTTAGCGTTGAAAAGCTTTCCTGAGCAGCACTTCCGGCTGTCTGAGTCTTGACAGTTCCGTCCGCGTTAAGCAATGCTCCCGAAGCATCAAGCTTAGATCCGTCAGGTGCGATAGTCGCAGCTGCCATGCGTCCCTGCATCTCTACTGATTCGTCGAAGTAATAGCACTTGCCGTCTATCCATTTCCAGCCTGTCTGTACGCTTCCCTCTGAAGCATCCGTCTTATTGCTGAAGAAATACCAGCTTCCTCCGAGCTGTCTCCAGCCGCTTGCCATAGCGCCCTCAGTACCGTCCGCCGCAGTATTAAAGTAATACTTCTTACCGTCAATAGTCTGCCAGCCGGTGCTGAGCTTAGCTGATGCCGGATCGACATAATACCAGCCGTCGCTTGTCTTGATCCATCCGGTAACGGTCTTGCCGTTTCCATCCTTGAACTGCCAGTCATTGCCCGCTTTGACCCATATGCCCTCAGTATACTGACGGATGATATTGGTCTCCTGTGCCGCATATGCGGTAATTGCCTGACCTGTCGTGAGTACCGCCGCTGTAAGCATGGCAGCTCCTCGAATAAATGTTTTTCTCATCGATACCCCTTTTCGTTTAGTTAGTTGCAGCTAACTCACTGCCGGATTTTTCCCCTTTATGTAAGCGTTTACATATTTACGTAACTATTTACATAAGTCGGGGGATTATCAAACAGATATGTTAGTGATAGCTAACAGAAATAATAGCATAGTTCACAGAATTTTCAAGAATTTTTTTAATTGAATTTCTATTTTGAAGAAAAACTTAAGGGAAGCTTCGGATCAAAGCTTCCCTTACGATATAATACATATTAATTCATTTAAACCTAAGCCGGTAAAACTGCTTAATACTCTTCCGTAAACTGTAATATCTCTCGTCTTAGGCTGTCGTTGCGGTCTTTGAGCAGCAAGAGCTTATTATGCTCATAGTAGCTGTCATTACCGCATTCATTGATGAACTTAAGGCTGTGATAGCCTGCGTTAAGCTCTGACAGGAAGAGCACCGTCTCCTGTCCCTGACCGAAGGTATGATCAAGTGCCTTGAAGACATTTGTAAGATGCCCATCCGTAGTCTT
This sequence comes from uncultured Lachnospiraceae bacterium, assembly GCA_934402055.1. Taxonomy (GTDB): domain Bacteria; phylum Bacillota; class Clostridia; order Lachnospirales; family Lachnospiraceae; genus Avilachnospira. Next base: position 9,562 of record CAKRTC010000012.1, on the reverse strand, counting down.
GATATGTTGCTGCCTCGCTTCCTCTCTTCGTTCAAAGTCAGCTTTAACAAAGTTAAATGCATCCTTCGGAGAGCTTATTACCTTAAGCTCGGTCTCATAGCCCTTAAGGATAGCTTCGACTCTCAGACTGTCCGCTTCATTTTCACGTGTCAGCATAGCTGCCGCTTTTAGCGACGCACGCTTATCGGCATCTTCGGAAACGATATCTTTGAGTATTTCAACCGGAGTACGTACGGCTTCTGCCTTAAGCTCGGCACCGAAACTCTTAAGTTTTTCAAGCAGCAGCTCATCACACACAAGTTCATCACGATATGCTCTAAACTCCGTATTAAGACTGTCTGTAAGAAGTCCTATAAGTGAAAGCTTTTCATCAAACGGAGCCACTTTAAGCTTATCGTCTATCCAAGCCTCACCCGAGAGCACCTTTGGTATCTGATAGAGATCCTCATATTTTTTGTAGAGTTCATAGTACATGGCAAAATCCGAGGCTATCTCTTCATCCTGAAGATACTGTGCCATCAATGACTCGCCGATAGGAAGCTCCAGCTTCTCATAGGTCTTAAGAGCATAAGAGAGATCCTCCCAGCCTCTTGCCGTAACAAAGCTCTTGCGGTCTGTATCGGCATGCACCGAATAGAAACGATCCTTGCGGATATCAAGATAAGCCATGACCGCACCATGCAGTTTGACCTTGTAACCGTACTCACGGAAAGCCTGCAGATCGGCATCAATATCTATGCGACGCAGTCTGTCGAGCGTAACTATATCAAATTCTCGGACCGACTGATTGTACTCCGGGGGATTGCCGGCAGTAACAATAACAAAGCCCTCCGGCACCTTATGCGTACCGAAAGTCTTGTACTGCAGGAACTGCAGCATTGTCGGTGCAAGAGTCTCTGATACACAGTTGATCTCATCAAGAAAGAGTATGCCTTCCCTGACACCCGAGCGCTCTATCTGCTCATATACGGCAGCAATTATCTCACTCATGGTATATTCGGTGACTGCCTGATCCTTACCGTCAAATTTCTTATGTACTATGCTCGGAAGACCTATGGCAGACTGTCTTGTATGATGGGTTATGGTATAAGACACAAGATTGATCTTGAGTTCCTCTGCCACCTGCTCCATGATAGCCGTCTTGCCTATTCCCGGAGGGCCCATGAGCAATACCGGTCTCTGATGCTCCTCTGCTATACACGGCATGCTGTTCTCGTCCTTTGCGAGATATGCCTTGACAATATTCTTAACTTCTTCTTTTGCTTCTTTTATGTTCATCTGTTTGTGATCCTTTGATTAATTTCCCATTACTACGGCGTTATTCTTGAAGTTATCAACGATCCGGAGTTCATTCGCCGCTACCTGTCCACATTTCGTTTAAAAATGAAAACTTTACACATCGAGATATAATTTGTACGCCCAATCAGGAAGCTTAAGCTCATCCTCCGACTCATCCTTAAAGAGCACTATTGCAGTATCCCAGTCAGGCTTAGCCTTAGGAAATGTTCCGAAACCGTCGGTAAAATACATCATTCCTTTGAGATTAGGCAGCTTGCCTATGCGTCGAAGCTCCTCTATCCTCCTGAAAGCAGGTCTGAAATCCGTACCGAAGCCGCCTCGTACATTGAAGCCCTTGGCATATTTTTTCAACTCATCCGGGCTTTTCAGGAATATCTCCTCCTGCACTCTGTCATCACATTCAAGTATCAATATATCCGCACGTTTGAAAAACGATTCCTGCCTCATCAATATATCAGCCGTTTCATTAAGGAAACGCTGTACCAGTCTCTCCTGACAGGAGGCGCTTGTATCGATAGCGATCACCAAGGTCCTGATCTTACGCGATTCACGGTATTCATTTTCCTCAACAAGCGGAATATTGCCGTATAGCTCCATGCCGTATTGGTAGAATCCGTAGTCAAAGGAATCCGGATCTATCTTAGTCTCCTCGTGCATGGTATAAAAACGTTTCAGAAAATCACGATAGCTCTTGCGTTTCTTCTGAACAAAATTAAGTGTGCGAAGCAGTGAGCCGAACTCATCCGAAGCCTCATGTCCCGAGGCCTCCATCTCAACTTTCATCCTGTCGGCTTTTTTCTTCCAATCATCCTCAAGCTCCTTCGGAAGCTTGGCAACATTATGAAGATCCGGCGGCTGTTTTTTATCTTCTTGGTCCTTATCCGACTGATCCTCCGGTGTATCCTCAGGAGGATTCGATCCGCTCGGCGGCTGCTGATCCGGTCCTTGTCCGCCGTCAGACTCCCGATCCTCAAGTATCTCCCAAAAACTGTGATCATCCTTGGTAAATTCCGCCTTAAGCTTCATATACTCATCATAATCCGGTGCATGCTCCGAGAAATATTGGTACAGTCTCTCCGCCGTAAGCACCTTAACCTCTGTATTAAGCTTATCGTACCACATGTTGCGGAAATCCGAATGCGTAGTCTCTATCGCCTTGTACTCCATTCCGTCTATAAGCGATTCTGTTGCAATATCTGCACAAAGATCATACAGATCCTTGTCCTCGTAGACCTCATAGCCGAACATATGACGGAATATGCAATGTAATATCATATGCACATAGAGCCTATTGAGCATGACCGGCTTCGCCAGATAAAGCTGCATAAGGAATTCCGGATTGAAGCGTATATATACAGCATCCGTTCCGACCGTCCTCGTCGTAAGGTCTATGGTATATCCCAGGCTGTCCAATGCCCCTCCCATAAATCTCATCGACAGAAAAAGCTCCGTCCTCGAAGCATTAAGTATCTTGTTTCCTAATTGTTCTAATTGTTGCTTATAACTCATTCATCTACCTTGACTTCTCCGACGCTCCAGACGCGCTCGTTAAGCTCGACTATACCCGCACCGCAGTACTCGCAGTACTTTTTACCAATCATCCAAACTCAGCTTAGCCGCAGGCTTAGCCTGCATATGCTCATGTCTGTGATCCATAAGCATGCTGATGATCTCATTTTTCTTTAGTTCGCTTGCAAGCTGCAAGGCTCTGTCCAGCGCCTCCTCATTTAAGAGATCCTCATGTATCAGTACATCAGTCCATTCCTCATTGCCATCCTCCATGGCAAGCTCTGCGGCACGCATGATATTAGCCTCAAAATGTGCCTTGTATGCAGCTTTATCGGAATCGCTCAATCTCGCAGGATACATAAGTCTCGATACTGCTATATCTATAGCAAGATCATTGTCATCGGCAACTGCCTTACGGAATAGGCTGTCGTACTCCTTTATCTTAAGAACATCCTGCCTTACACATTCACGATAGCTGAAGCCCGATCCCTCAATACGAATATGAAAAGTCTGTGCTCTCGGATCGGCTATGGAATTATTATTATACTCCGGAAATACAAGTCGGAGCATACTGCCGTCCTCTCGAAATTTAAAAGTCACACGCATTTTGCGATCGCTGTCATTAAGCATCCTGTGCACCAGCTCCGAGTGATCTTCGCTCATAGTGACCTCGATATCACTCACCGCCGAACAGGTACGGAACGCACCGTCATAATAGTCGGTAACACTGTCTGTCAGCACTACCTTCCTGAGCTTGCCGCAAAAATAAAATGCAAATGCCTTGATAGTATTAATGCTCTCCGGTATATAGACCTCCTCAAGCTCCTTACATGCATCGGTAAAAGCATATTTTCCTATGGATATCACAGGCTTCCCGTCGATCTTGGCCGGAATGCTCAGCTTTTTGTCATTTCCGACATAAGAGCTTATCTCTATCCCTGTATGTCCGTTTATCTCAGTATCTGTATATGTAAATGCCATTCGATCAAGTCCTTCCTCGCTTGTTTATATTATCATATATATGTTAAAATATCGCCTTATGAGATATAAAACACCCGAAGAAAAATTTATGAATGCCGCTATACATGAGGCACGCAAAGCTGAGGCACTTAATGAAGTGCCTATAGGCTGTGTCATAGTTCGCGGCGGCAAGATAATTGCCCGCGGATACAATAAGCGTGTCACTGACGGCAATGTGCTCTCACACGCCGAGATCATAGCAATAAAAAAAGCCTGTCGCAAGACAGGCGATTGGAGGCTAGAGGAATGTGAGCTGTATGTCACTTTAGAGCCCTGCCCCATGTGTGCCGGTGCCATAGTTCAGGCACGTATCCCCAAAGTATATATAGGGTCCATGAATCCAAAGGCCGGCTTTGCAGGCTCCGTTGCAGATATGTTCCATATGGAAGGCCTCAACCATCAGGTCGAGACCGTCAGCGGTGTATTGGGCGACGAATGCAGCATCATGCTCAAGGATTTCTTCAAGGCACTTCGCAAAGCCCATCCCAAGAAAGTAAAATACACACCGAAGCTGTAACAAAGAATAGGCCTTGGTACATTCTTGCGCCGAGTGCATTAGCTTGCGACATTTTTCTCCTTCGCGTAAGCGCATATCCTTCGAAGCATTACTTTATTTCATAGAATCCATTTTCCAATAAAAACCAACAGACTGCCGTCCGGGGCACTTATTCCGAGACGACAGTCTGTTATTTATATTTACGACAGGATACTTATTAACAAAATAATAATTTTATACTGCCATTATCGACAACGCCAATATCTTGGCTCTTTCCGTAAGGCTATCAAGCTGCATGTATTCCTGTGCACTATGGTTAAGTTCACCTCTTGCGCCCATTGCACATACAGTAGGTGCACCTACTACCGAGGTATAACAAGAATCCGATCCTGCTCCAACTGTTATTCCTTCGATATCAACTCCTATCTTTTTGCCCTGCTCTTTTACGATCTCATAGAGTGCAACATTTCCCGCTGTTTTTTCCATTGGAATAAATCCACGCTTAGGATCGCAAACAAGTTTTGTATGTGTTCTCGGCACATATGTTTTATTATTGCAGATCTCATCTAATGCCTTAAGGATCTTCGGTCCGCTTTTAACTGTCTTGTAACGGAAATCTCCTCTCATTTCAGCATGTGCAGGTATTCCGTTTGCTGCAACGCCGCCGCTGATAATTCCTGCATTGAAAGAAATATCGTCATCTGTATCACTAAAGTTGTACAAATCAACCAGCTTATAAACAAGTTCTCTTACGGCACTTGCCCCCTTTTCCGGATCCTTACCGGAATGAGCGGCGATTCCTTCTATAGTTATTTCCGGATAGTAAATTCCTGTTCGTCCGAGAACAACTGTTCCCTTGTCAGATCCTGTTTCCATATTGAATACAGCATCTTTTCCTGTTGCTTCCTCTTTAAGTTTCTCTGCAGCATCTGTATACGGATGTCCTGATTCCTCATCTCCGACGAACATGACTGTAATATTGTTGTTTATGATATCAAGTGCATCCATGGCTTTTAAGGCATAAAGCGCAATAGTAATACCGCTCTTCATATCCAGCACACCCGGACCATAGCCTAATCCGTTTTCAGTATGGAAAGGTCTGGCCTCTGCCGTTCCCTTAGGGAATACGGTATCCATATGTCCTATTATCATAACATCCTTCGCATCCGGGGCTTTTCCCTTCCTTTTTGCTCTGAGATGTGTTGCAATTCCCGGATAATCTAGGTATTCCACATCAAAATGAAGATCTTTTAAAATATCACCGATATTATGTGCAACCTTGCTTATTCCTTCCGGACTGTCGGCTCCGCTGTCGATATTTACAAGCTTTTCAAGAGTACCTACCATATTGTCATAGTAGCTGTCTATAAGTGAATATAATTTCTCCATTATTTAACCTCCATAAAACTATTGTTATAAAAATCAGTTACCCTGGGTTGCTTTCTTTTTATCCATTACAAAGAAAAATCTGTTTATAAGTATTCCCGATAAAACGATCAGGACCGTCAAAATTCCGTTGTTGATGCCAAGTTTCTTTCCAAAGTACAGCAGCAATACACCGACTATAATTCCACATATTCCTGAGCGAATATTCTTTCTTGCAATGTCTACATATATTGCGCCGAACAAAGCCGGTAAGATATTATTGAATGACTCTGTGACAAATTCCGGAAGGTGCGGAACAATATATGAACCTACAGCTATGAATATAGTTATCATTCCTGCTGAAACAAATACAGAACAGGCTGTTCCGATAGTACCGATAACATCACCTTCATGTGTTCCCGGCTCAACACCAACCACCTTTTGTGCCATTGAGGCTGCCGGAAGTCTTATGTCTCCAACACTTCCTGCAAGCCAGCCTATATATGAGCCTGCTGTTCCAAGTGTTGCAAAATACGCTATCGGCTGAACCACCCATGAAATTCCGTATGCGGAAGCCACTAATAACCATAACTTTCCGATGGTAGCCATGTCCGGCATCTCACCGTACATGACTCCGACATATACTGCCGGAAGGAAGTTCGCTATTATTGCAAAAAACATTGTCAATCGTCCGATTTTTATTAATTTCTTATCATACATAAAGCTTTTTTCCTCCTTATCCCATGATTGCCTGTGTCAAAAACATTCCGCCAAGCATTGCTATTCCAAGTGCAAGTTCCTGTATTCTTTGATTCTTTTTAAATACCGTTGTAAGCGTCAGCATGATTGCACCCGATATAATTGCGGCAACCCACTTTATACTCGTCTTTCCGACAAGCTGATTCGTCAACAGATAAGCAAACAGTCCCAAGGTTGCTCCGCCCATAAGCAGCTTCACCCACTTTGGATCGAATTTTTCATTCATCTTGGTTACGATTCCGCTCATTCTGTGTGTTAACAGTAAGACAACAACCAGCCATCCCAAGTTATTAAGCGCCATTGCCCATAAGGAGTAAGAAAATGCCGTAGATCCGAAGCTCGCCGCTCCGACTTCTGTACCGGCAAGTCCTGCCGCCAAAGATACAACCGATAACTCGGTTCTTGCAGCTCCTACATCACACAGTCTCATCCAGGTTGTAGGTCCTCCCAAAACCGCAACCATGGACATAAGTACTATTACCGGTGAGAACGACGGACCTATTGAAGTGATAACTGCCGATCTTATTCCTGCAATATATCTTTTTTTCTCAATTCCTATTGCCTTGGCTTCCTTCAATGAGGTGGTAAAAAATACCAAAGCCTGAACAATAGATGTGACAACCATAACTCCGGATGTTATCCACAAGCCGGGACTGTTGATCAATTCCATAAAAGTTTGAGATTCCATAATTCCCCTCCTGAATTAAAATTTAAATAACTGTGACAAGAACATCCCCGCCAACATTGACACTCCTAACGATATTTCCTGCAAAAAAGCTATCTTATGACATATCTTTGTAAGAAAAAGCATTGTCGCACCCGAGATCAGTGCTGCAATATAATGTGTTCCGGATTTCCCAACCAATTGATTTGATAACAAATAAGCAAACAACCCTAAATTTGCCCCTGCAAGCATTGAAGCTATCCATTTTGGGTCGTAACGTTTGTTTAAACCATCAACAACACTGCTCATCCTGTGATTCAAGGTAAATACAACAAACAACCATCCGAAACCATTCAAAGCAATTGCCCAAAGTGCATAAGTAAATCCCTTTACACCGAGTGCGTTCATCTCTACTCCGACATAGTTTGCCGCGATAGAAATTACAGCCAACTCGGTTCTTGCCGCTCCGACATTGTTTAACACCATCCATGTTGTCGGACCTCCTGCAACGGCAATCATAGAAATCATAATTATAATCGGTGATAGCGAAGGACCTAATGCTGTAAGCGCCGCACTCCGCAGACATGCTGTCCTCTGTTTTTTTGTAAAGCCCAGATCCCCGGCTTCTTTCCATGATGTCCTTAAGAATAATCCTGCCTGAAGAAGTGACATGAAGACCATTACCGATGAAACGACCCAGATATCAACTCCGTTGATAAATTTATGAAAATCCAACCATTGTCACCTCCTGCTGATTTTTACAATTGTTAATGTTCTAACTATGCCCAAAGTATATTTTTTTGCTCTTTTCTATAATAGGTCTTAAATCTGTCTTAAATTATTATTGGATATACTCACATGAAATGCACATTGTTTTTGGTGCTTTTTCACTATATTTTGCATGCAAATAATTGCTGTTTTAAGCATTATTTTTCATTCTCAACTTGTCTCTTCTTCCGTTTGCGATATAATGTCTTTAATAAGGTGATAATCAAACAGTAATATAGATGAGGTTTTAAGATGCGTCTTTGTGTATTAGGTCCCACAAATACAGTAGATCGGACTTTAAAAATTGTAAAAAAGGCATTTCCCGAATTAGACGCTTATTCCGTCTCTTATAATGTATATACCGAGTCTCTTCATCTTATAGATACGATACAACAAGACTCCGATGCCATACTCTTTCCGGGAAAAGCCTCTTATAGACTTTGTGAAAAATTCAAAATTCCTTCTGTTCCATGGGAATACATACCCAGGCATGTTAGTTCGATACATAGAACCATGCTGGAGATTCAATCAAAATTCAAGTGCGGTCTTGATAATATCAGTTATGACACTTTAGATCGTGAACTGATCTTATCAGCTTATGAAGAAATCGGCATTTCCAATAAAAATGCACATTTTTTTCTTGCAGAGCAGCATCTTTTAGACCCCGGATATCTGCCGTACCTTATAGAATTTCATACCTCCAACTATCTGCATAACGGTGCCGGTTGTTGTATTACAGGATTAACAGAGATTGCTACAGCCTTAAATCAACGTAAGATTCCGTGCGCCATTACTTTACCTCCGAGCGCATTGATAGTAGATACTGTAAATAAATTACAGCTAAGATATGAAGCCGGTCAGAATCTGCATAGTTCGATTGTTGTTATTATGATCAAGCTGACTTTTTCCGGTAATTACTCTTTGCTCGGAAACGACGATTACAATTATATGAAAAATCGAATTTCAGTCTTGGAGAGCATTTACTCATACAGCTATCGTATTGACGGAACTGTCGTTGAAGAAGGAAATGACGGCTTCCTTATATTCACCACAAGAAGAGCGATTGAAATAGATACGAATTATTTTAAAACTTTTTATTTGATGGATATTTTAAAAGGCTGCAACGCAAAAAACATTGCAGCCGGGATAGGATGCGGCAAAACAGCAAGTGAATCCAAGTCTCACGCTTATGCCGCTATGGAAATGTCTAGAAGAGCCAATAATAACAGTGCCTACGTGGTTTTGGAAAGCGGAACCGCACTGCAGCCTATTCTCAACACAAAATCCGTTGCTCTTGAAGCACCGGACCATAACTTCACTGTTTTATCACAAAAGACAAACCTGAGCATCAACACCTTATATAATATCTACAAGTGCACAAAACGCAGTATGCTTGAGGAATTCACTTCAAGCCAAGTTGCTTCACTTTGTTCACTGAATATCAGAACAACAGATCGCATTATTCAGAAATTGCTTGATGCCGGCTGTTGCCGTGTAAGCGGTGTACGTATGACAGGTGAGCACGGACGTCCCAGCAGGATCTTCAGATTTGATTGGGATAAGAAATAAACTCCCCCTGATCTTCATTACATATTCAGGGATATTGTAAGCCCGCAATAGCGAGTACCTTACTATAATACCATATTCATGAGATACTATTCCAAAGCAGTTTCGTGCGATTC
>CAKRTC010000011.1 GCA_934402055.1 uncultured Lachnospiraceae bacterium | reverse complement strand
AGCCGTACTTCTTACCGTTGATTGTCTTACCGTTTGACTTTCTGTAAGCCTTACCTGTTGATCCGAAATAATACCTTTCGGAACACTTAAAAACAATATTTTGGAACAGCAGGACAGCATTTTCTTAATCATAAAAAAAGTGCAGATGTCAGAGCTGATTACTCACTAACAACCACACTTTTATGGTACTAAATAGATACAGGGAGTAGTGAAAACCGGTGTTTCCATTACGCCCTGTATCATAGGCTATCTATAAAAATTAACTAAAGATTATTCACAACAGCCAACACTTACCTTCTCGCCTTATTCAATATCTTCCTGATATTCGCAGCGAAGAGCATAGTACATACTACCACGGAGATGAGATCGGCTATAGGTTCTGCGAGGAATACGGCAGTGACCTTGTCGCTCATGAATATCGGCAGTATGAGTATAAGCGGGATCAGCAGTATAATCTTCCTGAGTATGGCAACAAACAGCGAGAGCTTTGCTTCGCCGAGTGAGGTGAAGAACATCTGCACAGCCATCTGTATGCCGAAGAGTCCGCTTGTGCCCATGTATATGCGCAGTGCTCTTGAAGCTGCCTGCATAAGTTCTTCGGAGCTTGAATTGAATATAGCGACAAATACTCCCGGGAATAACTGTACGGCAGCCCAAAAAATCAAGGTGTAACCAAGGCTTGTTACGAGCAATGCTTTAAATGCGGACTTGACTCTGTCGGCCTTGCCGGCTCCGAAGTTATAGCTCATGAGAGGCTGCGCACCCTGTGCAAGTCCCTGGACGGGAAGCATTTGCAGCTGCATAACAGAACTGAGTATGGTCATCGAACCTACAGCTATATCTCCGCCGTAGCGTGAGAGTGAAGCGTTAAAGGCAATGTTGAGTATGCTCTCTGTAGATGACATGATAAACGGAGCGACACCGAGAGCAAGGACCGGCAGTACTATAGCTTTGTCCAGCTTGGTATTGCTGAGCTTAAGCTTTAATTGAGTCTTGCTGCCGGTAAGGTATTTGAGTACCCATACGGCGGATACAAACTGCGAGATGATGGTGGCGAGTGCAGCACCGCTTACACCCATATTGAGACCGAATATCAGTATTGGGTCAAGGATTATATTGATGACAGCGCCGATAAGTACGGTCTTCATCGAGACAGAGGTTGCGCCCTGAGTTGTTATAAATGAATTCAGTCCGAGTGATATCATGACGCAGATGGTGCCGACAGCATATATACGCAGATAGCTGAGCGCATACGGCAACGTGTCAGAGCTTGCGCCAAAGAGCTTAAGCAGCGGTACTGCAAATGCTTCGACTCCGACAGTCAGCAGCAATGCAAGTATGATAAGCATCTTGAAACAGTTGCCGAGTATATGTTCCGCCTGTTCGTTATCGCCTCTGCCCATGAAAATAGCGGCTCGCGGAGCACCTCCGGTTCCTATGAGACTTGAACATGCCGTAACTATCATGAGTATAGGCATGCACAGTCCGAGACCTGTGAGTGCCAGCACACCCTCAGACGGGATGTGTCCTATATAAACTCTGTCTACTATATTATAGAGGAGATTGACAAGCTGTGAGATAACGGTAGGGACCGCAAGCTTTAATAAAAGACGATGTACCGAGCCGTTTCCGAGATCAACGGCAGCTCTCGTCTTGGGTGTTGTCGCATTTCCATTATTTAAAGTTTTTTCCTCATTTACAGTATTATCTTCCGTAGGATTATTGCTGTTTTCATTCATAAAAATCTTGACCTGCCTGCATCTAAAATTAATAAACATATTTCATTATACGTGACTTTTAACGCGGCATGAAGTATATTAAAAATACATGAACTTTGGATAAAAAAGTATTAATCTGATTAACTGTGCCGTGAATTAACGGGACGGTTCGGAAAGGTGCGATTAATGGCATATAAGAGACTTGGTGAAATACTTGTAGCTGCCGGCGAGATCGATGAGGAGAGCCTGCAGAAATATCTTGAGCAAGGTAAGAGAGAGGGCAAGCGTCTCGGAGAGGTGCTTGTCAGTAACGGAATACTTACGGAGCGTCAGATCATAGATGTATTGAAGCTTCAGCTCGGTATGGATTCTGTTGAGCTGTCCAAGGCATCGATCCCTACAGCACTTGCGCAGCTTGTGCCTAAAAATATAGCAAGACAATACAATGTAGTACCGGTCAAGAGGGAAGGAGCGACATTATATGTTGCAACCAACGATCCGCTTGATTTCAAGGCGCTTGAGGCAGTGCGCAAGAGCTCGGGCAGCAGGGTCATTCCGCTGCTTGCCACCAAATCCGGTATAGAGCGTGCGATTGCAACACTGTACGGAAACGAGAGCGTTAATCGTGCTATCGATGAGCTTGAGACTGCTATGGCTGCCAATCCTGTTAACACTGTAAATGTCTCAGACACCCAGAGCGAACATATAGAGGATGAGAACGGACAGTCGGCACCTGCCATCAGACTTGTTAACTCGATCATAGAGAGAGGTGCCGGAAACGGAAGCTCGGATATACATATAGAGCCGCAGGCAGACGAACTCAAGGTCCGCATGCGTATCGACGGCGTACTGCATGAGATACTGACGGTACCGAAGCAGCTCCAGAGCTCAGTCATTTCCCGTATCAAGATCATGGTGGATATGGATATCTCGGAGCGCCGCATACCTCAGGACGGACGTGCCAATGTCAAGGTGCGCGGCAAGGACTATGATCTGCGTGTATCCACACTTCCGACCAAGTACGGCGAGAAGGTGGTTATCCGTTTCCTTGAGAAATCAGAGACCCTGCTCTCAAGAGAGGGTATAGGACTCACCGGCAAGCACATGGATCAGTATGACAGACTCTTGCATAACTCGAACGGAGTTATCCTCCTCTGCGGACCGACAGGTTCCGGTAAATCAACGACCATGTACACGATGATCACCGAGCTTAACCGTGAGGAGGTCAATCTGGTGACACTTGAGGACCCGATAGAGTATGACATGCCGGGAGTCAATCAGGTTCAGATAAATGAGAAGGTCGGCATGACTTTTGCAAATGGTCTTCGTGCAATACTTCGTCAGGATCCGGACATAATAGCAGTCGGAGAGATACGTGATTCCGAGACGGCGCAGATAGCGATGAGAGCCGCGATTACAGGACACCTTGTGCTCTCGACCATACATACCAACAGCTCGATAGAGACGATAAACAGACTTATTGATATCGGAGTTGAGCCGTATATAATCAACAGTGCCGTCAAGGGAATCATTTCCCAGAGACTGGTGCGTAAGCTCTGCCCGATCTGCAAGAAGGCATATGAGCCTGGCGATGAGGAACTTGAGACACTTAAGATCAATAAGGAAAATGCTCCTGCCAAGATGTTCTACAAGCCTGTCGGATGTCCGGAGTGTATGCACACAGGATATAAGGGACGTACTGCGGTATTTGAGATACTGATGCTCAACGCTGAGATCAAGACCAAGCTCAGAGACAATGCACCGGATTCTGAGATAAGACAGGCAATTGCAGATTCAGGCTTTGAGCCTATGCTTGTAAATTGCCGCAGACTTGTCGAGGAAGGAATCACTACAGTATCCGAAGCTGCAAGACTGCTCAGTACAACCGATGAATAAACCAGGAATCACAGAGCGGATCGTTTAGACGTCTAAATTTCTACGCTTTTGAAAAGGAAAGATATAGATGAGTACATTTCGCTACGAAGCGATATCAAAAGACGGAGTCAAGGTCAACGGTATAGTCAAGGCCAGAGACAAGGATGAGGCGGTAGGTCAGCTTAGGGCTGATCTGCCTATAATCACGAGCCTCAAGGAGACCTATGATTATGAGGGCTTGATCGACAAGCTGAATCAAAGTGCAGGCAAGATCAATATGCGCTCGCTCTCGGTCGTATGTGAGCAGTTTTCGATAATGCTGCAATCAGGCTTAAGCATAGAAGCGGCAACAAAGCTTGCAGCCAATCAGACGGCGGACAGGGCTCTTAAGAAGATACTTAGAGAAGTAGGAGATGATGTTGCCGCGGGCTACAGGGTGTCGGACAGCTTCGCGATACACGGGGAAAAACTGCCTGCGACATTTATAGAGACGATAAGATCCGGAGAGGAATCGGGTTCACTGGATGAAGCCTTTGACAGACTGAGCGATTTCTATATGTCGAGACACAAGCTCTACACTAAGATCAAGGGAGCTATGGCATATCCTGTCTTTATTATTTTCCTTGCGGCAATAGTAATAGCAGTCGTAATGGCATTTGCGGTACCGACACTTGCACAGACCTTCCTTGATCAGGGAGAGGAATTGCCGGGGATAACCATGTTCCTTATCAATACTTCCAATTTCTTCCGAAAATGGTTATGGCTCATGGTATTGATCATACTGATCATAGTTGCCGCGCTTATATTCTATGCAAGAACAGAGGACGGAAGTATGAAGCTCTCCAAGGAGATGCTGAGGCTCCCGCTTATAGGCAAGATAGAGAACTTAAGCATAGCAAGTCAGTTTTCGTCAACTATGGGAACCATGCTTATTGCCGGACTTCCGCTTGTAAGAGCACTTGCGATAACCGGCAAGACCATCAACAACAAGTACGTATGCAGATCTATTGAAAATGCGGTACGCGGCGTGGAATCAGGCTTCACGCTTGGTGAATGCCTCCGCAACGAAGGTACCTTAGACGAACTGCTTATAGAGATGTGTTCCATGGGAGAAAGCTCCGGAAGTATGGAAGAAACACTTACTTCCATAAGCAAATATTATGACTACGAGACCGAGACGGCAGCCAACAGAGCGCTTGCAAAACTGGAGCCGACTATACTTGTTTTTCTTGGAATTTTTGTAGGATTTATCGTCATTGCACTTTACCTGCCGATGTTCACAATGTATAATGGCATGTAGAAACGTAGGTAATACGTTGGTAGTAGGGGTGATGAAAATCAACCTATTAAAATATTATAAGAAGGGAAAACGTTTGTTATGAAAAATGTAATGAAAAAGTTGAACAAAAAGGGCTTCACATTAGCAGAGCTCTTAATCGTAGTAGCTATTATCGCTGTACTTGTAGCTATTTCGATTCCGATCTTTAACTCTCAGCTTGAGAAGAGCCGTGACGCAGTATCCATCGCAAATATTCGTACTGCTTATGCAGAAGCATCAACTACCGCACTTACTGGTTCTAGTAGTGGAAATGCAACATATACTCCTGATGCTACTGGTTCAGGATGCACAGTTGTCGTTAAAGACGTAAATCTTAAAGGAACTCAGGAAGGATTTAGTGGACTTCAGTCTGAATTACCGTTCACTAATTCTTTAAGTGATACTTCTACCGAAGGTGGAACTGCAGGTACATATGAATTAACTTTCAAATATGCGGATGCAACGGGTGATTGCACTCTTACAGATTTAACGAAGAAATAATCAATGAATTGATGAATTTTTTTAGTTCATTAAGGCCTCGTACTCGTGACGGTATCTTTTCTGTCGAGTTACTGATGAGGGGGAATAGACAGGCACCATGCTTTTATTTTGAATGGACAGGTATTTTTATTCCAGAGGCTATTTTCGTGAGAATAAAAACTAAAGCACTTTCACAAAAGTCTCTACAGAAGCTACCATAGCGTTTGCAGTAAAATAATTCAGTTGACCTAATATAGCAGTAGGGAGTGAACAATTAAATCGAGTAGGAGATGGTTAATAACCGTTTTCTACTCGATTTGGCTTTAATACTATTTCTCGAATCTATCTTTATGCATTTTCCTGCACTCCTCATACTGTGGAAGAAGCAGCATTTCGTATCTGTACATCATTTCAGCGATATACTCTTTTTTTCTTATCTCAGACATTATTCCTATGCCTTCGCAGCCTTCCGGTATGCCGTTGATAAAGAATTGAATATCCTCGAGCTTGCTCTCGATTATAGGTGTGAGCTTGACTATGGCATCATGCAGCTCTTTAATATTGAGCTTTAAAAAGTCTCGTATAAACAGATTGTGCTCCCCATCATATATACTTTGTCATTTTTTAGGATCGTAGTGCAAGATTTTATTTTTCTGCTATCTAACACTTTTCTTTTTAATCGCTAAACCGTCTATGGAAAGTTTTATAGATTCTTATATTCCGGCAATAAAAGTGAGTAAAAGCGGTATAATCTAATCAGGGAAGCTTGAACGGAACTGAGGCGATAGTATGAGCATCAAAGAACATCTTTTTGAAATGCAGGATCTTGCATATAGGAATTTCCATAGCAAGTTAATACCGACAGTCGATAAAGACAGTATAATCGGTGTTCGCACTCCAGAACTACGGAAGCTTGCCAAGGAATTAAATGGAACAGCGGAAGCTGAAGAGTTTTTGTCATTGCTTCCCCACTATTACTATGAAGAAAATAATCTGCATGGATTCTTATTGGAATATATCAAAGATTACGATGCATGTATCGCAGAATTGAACAAGTTCTTGCCTTATGTAGATAACTGGGCTACCTGTGACATGATGGCACCGAAATGCTTCAAGAAAAATCTGTCACAGCTTAGTGAACAGTGCAAGCTTTGGATTGCCTCCGGTAAGACTTATATGGTCAGATTTGCTGTTAATATGCTTATGAAATATTATCTTGATGATAATTTTAGTCCGGAATATCCTGAGCTAGTGGCTTCAGTTGCATCAGAAGACTATTACATAAAGATGGTTGTTGCATGGTACTTTGCAACAGCTCTTACCAAGCAATATGATGCTATCCTGCCATATCTTGAGAATAGACGCTTGGAGACATGGACGCACAACAAGACAATACAAAAAGCACTTGAAAGCTATCGGATAAATGCAGAGCAGAAACAGTATCTGAGGACACTTAAAATTAAGAAAAGTGATGTGTCCTAATGTCATTTGATACGAGCGTAAAATCGGTCAAAATACAAAACCATGACAAAATAAGAGGTAGTAATGCGTAAGAAAAAAGACTTTAACAAAGAGACACTGACTGTATCAAGCCGTAAAAATGAAAACGTAGTTACACTTTCAGAATTAGAATATAACGAAATGATGAAAGCAAAGAGAAATGCCGATTATCTTTCTATGCTTGATAAATCCATTGCAGAAGTAGAAGTTGGCGGCTTTGTCATAAAGAATATTGCAGATATATAAAGAATTATTAATATAAAAGAAGGATATTGGACTCTTTTGAATCCTCGATCCTTCTTTAAATTAATATATCTATTTTTTTTAACTGCCTTTTTATGGTTTGCTAATTATTCAAATGCAGCTCCCGTAATAACTCCATTTGTATATGTGAAAACTAATATCTTATTTCCAGCTGTACCAGGATCAGTAGGTGCTGTAAATGGTAACTCACCAGCAAGGTTGCTCCACTCTGAAGTATTGCTTTGGCTCTTGATACTTACATTTGCAACCTTTATAGTTCCACTGCCATCAGTAATTGCATATGTTACATCAGCATCTTCTCCAGCTCCACCTGTTAAATATGCAGTTTGAGCCTGTGCATAAGCTGTTCTCATATTTGCAACAGAGACAGCATCTCTTGACTTCTCAAGCTGAGAGTTAAAGATCGGAATCGAAATAGCTACAAGTACAGCGATAATAGCTACTACGATTAAGAGCTCTGCTAAGTCCGGGGTCGTAAGTTTATTATTCATTAATAATGAACTTTTTACATTTAAAAGAGAGGAACCGGCATGAAAAACACATTTTCATCGAGAACTTGGTACAAAAATGTCCGAACTTCTCGGTGAGGGTGCGTCTGATGATATGAAAAAGGAGCGACCTCGAAGAGTCACTCCTTGTAGAAATATGAGTTATTTTGTCAGAACAATTCTACCCGTCCAAGCAACAGGTCGATCAGGTTGCAGTGGAAGATGCCGTTGTCATCATAAAAGTTGTGCGGCACATCCATGCGGACTATGATTTTTTTGAAAAAGTCCTTGGTAAGCATCAGCGATGTCAGTTCGGAGGATTCTTTTTTTTCGGTATCCATGCGGAAAGCGGACTGAATATAGATTTTCTTATCTGCATCGTTTACCACAAAGTCAATCTCTTTCTGAACTTTACTGACGCTTGTGCGATCACAAACCACCCCGACGTCAACGGAATACCCGCGCTGCAATAGTTCATTGTAGATTATGTTTTCCATGATATGACCGGGATCATATTGGCGGTAATTCAGCCGTGCGTTCCGAAGCCCGATATCCGTATAGTAGTACTTGTTTGGATACTTGAAGTAGGTCTTTCCTTTGACGTCATATCGCTTTGCCATAGAAATAAGGAAGGAGTCAATAACATACTGCACATAGTTTGAAACCATTGCAGGATTGACTTTCTCTTTTTTCATGGATGAGATGGTATTTGCGATATTGGTCGGATTTGTCAGTGAACTGATCTGCGAAGCAAGAAAGTCCAAAATGTCATTCAGAACATCCTCGCGCTCGATGCCGTTTCGCTCCACAATATCCTTGACATATAGTTCGCTGTAGAGAGAGCTCAGATAATCTTTCTTATCTTTTTCATCATCCAGCGCTAAAAGTCTCGGCATACCGCCGTAGAGCATATAGGTATCCAGTGCTTTTCGCTCATCACCGTCCACGACAGAATAGAACTCCGCAAATGACAGCGGGAATACATGAATCTGCGTAGCGCGTCCGCGAAACTCTGTGGCAATGTCTTTTGACAGCCCTTTGGAGTTACTGCCGGTGACATAAACATCAAGATTTTTATATGCCTTGAGTTCATTCAGCATATCGTAGATAGTAACCTCGATGCCACCGTTCTCTTTATCAACTACTTTCGTGGTGAGCTGCACTTCGTCAATGAGCAGATAGAATTTTTCATCCTTTCTGTCACTGACGGTGCTTTCTACATATTCGCACAGAGTGACGGGATTTCGGAACTTATAGTACCGCCGCTGATCCAGTTCAATTTTTAAAATATGGTCTTCCGAAACATTCTGCGAAAGAAGATACTCGAAAAACAGATCGAAAAGCAACACGGACTTGCCACATCTGCGTATACCTGTGATGACTTTTATCTCGCCGTTCCACATACTGTGGATCAGCCGATTTATATAGGAATCTCGTTTAACCATGCGATTCACCTCGTACTAAGGACAAAACCGTCCTAACTTCTATGTCAGAATGCCACAATTTTTGAAAAATATCAAGGTCGCAAGAAAAAATCACAAAGAAGTATAACTTTTTCAATGGAGTTTTCGGACTTTTCCAGAAATCAGAGCCCGACAGAGTCAGGGTGCGTAAGTTTATACTTCATCAATAATGAACTTTTTACGTTTAAAGGAGAGGAGTCAGAGATGAAGGTGAATAAGAGCAGATTGATGGGGCAGAGTATTACGGCGCTGTATTGCAGACTGTCGAGGGATGATGAATCAAAGGGAGACAGCAACAGTATCATCAATCAGAAGGAGATGCTCGCAAGATATGCAGCAGAGCATAATTTTGATGAGCTAAGATTTTTTGTTGATGACGGCTACAGCGGAACAAATTTTGAACGTCCTGCATGGATAGAACTGATGGAGCTTGCCGAGGAAGGGATGGTCGGGACTATTATAGTCAAGGACTTGAGCAGACTCGGACGTGATTATATCAAGGTGGGCATGTACACAGATATCATTTTCCCTAAACTTAATATCAGATTTATCGCAGTCAATAATGCGGTTGACAGTGATAATGAGCATGACAATGATATGCTGCCGTTTATCAATATCTTCAATGAATTTTATGCCAAGGATACAAGCAGGAAGATACGTGCAGTTTTTAAGGCAAAGGGACTTTCCGGCAAACCCATGTGTTCGCATCCGCCTTATGGTTATGTCAAGGATCCGGAGGATAAGTATCATTGGATAGTTGATGAGGATGCGGCTGAAAATGTCAGGGAGATATTCAGATTATGTATAGAAGGCTACGGCATGTATGAGATTGCCGGAATACTTACAAAGCGCCGTATCATGAATCCTACGGCACATGCCAAGTCCAAAGGGCTTACGCCACCCGATAACAGGATAAGAGTTGACGATTACACATGGACAAGTTCCACCATTGCGAAAATGCTTACAAGGCAGGAATATCTCGGCCATACCGTTAATTTCAAGACTTATCGCATTTCATATAAGCACAAGAAAATGCATAAGTCGGCACCTGAGGACATTATGATTTTCGAGTCTACACATGAAGCAATCATTGACAGGGATAGCTTTGACAGAGTGCAGGAGATCCGAGAGCACAGACGAAGAAGGAATAAGTGAGCTAAGGCTTTTGATTATAGTACCGTTCGGTATCTGTCAAGCTCAGGTTTTTTAGAAGAATCTTAAAACTCCCTTGAAAAAGTTGCGCCTGTGGCTGAAAACTCCCTTGAAAAAGTTTGGCTTTTCTAAAAAACTCCCTTGAAAAAGTTTGAATTTACACAAAAACTCCCTTGAAAAAGTTTTTATCTGTTATAATATTTTTCAAAAGCGGCATAGAGCCGTATTTTTGTGAAGGGAAAAATATATGAACAATATCAAGGCAAGCTCTAACGGTTTAAGTCTTGCATCACTTATATTCGGAATTCTGGCGGTCCTCGGCAGCTTTATGATGTTTACTACACCGATATTTTCAGGCTTGGCAATTACCTTTGCGTGGCTTTCGAGAGGTGATAAGAAGCCGAGTAATCAGGCGATTGCAGGTAATATCCTTGCAATCATAGCTATAGTTATCAGTCTGATCATATTTATAATATTGCTGTTCTATATGATAGTCTGGGCGGCAGAAGGACTGGACGCGCTCTTCTATACTTTTGAACAGTTACTGTAAGGAGGTTCGGGATATGATCAAGGTCAGGGATTGCAAGGCACTTGCGAGACGTACTCTGCTTGGACGCTACGGTACTGTTATCGGAGCTTATTTTGTGAGCAGTCTTATACAGCTTATCGTGTGGCTGCTTGTCGGAGCCGGAGTTGTATTTACAATATACAATGCTGGTCTTTTAAATACTTTTCTACCATTTAATATTGTTTTTTCGTTCCCTAAGGTAGTAATCGGAGTAATGGCTTCGCTGGCGCTGTTTATTGCGGCGTGTATAGTTTCACTTTGGTTTGAGATAGGATCGACTAAGCTCATGCTTAATATATGCCGTGGCATGAAGTACGGTGTAGGGGACGTATTTTACGGTTTTAAGTCAGGCTCAAATACCATCAGCTATGTGCTCGCGGGCTTTGCGCTGATGCTCATCTTTGCGGCTGTCAATATGGTACAGAGGACACTGTTCTTCGTTTCCTCATTTTTTGTCGGAGAGCATACTTATCTCAGCATCTTGGTTACGGCAATCATTTCATTGCTGTGTATGTTTGTGACTTATTATCTTGGAACGATGTTTATGTTTGCCAAGCTTATCATTGCGGATAAGCCGGACAATACGGTGGGCAGCGCATTTTCAAAGTCTCGTGAGCTTATGAAGGGCAGGAAGCTCAAGGGCTTCTGGCTCATGTATCTCAGCTTTTTCTTCTGGTATCTGCTGATGCTTTTCTGCTGTGTCTCCATGCTTTGGATAGCACCGTATATCAGCTGTACCATGATCATTTTCTATATGGATGCAGACAATACGCTTTGGCAGCTTCCTGATTCGGGAAATGTTCCGCCGGCAGGCAGCTCTCATGATGGGACTGTACCGCCGCAGCAGACCTATTCTGAAACTTCGGATACTTCTGCGGCAGCTAATGTCGAGACATATCCGGATGCGGGGCAGCAAGGTACTGCCTCTTCAGATATTTATGAACATGGCAGTGATACTAAGGTGCCATCAGACGGAACAAGTTATGAGGATAACAGTCAGACTGACGAATCAACTCAGAGTGCAGAGCAAGATGCAGCACATGATGACAACACAGAAACAAAGCAGGACAGCTGGGAGCAGACTGTTGCCGAGATGAATATAGATATCCCGGCAGGCTTCGGAAAGGCAGGAGAATAATTAATGAAATGTCCATATTGCGGAGCCGATGCCACAAAGGTGGTTGACTCAAGACCGGCTGATGACAATAATGCTATAAGACGCAGACGTCAATGTGACAATTGTGATAAGCGATTTACGACTTATGAGAAGCTTGAGACTATGCCGGTCATGGTGATCAAGAAGGACAATTCACGCGAGTCTTATGACAGAGCCAAGATCGAGTCGGGTATATTGAGATCATGTCACAAGAGACCTATATCACGTGATCAGATCAAGAAAGCTGTGGATGAGATCGAAAATGAACTTTTTGCCAACGTTGACAGTGAGTTTTCAACTGCACTCATAGGTGAGCTGGTCATGGATAAATTAAAGGATCTCGATCAGGTTGCATATGTAAGATTTGCAAGCGTATATAGGGAGTTTAAGGATGTTAATACCTTCATTGAGGAGATAGGAGAGCTCCTCAAGAAGTAGGACGGAGACGTTATAGGTGAAGTTATTTAAGTTTATGTATCCGTCGGATTACATAGGAAGCATTTGCGATTATGATTTCGATGCCGCATTTGCAGCAGGAAAGCGTCTGATACTTTTTGATATCGATAATACCATGGTGCCTCACGGTGCACCTGCGGATGCAGTATGCACAGAGCTTATCAATAAGCTTAAGGCAAAGGGCTTTAGTCTGTGTGCAGTGTCGAATAACAAGGAACCGAGAGTTAAGATGTTCTGCGATAAGGTCGGAGTTCCTTATGTGTTTAAGGCGGATAAGCCAAAGGCTTCGGGGTATCTCAAAGCTGTTGCCATGTGCGGCAGCAGCGTGAAGGAGACTTTGTTCTTCGGAGATCAGATCTTTACGGATATTATAGGGGCGAACAGAGCAGGCATCGATTCGATATTGGTAAGACCGATAGACAGATCTACCGACGAAATACAGATAAAGATCAAGAGAATTATTGAAAAGCCCGTGATTAAGGCTTTCTTTGCAGAGAAAGGTATTGCAATAACGGATTATTTCAATTAAAATTATATGCGAATTATTCAGCAGTTTATTTGGAGGATTTATATATGGTATCAGCAGGTGATTTCAGAAACGGCATGACAGTCGAGATCGAGGGCAAGGTTCTTCAGATCGTAGAGTTCCAGCACGTTAAGCCGGGTAAGGGCGCAGCTTTCGTAAGAACAAAGTGCAAGGATGTTATCAACGGTGGTGTTGTCGAGAAGACATTCAGACCTACAGAGTCATTCCCGCAGGCTCCTATCGAGAGAAAGGAGATGCAGTATCTCTACAAGGATGGCGAGCAGTATATCTACATGGATATGGAGAGCTATGAGCAGCTTTCACTTAACGAGGAGCTCGTAGGAGATGCTATGAAGTTTGTTAAGGAGAACGAGATGTGCCGTATTTGCTCATACAAGGGCAACGTATTCTCGGTTGAGCCTCCTATGTTCGTTGAGCTTGAGATCACAGACACAGAGCCGGGTCTCAGAGGCGATACAGCTACTAACGTTATGAAGCCGGCTACTGTTGAGACAGGTGCCGAGATCAAGGTTCCGATCTTTGTTAACATCGGAGACAAGATCCAGATCGATACACGTACAAGCGAGTATCTTAAGAGAGTTTGATCTGACGGCTTGATTTAATAGGCGGGTATTTGACCTGCTTGTTTGGTTTCGCTTTCGGAACAAGACATTTTATGATGATCATGTGCCCGACTTAGTTTTAAGTCGGGCATTTCACGTACAAGTATAAATAAAACAGGATGATCGTATGAAAGATAGAATTATTGACCTGCTTAACAATATATGCGGAGAGGGCTTTGAGGCTGCCGGATATCCTGCGGAATGCGGACGTGTCAATGTCAGCAACCGCCCCGACCTTTGCGAGTATCAGTGCAACGGTGCCATGGCGCTTGCCAAGAAGGAGCACAAGAAGCCTATAGACATAGCAAATGTGGTTGTGGAGAAGCTTTCGGGCAATGCGGCATTTTCAAAGATAGAGTCCTGCATGCCGGGATTCATCAATATATCGGTAAGTCCCGAGTTTCTCGCTTCATATATGAGCGAGATGCTTAAGAGCGAGGACAGCGGACTTATCAAGACAGATGAGCCTAAGAAGATAATGGTGGATTACGGCGGAGCGAATGTTGCCAAGCCACTTCATGTCGGACATCTTCGTTCGGCTGTTATCGGTGAGTCCTTAAAGCGTATCGGTGCTGCTCTCGGCAACGAGATGATAGGTGATGTTCATCTCGGAGACTGGGGACTCCAGATGGGACTTATTATAGAGGAGCTTAAGGACAGACATCAGACAGAGTTTACTCTTGCTGATCTTGAAGAGATATATCCGGCTGCATCAGGCAGATCCAAGGCTACACTTCCTGACAGCAATGAGCTTACAGAGGATGCCAAGGCATTTAAGGCAAGAGCACTTAAGGCAACTGCCGATTTGCAGAGCGGAGATCCGGAGTGCACCAAGGTTTGGAAGCGTATCATGGAGCTTTCCAAGGAGGACCTTAAGAAGAATTATGATGCACTTGATGTGCATTTTGAGCTCTGGAAGGGTGAGTCGGATGTACAGAAGTATATCGCCGATATGCTGCAGAGCTTTATAGACAAGGGTATTGCCTACAATTCACAGGGAGCACTTGTTGTTGATGTTAATGAAGAAGGAGATTCCAAGGAGCTTCCTCCATGCATAGTGAGAAAATCCGACGGATCATCCCTCTATGCAACAACAGACCTTGCAACTTTAGTGGAGCGTGAGCTTCTCTATAAGCCTGATGCTTATGTTTATGTTGCCGATAAGAGACAGAGCCTGCATTATACAAGCTTCTTCAGAGTAGCAAGGAAGGCAGGAATAGTAAGACCTGAGGAGAGTTTAAGCTTCCTTGGCTTCGGTACCATGAACGGCAAGGACGGCAAGCCTTTCAAGACCCGTGCGGGCGGAGTAATGAGACTTGAACTGCTTATCAAGGAGATATGCGATTCCGTATATGATAAGATACGTGCTTCGAGAGACGAGAGCGAGATCTCGGATGCAGAGGCTGCCGAGATAGCCAAGACAGTAGGACTTGCTGCGCTTAAGTACGGAGATCTGCAGAATCAGGCTTCCAAGGACTATGTCTTTGATATAGACAGATTTACAAGCTTTGAGGGCAACACAGGACCGTACATACTTTATACCATAGTTCGTATCGGAAGCATTCTTAATAAGTGCGGAGAGTCTGTGGTTGATGCTGCTGTAAATGCAGACGACGCAAGACTTAAAGCACAGCTTGAGGCTGTAACGGATATTCCGGCAGTCAAGGCACTTTCACTTGTGCTTACAAGATATAATGAGGTCATTCCGTCGGCGTGGGAGCAGCTCGCACCGCATAAGATATGTCAGTTCATATATGAGCTCTCTGATGCCTTCAATACCTTCTATCATGATGTGAAGATACTCACAGAGGAGGATGAGCTTAAGAAGGCGGGCTATATCTGCATGCTCAGCCTGACCAAGAGAGTGCTGAACGACTGCATCCATATGCTTGGGTTTACAGCACCGGATAAGATGTAATACTGCGCCGGGGATGACTCATAAGTCATCTTTTCAGACGGTAAAAAAAGCTGATATAAAATGTAAGGTTTCGCCAAGGTGATCTCGGAATGAAAGGCACTTTCCGGGTGAACTTGGCGAGATTACTAACATTGCGTTGATCTGCTCATAAAGTAAAATTCAGGCACGGAAAAGTTTTTTATATTATTTTTGTTTTTTGCTTGACGTTTTTTTGTTTTGTGATATAATTTGCAATGTTGATTTTAGCGCTATCGCCAAATGGTAAGGCAACGGACTCTGACTCCGTCATTTCAAGGTTCGAATCCTTGTAGCGCTGCTAAAGTGCTTGTATTGCTTATTGAGAAGCGGTGCAGGCACTTTTTTTATTTCTATTTCCTCTTATTTTTCTTTCGGTGCCGGAGCCTTAGCAGCAGCTCGTTATTCTTATCTGCCGGTATGTATATACTGAAATTTTATTTCCCGATTAACCCGATATCCGCTTTACTTGTTTTGTCCGCACATTTATATTAGAGATATCTGTATTTTAGAGGTGAATTGAGCATGAGAGACGGTTTTATAAAGGTTGCGGCAGTTACTCCGGAAGTCAAAGTTGCCGATATAGCATTTAATCTTGCCGAGATCAAGCGTCGTATAACGGAAGCGGCTGCCGGCGGAGCTAAGCTTATTGTTTTTCCGGAGCTTAGTATAAGCGCATATTCCTGCAGAGATATATTTTTCAATGATCTGCTGCTTCAAAAGTCGCGTGAGGCTTTGCTTGATATAGCGGATTTCAGTACGGATATCGATGCCCTGATCTTTGTCGGACTTCCGATCAGCCACAACGGCAAGCTCTACAATGTGGCTGCGGCTGTCAATAAGGGACATATCCTCGGACTCGTGCCTAAGCTTAATGTACCGAATTACGGCGAGTTCTATGAGACGAGACAATTCACGCCGGGATTTATAGAGCCTACGGAGATAAGGATAGGAGATGAGTTTGTTCCTTTCGGTGCCGGACTTTTGTTTGAATGTGTAGGCATGCCTGAGCTCAAGGTCGGAGCTGAGATATGTGAGGATCTCTGGGTACCTATGCCTCCGAGCACACAGCTTGCATTAAACGGAGCTTCCGTAATAGCCAATCTTTCTGCAAGCAATGAGATCACGGGCAAGAGTGCTTACCGCAGAGAGCTTGTTGCTGACCAGTCGGCACGCAGCTATTCGGCATATATCTATGCAAATGCCGCATGGGAGGAGTCCACGACAGATGTTGTTTTCTCTGGTCATAATGTCATAGCGGAGGCAGGCACGGTGCTTAAGGAGAGTAAGCTCTTTACAACAGGCGTGATAATGACCGAGATAGACCTCAATCTTATCAAGTCGAGACGTGAGCATATGAGTACCTTCCCTGCTGCTGAAAATGATTATGCGGATACTTTTATCCCTGAGACCTTGTATTTTGATCTTGAGGATACCGAGACTGTTCTTACTCGCTTTATCGATCCTCATCCTTTTGTGCCAAGTGATAATACCAAGAGAGAACGCCGCTGCGAGGAGATACTTGATATTCAGACCTACGGACTTATGAAGCGTATCAAGCATACCGGAGCCAAGACTGCCGTTATAGGCATTTCCGGAGGACTTGATTCGACACTTGCTCTTATAGTTGCCGTCCGTGCCTTTGATAAGCTGGGACTTTCACGTGAGGGCGTAATAGGCGTGACTATGCCGGGCTTCGGTACGACGGACAGGACCTATGACAATGCCGTGTCGCTTATACATGAGCTTGGCATAAGCTTTAAGGAGATTAATATTTCCGAGGCTGTCAGACTTCATTTCAAGGAAATAGAACATGATGAGAGCGTACATGATACTACCTATGAGAATTGTCAGGCACGTATGCGTACCATGCTGCTTATGGATATTGCCAATAAATTCGGAGGTCTCGTAGTCGGAACCGGAGATATGTCGGAGCTTGCTCTCGGATGGGCAACCTATAACGGCGATCATATGTCCATGTACGGTGTAAATGCCGGGGTTCCGAAGACCCTGGTACGTTACCTGGTTGCTTATTATGCCGACATCTGCGGCTCGGACAAGGTCAAGAGCATATTGTATGATGTGCTTGATACACCTGTAAGCCCTGAGCTTCTGCCGCCCGAGACGGACGGAAGCATAGCACAGAGAACAGAGGATCTTGTAGGCCCTTATGAGCTGCATGATTTCTTTCTGTATCACTTCCTCAGAAATAATTCTTCGCCTAAGCGCATATTCAGACTTGCGGAGTATGCCTTCGGTGACAGCTATGACAGAGAGACTATACTGAAATGGGAGAAGAATTTCTTCCGCAGATTTTTCTCACAGCAGTTTAAGCGAAGCTGTCTGCCGGACGGACCTAAGGTCGGAACCGTATGCCTGTCTCCGAGAGGAGATCTCCGTATGGCAAGTGATACCTGTTCGGCTTTGTGGCTCGCAGAGCTTGAGGAACTATGATTTACTGTTTCGTGGGAAATTGTGTCCATGAAAAACAGCTCTGAGGGATGCGCACTCGCGTTTAGCTGAAAAAGCTGCGTGAGACCGCGCGGCTTCAGTGGGAGGCAAGGCACATCCTGCTGCGAAAATATACAGAGTTTTTTGTATTTATGCAAAAGCGTGATAATTGATCCGGAAAATAATCGGGCAAAACAAAACACAAACAGAACACAAAGATTGTTAAAATATTGACACTGCTTGTTTTTATACAGGCAGTGTTTTTGTTTGCATCTTATACAAAACAATAATCTGCACAAAAATATTGCATAAATATGTGTACTTTTATTAAAACATCTTGCATCAGAGCATTAAAGTGTTTAGTATATAAACTCAGGTAATTACATGTTTTGAAGGGTGTTGTATGACGAGAACCGAGATTTTTGACAGAATATATGATGCATACTGTACTTGGTATGATATGACGCGGCACGGTGAGGATGAAGCACCGTTTGCTGCAGTAGGGGAATTTCATTCTACCGACAGTACATATGTTCTGAGCAGGAAAGTAACCGTATGGAGCGCAAACAGTAATGATTATCTGTATGTATTTACGGCGGATACATTTACCTCGGACGAAGTCATGAAATGTATTGAGCTTGCGAGAACCGAGGGAGAGGCTAAGATCTCACCCGATAAGGATCACAGGAGCTCTTACGTTACCGCGTTATTTATCTGTGATCATGCAGATTCGGCAGTTGTGAAGGCTGTTAAGGGCTATAGATACAGGAAGGATTTTACTTTCGGTCTTAAGGGCTGGGAGGAGGTCCATACGGCTGTTATCACTGTATCGGACAGCAAGGTCATTACAAACGGTGATGGACGTAATACGGCAAAATTCCTGAAAAGCATTGTGGTTCCCAAGAAAAAAATGTTTCAAAGGTGAAACAAAAAGGGGTGTAACAAACAATGAATGGTTTAGTTTTACTTATCATCAGCTGTGCAGTCCTGTTTGCTGGATATGTTTTATACGGCGGCTGGCTCTGCAAGCAGTGGGGTGTCGGTGAGAATGATACTCCTACTCCGGCTCATACCATGGAGGATGGCGTTGACTATGTTCCTGCCAAGGCTCCTATTCTTATGGGTCATCATTTCTCGTCTATCGCAGGTGCAGGTCCTATAACCGGACCTATCAGTGCCGTAACTCTCGGCTTCGGCTGGCTGGCATGTACATTGTGGATACTTATCGGAGGTATCTTCTTCGGTGGTGTACATGACTTCGGTGCTCTTTTTGCATCTGTTCGCCATGGCGGAAAGTCTATCGGTGAGATTATTTCCGCAAATATGTCGGTAAGAGCAAAGCGTCTCTTCATCATCTTCTCTTACCTTACACTTATCCTCGTTGTTGCCGCATTTGCATCTATCGTTGCAGGTACCTTCGGTGCTACCTTCGATGAGAGCGGTGTGCTCAATGCAGAGGCTTCACTCGGAAATGCAAGAGTTGCAATGGTTTCATTGCTCTTCATCCTCATTGCAATAGTTTTCGGTATCCTTGTATATCGCCGTAACATGCCTATGGGTGTTGCAACTATCGGCGGTGTTGTTGCTATCGTTGCCATCATCGCTATCGGAATGAACTTCCATCCGCTTTATTTAAAGGCTAATACCTGGATGTGGATCGTAGGTGTTTATATTGCAATTGCATCGGTAACACCTGTATGGATCCTTCTCCAGCCGAGAGATTATCTCTCATCCTTCCTGCTTTACGCTATGCTTGCACTTGCAGTTGTTGCTGTAGTTGTTGCTCATCCTTCTATGGACAGCCTTCCGGCAATTCAGTCTGCCGAGTCCACAAGCTATGTATTCCCGGTTCTCTTTACAACCATTGCCTGCGGAGCTATCTCAGGATTCCATTCACTGGTATCATCGGGAACAACATCAAAGCAGCTTGATAAGGAAACAGATGCCAAGCCTATCGCTTACGGCGGAATGCTTATAGAGTGTGTACTTGCGGTTCTTACACTTTGTGCTATAGCTTATGCTTACAAGTGGAACGGAGAGCATCCGGATGCCGCACTTAAGGGTGCAACTGCCATCTTCGGAGGCGGAATCGCTCATATGATCGATGACACTATTCCGGGAACCTACGATATTCTCTATACTTTACTTGTGCTTACATATTCGGCGTTCTGCCTTACCTCTCTTGACACGGCTACACGTCTTGCAAGATTTATGTTCCAGGAGTTCTGGATCGACAGCACTAAGGGAGAGACCATTGAAAATGTTTCCGGTGCCAAAAAGGTGCTTGCAAATCCTTATGTTGCCACCATCATCACAGTTGTGCTTGGTATCATTTTAGGACTTAACGGATATGCAAAGATCTGGGCATTGTTCGGATCTGCCAACCAGCTCCTTGCCGCACTCGGACTTTTGGCAGTTGCCGCATGGCTTGGGAATGTCGGAAAGAACAACAAGATGTTCCTCTTCCCGATGGGATTCATGCTCATTGTTACGATCTCATCACTTATTCTCAATGCCAAGGCACAGATGGCTGCTATTTCGGCAGGCGGAGCAGACTGGGGTCCGTATGTTCAGGTGGTTCTGAGCGTACTCCTTATAGTGCTTTCTGTAGTACTTGCTGTTGAGGGTATTACTACTATCAAGAATGCCGGCAAGAAGCAGGCTGCTTAATACAAAATAAGATAAAAATGCACGGGGCGAGAAACTCCGTGCATTTTTAAGTAAAGCGCATAAAACACAAATCACTTCGCACTGCCGTGCTCCCGTGATTCTACGTACATTCGTATTCCGAGCTATCGCTCTACATACTCATGTACGTTAAGAAACGTTTGAGTATAAAGTAAAGCGCATAAAACACGAATCACTTCGCACTTACGTGCTTTCGTGATTCTACGTACATTCGTATTCCGAGCTGCCGCTCTACATACTCATGTACGTTAAGAAACGTTTGAGTATAAAGTAAAGCGCATAAAACACGAATCACTTCGCACTTACGTGCTTTCGTGATTCTACGTACATTCGTATTCCGAGCTGCCGCTCTACATACTCATGTACGTTAAGTCGTCTGATAAAAGCAGGCGCCTTTATGCCGATGGCATAAGTGCCTGCTTTTGCCATCCGACGTTTTATGCGCTCAAAAGCCAAGCATCATGTTGTCCATGAGGACTTGTTCGGTTTCGGTGAGCATCTCCATTGAGCTTGCTTTGTTGTTCTGCATGTATGCGGTCGTAAGATAATTGATGAGTGCGATAGGACCGGCATAAGAGGACTTGGCGGAATTGCTGCTGGTCTCACAGCAGAGTATAAGATCCGCATAGCGGTCAACGGCAGCATGATTGATACTTGTGATAAGGATTATCCTGACGCCTTTGTTTTTAAGATAAGCCAACTGTGTAAGCGTTGTATGGCTGTATCTCGGGAATATGAAGGCAAGGCAGATATCGCCTTTTTTTGCGGGCAGTATCTCCTCGGGATAGTTCAGTCCCGTTGCATTAATAATATGTACGTCCCGTCGTATCTGTCCGAAATGTGAAAAGGCGTAGCTTGCAAGCGAATAAGAACGTCTCATTCCAAGCAGATAGAGATCCACAGGCTGTGAGAGCATATATATAGCCTCGTGAAGCTTGGATAGATCATTTGCATGAAAAGTCTGTTCTATATTTGCTATATCGGTCTGCATGCATTTTCTGAGTAAGGCATCCTCTGGAATATCGAGGCTTGTCTCGTCAAATCTTTCAGGGAGTCCTGCCTTGGCCTTAAGGTCTGAACGCAGAGCCTTCTGCATTTCCGAATATCCCTCAAATCCCAGTTCCTTTGCAAACCTTACTACAGTGGTCGTGCTGACCCCGGCTGCCGCGGCAAGCTGTTCAAGGGTCATAAATGCAGACTCATCATAATTTTCGGAGATATATCCTGCCACCGCACGATGACTCTTGGTGTAGGAATCGAATCTGTGTGTTATTATGTCGTGTATTTTGTCCATATATCTTTGATCCTATAATCACCGATATTTAAAAGCGTATAACCTTACTTATATCAGCCATTTTGCAGCCCTCATTCAGTGAGCAGGCACGCATGAGGAAATTGAGTTTGGAAATGCGCTCTCCGGAGCGGGGAGCACCGTTCTTTATAAAGCCTATCTGTAAGCCGACGGCAAGATCCATAACTACGTCATCTATAACACCGCCGCTTCGACCGCTGGTTATGGCGAGAAGTCCGTGCTTTACGGCAAAATCATAGGTTTCAAGAGCTTCACTTATGGTGCCGACCTGATTAGGCTTAAGTATAAAGCCGGCTATTCCGTTCATGGCATAGGCCTGTTCGATCCTCTTGCGGTTGGTTACTATGAAATCGTCACCTATGATATTGGTTTTTGTGATTCGGCTGACCGCATTAGGAAATGCATCCCAGTCGTTTTCGTCAAGCAGATCTTCAACAAAGACAAAATCAAAGCTGTCAGTAAGCTCTCTGACATAATCGATCAGTTCATCGGAGCTGACGTGCTCACCCTTAAGGAGATAGGTCTTACTTTCGGCATCATACATCTCGCTTGAAGCGCAGTCGAGAGCAAGAGAGATCTTGTCTGCTGCACCGCATTCATCTGCAGCCTGCATGATGGTATCAAGTACTTCTGCCGGATCCTCACTTGGTGCTGTGTATCCGTAGGAACGACCTACCATAGCAGGTGTTCCGAAACGCTTTTCTATAGTCTTGGGGAGCTGTTCAAAGATGCGGACACCGGTTTCCACAGCGTCATAAACATCCTTGGCCTTCCACGGCATTACTATGAATTCATTAAAGGCTTGAGTGATACCGAAGTTTCTTCCTCCGTTTATGACATTAAAGCTCGGAACAGGTACTGTCTTGATCCTTTCGCCGGCTATATAATTGTATAGCTCTGTATGCATTGAAGCTGCCGCAGCTCTGAAAACAGCAACGGATACGGCGTATATGGCATTACCGCCAAGCTTTGATTTATTTTCTGTTCCGTCGAGCTCGATCATTTTGTAATCAATAGCTTTTTGCTTGGTGACCTCCATGCCTATGATAGCCGGAGCTATTATATCATTAACATTGGCAACTGCTTTATGTACACTTTTTCCGTTATATTCATTAGGATCATTATCGCGGAGTACATAGCTTTCATACATTCCTACAGTCGAGCCGGTGGGAGCGGAACCGCGACCTAAATATCCATGTTCAGTTATAACATCTACCTCTACCATAGGTCTGCATTTACAATCTATAAGCTGTCTTGCCTTTACCGAAACTATTTTTTCTGACATTGTTTGATTCCTGATCCTTTCTAAATTTATTATCATATAAAAATGATAATAAAATTATGATACGATAGAAAAATATCGATTAATTAATGCTTGGTACGAACATAACATTAAAATCACAGAGATTTGTGCCCGTATTTCCGGTGAGTATAGTGTCGCCAACGGCTTCAAGTGCTTCATAGCAGGCGTGATTCCTGAGAGCCTCAGGAAAATCAATACCGGCTTTGCGTGCGGTCAAAAGGCTTGTGCTGTCTGTTATCGCACCTGCAACAGGAGTTGTTCCGTCGGTTCCTTCACTGTCTATAGACAGCATGCAGGCACCGGGTATCTTATCGGCGGAGAGCGCAAAACCTGTCATCATCTCCTGAGACGGACCGCCATGTCCTTTGATAGTGCTGTTGTCATTTATAAGTGTAGTTACCTCTCCGGAGCTTAAGATTACGCAGGGAGCTTTAAACGGAGTTCCGTAAGATTGTATCTGTCTGGCTATAGATGCAAATACGGTTCCGGCATTCTTTGCCTCTCCTTCAAGGAAGGAGGTGAGTATATAAGCGTTGTATCCCATCTCCTCGGCAATCGACTTTGCTATGATACAGCTGTCGGGAAGTGTGTTTATCCTGAAATAGGTATTGTTCGGAAATGCTTTAGGAGTTTCATATTCCGGTCCGGCGTTCATTATAAAATCAACGACATTTTTTGGTAGTCTGTCAGATGCGTCATATTTTCTGATCGCATTCCTGGCGTCCTCTAAAGTTGTATTATCCGGTCCCATAGGAGTTGAGTTGTAGCTTAAGCATCTCTCTTCAGGATGATCTGTAGGAGGATTACCCACAGCATCGCTGATACCGAAGCCTATGAGCTCGGAGCCTTGTTCCTCAATAAGCTTTGCAAGCATGCCGCCGTTAAGCGCCGATATATGTCGGCGGACCGCATTTACCTCGTATATGTTTGCGCCGCTTTTAAGCATTACGTCTGTTGTTATTATTTCATCCTGAAGAGATATGCCTTCTCTCGGACAGCTCATAAGTGCGGAGCTTCCGCCGCTTATAACTACTATGAACAGATCATCCGGTCCGGCATGTTTTACCATATCAATGATTTTAAGGCAGGCTTGATAGCCGGCTTCATTAGGAAGAGGATGACCTCCGACATATACTTCTGTCTTATTGAAGACATCACTTTCCTCAAGTATCTTAACTATGGCGATGCCGCGGGTAAGCCTTGCTCCCAGTATCTCATCTATAGCACGTGCCATGTGGTTGCAGGCTTTTCCGGCACCTATTAGATATACGTTTTTCTTGGCATCAAGATTCCATTTGTTGTTACCGATCTTCAATACATGACCGTCAAAGCTTGTGATGCTCTTGATCAGCTTATAACTGTCGAGATGTTCCAGGGTACGTTCGGTAATATCAAGTACTATCTTGCGTGATTCTGTATCTCCGTGATCGGTAAGGCTTTTGTAGTTTCGTATTTTCATAATTGAATCTCCCTTACAGGCGGATGCCATGCTGCATGTGTCCGGGATGCTGTGCTGTAGGATTAAGCTGCCGGAGAGTTGAAGTATTCATACACCGATCCGACTCTGCTTTTTTTTGATTACAGTACATTGACATAAATGTGTTTCGTATATTCGCAGAATACATCTGAAAAATATCAAGTGCAATAGCTGCATCAATAAAAAGACAAGAAAAATACATTTGTACTAAAAAATACATATATTTAATAAAATAACGAGATTCCTCAGAGGAGGTACATTGTAGGCTGTGAGATAATCATGTAAAATGTCCTGAAAATCGGGCAAACTTGATATTTTTAAGTATAAGTGGTAAAATATAGAAATTATCGGGACGAAAACAGCTCTCATGTGTCAAATGAGGCATGTGCTGACGAATACGAATCCGGTAATAAGAGAAAAAATATGGATAAAAGATATATTTTATTTGACTTGGACGGAACATTGACAGATTCATATGAGGGCATTGTAAATGCTCTTAAATATTGTCTGTCAAAATATGGCATCGAACCTAAGCCGGAGAGTTTCGGCAATATCATAGGACCGCCTGTGATATGGTCACTCAAGACCTTCTATAATATTGAGGGTGAACAGGCTATGGAGGCTCTCAAGTATTTCAGAGAGTATTATGATAAGCAGGGCTATCTTGAGAACAAGCTTTATCCCGGAGTTGAGGAGATGCTCAAGACTCTTGTTGCTCATGACAAGAAACTGCTTTTAGCCACATCCAAACCTGAGATCATGGCGCATAAGGTTATTGAGCATTTCGGTTTGGAGGATTACTTCTGCTTCATAGCAGGTTCGACGGCTGAGAATGAATCCGATCGCGGTTATGTGGATACGGCCAAGACAGCAGTTCGCAGCACAAAAGAGGATGTTATCGGATATGCACTTAAGACCAACGGTATCCTTGATCCCGAGCACGCTGTTATGGTGGGAGACAGAGTCTGGGATATTAAAGCAGCCAAGCAGTTCGGCTTACAGACAATAGGAGTAAGCTACGGATATGCGGAGCCGGGTGAACTTGAGCAGGCAGGTGCGGATCAGATCGCTGCAGTTCCTATGCAGCTTGTTGAGATGATAGTGCAGAGCTGATAAGGGAATTAACGGCCGGCACTACATATCGCAATATTTACAATACAGATTTTCAAGAGACTTTGAGATTTTGACAGCATATCGGATCTCAAAGTCTTTTCCTTTTTTATCGATTAAAGCCGGACTGCAGTCGTTGAAGCGGCGGCTTGCAGCTGCGAAGCAATCCGTAATTAATTGATACCTTGTATTAATTCGGATATGACCAACTTTATTGCCTAAAGGCGTGAGTTAATATTGAAATAACCAAAAGAAATAATATATAATGATGACGTTATGAATAAAGAAAGACTATTGAAGAAGAGACTGATCCTGGCTTCTCAATCACCGAGACGCAGGGAACTGATACAGAAACTGAGACTTCCCTTTGAGGCAGAGGTGTCAGATGTTGATGAGACTATACCCGAAGGTATGGATGCTGTACAGGTGCCGGAGCATCTCTCCGGACTTAAGGCCAAAGCCGTTTACGATCTCCACAAGGGAGAGGATGTGCTCGTGGTTGGCTCAGATACGGTAGTTATACTCGGGGATGTTATTTTCGGAAAGCCTAAGGATGAGACGGATGCCTTTAGGATGCTTAAGGCACTCAGCGGCAATTGGCATAAGGTTGCTACCGGAGTAACGGTTTTATCAGGAGTTCCCGGAAGCGGTGAGATAAAGCAGAGCGCATTTACCTACGTATCGGATGTTAAATTCTT
Organism: uncultured Lachnospiraceae bacterium; assembly: GCA_934402055.1. Lineage (GTDB taxonomy): Bacteria > Bacillota > Clostridia > Lachnospirales > Lachnospiraceae > Avilachnospira. Next base: position 31,987 of record CAKRTC010000011.1, on the reverse strand, counting down.
TGAATTAAGCGATGATGAGATACGTGAGTACATTGCAAGCGGTGAGCCTATGGATAAGGCAGGATCATACGGAATTCAGCAGGGCGGAGCTTTGATAGTAGAGCGTATCAACGGAGATTTTTACTCCGTAATGGGACTTCCTATAGCTTCACTTGCACAGACTATCAAGAAAATGTGATGAGCCTGTAAACATGGAGGATTTATGCTCAGAAGATTGTATCTTAACAAACTTGAGATGTATGTTGACAGAAATGTCGTAAAGATAATTACCGGAGTCAGACGTTCCGGCAAGACTACGCTGATCAGACAGTTTATAGAAGAACTGAAGGAGAGCAATATTCCCGATGAACGTATCTTTTATGTCAATTTCGAGGGTGTACTATATTCATATTTCAATAAAAGTTCTGATCTTAGAGACATGATGCTAAGCTTTGTTGAGAGTGTAAACGGAGAGCATTGTTATATCTTCCTGGATGAACTGCAGTGTGTGGAAGGCTGGGATGAGGTAATAGCTGAAATGCTTAACCTCTGTGACTGTGATATATACGTTTCATCTTCAAATGCGAGTCTCTTAAGAGGAGACTTTGCCAAGAAACTGGATTACAGATACGTGAAAATAGACGTTTATCCGCTTACATTTTCGGAATATCTGGAGATGACAGCAGGCGAGCCGGGGCATTATGCCGAGGAGGGTTCCGAACAGCTCAGCAGAAAAGAACTCTTTGATGATTATTTGAGACGAGGCTTTATGCCGGGGGCTTATACAGGATGCACAGCCGATAATGAGGAATTCATAAGGGATTATCTCAGAAATGTTTACAACACTATATTGCTTAAGGACGTTGTGCAGTGCAATAAGCTCAGAGATATTTCGCATCTGGATAAGATAATGGAATATATCTTAAGCCATACCGGGGAGACATTTTCACCTAAGTCACTGAGAGACCATGTCAAGGCTCAGGGGGTGACTATATCGGTTGATACCGTATATTCTTTCCTTGATGCGTTAACGGGTTCCTACCTTATAAGGAAGGTTCCGAGATATGATATCAAAGCCGACAGAGAGCTTGAGACACATGAGAAGTATTATATCTGTGATACCGCTATGAGAAATGCGGTGATGGGAGATGAGGGAGCTTCTTACGAATCTATGATCGAGACTGCTCTTTGTCTGGAATTGCTTGCAAGAGGCTTTAAGCTCTATGTGGGCAAAAATAATCAGAGCCAGATAGATTTCATGGGCGTAAAGGGAGATGACAGAACCTATCTGAATTGCTGTGCTACTGTAGATGACAAGGATGTTGCCAAGAAGAAATTCGGATCGCTTGTCCGCATCAGAGACAATTACTTTAAGATGGTACTTTCCACAGATCCGGAGACAAGGATCAATAAGGGAGGCATTATCAATTATCCTATAACAGAGTTTATGGCACAGGGCTGACCCGGAAGTGTTTTTGAAAGTGTTAAACATCCGCCGTACTGACGAATTGGGAAATTCGCAGCTACGGCGGATGCTGCTATAATTCGGAAGAGGCTCAAATAAACTTAAAACCGCATATCAGCTAAGTATATAAGGCGGATATGCGGTTTTGCCAACACGTTTTGGCCTATATCTCCCTGTCTCCCTATATCGCTCGATATCTTACAAAAGAAAAACCGGGCTGCATGATGCAGCCCGATCCGACTCCTAAATCATTTTGTCTTAAAGAGAGGATATATGACTATATCAGATATCCGGCTCGATAATTCCGTAGCTGTTGTTCTTTCTCTTATATACAACGCAGGTCTCATTGGTTTCGGCATCCTTATATACAAAGAAGGTGTGACCGATAAGCTCCATCTGGAGGCAGGCCTCCTCGGCTGTCATAGGCTTGAAGTCAAACTTCTTGACCTTCTCGATACGGATCTCATCTTCCTCAGCAGGCTCTTCGTCCTCAATAAACAGTGACGAGAAAGATGCCTTATTCTGATTCTTATCTATGAGTTTAGCTCTGTGGCGCTTGATCTGACGCTCAAGTATCTCCTCAACAAGATCTATGGTTACGAAGAGATCTGTGGAAGTCTCCTCGGCACGGATAAGATTGTTCTTGATCGGAATAGATACCTCTACTATATAGTCATCCTTGCGGTTGGATACGGTTACGTGAGCGACGGTATCTTCTGCAAAGAACTTTGACAACTTACCGATCTTCTTCTCGATGTGCTCTCTTGTTCTGTCGCCGATGTTGACGTTCCTTCCTATGATGTTAAACTTCATAAAAACACTTCCTTCCTCTGGAAATTTTTTGCATTCCGCAGCTTTGATGTCTGCGGCCTGCCTGCAGATAAGTTATTCCTGATCTGTATCATTATTATAACATAGTTTTATCCTCATTCCACAAAAATATATAAAAAAAGTGTAAACAAAGTATGAAAATGATAAAAAGTGCACAAAAACAGCCTTTGCTTTGACATTGACGTAATAGTTGGTATAATCTACGCAAACATTTATTATTATTTGATTTATGATTTTTTTGAGCGGAGGTTCATTTATGAATAGAAGAGACAAGATCAATTATTATCTCGATCTGGCGGATGTTGTATCACAGAGGGGTACCTGCTTAAGAAAACGCTACGGAGCGGTTATAGTTAAGAATGATGAGGTTATATCCACCGGATATGTAGGAGCTCCGAGAGGACGAAAGAACTGCAGTGATCTGGGATATTGCATAAGACAAAAGATGAATATTCCGAGAGGTGAGCGTTATGAGCTGTGCCGCAGCGTACATGCAGAGGCCAACGCGATAATAAGTGCTTCACGAGATAAGATGATAGACAGTACCATATACCTCTCAGGCAGAGAGATGGACAGCAATGAGTATGTAGCAAATGCCAACTGCTGCTCGATGTGCAAGCGCATGATAATCAACGCAGGTATTAAACAGGTGATCGTAAGAGACACAGATACCGAATACAGAGTCATCGACGTCAATGAATGGATCGAAGACGATGACTCCTTAAGCGGCGAGTTCGGATATTAAACAGTAATATCTTCTTTCTGGAACTGAGTATCAAGTATCCTTATATCATCGATAGTATTAAGAAGCTTTACAGCTTCACGTGTCTGTCCTCTCCAGTCATGCATATCATCCTCGGCAAATGGCAGATGATAGATAAGCAGATGCTTTGGGTTGATGTCGTTCATTATGACTTCACGTCCCTTTGGCAGCAGAGTCCAGACAAAATCAACAACGGCAATATCTATGTTGGTATTGACTGCATGATAATACATTGCCGGATCCGAAGTCGAGGAATCCATAGGCATAAAAATATTAGCATTTCCGTCATGCATCAGGAGACTGTAATGAGTCTTGTTATGATGTCTCTTGGTGCAGTGATGGGTCTTGAAAAACTTAAGGTCTACGTCTTTGACCTTAATATCATCAGTATCCCCTTCTATGTATATTTCATTAGGAAAATACTTCTCCGGAAGTATTACCTCAGAGTCCGGCCAGCGTTTCATGGCAGAACGCACTATATCAGAAGTGAAATGATCTATATGGCAGTGTGAAAAAGCCATTGCATCCGGACCCTGCATGTATTCTCCTACATAATCAGGATCCTTAAGTATATGCTCCTTTATCTCCGGTGTTACAGTGGAATATGTGGGAGCCTTTATATCATGTATTGCATCTACCCATATCAGAGCAGATGGGAATTTTATTGCAATTCCTGCATTAGATGTATAAGCAAATCTGTATGTGTGCATTGCGGATGTACCTATATAAGTAATAAGTAATAATTGATATTTGTCGATGTCCGTGCTTCGCACGGTATATCCATAAACAAACAAAATATTCTGCAAGCAGCTATTTTGTTTGTTTACGTATATGTCGGCTCGGCTATCGCTCAGTATATCACATATGTTGGAAATGGGCGTGTTTTGCGCTTGTTTTTTTGTAGGGGGCGTAGCTTGACATTGTATGTGTTTGGTGGTAGCTTTTAAAAGTTAAGTGTACGGTAGGGACTAATTATGAAAAAAAACATGAAAAATTATTATGAGGAGCTCCTGCTCAGAATGATGATGATACATGATTTTGAAGAGGAGATTATGCGCCTTTATCATGAGGGCGCTGTTCATGGTACACTTCATTTATGCTTAGGCGAGGAAGCGGTCGATGTCGGAAGTACGGCTGTACTTAAGGACAAAGACTATATTTATACGACACACAGAGGACACGGAGTCTGTCTCGGCAGAGGCGCTGATGTCAACAGCGTAATGGCAGAGATACTCGGTCGTGTCACAGGCAGCAACAAGGGTCGTGGCGGTTCCATGCATATATGTGATCGTGAACGTGGATTAATGGGTTCAAACGGTATAGTCGGAGCTAATGCTCCGCTTGCCTGCGGTGCGGCTCTTACTATCAAACTCAAGGGTATCAAGGATGCTGTGTCTGTCTGTTTTTCGGGAGACGGCGCTGCCAACACAGGTGCGGTACTTGAGTCTATGAATCTCGCGGGAGTCTGGAAGCTGCCGATTATATTTGTGCTGGTGGAAAATCACTATGCGGTTTCCACAGTGGTAGAGAGGGCTTCTGCCAATGTTGATTTCTCCAAGCGTGCAGAACCGTTTGGTTTGCAATGCTTTGAGACGGACGGCAATGATATTATCGCTGTTATGGATACTATGGCTAAAGCCAGAGAGTATACTGTGACAAATATGAGACCGTGTCTTGTTATCGAGCATACCTATAGGGTAGCGGGACATTCTAAGTCCGATACCAATAAGTATCGCAGTGAGGAAGAGATCAATTATTGGGTAGAACGCGGCCCAATCAGGAGATTTAAGGACAAACTTACGGCGGAGTGTATATCTACGGTTCATGAGCTTGAGCATATAGAGAATAAGGCTCATGAAATTGTATCGAATGCAATCAATTATGCATTGAGACAGCCTGAGGCGGCACAAGATACAGAAGAGCTGCTTGGGGCCGTGTATGCTGATTGAGTCGGAGGAATTTATGATAAAAACATATCGTGAGGCGCTGACCGAAGCAATGAGGGAAGAGCTGCAGCGGGATGATTCCGTCATTTTGATGGGAGAGGATGTCGGTGTTTACGGCGGAGGCTTTGGTGTTACCGAGGGCTTGATCGCTGAGTTCGGGGCTGACAGAGTTATAGATACCCCTGTATCGGAGACTGCTTTCGTGGGAACTGCTATAGGTGCGGCAGCTACAGGCATGCGCCCTGTGGTTGAACTTATGTTCTCGGATTTTATGGCAGTCTGCTGGGATCAGATCATGAATGAGGCAGCCAAGATGCATTTTATGTATGGACTGGATGTGCCGGTGGTTATCCGTTCGGCATCCGGTGCGGGAACAGGTGCCTCGGCTCAGCATTCGCAGTCGCTCGAAAATATGTATGCACATGTTCCGGGTCTTAAGGTCGTAATGCCTTCAGATCCGCATGATGCCAAGGGATTGCTGAAGTCCGCTATAAGAGACAATAACCCGGTTATTTTCCTTGAGCCTAAGACCTTGTACGGCAAGAAGGGTGAAGTGCCTGATAACGAATATACGGTTCCGATAGGCAAGGCCTTTGTAAAGCGTGAAGGCAGTGATGTTACGCTTATAAGCTACGGACGTATGATGGATGTTTGCTATGAGGCAGCGGAGCGTCTTGCTGCTGACGGAATATCTGCGGAGATAGTAGATATATGTACTATTTCACCGCTTGATAAGGAGACGGTATTGGACTCGGTAAGGAAGACCGGAAGAGCGGTCATAGTTCATGAGGCGGTAAGCTTCGGCGGCTTCGGAGCGGAGATCTCGGCTATGATCACGGAAGAAGCATTTTCGGCATTGAAAGCAGCCGTAAAGCGTCTGGGGGCCGCATATTGTCCTACACCGAGCGCAATAAAAGAGGAATCTAATGTATTTCCTACCGCAGACAAGGTGACAGCTGCGGTAAAAAGCCTGTTCTGATGATCAAAAATATCCGTATGAACTCATGAAAGGATATCGGAGGAGCTTGATTTTATATGTCTAAAGATATGTTTAAGCCGGGAAACATGCGGATTATTAAAAAAATACTTTAAAATTTAACATTTAAGTAACAAATAGGACAGGTATTATAGGGTATAATTTTTATTTGCGGATCGTATGACCGCAGACTATTTAAATATATCAGAGCCGTTATACGGCAATTTTTTAAGACAGGAGCTAATAGATGGCAGGATTAAGCGAAATGCTGTTTGGCACACACAGCGAGCGTGAACTTAAGCGTATTTATCCGATAGTGGATAAGATCGAAGCACTTGATGCCACGATGAGTGCAAAAACAGACGAAGAGCTCAAGGCCATGACACCTTATTTTAAGGAACGTCTTGCGAACGGAGAGACACTTGATGACATTTTGCCTGAGGCATTTGCAACAGTCAGAGAGGCTGCATACAGAGTGCTCGGCATGAAACATTTCAGAGTACAGCTTATCGGTGGTGTTGTTCTGCATCAGGGACGCATCGCAGAGATGAAGACCGGAGAAGGTAAGACACTTGTTTCTACCTGTCCTGCATATCTCAATGCACTTACAGGTAAGGGAGTACATGTTGTTACTGTTAATGATTATCTTGCAAAGCGAGATGCCGAGTGGATGGGTAAGGTACATGAATTCCTCGGACTTAAGGTAGGAATCGTACTTAACAGCATGGATTCCAAGGAGAGACAGGCAGCTTATGCCTGTGACATTACTTATGTCACAAACAATGAGCTGGGCTTTGACTATCTCCGTGACAATATGGCTATCTACAAGGAACAGCTGGTACTCAGAGATCTTAACTACTGTATTATCGATGAGGTTGACTCGGTACTTATAGATGAGGCAAGAACTCCGCTTATCATCTCAGGACAGTCAGGCAAGAGCACCAAGCTTTATGAGCTTTGCGATGTACTTGCGAGACAGATGGAGAAGGGCGAAGCCTCTGCTGAATTTTCCAAGATCAACGCCATACTCGGTGAGGAGATCGAGGAGACAGGTGATTACATTTATGATGAGAAAGAGAAGAATGTAACACTTACCGAGCAGGGTGTGCATAAGGTCGAGCAGTATTTCCATATCGACAACCTTGCTGATCCGGAGAACCTTGAGATCCAGCATTGTATCATACTTGCTCTTCGTGCACACAATTCCATGCACAGAGACAAGGATTATGTAGTCAAGGATGATGAAGTTATCATCGTTGATGAATTCACCGGACGTATTATGCCGGGACGCCGTTATTCCGACGGTCTTCATCAGGCTATCGAGGCTAAGGAGCATGTAAATGTCCGCCGTGAGAGCAGAACACTGGCTACCATCACCTTCCAGAACTTCTTTAACAAGTTTGCCAAGAAGGCAGGTATGACAGGTACCGCTCAGACAGAGGAGAAGGAGTTCAGAAACATCTACGGTATGGATGTTATCGTTATTCCGACCAATCTGCCTATACAGAGAATCGATCTTGATGATGCGGTATTCAAGACAAAGAAGGAGAAATTCAAGGCAGTTTGCGACAGCGTTGAGGAGGCCTACAGAAAGGGGCAGCCGGTGCTTGTCGGAACCATCACTATAGAGACCTCGGAGATGCTCTCCGGCATGCTTAATCGCAGGGGTATTCCACACAGCGTACTTAATGCCAAGTTCCACGAGAAGGAGGCTGAGATCGTTGCAGAGGCAGGAAGACACGGAGCCGTTACCATAGCTACCAACATGGCAGGACGAGGAACGGATATTAAGCTTGATGACGAGGCCAAGGCACTCGGAGGACTTAAGATCATAGGTACGGAGCGTCATGAGTCAAGACGTATCGATAACCAGCTCAGAGGCCGTTCGGGACGTCAGGGAGATCCGGGTGAGTCCAAGTTCTATCTCTCACTTGAGGATGATATACTGAGACTTTTCGGAGCAGACAATCTTATGAATATCTTCAACCGTCTCGGAGTCGAGGAGGGTGAGGAGATCCACCACAAGATGCTTTCCAAGGCAATCGAGAATGCTCAGAAGAAGATAGAGAGCAACAACTTCGGTGTACGTGAGCAGCTTCTCAAGTTTGACCAGGTCAACAATGAGCAGAGAGATGTTGTGTACGAGGAGAGACGCAAGGTACTCGACGGACTCAACATGCGTGATGTTATCATCAGCTATGCTCAGGATATAGTAGACAACTCGATTGATATGGTCATTCCGGATGATCTTAAGTCATCTGAGTGGGATGTGCAGGAGCTTAATAATACCCTGCTTCCTATCATACCGCTTCAGCCTATGAGACTTACAAATGAGGAGTTTGCGGCTCTCACCAAGGATAAGCTTAAGCAGCTTATCAAGGAGCAGACTATCAAGCTCTATGAGGAAAAGGAAGCACTCTTCCCGGATCCGGAGCAGCTCAGAGAGGCAGAGCGTGTCGTACTCCTTAAGGTAATTGATAATAAGTGGATGAACCATATCGATGATATGGCACAGCTTCGTGAGGGTATAGGACTCGTATCCTACGGACAGAAGGATCCGCTTGTTGAGTATAAGACAGAAGGCTATGAGATGTTCGAGGGAATGGCAGCAGCCATTAAGGAGGACACAGTACGCCTGCTCTTCCATCTGCAGGTACAGCAGAAGGTAGAGCGTGAGCAGGCTGCCGAGATAACCGGTACAAACCGTGATGATTCGACAGTTAAGGCTCCTAAGAAGCGCGAGATCAGAAAGATATATCCAAACGATCCTTGTCCGTGCGGTTCAGGCAAGAAGTTTAAGCAGTGCCACGGCAGATATGCCGTTCCGGGAGACAAGATCGATTTTTCTTCACCGGTTGGCTAAGGAGGATACATGGCATTAATTGAATTCGACAATTGTAAACAGGAACTCCTTACTTACAAGGAACCTCTGGAGGAATTGGGACAGTCCCTTGACCTTGAGAACAAGAACAGACGTATAGCGGAGATGGAGCGCCAGATGGAAGAGCCGAGCTTCTGGGATGATGCCGAGAAATCAGCTAAATTCATGAAGGATCTTAACTCTCTCAAGTCTTCCGTTCAGAAATATGATTCCCTCAACAGTCAGTTTGACGATATAGAGGCTATCATTGAGATGGGCGCCGAGGAGGATGATGAGGAGCTTGCGGCAGAGGCAAGAGAGATGCTTGAGAGCTTTAAGACAGAGCTTGAAAACATGCGTACCTCACTTCTGCTTTCGGGTGAATATGACGCCAATAATGCTACGGTTGCGCTTTCTGCCGGAACAGGCGGAACAGAGGCAATGGACTTCAACGAGATGCTCTACCGTATGTATACAAGATGGTGTGAAAAGCATGGCTTTACCGTTAAGCTCCTGGATTATCAGGAGGGAGATGAAGCAGGCATAAAGGGAGTAACCTTCTCTGTTGAAGGTGAAAATGCTTACGGACTGCTCAAATCCGAGGCAGGAGTACATAGACTTGTTCGTATTTCTCCGTTCAATGCGCAGGGTAAGAGACAGACCTCCTTCTGTTCCTGTGACGTTATGCCTGAGCTTGATGACAATATCGAGATCGATATCGACCCGTCGGATCTCAGAATAGACACCTATCGTTCATCGGGTGCCGGCGGTCAGCATATCAACAAGACATCATCGGCTGTTCGTATCACACACATCCCGACAGGTATCGTTTGTGCCTGCCAGGAGGAACGTTCACAGTTTCAGAACAAGGATAAGGCTATGGCAATGCTCAAGGCTAAGCTCTATATGCTTAAGCAGCAGGCTCATGCCGAGAAGCTCTCGGATATCAGAGGTGATATCAAGGAGATCGCATGGGGCAGCCAGATCCGTAACTATGTACTTCAGCCTTACACCATGGTCAAGGATGTTCGTACAGGTGAAGAGACAGGTAATGCACAGGCTGTGCTTGACGGAGATATTGATATCTTCATCAATGCTTATCTTAAGTGGGTGCAGCTGGGTAAGCCGGATCGCAGAGTAGCGGATAACGATTGATAATGATAAAAAACAGCAGCGGTGCTTTGTAAGCACGGCTGCTGTTATGTTCATGGGAAACTGAATGAAAAATGCTCCGTGGGATATGCGCTCGCGCAGATAAGAAAAATATCGCAAGTGACCAAAGCCGGGCTTCCGGGTGTGCCAAGGAACATTAAAAAAGCTTATAATAATTAAGGTCTTATGATCCGGGCAAAGGTCTCGATCGGAACACCGTACTGATTTAGTATCTGCGAGATGACGCTGCTTATCTGCGGACCTGCGACAGGATCCTTTATCATGGTATAGAGTGAATACATACCATGAAATGCCACAAAGCAAAGAAGGATGGTAATAACGCCTATGACCACCGCTGCTGTGCAGGCACTCTTACGCTTAAGATACGGTCTCGTAAGTATACCGCCGGCAACACCGAGTGCGGCACAGACAAAGCCGTAATACATGCCCGAAGGAAACAACATAAGTATGGACATAAGTGCCAGACAAGACAGCATAAGGCTGTAACGAGCAAGCTTGGCATAAAGATCTATTTTTCCGATATTTTCATTCATAGTATGTGAAATATACCATTATTTTTATTTGCTTGCAAGCAAACAGCTGTTTCATTATAATTTTATGCATGATTAAAGAAAGCTACAGTGAAAACGAAACATTTGAATTGGCACGATCCATAGCGGAAAATGCGAAGGCCGGGGAGATTTATTGTCTTGACGGAGATCTTGGTGCCGGCAAGACCGTATTTGCCAAGGGCTTTGCCGAGGGACTTGGTATAACAGAGCCTGTGACCTCACCGACCTTTACGATAGTAAAGGAATACAGAGACGGAAGGCTTCCGCTTTTTCATTTTGATGTGTATAGGATAAGTGACCCGGATGAGATGTTTGCCATAGGTTACGAGGAGTACTTCTTCGGAAACGGAGTATGCTTGGTTGAATGGTCTGAGCTCATAGAGGAGCTTATTCCGGACAATGCGGTACACATCTATATCAGGAGAGATCTTGATAAGGGCTTAGATTACAGGATGATAGAGATAGACAGATGAACATACTTGCCATAGAGTCATCCGGGCTTGTTGCTTCGGCAGCGGTCCTTGAGGATGATTTGCTGAAAACAGAATTTACGGTCAATAACAGACTTACACATTCGGAGACCCTGCTGCCTATGATAAGGCAGATGTTTGATATATCCGGGCTTGATATGAAGCATACGGATGCGATAGCCGTATCTGCGGGACCGGGCTCATTTACGGGACTGAGGATAGGTGCGGCAACAGCCAAAGGACTTGCCATGGCGCTTAATGTTCCGGTGATATCCGTGTCGTCGCTTCAGGCTATGGCATACGAGTTGTGCTCAGTCAGTGATGCGATCATATGCCCGATAATGGATGCGAGACGCGAACAGGTTTATTCCGCAGCATATCAAAACGGAGCCACCGTACTTGGGGAAGAAGCACGTGATATACATGAGTTTATAGCTTTGCTCAATGAACAGGCTCATGTAAATGCTTCCGCCGGAGACAGCACAGAAAGTGAGAGCTTAGACCCGGATGTCTCCTATATATTCATCGGAGACGGTGTTCCGGTATATTCCGATATAATTGCGGATGAACTGGAGGGTGACGTAAGCTTTGCCGGAGCTGCCTTTAACAGACAAAGAGCAGTAGGTGTTGCCGAGCTTGGCGCATTGATATACAAGGACTGGCTTATCAGGAACGATCTTAGTGCTGAGGCTGTGCATGATGCAGGAACCGACGGCATTGACTGCTATGACGATAAGGTAATGAACTCGGATGATTTTGCTCCGCTGTATCTGCGTAAAACTCAGGCAGAGCGTGAGCTTAAGGCAGGAATATTGGGAGACCCCGGTAAGCACAGCCTCAGTAAGATGCAGGACAAAGGAACACCGAGGCATCAATGAGAGATAATATGACAGTAGAGATACGGCGCATGTCAGCTTCGGCTTTAGCAGCAACGGATGCGGAATCGTCTCCTGAAGCCCGGGCAGAGTGTTTGGAAAGAGCCTTGCACAGGATATCTGATATAGATGAGGATATATTCCCCGGAAATGTGTGGGGACTTAAGGCTTATTCGGACAGCGCGCTTCATGATTACGATCATCTGATTGCGGCATTTGGAACAAAAGACGCTAAGGATGAGGCTTTGATCGGCTTTGCCCTGCTCAGATGCTTTGACGATGCGGAGCTTATCAGGATAGCCGTTGATAAAAGCTTCAGGCGGCATGGCGTCGGAAGAAAGCTCCTTGATGAGCTTATTACGGAAACAAAAAATAGAAATATCAAAGACATTTTTCTTGAGGTGAGGATCGGCAATGATCCGGCTGTGTCTATGTACAGAGCAGCAGGATTTACCGATGCCGGAATACGCAAAAATTACTACAGCGAGCCTAAGGAGGATGCATTGATAATGAGGTATACATGTTAGATGTTTGTTTACTCGGCACAGGCGGAATGACGCCTATGCCGCACAGATGGCTGACCTCACTCATGATAAGAAGTGAAGGCTCCAATATACTGATAGACTGCGGAGAGGGTACGCAGATCGCTTTGAAGGAGGTAGGCTGGTCGCCTAAATCCATTGATATCATGTGCTTTACGCATTATCATGCCGATCATATATCGGGACTTCCGGGCATGCTGCTTAATATGTCCAACGCAGATCGCACGGAGCCTGTTGTCATGATAGGACCGAAGGGACTCTATAATGTAGTACGGTCACTCAGAAGCATTGCACCTGAGCTCAGCTTCGAGCTGAGATTTATTGAGCTTGATCAGAATACCGAGGAGTACAGGCTCGGACCTTATATACTTAAGGCGTTCAAGGTCAAGCATAATGTTCCGTGTTACGGCTATACGGCAATAGTTCCGCGTAAGGGCAAGTTTGATCCTGAGGCTGCCAATGCACTCGGTATACCGGTAAGCGCATGGAACAGGCTTCAGAAGGGTGAGACTGTCATAGACGAGAAGACAGGCAAGATATTCAAACCTGAATCCGTCATAGGACCTGAGCGCCGCGGAATCAAGGTGACTTATACAACAGACACCAGACCCTGCAGCAATATAGTTGATGCTGCTTCCGATGCCGATATTTTTATATGTGAGGGCATGTACGGAGAGGCGGATTGCGATGACAAGGCGAGGGCTTATAAGCACTGCACCATGAAGGAGGCGGCGTTGATGGCAAGCGAAGCCAAGATAGCACCGAGACAGATGTGGTATACCCATTACAGTCCTTCCATGATAAATCCTAAGCAATATATAGAAGAAATGAGAAAGATATTCCCTGCCGCACGCTGCGGTAAGGACGGTATGACGGCAGAACTGAATTATGATGACTGAACAGGAAAATCTGACAATATTGGCGATAGAAAGCTCGTGTGATGAGACTGCGGCAGCCGTTGTGAGAGGCGGCAGAAACGTACTCTCCAATGTTATTTCGTCGCAGATAGATATACATACGGTATATGGCGGAGTTGTGCCGGAGATAGCATCACGTCTGCACTGTGAGCAGATAAACGGTGTTATCAGGAAGGCGCTTCGGGATGCCGGAATGAGCTTTGACGATATAGATGTGATAGCCGTGACTAAGGGGCCGGGACTTGTCGGAGCACTGCTTGTCGGAGTTTCGGAAGCCAAGGCACTTGCTTATGCCTTAAATAAGCCGCTTGTTGGAGTTAACCATATAGAAGGCCACATAGCTGCCAATTACATTACGCACAAGGAACTTAAGCCGCCGTATGTTTGTCTGGTAGTAAGCGGTGGACATACACATCTTGTTGCCGTCAGAGATTACAGAAGCTTTGAGCTTATAGGAAGGACACATGATGATGCGGCAGGAGAGACCTTTGATAAGGTGGCAAGAGCTGTGGGACTGGGATATCCGGGAGGTCCTAAGGTTGACAAGGCTGCCCGTGAAGGCAATATACATGCAATAGAGTTTCCGAGGGGAGAGGTAAGAGATCATCCTTATGATTTTACATTTTCGGGCTTAAAGTCTGCGGTGCTTAATTATATCAATCTTGCCAATATGAAGAAGGAAAGCATCAATGTTCCGGATCTGTGTGCTTCCTTCCAGGAATCTGTTACCGAGTCACTGTGCGTAAGGACGATAAACTGTGCAAAGGAGCTTGGTATTAAAAATGTTGCCATAGCGGGAGGCGTAAGCTCAAACAGCGCACTCAGAGCCAAGATGCAGGCAGAGTGTGATAAGCTGGGCTTTAACTGTTATTATCCCGAGCCTGTATATTGTACGGATAATGCGGCAATGATAGGATCGGCTGCCTATTATGCATATCTTGACGGAGTGAGAGATGACGAATCGCTTAATGCGGATCCGAATCTTGCACTCGGAGTGAGATGAACACGGGACGGTGAATCATTATGAGTATAAGCAAACCGAAATTTACCGCTATCATCATGGCGGCGGGAAGCGGAACAAGGATGAGATCGGATACCAAGAAGCAGTTTATGCAGATAAACGGGATTCCGATAGTTGCCTACAGTATCAAAGCATTTCAGGAAAATGATAATATAGATTCCATAGTTGTCGTGATACCTAAGGGATTTGCCGATGATACTCTTTCTATGTGTATAAGGTACGGCTTTTCCAAGGTCAAGAATATAACCGAGGGAAGCGACAAGAGATTCAAGTCTGTATATAACGGCTTGCTGTCGGCACCGGAGGACACGGATTATGTGCTCATCCATGACGGAGTAAGACCTATGATAAGTCAAAAGCTCATAGACCGCTGCTGCAAATATGTGCTTATGACAAGAGCCTGTGTTGCGGCAGTGCCTGTTACGGATACGATAAAGCGTGCAAATGAAAAGGGCTTTGCAACTGAGACTCTGGACCGTTCTACGCTCTGGAGCATACAGACACCTCAGTCCTTCTCCTATCCGCTGCTGCTTGAGGCATACAAATCGCTCAACAAGACCATTGAGGATTACGGCACGGATGAAAACAAGATAACCGATGATGCGGTAATAGTTGAAAATATGACAGATTGTCATGTGCGTATTATCGAGGGTGATCCCAAGAACATCAAGATAACGACGCCTAATGATCTGATCATAGCCGAAGCATATCTGAAGCAGTAATGTGGAATTACTTTTGATTTTTGTGCTTGACAATTAATGATAATTGGTATATCATTCATAAGCACGGTGCATTTACGGCATCTTATGGAAAGGTATCGAAGCGGTCATAACGAGGCGGTCTTGAAAACCGTTTGGGGGCAACTCCACATGGGTTCGAATCCCATCCTTTCCGTTTGCGGGCAATTAATCGTTGCTCGCATTTTTTATTCATGGGTAGTGACTCATTGCGTTTGCTAAAGTATAATAGATGTATGCCTTGGATTCGCAACGAGGATATCGATTACCCACATTCATATTCATATGAGGATATGATCGACTGCAGAAGTACCCAAGTGGTCGAAGGGGCTCGCCTGGAAAGTGAGTAGGTCGTTAATAGCGGCGCATGGGTTCAAATCCCATCTTCTGCGTAATCTTTATAAGTTAAAGTGCGGATCTTTGGGGATTCGCACTTTTTTTATCGATTAAAGCCGGAGTGTAGTCGTAAGAGCGGCGGCTTGCAGCCGTGAAGACGACTATAGGACGGCCAAACGAAAATGAGCACAAAGCTTCGAAAGAAGCGGGTGCGAATTTTCGTAGGATTGCGAGAGTACGGAGTACGAAGCAATCCGCATTTAATCGCTAGTATAGAACAAACAGGAGCGGTGTTATGAAGCAGACAACAAGAGTGGCGCTTGTTACCAGCGGTGGCGATTGTCAGGGTCTTAATGCAGCCATTCGTGCAATAGGCAAGGCACTCTATCAATTTATACCGAATGTTGAGATATACGGTATGTATGACGGCTACAGAGGACTTATTGACCGTGATTATAAGTTCATGCAGTACAAGGATTTCTCAGGCATTATCGACGAGGGAGGAACCATACTCGGTACATCAAGGCAGAAGTTCATTCCGGACAAGATGATCGTTGATGAGGAAGGCAACGATCTCATGCCAAGCATGCTTGATACCTATAACAGACTCAATCTGGACTGTGTAGTGGTCATGGGTGGAAACGGCACCCAGAAATCGGCAAAGCTTCTTATAGATGCCGGTATGAATGTGATCACTCTGCCAAAGACAATTGATAACGACATCTGGGGAACGGAGACTACCTTCGGTTTCCAGAGTGCGGTTGATATAGCAACGATGGTAATAGACTATATCCATCCTACTGCAAGCTCACACAGCAGGATATTTGTTGTTGAACTGATGGGAAGAGATGCGGGCTGGCTTACGCTGCATGCCGGTGTAGCAGGCGGAGCAGACGGTATACTGATACCGGAGATACCTTATGATCTTGATAAGATAGTTTCAGCAATAGAGAGCAGGAAGAGAACGGGACGCAATTATTCAATACTTGCGGTTGCCGAGGGTGCCTGTTCGACAACGGACAAGAAGCTGAGCGAGAATGAACGCCGCCATCTGACCGAGACCATGGGACACTCAACCATTTCCTACAGACTTGCAAGCGAGCTTCAGGCGGCAACCGGACAGAGCACCAGAGTTACGGTGCCGGGACATTTCCAGAGAGGAGGCCCGCCGTCACCTTACGACAGAGTGCTTGCGACACGCTTCGGTGTTGCTGCGGCAAGACTTATAAGAGACAGACAGTACGGATACATGGTGGCTATACAGGACGGTGTTATAGTGCCTGTTCCGATAGAGGAGGCTGCAAGCAGGACAAAGTTCCTTGATGTGGATTCTAATCTGCTTATCCGTACCGCAAGAGATATAGGCATATTCTTCGGAGACTGACATAAGAAATAATGGATAGAAAAGATATACTTCGTTCCTACGGAACCGAGTACAGGGAAATGACCAAGGAGCTGCTTAAGGAAGCAGATATTGCAGCTGAGATAAGGGAGAAGGCGGAGAATGTTCATCCTAAGATAGGCATCAAGCCTAATCTGGTATGTCCGACGCCTGCCGAGTTCGGAGGCACCACACACCCTGAGATAGTTGCGGGTATCATAGAATATCTTACCGAATCGGGCTTTGAAGCAGCCGATATAGAGATACTTGAGGGTTCATGGGTGGGCGATAAGACCGAGGATGCTTTCGAGTATTGCGGATTCAATGCGCTCAGCAGGCAGTATGGAATAAAGCTTACCGATATGCAGAAGGAAAGGGATATTGCCGAATACGACTGTGAAGGCATGAAGCTTAACATTTGTAAGCATGCCGTCGAGCTTGATTATCTTATAAATGTTCCGGTGCTTAAGGGACATTGTCAGACCAAGATCACCTGTGCGCTCAAGAATATGAAGGGGCTGATCCCTAACAGCGAGAAGCGCAGGTTCCACAGTCTGGGACTTCATAAGCCTATAGCTCATCTTAATACAGTTCTTAAGCCGGACCTTATAGTCGTAGATCATATTTGCGGAGATCCGGATTTTGAAGAGGGCGGAAGTCCTCTTGTGAAGAATTGCATTATGCTTGCAAAGGATCCGGTTGCGGTAGACAGTCTCAGCTGCCGGATATTGGGATACAAGCCGGAAGATGTTGCTTATATAATGCTCGCGGAGCATCTCGGAATAGGAAGCACAGAGCTTGATAAGATCAATATCAGGACCGTAAGCGGCACTGTGAGTGAGGGAGAGCCTTTGGATGGCGGTGTCCGCGGAGAAACGGATACAGAAGCAGTGCTCCCCGAGACACGTAAGATAGTTGAGATATCCTATGCAGTAGATGAGATAGATTCATGCAGTGCCTGCTACGGTAATCTTATACCGGCACTTGACCGGCTCAGACAGGAGGGCTGCTTTGACAAGCTGCTTGATAAGCTTAAAGGAGACAAGCTCGGTATAGGTCAGGGCTACAGAGGTAAAACAGGCCGCTACGGTATAGGTAACTGTACTATGGGCTTTGAACATTGCATCAAGGGCTGCCCGCCTAAGGAAGGCGAGATATACAAGGAACTAAAGTCAATTTTGTAATTGTCCGGAGCCGGGTTTCGAACAGTTAATGAAGTTTTATATGTTATATTTACGGGAAATACATGAACACAGAGATCAGGAGGATACTTGAGGACGTGCGAAGCGGAAGCATTTCCGTGGATGATGCGCTACTTAAGATAAAGCAGGAGCCGTACACCGATCTTGGCTATGCCAAGATAGATAATCATCGCAAGATACGTCAGGGTGCCGCAGAGGTGATATACGGATCCGGCAAGACCGCAGAACAGATAATCGGTATAGTAAGTGCTCTCAGAGAAAAGAGCAGTGATGCCATACTCATCACACGTATAGATAAGGATAAGGCAGATAGGGTAGCCGCAGAGGTCGATATAGCTTATTGTGAGAATGCGCGTATAGCCGTTTGCGGAGATATGCCTAAGCCTGACGGTATCGGAAAGATAGTTGTTGCAACAGGCGGAACCAGCGATATTCCGGTTGCGGAGGAAGCGGCACTTACGGCAGAGGTCTACGGCAATGAGGTAGTAAGGCTCTATGATGTCGGAGTTGCCGGACTTCATCGTCTGTTATCCCATAGCGAGGAGATAATGAGCGCAAGCGTAATTATAGCCATTGCAGGCATGGAGGGAGCTCTTGCAAGTGTTATAGGCGGTCTGGCAGATTGTCCTGTCATCGCGGTACCTACCAGTGTCGGTTACGGAGCTTCCTTCGGGGGTATATCGGCACTTTTATCTATGCTTAATTCCTGTGCGAGCGGAGTTTCGGTCGTTAATATAGACAACGGTTTCGGTGCAGGATATCTGGCAAGTATGATCAATCACGAGGTAAGAAAGTAATGAAGGTCTTATATCTGGATCTGGGTATGGGCGCTGCCGGAGATATGCTCTCGGCAGCTTTACTGGAGCTTTTTCCGAAGGAGGAGAGAGCAGGGATAGTGGCAAAGCTCAATGCACTTGGTATTCCAAAGGTGGTATACGAGGCAGAGCCTTCAGTTAAATGCGGAATAAGCGGCACTCATATGAGTGTTAAGGTGGACGGTGCGGAGGAGACTTCCGAGGATGTTCACGAGCATACACATGAGTATGAGCACTGTCACGACCATGAACATGAACACACGCATGAGCACGATCATGAACATGAACATCATCACGATCATGAACATCATCATGACCATGACCATTGCCACGGCGAGGCAGAGCACGAGCATTTGCATGACGAAGCTCATGATGAGCATGAACATACACACGTACATGATGAGGAACACGGACATACTCATGGGCAAGGCGATGACCACGCAGACCACGGACATGAACATGCCCACGGAGGACATACGCATTCACACAACAATATGGCAGGAATCGCACATATAGTGAATGATCATATGGAGCTTGGAGAGAGTGTGAAGCAGGACGTGCTTGCGGTATACGGACTTATCGCAGAGGCTGAGAGTCATTCACACGGAGTAGATGTCAGCGAGATACATTTTCATGAGGTCGGAAATATGGATGCGGTTGCGGATGTGGCTGCGGTTTCATATATGCTTTCATTGCTTAAGCCGGATCGCATCATTGTTTCTCCGGTCAATACCGGAAGCGGACAGGTAAGATGCGCACACGGAATAATGCCTGTTCCGGCACCTGCTACGGCATATCTGCTCAAGGGAGTTCCTTCATACGACAACGGTATAAAGGGAGAGCTGCTGACTCCGACTGGAGCTGCGCTTATCAGACATTTTGCGGACAGCTTCGGCAAAAGACCTGCCATGAGCATAGATAGTATAGGCTACGGAATGGGCAGGAAGGATTTTGAGGCGGCAAACTGTGTCAGGGCGATAATGGGTGAGATCAATGATGTTCAGGCTGAATATGCAGATAAGCTTGAAGCGTCTGAACTTCCGGAAACTGAGTCGGATAAGGGACTTAAGCATAACTATGATGAGGCTCTTACAGGTACGGTAGTTGAGCTTGCCGCAAATATAGATGACATGAGTGCGGAAGAGTTGGGCTATGCTTTCGAGCGTCTGCTTGCCGAAGGAGCGCTGGATGTGTGGACTGAGTCTGCTCTTATGAAGAAGAACCGTCCGGGAGCAGTGCTTAAGCTTTTGTGCCGCGAGGGCGCAAAGGATGCAATGGTAAGTGCATTATTCAGATATACGAGCACCATAGGCGTCAGAGAGTCTTTGATGAAGCGTTATACCCTTAAGCGTGAGATACATGAGTATGATACTTCTCTCGGAAAGATACGTTCCAAGCATGTATCGGGATACGGAGTAGAGCGTGAAAAGCTCGAATATGACGATATCGCAGCCATAGCCAAGGAAAGAGAGATAAGCATAGCTTCGGCGAGAAGACTTGCGGAAGAAGAGATAAAAAAGAAAAGGATATAAAGCGTCGGTTGCGACATGACGGAACAATTTTAATTTACGGAAACAAGCATACCCTGTTGAGTATTCCTCGGCAGGGTATATTTCGTTTCATAGAAATTGCATCCTACTCTTATCGATAAAATACGGATAGCTTCGTACTGCGTACTCTCGCTATCCTACGAAAATTCGCATCCGCTTCTTTCGAAGCTTTGTGCTCATTTTCGTTTGGCCGTCCTATAGTCGTCTTCGCAGCTGCAAGCCGCTGCTTTGCCGACTGCACTCCGGCTTTAATCGATAAAAATGCTCTGCGGGATGCTGCACTTAAGTGTTCTTATCGTACAGCAGCTTTCGTATCTCGGTGAGGCGGTCTCTCAGAGCGATAGCCTCCTCGAAGTTCAGCTCGGCGGCAGCGGCACGCATGCGTTTATTAAGAGTGGTCTCAAGCGCCTTAAGCTCACGCTGATTCATGGATTCTATCTCCTGCTCGTTATCCTTAGGATCACTCTCGGCAGCCTTGGAGATGGTTATAAGCTCACGAACGGCCTTTTTGATAGTGGTAGGAGTGATACCGTGCTCCTTATTATATTTATCCTGTATCTCACGGCGGCGGTTGGTCTCATCTATGGCACGCTGCATAGATCCGGTTATGGTATCTGCATACATGATGACATGACCGTCCGCATTTCTGGCGGCACGTCCTACTGTCTGTATCAGAGAGGTCTCACTGCGCAGGAAGCCCTCTTTATCCGCATCAAGTATTGCTACCAGCGAGACCTCCGGAATATCAAGTCCTTCTCTGAGCAGGTTTATGCCTACAAGGACATCAAATACATCGAGTCGCATATCACGTATGATCTGACTTCGCTCAAGAGTGTCTACATCAGAGTGCAGATAACGTACCCTGATACCGATATTCTTCATATAATCAGTCAGATCCTCTGCCATTTTCTTGGTAAGAGTAGTGACAAGCACCTTATTGCCCTTGCCGGTTTCTTTATTTATCTCTGAGATAAGATCGTCTATCTGACCTTCAACAGGGTGTATGGCTATAGGCGGATCCAGTAGACCGGTAGGTCTTATTATCTGTTCTGCTCTAAGCAGCTCATGCTCCTCCTCATAAGGTCCGGGAGTGGCAGAGACAAAGAGCATCTGATTGATCTTTTCTTCAAATTCCTCTATGTTGAGAGGCCTGTTGTCAAGCGCAGACGGCAGTCTGAATCCGTAATCTACCAGTACGGTCTTACGTGAATGATCGCCTGCATACATTCCTCTTACCTGAGGAATGGTGATATGTGACTCATCGACTATGATAAGAAAGTCTTTTGGAAAATAGTCCATAAGCGTGTAAGGCGGAGCACCCGGCTTAGAGCCTGCAAGATGTCTTGAATAGTTCTCGATACCGGAGCATATACCTGTCTCCTTGAGCATCTCCACATCAAAGCTCGTTCGCTCGCTTATACGCTGCGCTTCGATAAGCTTGTCCTCGGAATTAAAAAAGGCAACTCTTTCTTCCATTTCCTGCATGATATCCTCGCAGGCTCTGTCCATCTGCTCCTTGGGAACGACATAATGAGATGCGGGAAATACTATGCAGTGATTGAGCTCTGTCTTGACGTGACCTGTCACGGAGTCAATGGCACTTATGCGGTCTATCTCATCACCGAAGAATTCGATACGGAAGGCTTCACCGCCCGAGTAGGACGGATATATCTCAAGCACATCCCCGTGTACTCTGAAAGAGCCTCGCTTAAAGTCCATCTCGTTTCGTGAGTATTGCATATCGACAAGCCGTCTCATGACCTCACGCATATCATGAGTCTGACCGGGTCGAAGTGAGACCGTCATCTTTTTATAGTCTATAGGTGAACCGAGACCGTAAATGCAGGAGACCGAAGCAACTATGACTACATCATTTCGCTCTGAAAGAGCAGCAGTTGCCGAATGGCGGAGCTTATCTATCTCGTCATTTATGGCGGAATCCTTTTCTATATAGGTATCGCTCGAAGGAACATAGGCCTCAGGCTGATAATAATCATAGTAGGAGACGAAATACTCCACCGCATTTTCGGGAAAAAATTCCTTCATTTCGCTGTAGAGCTGTGCGGCAAGAGTCTTGTTGTGGGCTATTATCAGAGTAGGTTTCTGCAGCTTCTGTATGACATTTGCCATTGTAAATGTTTTGCCCGAGCCGGTTGCGCCGAGCAGGGTCTCGAATTGGTTGCCTTCCTCAAAGCCTCTGACCAGCTCGTCTATTGCCTGCGGCTGATCGCCGGTAGGTGCAAATTCACTGTGCAGCTTGAATTCCATATATCAGTCTTCTTTCTTGAAACTCATTTATTAATGTCTTGTATATACATATACGAACCGTTCCAAAGCCTGAGCAGCTTTCGCACAGGCGCAAGAGTTCATGATCCGCTGATTTGCTTTGCAAATCCGATGTTTCTGATGTATATAATACTATATTATCGTATTAGATATACCGATAGTTTGGGGTTTATTTTTAATTTCATAGTAAATTGTATTCTATGAAAAAGTGTTCCGCGGATGCTTGACCGGCGCAAAAGTGAAAATGTCGCAAGCGACCGCGCTCGGCGCGAGAATGTGTCAGGACACATATATAAATATTTGGTGAGGTTATTATGCTTAAAAGACCTGCAGTGCTTTGTATTATGGACGGGCTTGGGCTTAGAAAAGAGACCGGAGGTAATGCCGTGGCTCTTGCCCATACTCCCGTATTGGACAGACTTATGAAGGAATGTCCTTTTGTCGAAGGTGAGGCTTCGGGACTTGCGGTAGGCTTGCCCAAAGGACAGATGGGCAACTCTGAGGTAGGACATCTCAACATGGGTGCCGGAAGGATAGTGTATCAGGAGCTTACGCGCATCTCCAAGTCCATAGAGGACGGAACTTTCTTCAACGATCCGGTGTTTATCAAGGCTGCCGATAATTGCAGGAAGTATGATTCCGCAATGCATTTTATGGGGCTCTTGTCGGACGGAGGCGTACACAGTCATATAGAGCATCTGTACGGACTCTTGGAGTTTGCCGTAAGACAGGGAATTAAGAAGGTCTATGTGCATGTATTTACGGACGGCAGAGATACGCCGCCGGACAGCGGTATTAAGTATATTAAGGCGCTTGAAGCCAAGATGAGAGAGCTTGGCGTTGGTGAGATAGCTTCTGTATCGGGTCGCTACTATGCCATGGACAGAGATAAAAACTATGAGCGTATAGAGAAGGCATTTAATGCTCTGACCAAGGGTGAGGGCGTGAAATCAAGCTCCGCAGAAGAGATAATGACAAAGTCCTATGCCGAGGGTGTTACGGATGAGTTTATTGTACCTTCTGTTGTATTCAAGGGCGACAGACCGACAGCACTTATTTCGGAGCATGATTCGGTGATCTTCTATAATTTCAGACCGGATCGTGCAAGAGAGATTAGCAGAGCCTTCTGTGATGATGAGTTTGATTTCTTTGCTAGAGGCAGGCGCCTTGAGCTTTGCTATATATGCTTTACCGATTATGATGAGACCATTGTACATAAGGATGTGGTTTTTAAGAAGGAAGAGATAGTCAATACCTTCGGAGAATATATAGCCAAACAAGGCAAGACACAGCTTCGTATAGCCGAGACCGAGAAATATGCGCATGTAACATTTTTCTTTAACGGAGGCCGTGAGGAGCCTTATGAAAATGAAGACCGCATACTTGTTCCTTCACCAAAGGATGTCCCGACCTACGATCTTAAGCCGGAGATGAGTGCGTATGAGGTATGCGACAAGCTGTGTGAGGCGATAAGAAGCGAAAAGTATGATGCGATAATCGTTAATTTTGCAAACAGCGATATGGTCGGACATACAGGGGTGATTGAGGCGGCGGTAAAGGCTGTGGAGACTGTAGACAGCTGTGTCGGCAGAGTCTGCGAGGCTGTGAAGAAAGTTGACGGAGTAATGTTTATCTGTGCAGATCACGGCAATTCGGATATAATGGTAGATGAATCCACGGGCAGACCGCACACGGCGCACACCACCAATCCGGTACCGTTTATATTGTTCAATGCAGATGCGGAGCTTGGCTTGAGAAAGGGCGGTGTATTGGCTGATATTGCACCGACCATGCTTGAGCTGATGGGACTGCCCAAGCCTATCGAGATGACAGCGGACTCTCTGCTTGTAAGGAACCGACAGGTATAATTTGTATTTATTTAGCACCTGCCACATTTCAACGTGAATTTACTGCTTGCAGTCAAATTCACGATTGAAATTGGCAGGCGGCCAAGGCCCGAAGGGACTCTGTCCGGTCGCATCGAGGATTTGCAAAGCAAATTCGAGATGGGTGCTAAACATATACTTATACTACAATTTACTAGGAAAAGCATATGAAACGACCTTTGTTCTCAGCAGCGGTGATCGTTCTGTCCGGGATGATATGCGGGATACAGGAGTCGGGAATAATTATTAAGGCAGCAGCCGCAACGGCAACTGCTTTAATGCTTGTGTATATTATGAGCGGACTGTCTGTAAGCGGCAGTTCGCTTTTTGTATCCGGAAAAGCAGCTTGCAGAGAGCAAGGTAAGGCAGGAGATTTAAACAAATATTCGGCAAAAAGACGATTGTACCTAACTTGTGTGATACTGCTTTTTGCCGCAGGCTTCGTAAGAGGAAGCGTACAGTCGCATATATATAACAGTGCCGAATGCCGGGAGTTTTATGAGCGTTATAAACCACGCAACCCCGGACTGTTTGATTATTCGCTGTATCTTAAGAGTAAGGATATCTCTAATGAAGAGCAGTATGAACAAAGTAAGTCCGAAACAAAGGATGTCATTGATAATGAAACTACTGCGGAGGAATCACCTTTGGATAGTATGCTTGCGGCAGTAAGCAGCTTCTGCGGTAATGTATTTGATAATAGCTTGTCGGAGCATGATGCCGGTACATATAAGGCTGTGATACTCGGAGACAAAAGTGATATGGATGAAAATGTCAGAGATCTGTATCAGGATGCCGGGATCGCACATCTGCTGGCTGTCAGCGGACTGCATGTAAGCATGATAGGTGCGGGGCTCTATGAATTGCTGCGAAGGAAACTTAATGCAAAACACTCGGCATTTGCAGTGTCGATGGTATTGTTCTTCTATATGCTTATGACAGGAGCCTCAGGCTCGGTTATCAGAGCAGTGATCATGCTTATAATGAGTATAGCCGCTATAGTTTGCGGCAGAAATTATTGTATGACCACTGCAATATCGGTATCTGCAATTATAATCATGATGTACAGACCGTACATGATATTTACGAGCGGCTTTCAGCTTTCCTTCGGAGCTGTTGCATCAATAAGCCTGATTTCACAGAATATAATAAGAAAAACTGAAAATCTTATAGAAAATTCCGATAAAACAGAAAAATTAAGAGAAATTCGAGGAGAGCCGGGGTTTAGTAAGAAAGGTATTTCGGTATTACTAGGACTTAAGCTGCCGCAGGGCTTTAAGAAAAGTATAAGCAGAAAAAACAGACTGCCCAAGCTTCTCAATGTCTTTATTGTAAGTGCGTCTATTCAGATAGGTACTCTGCCGCTTATCGCATATCATTTCTACAAATTTCCGGTATACGGAATATTACTTAATTTCATAGTGATTCCTTTGCTTGCGGCTGTGCTGGTATCAGGGATGGCGCTGATAGCCGTAAGCGGCATATTTAGTCTGATGGAAAGTATGATCACGGCATTGTCCGGCACATCTTTGATTACCGGGGCGACAAGGATGGCTGTGGTGTTTGCTGCGGCGCCCGGCCATTATGTGCTTAAGCTGTATGAGCTCCTAAGCACAGCAAGCCTCAGACTTCCTTATGCAAGCGTATGCATAGGACGACCCGGCATGCTAAGCATAATATTGTATTATGTCTTGCTTACGATCGTCATAATATGGTTCTTAAGACCGAGGTTCATAAAGAGGACAGGAGCTTATATAAGTCTTGCGGCTGCCGCATTTTCAATGATAGGTATATCAGGCTTACTCAGATATCGTGAAACAAGGGATTTTTATGTAATGGCAATAGATGTGGGGCAGGGAGATTGTTTACTTATAAAGAACGGCAGGCATTATATCCTGTCGGACGGAGGCTCTTCAAGCCGTAAAAATATAGGTAAAAATGTTATAGAATCCGTGCTATTGTCACGTGGGATATCCGTGCTTGATGCCGTATGCGTGAGTCATGCCGATGCAGACCATATTAACGGGATAGAGTATCTCTTAAGTGAGGAGTCGTTTCCGAAGATCGATGCTTTGGTACTGCCGGAGGCGGCACGAAACGATGAGGCATATGATGAATTAAGACGGATGAATAAGGGAAAGACTATATATCCGAAGGCGGGAGAGCTTATAGCGGCTGACGGCGACATGAGCCTTAAGTGTATTTATTCCGGCTTTGATTCTGAAGACAGGAACAGGGATTCGCTTGTTTTTCTGCTTAAAAAGGGGGCGTTTACCATGCTTTTTACGGGAGACACAACGGCTGAGGATGAAGCGGTATTTACAGACGAGGCTTATCTTAAGGAGCATGGTATAAGCGAGCTTGGAGGAGAAAACGGACTGACAGTACTTAAGGCAGCCCACCACGGAAGCAGGACTTCCAATTCAGAGGAGCTTTTTATGAGCTTAAGACCCAAGCTGGTGCTTATATCCTGCGGAAAGAATAATCGTTACGGACATCCGAATGAGGAGGTTACCGATCGGATAAAAGAACACGGAGCAGGGCTGCTGCGCACCGATATTTCCGGAGCCATAATATTATACCTTGACGGAAACAGACTTAAGTTTTCTTCTTTTTTATACAGTACTCAGTGCGAACATTCTTGTGGAAGTTCCGGCTTTAAGCTTGTATAATGAACGCTATGAACGGCTTAAAAAATATGTATCTCATCTGCGGAGATGAGGACTATCTCAGAGAACAAGAAAAGAATAGACTGCTTAAGGCTCTCGGCTGTGAAGGCAGCATGAATTACAACTGCTTCTCGGAGGAGGATATAGATCTTGACGAGATAATATCGCTCATGCATACGCTTCCCTTTGCCGAGGAACATCGCACCATCATGATAGACGGCTGCGGATGGTTTAAGGGCGAAGGTTCAAAGGAGACTGCTGAGGCATTTTCAGAGCTGCCGGACAGTACTGTAGTTATTTTCTATGAGAAAAATGTCGATAAGAACAATGTCCTTACCAGGCTCATTCAGTCAAAGGGCAAGATAATGCGCTTTGATACAGCGGACAGTAGGCAGGGAAAGGACAAGACGCTCGGTAAGAGCGAGGTACGTGACTGGGTTAAAAATGAATTAAAGCATGCCGGACGGCGCATAGACAGCAGGACTTTGAATGAGCTGACCGAGCTTACCGGATATGATATGCAGAACCTTAGCACGGAGCTTGAGAAGCTTATCTGCTATACCTTGGATAAGCCGGCAAATTATGTCATAGGCAGGCAGGATATTGATGAGGTATGCTCCAAGACCATTACCGACAGGATATTCGATATGATAGCATTTAAGCTTAAGGGCAGGGTATCGGAGGCGCTTACTATACTTGAGGAGCTCTTTGCTGTTAAGACAGCAGCAATGCGTATAATATATGTAATGGTCAAGCAGTACGAGAAGGCACTTGCGGTTAAGGAAGGAATGACGGCAGGGTTAAGCGATGCCGAGATCATGGCGAAGACCGGGATCAAGGACTGGCAGCTGCGCCGTATCAAGGATCAGGTAACGGATGTCACGCTTAAGGAGCTTATAAAACGGCTTGAAGCCTGTGCGGATACCGAGTGCAGCATCAAATCCGGTGACATAAGTGACAGACTTGGGGTCGAATTGCTTATAATTAAGTGAAAAAATGACGAAAAAAGCCTAAATGCCAAGGATTTACTTGACACCTGACGGCTTTCTATATAAAATGTTCATGTTTGCACGAGACTGTCCGTGTCCGGAATCAGTGGAAACATCATAAACACAAGAAGGAGGTGTAACACGGGAAATGGCAAACATTAAATCAGCAAAGAAGAGAGTTCTTGTAGCACAGACCAGAACTGAGCGTAATAAAGCTATCAGATCAAAGGTTAAGACTTATGTTAAGAAGGTTGCTGCTGCTGTTGAGGCAGGAGATAAGGCTGCTGCTGAGGCTGCTCTGAAGACGGCTGCTTCAGAGATCGATAAGGCTCAGACTAAGGGCGTTTATCATGCAAATACAGCTTCAAGAAAGGTAGCAAGACTTTCAAAGGCAGTTGCTGCTATGCAGTAATTGCAGGTCTTGATTTGACTTAAATTATATCAATTTAGCCCTCGGATTAACCCAGCCGAGGGCTTTTATATTATCTTGGATACAGGATCGATGTGTGCTTGGAACTCTTGCGATCCTAAAAATTCTATTAAAAGACTATGACAGATACACATTTCGACCAAAGCAAAATAAGAAATTTCAGTATTATCGCGCATATAGATCACGGTAAATCGACATTGTCGGATCGTATCATAGAGATGACCGGACTTTTGAGCAGCCGTGAGATGCAGGCTCAGGTCCTCGACAATATGGATATCGAGAGAGAGCGTGGCATAACCATCAAGTCTCAGGCTGTAAGGACCGTGTATAAGGCTGAGGACGGTGAGGAGTATGTATTTAATCTTATAGATACTCCGGGACATGTCGATTTTACTTACGAGGTCTCCAGATCACTCAAAGCCTGTGACGGTGCGGTGCTGGTTGTTGATGCCGCCCAGGGCATAGAGGCTCAGACACTTGCCAATGTATATATGGCACTAGATAACGATCTTGAGGTAGTACCTGTTATCAATAAGATAGATCTGCCGAGTGCGGATCCGGACAGAGTTGCCCATGAGATAGAGGACGTGATAGGAATTGAGGCCGAGGATGCTCCGAGGATCTCAGCAAAGACGGGACTCAATGTCAAGGATGTGCTTGAGGCTATAGTACATAAGGTTCCGGCTCCTACAGGGGATGCGTCGGCTCCTTTAAAGGCACTTATTTTTGACTCTGTCTATGATTCCTACAGAGGCGTTATCATTTTCTGCCGTGTCAAGGAAGGTACAGTAAGAAAGGATATGCGTATCAGGATGATGGCGTCAGGTGCCGAATATGAGGTAACTGAGGTTGGATATATGCATCCGGGACAGTTTGCTCCTTGTGATGAATTAAGAGCCGGTGAGGTTGGATACATTACGGCAAGCATCAAGAATATCCGGACAACCAGAGTCGGAGATACAGTAACAGATGCCGATGATCCGGCAGATGAGCCGCTTCCGGGCTATAAGGAAGTGACTCCCATGGTCTACTGCGGATTGTATCCTGCAGATAATGCCAAGTACCCGGATCTGAGAGATGCTCTTGAGAAGCTTAAGCTTAACGACGCTTCTCTTTTCTATGAGCCGGAGACTTCGGTGGCACTCGGTTTCGGCTTCAGATGCGGTTTCCTCGGATTGCTGCATCTTGATGTTGTACAGGAGAGACTTGAACGTGAATACAATCTCGACCTTGTTACGACTGCGCCGTCGGTTATTTATAAGGTATATAAAACAGACGGAAGTGTTATAGATCTTACAAACCCGACCAATCTTCCTGATCCTTCACAGATAGAGTATATGGAGGAGCCGATAGTTAAAGCGGAGATCATGACAAGCACAGATTATGTGGGATCCATTATGAAGCTTTGTCAGGAGAGACGAGGCAATTATCTCGGTATGGAGTACCTTGAGGATACGAGAGCACTGCTCAAATATGAGCTTCCGTTAAATGAAATAATATACGACTTCTTCGATGTTCTTAAATCAAGGAGCCGCGGATATGCTTCATTTGACTATGAGCTTAAGGGCTATGCCAAGTCAAGCCTTGTTAAGCTTGATATACTCGTGAATAAGGAGACTGTGGATGCATTATCATTCATAGTCTTTGCAGACAGTGCATACGAGAGAGGCCGCAAGATGTGCGAGAAGCTTAAGGATGAAATTCCGAGACAGCTTTTCGAGATACCGATACAGGCAGCCATAGGCGGCAAGATAATTGCAAGAGAGACCGTTAAAGCACTCAGAAAGGATGTACTTGCCAAGTGCTACGGCGGTGATATCTCACGTAAGAAAAAGCTTTTGGAGAAGCAGAAGGAAGGCAAGAAGCGTATGCGTACCTTCGGATCTGTAGAGATACCGCAGTCGGCGTTCATGAGTGTGCTCAAGCTTGAGGATGAATAAAACATAAGAATATTTATTCACAGAATTTGAATAAATATTTAAAAAGGTGTTGACACTCCGCAGGGTTTGTGTATAATACAGTCATGCTACTTAAGCGGTAGCTTCATTTGAAAATCAATTTGTTTTGTAATAAGGGAGAAAAAAATGAAGAAGTTTTTTGCAGGAGCACTTGCAGCAGTGATGACAGTTTCACTTGCAGCTTGTGGTTCATCATCAACCACAGAGACAACAACAGCAGCAGCCGAGACTTCGGCAGAGGCAGCAGAGAGTACAGAAGCCGCAGCTTCAAGCGATATCAAGACAGTTGAGGAAGGTAAGCTTACCGTTGCAACCAGCCCTGATTTTGCACCGTATGAGTTCTATGCTATCGATGAAAACGGACAGCCGCAGCTTGCAGGCTTCGATATGGATCTTGCACAGTATATCGCAGATTATCTCGGACTTGAGCTTGAGGTAATTCCGATGGACTTTGACGGAACTATCATGGAGCTTTCACAGGGTAATGTAGATCTCGGTATGGCAGGATATTCACCGTCAGAGGATCGTAAGGAAGTTATGGACTTCTCCGATATCTATATCTCAGGCGGACAGTCATTTGTATGCCGTCAGGACAACAAGGACAAGTTCGCAACACTTGAGGATACAAACAAGCCTGAGTATACCTTCGGCGCACAGGTAGGTTCAATACAGGCAGGACTTGCCAAGGAGAATTCACCTGAGGCAGACATCCTTGAGATGGCAAAGGTTACAGATATTATCGCCGATCTTCTTGCAGGCAAGATGGACGGAGCTTATATCGAGACAATGGTAGCAGAGAGCTATGCAAAGAGCTATCCTGAGCTCTGTGTTGCACTTGAAGTTCCGTATGATGCCGTAGGATCGGTAGTAGGTATCAGCAAGGGTAACGAGGCACTCGTTAAGGGTGTAAATGAAGCTATCGCAGCATGCAAGGAGTCGGGTGAGTTCGACAAGTATGTTGTTAAGGCTAACGAGCTTGCAAGCGGAGACATCATCGAGGGACTTGTAGATGATGCCGCAACAGCTGAGACAGAGGCTGGAGCTGAGACTGAGGCTGAGTCAGAGTCTGCAGCACAGT
This sequence comes from uncultured Lachnospiraceae bacterium, assembly GCA_934402055.1. GTDB lineage: Bacteria > Bacillota > Clostridia > Lachnospirales > Lachnospiraceae > Avilachnospira. The sequence goes on along the minus strand of CAKRTC010000011.1, from coordinate 301 downwards.
AAGAGATCCTTCGCAAAAGATCACAAAAGTTAAATAAGCTGAATATAAAAAGGATATGCATACGCATGTGAATTGCGGTGCATATCCTTTTATAATGCATATAGAGATCAAACCTGGAATTTACCATATAAAAAACGGATGAATGTGCCGTGATACTCATTTTTTTTATCTAAAAAACATATGAAACAGTATTAATGGTGCTTGTATATTATTACAGATTAAATTCCCATCTTTGACAGTCAACAAGCGCAAAATCCTTATTTTATGGGACTTTGCGCTTGTTTTTAAAGTCAAAAAATGT
>CAKRTC010000010.1 GCA_934402055.1 uncultured Lachnospiraceae bacterium | reverse complement strand
GAATCATTCACCATAGCTAAGGTACTACGCAAGAATCCGCATACCGACATTGCTGTTGCCTTGTTTGATGTGTCTCCGGAATATGTAAGGCAGATTGCATCAGAGCACGGAATAGAATTGATAGATTAATTGCTATACAACAAAATATAATTCTCAAGGATTTATATTTAACAAACAAAGACTGCTGCCTACAGAGAAGTAATAAGCTCCATAGCAACAGTCTTTATCTTAATTATTTAGAAGAATGTCTGTCTGAATACAGGTACTCCGTCCTTAAATGTCATAAGCGGAACAAAGAGTCTGTCTGCATGACAGTTTCCTCCCCAGAAATCACTTAAAACTTCATCGGTATCCTGCATTCCCATAATGCAAATATCTGCCGGCTTTCCGATATCCATCGTTCCCGCTTCATCTGTTATACCCAAAACCTCAGACGGAGTTTTTGTAACTGCTTTAAGTATACGCAACTCATCCATTCCTGCTGCCAAATTGGTATTCATTGCATGAACAAGGCTGAATCCGGGTCTTACAAACATACTGATACGAACTACATCAGAGCTTATGATATCCGGGTAAAATCCTTCTGAGAATGCAGCTTTCAGATGTTCAAATGACCAATGTACTCTGCCATGACAGTCATCTATGACGATTCCACGCTTTTGTGCCTCTTTCAGAATATCTCTTACCGTTCCGTCCTGATTAAACATAGTTTCCTTATGAACCTGCATAATATGTGAGATAACATCACCCGGACGTAAAGTATCAAGTATATCCTGGCAGCTTACATTTTCAGGCAGATCATCATAATGAACATCAATAGTACATTTCTTGCCTGTAGCAGCTTCTACCGCTTTTGCAATTTCAACTGTTTTCTTAAGCGGATCTATACCATACTCTCCCAATGTCTTTGTGCACTCTCTGACCTTGAGTCCAACTATAACATCCTTATATTTTACAGATTTTTTTATTATCTGTTCGACATTGAAGTCGGCAGGATCATGATTTTCTTCATGAATCACTCCGCTATGAACGCCATATGGTGAAACATGCAGATATACCTTAACATTAGGAACATATCTTACTATGTTGTTTGTGTAGAAACCTTCAACATTCGTCCAGCCGCTTGTACCCCCGTCAACAGCCGTTGTAACTCCCATAGGAATGCATAAGAGATCTGCATTTGCACCTATATTGCTGTTCAAGTAATTCAAATGGACATGCTCATCAACAAGCCCCGGAACTACATAATTATTCTTGGCATCTACTTCAAACTGCGCCTCTGCCACTCCATCGGCAGGTGCCTCCGCAAAAACACCGTCTTTAACATAGACCGCTCCGCTATATGTCGAAAGCTTATTAAAATCAACCAACTTAGCGTTTTTTATAATATAATCATATTTCATTCTAATTATCCTCCGGATAAAAAACGGATAGGCGCTACGATTCTTCGTACTAAACGCCCATCCGTATCAAATACTATTTATTTCATGAGATTTGGTATAAACATTGATATCGAAGGCACAAAGCTTGTGAGCAAAACCATTCCCATAAGCAATATAACAAACGGCATTGTCTTTGCACTTAGCGTAGCTATCGTCTGTTTTGTTACCGGTTGAGCTGCAAACAGGCACAGTCCAAACGGAGGTGTTGCCTGACCTACAGAAAGGTTAAATACAACGATACATCCAAGCTGCACCGGATCAATTCCGAATGAAACGGCTATAGGATAGATAATAGGAGCTACAATAAGAATGATCGGAGCAGCATCCATAATCATGCCCAAAAGCAGCAACAAAATATTAAGAGCAATAAGGAATGTCACCTTGCTTGTTATTACAGATGCCAATGCATTTGTAAGCATTACAGGTATTCCGTTTCTTGTAAGTACATATGAGAATAGCTTTGCAGCCATGATGATCATAAGTACATTTGCAGTAGACTTAACCGAATCTATCGATATTCTGATAAGATTATCAAACTTAAGCTCTCTGTAAACAAAGCAAGAAACGATAAGTCCATATATACAAGCAACAGCTGCCGACTCTGTAGGAGTAAATACTCCGGCATAAATACCACCAAGTACAATTACCGGCATGATGATAGCCCAGATAGATGACTTAGTTGCCGATGCCAACTCATGCAGACTGAATTTTCCCTTTGGCTTAATATCGTGACGAACTGCGTAAATATAGCAATATACACACAGAGCAATTCCGGCAAGTATTCCCGGCATAACGCCTGACATAAGCAAGTCTGCTACCGATGTATTGACTGTTGTTCCATATACTACGAAAACAATAGACGGAGGAATAACTATACCCAATGTACCTCCGGCAACCGTCAATGCTGCCGCATATCCCGGATCATAACCTTCATCAACAAGCTCAGGATAGAGGATGCTTCCGATAGCTGCGGTTGTTGCTACAGATGAACCGGAAAGTGCTGCAAAAAACATACAAGCTATAATTGCAACTATTGAAAGTCCGCCCCTGACAGAGCCCATCAGAGCCTTTGCAAATCTTATAAGTCTTGTTGCAATTCCACCATGCTGCATGATTGCACCTGCAAGCATGAAGAAGAAAATAGCTAACAAAGAGTACTGTTCTGTTCCGGCCTGCATTCTCTGTGCAAGGAAAGTATCTGCCATTCCCGGAATGCTTGCAAGCGCAACCATACTGGTTAATGCAAGCGACCATACTACCGGAACACCTATCAAAAGTGTTATTACAAATACAGCTGCCAATAAAATCAACGATCCACTCATCAGTCTGTAACCTCCTTAACCTCAGGCGGGTAGAGGTCTGTTATGTCCTCTCCCTTTAAGATACAAATATTCTTGATCAGATTGATGATTTTATCTATAAGGATAAGAACAAATCCGATAACAAGCCATACATAGCAGAAGTTATAACTGATCTTGAGCGAAGAATATATATTCGGAAACTGAGCTGTATGAATTACAAGTGCAATTGCCGATTTTATAAAAGCTACGACAGCAATAACACTCAATATATCGCATACAACTTTAAGTACTGCCGCATGCTTCGGATCTTTTGGCATGATTATGTCAATCTTTGTTTCAGACTCACTTTTTACAGCGAGATTTGCTCCAAGCATAACCAGTACCAGATACATCAGCAAGCTCAGCTGTTCTGACCACGGAAGTGATGAATGAACAACATATCTGCAAAACACCTGTGCTCCATTTACCGCAAGCATAATTACTACAGCTATGAGGATAAGAACTTTTTGACCTGCATAAACAGTATCATCAAATTTTTTCAAGCCCCTAAGCAGATTTTTCATAATTTGATACAAACCTTTCTTTTTATAAAACCGGAGTTCAAAAACAAACTCCGGTTTCTCAATCATGGAATAAAGTTTTTGAAAATGTTTCTCGCGAAAACTAAACTATATTCATATATTCTCTTATCTGAGGCTCTTAACGTATTCTACAAGTTCTGCATACTCCGGATGATTGTCATATACAGACTGAACCTTTTCCTGAAGCTCTGCCTTATCAAATACATCATCCTTGTACTCACAGCCCTTTTCCTCAAGGCCCTTTACAGCATCGTCATTCATATCCTGAACAAGCTTACGCCACTGTGGCTTGATTTCTTCGATACACTCTTCAAACACAGCCTTCTGATTGTCTGTAAGCTTCTCTCTGAGTCCGTTTGATGTGATGCAAACTGCTCCACCCCACTCATGCTCGGTCTTATAGATAACCGGATTAACCTCGAATATATTTGAGCTGTAGATCTGGATGAATGGATTCTCCTCTGCATCTACAGTACCCTGCTGAAGTGCTGTGTAAAGCTCACCCCAGTCAATCGGTGCCGGATCTGCTCCGAGTGCCGAGAAGATCTCTTTCTGAATGTCTGAAGGCTGAATACGAATACGAAGCCCCTTGAAATCATCTATACTGTTAAGTACACGATTCTTTGAAGTAGTAACATTTCTGAATCCGAATCCATTCCAGAACTCAGGATTGATATTTACTGCTTTAAGCTTCTCTCCGAGAGTATCACCAAGCTCACCGTCCTCAGCTTCCCAAACATGATCATAATCTTCAAAGAGGAACGGCATATCGAAAACGCCAACCTCCTGGCAGAAGTTTGAGAGGAAAGATGTTGAAATATTAGTCATATCAACCGAGTTGTTCTGTACTGAAGCAATAACTTCCGATACAGATCCCAGCTGTGCACTCGGATAAATATCAACTATAATTGATCCTCCGGATTTTTCCTCAACAAGTTGCTTGAACATCTTAGCGCCTTCACCGTTTACACTTCCATCCGGAGCATCTGCATGTGCAAATGTGATGTGTACCTCAGGATCTCCTGCTGCATCAGATGAACTACCGCTTGATGATGAAGTAGCTGTTGTTTCTGACTGTGCTGCGGTAGTAGTTGTTGTTCCTGAGCTTCCGCATGCAGCAAGTGACATTGCCATACTTGCTATTAAACCTAATGCAATAACCTTTTTCATTGTGTCCTCCTTTAAAACCCCGTTATCAATCAATGCTTCGATGATTGATAATATTCAGCAGTATGTACATATTTTTTGTACTTCGCTTTACTGAAGTGTCCTAATTGTAAACCATTTTTACATCTTTGAACAATTGATGAATTCCGGTGTAAATGTTGCAAATTTACACATGGTTTTTTGTTCTGTTCAAAATCGCTTCAACATTTCAAACTAATTTAATTAAGCTTTTTTAAGTATTTTTATCATTTTTTCACAATATCAAAATGAAATAATAATCATTTTGAACAAAAAATTGATTTCTGTTTTCTTAGAAAAACAAAAAACTGCAAAGGAATCTAATAATATGACAAACAATGATTTTTTGGAATTTGTATGATGCTTTCCGAAATATATAAAACAAATCGTGCTGAATCACAGAGGAAAGTCGGTATACTGAATGTATCATCCATAGGAAAATGTTATAACACAAGCGTTTATGACGAAGTGTAGTTTTATGCAATGAAAATTGTTGCCTCTGTAGATGTGATAAAGATAAAACTCCGATTCAACAGTCTTTTTTAACATAAAACAGAAGGCAGTTTTAAACTGCCTCCCGTCTATATTTTATGTAGTTTATTTAACAGCACTCGTTTTGAATGTGAATGAATGTGAAAATATGTCGTTTTTAATTATTTCCATATTGAGAATATCCTTGCAGGATTTTCCTCTAAAATCGTCTTGATCGCAGACTTCGAAGCCCCGCTATACTCTAATGTCGGAACAAAGTCCGTCAGCATATATTCAAGACCATATGCTCTGCCCTGAGGTTCCATATATGAAGCCAGAGCCTCCTTACGACCTCCGTCAACTCCAAGAAGCAGCTGTGAACCGTAGCCTTTTTCGATAAGCCAGCTCATATTCTCGGCAATCTCAGTGTCTGGACGATACTGAGCCTTATTACTCTCCTCGAAGCAGAGATTGATACCTGTATCAAGCAATCTCTCATAATAACGTCTGTCAGGGTTACGCTGCACATGGCAGAGTACGGTATGCTCAAGATCGGCACCGTTTTCCTTGAGGATCTCGACTATCTCAAGTCCCATTGTTCCGAAATCTGTATGGAAGCTTATCGGGCATCCTGTCATCTTCTGTGTAAGCGCAGCAACCTTAATTGCCTTTTCTTCCAGCTTGGTGATAAGTCTGTAGCTTGTTCCGGCCTTAATAAGTCCGGCCTTTGCCTTAGTTCTCTCGACAACAGGTCCGTTATAGCTGTGAATATCCATACCCTCTTCGATCTCAAGGGCCATCATTTCAACAACCTTTTCAACACTTACTGTCGCAAGAAAGCTTGTACGCGGATCGTAATTGCTTCCCTTCTGAAAGCCGGTGGTCATCATAATATGACCCTTGCCACGATACGCCTCAGCTATCTCAAGCATCTTAGGCACATTTCTTCCGCAGCCGATAGGATCCATGCATACCATGGTTTTTCCACCGGCTTCAATAAATCTGCCAAACTCTTTTTTGCCGGCATTTACATCATCCATCAGGAAATTAATGTCCAGCTTGATCTCAGGTCCTCCGCTTCTGATCAGATGATCATGTGCATCTGTTACTCCGATCTCCTCAGCAGGAATGTCACCAAGTACGGTTCTGACTATTCTACCCATGATTAAGCTCCATAAATAAGATTAGGCAATATTGTTGTAACGACCGGTACATAGCTCATCAGCATAAGCATTGCAAAGAGCAATACATAGAATACACGGCAGTCCTTGATGAAGTCCTCTGTCTTACAGTTTGTCGCAGCACAAGTAACGAACATAAGGTTACCCATAGGCGGTGTAAGTGAACCGATAGCCATGTTGAAGATGAATACCATACCAAACTGAACCGGATCGATTCCGAATGCAACCGCAACCGGAGCAAGCATAGGAGCAAGCACGATCTGAGCAGCTGTTGCCTCAATAAACATTCCGACACAAAGCAGGAAGATGTTAACAAGAAGCAGGAAAAGGTACTTGTTATGGCAGAGTCCGATAAGGAAAGTAGTCATGTTCTGCGGAACATTTTCCCATGTAAGAATCCAGCTGAAGCAGGTTGCGGCACCTACAATGAGCATGATTCCTGCTGTTGTGCTGACTGTATCTGTGATGCACTGCCAGATGTTATCAAGTCTGATCTCTCTGTAAATGATTCCGAGAAGTAATGCATAGAATATAGCTATTGCTCCGGCCTCGGTCGGTGTGAAGATACCGAGACGAATACCTCCGATAATAATTATAGGAAGGCAGAGCGGAAGTATAGCAGGCTTAAAGCTTGCCCACAGTTCTTCCTTTGTAGGCTTCTGCTCACTGAGTCTCGGAATTCCGTTCTTCTTTGAGAACTTACTTACAATGATCATCATAGCTACGCAAAGTATGATAGCCGGACCGATACCTGCAACAAACAGCTTACCGATCGATGTTCCTGTTATAGAACCATAGATGATGGCTGCGATTCCCGGCGGAATGAGCGGTGTGATCATGGATGAAGCCGCTGTGATAGCACTTGCAAATCCATTGGAATAGCCGGCTTTTCTCATATCAGGAACAAGGAGCTTAGCCTCCATTGCGGCATCTGCAAGTGATGATCCGGACATTCCTCCCATAAGTGTTGAGAGAACGATATTAACCTGTCCCAAACCTCCATACATATGCTGAGTAAGAACCTTACAGAATTTAAGCATACGCTCTGTGATTCCGCAGTAGTTCATGAGCGCACCCGTTGCAACGAAGAATGGAATAGCAAGCATGGTTACACTCTGCATACCTGAGATAACTCTCTGCATTGCCATCATTGCATTGATGCCGCTTCCCGGATTGGCAAGACCGTATGCCACACAAGCACCGAGTATTGCTGCAAATACAGGAACATTAAGGAATAAAAGTACGAGTAATGAAATTGCGCTAAGTGCGATAGGTGACATTATTCGACACCTCCTTCCCCATTTTCATCCTTGTGCTCGAACATGCCTCCAAGCACTCCGAAAAGCTGGTCGAGTATTATGAATGTATACTGAACCATCATGATAATGCAGCCGATAGGAGCCGCAATATCTATATATTTGTAGCTGATCTTAAAATACGGTGTAACCTTCTTGGTAACTGAAGCTGCAAGCTCAAATCCTCCCTTGCAGAGGTAGATGAGCACAAGCATTGCAACTACATAACAGAAAACATCAAGCACCTTACGTGCCTTAGGATTAAGTCTTGCTGCAATAAGGTCAATGCTGACCTGTCCGCCTTTACGGAAGGCTATACTTCCGCCAAGGAAGATAGTCCATACAAAGAAAAATATCTGCATCTCCTCAAGCCATGCAATCGGATTGCCAAAACACTTACGCATTACTACACCGGCAACCGTCATGAATATTATGAGCAGAAGTGATACGCCCGAAATGATCGAATCCAGACTGGTAATTATCTTCTGAATACTTTTCAACGTCTTATTACTCCTTCATTTTTAGACAAGAAGGGCCTCGGGCTGTGTTATTCACGTCCCGAAGCCCATAAAACCAACTCACTCTATGATGTTTTTAAACGATATCAACCGTTGATGATTCCCTGGATCTGCTCATAAAGCCCCTTTGTCCAGGTTCCGTTCTCCTCGTAATCTGTGTAAAGCTTCTCGCTTGCATCCTGGAACTCCTTGAATGCGGCATCATCAAGCTCGTAGATTGTAACGCCTGCATCTGTCATGTTCTTCTGCATCTCTTCGCTTACCTGCTTGTAGAGATCGTTATTGTACTCAGCTGCTTCCTCACCTGCCTCAACGATTGCTGTCTGATACTCCTCAGGAAGTGAATTCCAGAAATCCTCTCCTACGATGAAGTTAGAGAATGTCATCTGGTGGTTTGTCATAGTGATGTTCTTGCAAACCTCCTGGAAAGCATTGTTATAAAGTGTTGTAAGCGGGTTCTCAACGCCGTCAACTACACCCTGCTGAAGTGATGTATATACCTCACCGAGAGCCATAGGTGTTGAAGCAGCACCAAGGTTATTGAACATAGTTACAGAAATATCATTATTAGGAACACGGATCTTCATGCCCTTGATGTCTGCAACAGTCTTAACCGGTGACTTTGTCATAAGCTGACGCTCGCCATAGATCCAGTTTGTTGATGCGATATGAAGACCTTCTTCTGCAAGCTTAGCCTCCTGCTCTGCCCACCAGTCACTGCCTGTGATCTTATACATTGCACTCCAGTCATTGAAGAGGAACGGTCCCATAACTACTCCGAAATCCGGAACATAGTCCATAAGGTATGAACCGTCGGCAATAGTGCAGACATTCTGTCCCATGAGCATCATCTCGATAAGGTCAGCCTTAGCTCCGAGCTGGCTTGAAGGATAAACTTCCATCTTAACAGCGCCGTTTGTCTTCTCTGCAATAAGCTCAGCCCACTTGTCACATCCTTCGTCGATAGGATCTCCGTCTGTCTGCTCGTGGCAAAGCTTAATTGTGTACTGAGCATCTCCTGTTGATGCTGCAGTTGTCTCAGCATCTGCTGCTGCCTGTGTCTCGCCTGAAGCTGCTGCAGTTGTTGTAGCTGTGCTTGAGCTTCCGCAAGCTGCAAGAGACATAGCCATTACTGCTGCTGTTGCAATTGCAATAAACTTTCTCATTTCATTTCCCCCAATAATAAATTACCAAATAGAATCTTAATGATCAGCCTTGTTGGCTTGTTGGTTACATGCGAAATTGTATCAGTTTGAAAACATAGTCTCAACAGACATAATTTGTTAAACAGTTCACAAATCAAACAAGCGATTCTACCTATAGTTTCATATTTAAACACCACGTTCTTCTCATCACATAATCAAACACATTTAAAGATGACGACTATATTATTTTTATACATTTTCACTCAAGACCTATTTATGCTGATAACGAACATTTTCATCTGTTTTCCACCGGTTTAAAACACCCGGCTCATCCGTACCTTAAGTACCGACAAACCGGGTGTATCATATCCGTGCAGTCATCCCTGCACAGTATCCTTTATTATTCTGCTGTATCTACCGTCTCATATTCGGAATTGCTCTCAAGACGAACTTCCTTGGTCAGCTCCTCGTCCATAACATTCAGCACTTTTGCTGCTATCTTCAGCTCCTCAGGGCTTAAACGCTCCTCTACACGCTTCATGACCGTATTCATGTACTGATAGCTGATATTGTAATAATCCATATATTTCTGGGTAACCTCAAGATGATAGACTCTTCTGTCCTTCTCCGATTGTACCTTCATGAGATAGCCCTTACCTATCAGCTTATTGACCTTGTCTGCGGCATTTGCGCTCGACAGGCTTGTAAATTCCGCAAAGCGGCTCACAGTCGGCTTATTGAGTGCCAGTATGATCTCCATGCAGAAGGTTTCCACCGTAGTCAGACTCACCTCGCGGTTCCCCCATTTTTTGAATACTTCCTGATAAAAATGCATCTTAAATTTGGTATATACATTGGAAAAAGCATTGTAGATCATAAACCCGAACCCCCATCTGCTCTAATGTAGCATCATTAGCCCTCTACTGCAAATGTTAATTCGGCAGTCACAGCCAATTTACCGTCTACGTATGCCTTAGCCTCACCTATTCCTACCGGACCCTTGCGAGTCACTATCTCACAATAAAGCTCCAGTACATCCCCGGGAACGACCTGTCTCTTGAAACGTGCATTCTTGATGCCTCCGAAGAGTGCGATCTTGCCCTTATTCTCCTCCTCTGAAAGGATGGCAACAGCTCCGGTCTGCGCAAGTGCTTCTATTATAAGTACACCGGGCATTACATGCTTTTCCGGAAAATGTCCCAGAAACTGCATTTCATTGGCTGTTACACACTTTCTGCCATGTGCGCTTACTCCCGGCTCACACTCAAGTATCCTGTCCACAAGCAGGAAAGGATATCTGTGCGGAAGTATTTCCTGTATCTGATTGGAATTAAGCTCCATTTTTATTATCTCCTCAAACCTTCTTGAAAAGTATAGATGCGTTGTGTCCGCCAAAGCCCAGTGAATTGGACATAGCTACCTTAATATCTGCATTTCTTCCCTCGTTTGGAACGATATCAAGATCACATTCCTCATCCGGTACCTTGTAATTGATGGTTGCCGGAACAAAGCCGTTATAAATGCTGAGCGCTGTGATCACGCCCTCTACTGCTCCGCTTGCACCTAAGAGGTGTCCTGTCATGGACTTTGTCGAGCTCATCATGAGCTCCTTTGCATGCTCACCGAAAGCAAGCTTGACAGCCTTGGTCTCTCCGCTGTCATTAAGGTGTGTGGAGGTTCCGTGTGCGTTGATGTAATCAACATCCTTCGGCTCAAGTCCGGCATCTGCTATAGCCATGCTCATGCACTTTGCTGCTCCGGATCCGTCCGGAAGAGGTGCTGTGATATGATGTGCATCACAGTTCGCGCCGTAGCCTGCTACCTCACAGTATATCTTGGCTCCGCGCTTAACCGCATGCTCATACTCTTCCAATACAAGTACAGCCGATCCCTCGCCCATTACGAAGCCGCTTCTCTCTGCATCAAAAGGAATAGAAGCTCTCATAGGATCATCCCCGCTGTGAAGTGCCTTCATTGAAGCAAAGCCGCCTATACCAAGCTGTGTTATGCTTGCCTCTGCACCTCCCGCAAGCATGATATCAGCATAACCGTCTCTTATATAATGGAAGCTGTCACCGATAGCGTTGGTTCCGCTCGCACATGCTGTAACTATGCAGCTGCACATTCCGTGCAGACCGTGAGCTATGGCTATCTGACCTGCTGCCATATTTGATATTGCACTCGGGATGAAGTACGGAGAAACTCTCTCATAGCCCTTTTCCATACCGCGATGGTCTTCATTTTCGATAACATCGATGCCGCCGATACCACTTGAGAGTATAACTCCGCATCTGTCTGTATCTTCGTCCTCAAACTGAAGTCCAGCATCCGCTACCGCCTGATCCGCAGCGCAGCGTGCGAATACGGTAAAACGTGCCATCTTTCTGAGCTCTCTCTTATCGATGAACTGCTCAGGCTCAAAGTCCTTGACCTCGCCTGCGAGCTTGATCTTGAAGTTCTCCGTATCAAATGCGGTGATCTTATCTATACCGCATTTTCCCTGCTTAACCGACTCCCACACAGAAGCCACGTCATTTCCTATAGGTGATACTACACCGAGTCCTGTTACGACTACTCTTCTCATATATGTAACTTTCTGCTTACAGCCGATGTAAGCAACTTCCCTTCCTGATTTATATAACTTTTCAAAATAAATTGCGTCTTAATATCCTTAGGCTATTTTATCTTATATTTTATAATCAGCCTTGGCATATATTTTATTCTCGCTGCATACACAGACGACTAGGCTCAGATCGCCATTCCGCCGTCTACGCAGAACACCTGACCGGTGATATATCTGCTATCATCTCCTGAGAGGAAGGCAACCATATTTGCAACATCCTCAGCCGTACCCATGTCTCCGAACGGAATTGTCTTTAATATCGACTCTCTTATCTTCTCGTCCATGACCATGGTCATATCCGTCTTGATAAAGCCCGGAGCAACAGCATTTACATTGACATGTCTGCCGGCAAGCTCTCTTGCCAGTGACTTTGTCATACCGATCACAGCTGCCTTGCTTGCCGCATAGTTGACCTGACCTGCATTGCCCATAACTCCGACAACGCTGCTGATATTTACTATATGTCCGCTGCGTGCTCTCATCATGAGTCTTGATACCTCACGCATCATGTAGAATGCGCCTCTTGCGTTGGTATTCATGACTACATCAAAGTCCTCGTCACTCATACGCATGATGAGTCCGTCTCTGGTCACTCCGGCATTGTTGACAAGCACATCTATATGTCCGAACTCCTCAGCCACCTGCTTTACAAGTGCTGTGCAGGCTGCGGAATCCGTAACATCAGCCTGATATGCCCTTGCTGTCGCGCCTTCGGCATCACAGAGCTTAAGTGTCTCCTGCGCTGCCTCTGCGCCTCTTGAATATGTAAATGCAATGTCATAGCCTGCCTTTGCAAGCCTTACACATACTGCACGGCCTATACCTCTGCTTCCTCCGGTTATAAGTGCAAGCTTTTTCTCGCCCATATCTTATATCTCCTTACTTATCCACATCACGCCTGCATGGCGAGCAGCTTTTCCACATCTGCTGCCGTTGTAAGGCTGATTATCTGCGGCTTTATGCCGAGCTTCATTGCAGTCTTCTTGACGAAGCCCGACAAAGCATTGCCCGGTCCTATCTCTATAAATGTCTCGGCTCCCGCCTTGAGCAAAGCCTCTGCATCCGACTCAAATCTGACACTGTTTGATACCTGTGCCTTAAGAAGCTCCTTGAGATCTTCTCCGTCCTTAAGAAAGTCTCCGCTTACGTTCATGGCAACCGGTATAGAAGGCTTGTTGAACTCAACACTCTTAAAATGCTCGAAGAGCTTTTCTCCGGCAGTCTCCAGATATTTTGTATGGAAAGGCGCACTGACCTTAAGTCTTATGCAGCGCTTTGCTCCAAGCTCTGCCGCAGCCTGCTCCGCCGCCTCTACCGCAGCCTGTTCTCCGCAGATAACATACTGTCCCGGACAATTGTAATTTGCCACGGTCACAAAGCCCTTGCCTGAATCTTCAGCCTTTTTGCAGGCCTCCTCTGCCTTTGCTGCGTCGAGTCCGAGTACTGCGCTCATAGCCGTATCAAGCCCCTTTACCGCATCTGCCATAGCCTGTCCTCTGAAGGCTACGGTCTTTACATAATCCTCTGCGCTCCATACGCCTGCCGCATATAATGCACCGTATTCTCCGAGGCTGAGTCCTGCACTTGCATCCGGCACTATTCCATGTGCCTTAAGCACAGCTGTTAAGCCTACTGCAAATGCAGCCATGCAGGGCTGAGTATACTCGGTCTGCATAAGCTTTTCCTCCGGTCCCTGCCACATAAGCTCTTTGACAGAGAAAGGAAGTACCGCTTCAAGCTTATCTATCTCATTTTTAAACTCAGGATAAGTCTCGTACAGATCCTTGCCCATTCCTACTGTCTGGCTGCCCTGACCGGCATACAGAAATATCTGTTTCATAATCCGAACACCTCATTATCGACGATATAAATATCTTAAAAAGTGCGAGCTCATGCTCATCCTTATTCAAAGCACACTCTGAATTCATCCATCAGCTCTCCGACTGTTGTCATATGATCTATCCTCCATGCATTTTCACCGCTGAAGAACAGACCCTCGTCTATATTGCCTCTTACCGCAGCTATCAGAGCTCTGCTTATGCAATAGACTGCCTTGCCCGGTCCCTGACATGCCGTAAGGCATCTGTTGCAGCGCTTTGCGCTGAAGTCCTCGCCATTCTTAAGGCGTTCAAGAAGCGGAGTCATAATCGCTCTTGCAGGCATTCCCACAGGACTCTTGATAATAACTATATCTTCCTTCTTGGCATTTATTATTACATCCTTGAAGCCCTGCGCGGCATCACATTCCTTGGTTGCGATAAATCTTGTACCTATCTGTACGCCCTTGGCTCCTGCCTTAAGCATGCGGCTGCAATCCTCTGCTGTGAACACTCCGCCTGCCGCAAATACCGGGATCTCACGTCCAAGCTCTTCCTCGTAAGGCTTAAGCTCGGCACAGACTTCGGCTACCAGCTGCTCGTTGCTTTCTGCGGTATGACCCTCCAGCTCCTCAACCGAAAATCCGAGATGTCCGCCTGCCTTGCAGCCCTCCATAACGAAAAAGTCCGGAAGTCTGCCGCCGTGCCTCTTGTATGAACGGCACAGAAGCTTTGCTGCCTTGGCACTTGATACTATCGGTGCAAAGAGTATCTCAGCCTTTCCGACATACTCACCAAGCTTAAGCGGAAGTCCCGCTCCCGATATGATCGCATCTGCACCGGCTTCTATCGATGCCTTGACAGCCTCCTCATAACCGCTTACCGCTGTCATGATATTTACACCTATCAGTCCCTTGCCTCCGGCTATCTCCTTGGCCCTTATTATATGCTTCTTAAGCGCACGGATATTTGCCTCATGAGGTGACTGTTCAAAGTCCGGCTCATCAAAACCTATATTGGCGGAGCTTATGACTCCCATACCGCCTTCTGCCGCAACAGCTCCGGCAAGACCCGAGAGTGAAACTCCGACTCCCATGCCGCCCTGTATAACAGGAAGCTTCAATTCTTTATTTCCAAGCTTCATAGACCTTCTCGCAATCCGATACCATCTCTTCGAATATCTCACTCATAGGTCTGACTTCCTTAAGCTGACCCGCAACCTGACCTGCCATGAGTGAACCTGTCTTGGTATCTCCGTCAAATACAGCTCTTCTTAATGCTCCGAGTGTATATTTCTCAAGCTCCATCTTATCGAGTCCCGCCTTTTCCTGCTTGACGTACTCTCTTGCCATATTATTCTTGATAACTCTGACCGGACTTCCGTTGATGCGTCCCAATACTATAGTCGAGTTGTCCTTAGCCTTAAGCACTGCCTGCTGATAGTTTTCATGTATCGGGCACTCCTTTGAAGCAAGCAGGCAGGTTCCTACCTGTGCTCCGCAGGCTCCGAGTGCAAAAGCTGCCGCAAGCTGTCTGCCGGAAGCGATACCGCCCGCTGCGACAACAGGTATGCTAACCGCATCTATAACCTGAGGAACAAGTGTCATAGTCGTCATCTCACCGACATGTCCGCCGCTCTCGGTACCCTCTGCGATAATAAGATCCGCACCGTCCTGCTCAAGTCTCTTGGCAAGGACCGCACTTGATACTACAGGCATAACTATAACTCCGGCTTTTTTCCAGTCATCCATGAATTCAGCCGGAACACCTGCTCCGGTAGTAACTATCTTTACCCCTTCGTCAAGTACCACCTGAGCCATATCATGTGAATCCGGATGCATAAGCATGAGATTAACTCCGAAAGGCTTATCTGTGAGCGACTTTGCTATCCTTATGTTCTCTCTGAGCGAATCAACTCTCATTCCGCCCGATCCGATGATTCCGAGAGCCCCGGCATTGGCAGCCGCTGCCGCAAATGCTCCTGTAGCTATATTTGCCATTCCGCCCTGAATGATCGGATATTTTATTCCCAAGATCTCATTTAACTTCTTCATATTCATCCAAACTCTTATTAAACATTTACAATGGCGCCGCCCCATGCAAGCCCCGCACCGAAGCCTACACACAACAGCTTACTGTTCTTTTTTACCACGCCGCGCTCAAGCATCTCGTCAAGCAGTATAGGTATACTTGCCGAGGAGGTGTTGCCGTAGCCTGCTATATTCATAAGGAACTTATCTTCGTATCCTTTGTATTTCTTCTTAACATGATCAATGATGCGCGCATTTGCCTGATGGCAGAGTATGTAGTCAATATCCTCAAGACTCATTCCGCTTGACCCGAGCAAAGTGTCTATGGTCTGAGGCACCGCCGACGCTGCAAATCTGAACACCTCATGTCCGTTCATCTCTATCACTGTCTTGCGTTCTCTTACCGGAGATTCCTCAGCCAAAGTTCCTCCCGGATATATGGCACATCTGAGAGCCTCCATATTGCCGTCGGACCAGGCTTTTCCTGCAAATGCAGCCGCCTCCGCTGTCTTATCAAGCTCTATTATCGCCGCACCTGCTCCGTCACCGAACAATATACCTGTAGAACGGTCTCTGAGATCAAGCTCCTTGGATAACTGCTCACTGCTTATAACAAGACAATACTTATAGCCTTCCGCAAGAAGCAGTCCCCTGCCTGTTATCAGTCCGAATACAAATCCGGAGCATGCGGCGTTAAGATCATAGGCCAGTATATCCTTGTGCAGTCCGAGTTCGGTCTGCACCATGCTTGCTATCGAGGGAAGCATATAAGATGCAGAACAGCTTGTAGCGATCACCGCGCCTATGTCTCCCACATCAAAGCCCGGTATCTCTGACTGTGCCTTATCTATTGCAAGCCTCGCCGCTTCAACAGCCATGCTTATGGTATCCTCTGTCTCAGGATCACAGAAACGTCTTTCTCTTATGCCTGTTCTTGTATATATCCACTCATCATCGGTATCCATATAAGCCTTGAGATCATTGTTAGTGACGCTTCTTAAAGGCAGCGCACGTCCCGTAGCTATTATCCTTATACCGGTCTTATCAGCCATCTGTCTGTTTCTTATGCGAAGGATATACGGAGTCAGCCGGATGTCCTCCCGCTCTGTCCGTTCCTTCGCTTCCTTTCGTCTTACTTATGTATCAAAAGTTGCCTATACTGCGATATTTTTCATAACGGCGTGATACAAGTGTACGCTTGTCCAGTCTTGTCAGCTTACCGAGTTCGCTTACAAGCATACGGTCCATCTCGTCGTACATATCCTCACCCTCAGGGAGTACTCCGTCTATAATTCCGGTCTTAAGTATCTCTCTGGATGTCATCCTCATAAGCTCGCTTGCTTCTGCGGCTCTTTTCGCATCTTTCCACAGTATAGCCGCGAAGCCTTCCGGTGAGAGTATCGAGTATACTGCATTCTCAAGCATCCATATCTCATCCGCTATTGAGAGAGCAAGTGCTCCGCCGCTTCCGCCTTCTCCCGTTACTATCGAGATCACAGGAACCGTCAATGAGCTGAACATAGCCAGACTCTCCGCTATGGCTCCCGGCTGTCCGTGCAGCTCCGCATCCAGCCCCGGATATGCACCCGGCGTATCTACAAAGCATATGATCGGACGGTTGAATTTCTCGGCCTCCTTCGCAAGTCTCATTGCCTTACGATAGCCCTCCGGCGATGCCATACCGAAATGAAGCTCCCTGTTTTCCTCTGTGTCATGTCCCTTGCGGTGTCCTATAACGGTAACAGGCATGCCGTGGAAGAATGCTATGCCTCCGAGTATACTTCCGTCCTCGCTGCCGAGTCTGTCTCCCTTAAGCTCCGTGAAGCCGTCAAAGAGCTTATCTATATACTCTATTATCTTAGGTCTGTCTTTATCTCTTGCTATTCCTACAAGCTCATATGCAGTCTTGTCGGTATGCGCATTTATGCCGAGAGGCTCCCATATCGCTTCCTCACGGCTTACATTCATGGAGTGCTTCTGATGGAGCACTATGAGTCTGCCGAGTCTTTTTTTAAGCTTTCTTCGCTCAACTATGGCATCTATCATACCATTTTTAAGCTGAGCCTCGGACTGTCTGACTTCATCAGGTACGCTTTCGCCTACCGTCTGCTCTATTACTCTTGATCCGGCAAAGCCTATAAGTGCCTTAGGCTCCGCAAGTATGATGTCTCCGAGCATGGCAAAGCTTGCACTTACGCCTCCCGTTGTAGGATGGCAGAGCACCGATATATACAAGCCGCCGTTTTCCTTGAAATTCTCTATAGCAGCGGAGGTCTTTGCCATCTGCATAAGAGAGAACAGTCCCTCCTGCATACGTGCTCCGCCGCTTGCCGAGAATATGATAAGAGGCATTCTGTGTCTGTCTGCGTACTCGGTAAGTCTGGTTATCTTTTCTCCGAGCACTGTGCCCATGCTTCCCATGAAAAAGCTTGTATCAAGCACCGCAACAGCCGCCCTCTGTCCGTATATCCTTACGGTTCCGGTTACTACCGACTCCTTTGCGCCTGATTTTTTCTTTGTACGAAGAAGCTTATCTCTGTAATCCGGAAATGAGATCGGATCTACAGTCTCGGCATCACTCCACATTTCCCTGAAGTTTCCGTCATCCGCAATAAGAGCTATACGTTCTGCCGGAGGCATGGTCATATATCTGCCGCAATCCGGACAGATATACATATTCTTGCGAAGTGTTTCCGTATTAAATCTGCTCTTGCAGCCCTTACATTCGATCTCCTGCTCAGCTTCCGGACTGTTACGTCTCTTCTTGAGCATCAGATCGAGATAATCTTTTCTGTGATCGAATATATCACCGATCTTCATCTACACAAATCTCCTAATATACAATGAACCGTACTTCGGACTTGTCATCTTCGGCAAGCTTACTGTCGTTATGCAAATGTATGTCCGCCTGCATTCATGCATTACGGCATCAGCATTTATTAACAATAAGACTTGAACTATGTTTAGATATCAACAGCTCCGATGGATTCCTTGTTCTTCTCCCAGAATGAAGTATCGTAATTACCCGATACAAATTCCGGATGATTCATGATCATATACATCTCACCGATGTTTGTCGGAACTCCAGATATCACAAGTTCCTCCAGACAGCGTCTCATACGTCTTATAGCCTCGATACGGCTCCTGTCGTGCACGATTATCTTGGCTATCATCGAATCATAGAACGGTGTGATCGTACAGCCCTCAAACAGGCTGCTTTCCGTTCTGACTCCGAGTCCTTCCGGAAAATGCAGCACCTTGACCGTACCCGGTCCCTTGGCATTGATCCTGCACTCGATAACATTGCCCCTGAACTCGATATCTTCCTGACGAAGCTCCATCTTACGCCCGGATGCAATATATATCTGTTCCCTCACAAGATCTATGTCTGTCAGCATCTCCGTTACCGGATGCTCTACCTGGATACGGGTATTCATCTCCATGAAATAATAGTTTCCGCTTGCATCCATGATGAACTCGACCGTGCCGACCGAATTATAGCCTGCCGCCTTGGCGGCTCTTACCGCTGTCTCACCCATCTCGGCTCTGAGCTCACTGCTGAGCCCCCATGACGGTGACTCCTCAAGCAGCTTCTGATGATGTCTCTGTACCGAGCAGTTACGTTCTCCGAGGTGTACTACATTGCCGTACTTATCGGCAAGCAGCTGTATCTCGATATGCTTAGGCTGCTCTATGTATTTTTCTATATAGCAGTCACCGTTTCCGAAAGCTGCCGCAGCCTCAGCCTGTGCCGAAGCCAGCTCCTTAAGCAGCTCAGCCTCGTCTCTTGCTATACGCATGCCTTTTCCGCCGCCGCCGGCTGTGGCCTTGATAATGACAGGATAGCCTATCTTCGCAGCGACTTTAACAGCTTCTTCACTACTCCTGACTATGTCATCTGAGCCCATTACAACAGGGACATTGTTTTCCAGCATCAGCTTTTTTGCCGACTGCTTATCGCCCATCTTTTCGATAAGCTGCCATGAGGGTCCTATAAAGCAGATACCGTTTTCTTCGCATTTTCTTGCAAATTCGGCATTTTCCGAGAGAAATCCGTAACCGGGATGTATGGCATCGCAGCCCATCTGCTGAGCCACATCTATGAGCAGATCCTGATTAAGGTAGCTTTCAGCCGGCTTTGCCGGGCCTATGCAAATGCTCTTTGTTGCAGTCATCGCCGGAAGCGAATCCTTATCTGCCGTTGAATATACCGCTACCGACTCTATATTCATCTCTCTGAGAGCCCTTATGATGCGAAGTGCGATCTCTCCTCTGTTTGCGATCAATACACG
Source organism: uncultured Lachnospiraceae bacterium (assembly GCA_934402055.1). Classification (GTDB taxonomy): domain Bacteria; phylum Bacillota; class Clostridia; order Lachnospirales; family Lachnospiraceae; genus Avilachnospira. The sequence goes on along the minus strand of CAKRTC010000010.1, from coordinate 39,403 downwards.
CTTAAACATCTTATTTCTCCAGTCGGATGAGCTTTTCGTCATAGCCAACCATAGTGCCGTCCTCGGCATATATCTCGACTACAGTTCCGTCTTCTCCGGCAACTATCTCATTCATCATCTTCATAGACTCTACTATTCCGATAACGTCACCCTGTTTTATCTTCTTGCCTATCATTACGAATGGCTCTTCATCCGGTGATGCGGCACGGTAGAAGGTACCCGGAAGAGGTGATCTTACATAGATACCGTCATCGGCTGCAACGGCTGCCTTTGCGGCATTTCCGGCAGCAGCCCCGGCAGCGGCTGCATTTACAGGAAGTCCTGCCTGCGGCATTGATGCAGGCATTGCATTCTGTATAGGCATGCCGCCTGCGATAACTATCTCTTTTTGCGGCTCCGCCTTCTTTAAGCTGAACTTGCCTTCGCTTGTCTCATAGATCAGCTCTGACACATCCGATCTGTCAAAGCGATCCCACAGACTGTGTATCAGTTTCTCATCCATAATACTTTGTCCTTAACACTCTGTACTTAGTAAGCCTTATTTCTTATCAGCCCTTGCTTGCGTCGATGTAATCAACGATATTCTGAACTGTTACAAAGTTTGCAAGCTCCTCCTGCGGAATGCTTGTCTCAAATGCATCCTCAAGTGCAATGCTGATCTCTACCGCATCAAGTGAATCGATTCCGAGATCCTCCTTAAGTGAAGACTCAAGTGTGATATCTGCCTCGTCGATGTTTACTGTGTCTGCAATTACTTCCTTAACCTTATCGAATGTCATGATGTTTTCTCCTTTTTTTGTTTTCTTATCCCGTGACCGAAGCTTCTGCCCGATCCTGCCTGCCGCCGGGCGAAACTTTGAGCGAACGCCTTAATTTGATCTCCGGCATCCTGCCCATACTGTTTACCTGATGTGCAGCAGCTGATTTTTCTTGTTGCTTATATATTTAGCTAAATTTATTTAGTTAAATATTGTGGAGTTAAAATAACATCTAAGGCCGAAAATGTCAATAAAAAGACACAATACCTTATGAAATCTTAATAATTTGACACCGTTCAGAGCCACGCGCATTTTCATGCAAAACCGTGAGTCATGCTTGCATGAACGAACCGGTTTGCATGAAAATGCATTTGGCGGATACGCCACAGCGACGAAATGCTTTGCATTTTGGAGCCGGCGTGGCTCTGATTACTTACTATGGCATTTCATGCAAAACTGTGAGTCATGCTTGCATGAACGAACCGGTTTGCATGAAAATACATTTGGCGGATACGCCACAGCGACGAAATGCTTCGCATTTTGGAGCCGGCGTGGCTCTGATTACTTACTATGGCATTTTCATGCAAAACTGTGAGTCATGCTTGCATGAACGAACCGGTTTGCGTGAAAATGCATACGCCGCTGTGACAAAAGGAAAACCCGACTCACGCTTTCGCATGAATCGGGTCTCCTTAAGTGTCGTTTAGGTAGTATGTATATTTTTTATTACAGCTGCTTTCACAGCCGTAAAAGGGTGACTGAATTTATCAGAACTTAGCCGGCTTTACACCTTCCTTAACGTCGATGGTGTATGTGATGTCGAGATCGTTAGCCCACTTGATGTACTGCTCAACCTGCTTGTCGTTAAGCATATCGGATGAGATAAGACCCTTCTGATCGATCATATCGTTAACAAGGAGCTTGGTGTAAAGGAATGCTCCCTGTCCTGTAAGATACATCTCGCCTGTCATCTTAGCCTTCTCGTAGGAATCAACAAGTCCCGGTGCCGAGAGGTGAAGGTCAACCATAACGTCCTTGCCGTCCTTCTTACCATAAGCCTCAACTACGAATGCTCCTGTATCAGCTACAAGACCCTCGTCGATGATCTCCTTGATTACCTCAGGATCCTTCGGTGGGTTCGGAACGTGCTTACGAACTACATCATGCGGAGATACCATAACTCCGTTGATATCCTCCTCCTCATATGAAAGGAGACCTGCGCGATAGAGCGGCTCTGAGAACTTGATACCAACTCCGCCGTACTTGAAGTATGAGTTCTTGCAGCCCTTGAAGTACTTCTCTCTGTTAAATCCAACGTATACAGGCTCGTCATGAGCATGCTCAACGAGAACTACCTCTTCGTTATCCATCTCAGGCCACTTTCTGTAGATAGGACGGCTGAAAGGCTTTGTTCTGATGATCTCGCCATTCTCGAATGCGAATGCATCCTCTTCCATATCTGCAAGTGCAACGTCCGGTGACCACCAGAAAGGTAAGAAACGCTTAGCCTCAACACCCTCGTATACCATCATAGCGATAGTATCGCACTCGTCGAGCTCGTTAACAGCCTTTCTTGCCATTACGCACATAACTCCCGGAGCTGAACCTGTTCCGATAATAGCTGTTGTATTGTTGGCAGCGAACTCCTTGCCGTATACATCATACATGCACTTGATTCCCTCGATCCAACGATCGTACTCATCAACGTCCATAACCTCTGTGATGTTCTCGCAAGCTGAAAGATCCTGATAGCAGCATCCGAGCTTGATAGCTGCGTGCATCATGTTTACACCGAACTCAAGCGGCATAACGTTAACAAGAAGCTCACATCCCTCTGCTGCTGCAACGATCTCGTCGATGTTAGCTGCATTAACCTTCTTAGGTGTACCCTTCTTCATGAGCTTGCAAACTGCCTCAGCTGCCGCAAGGTTATAATCGGCGCAAACTACCTCTTCGATACAAGCTTCTTCGTCAAGCTTTCTGCAAATTGTAGAACCCTGAGCGCCGCATCCGCATACCATTACCTTTTTCATTGTGTGGTCTCCTTTGTTATCAGATTAAAAAATATTTTTTCGATTTATTTTTGAAACCATCCGGATGATATCAAAGACTCACCTATCGGATCTCGTATCATCCGAACAGTCACAATTATTGATTAAAAATTCTTATACTTTACTTATTGATATATTACTTATTGTCCTTGTCGGCATCGGCAACCGGTAAGAAACCGTGGATCTCAAGGATTCTGTTGTCAAGTTCTTCGTTACGCTTAGCCTCAAGCTCCTTAAGCCGGGTACCGTCCTGCTTCTTACCTATCTTGTAAGCCGCAAAGCCTGCTATAAGCATTGCAACACCGAGTGCAAGAGTTGCACCGAGCATTCCGTAGAAGTTGGAGAGCAATCCTGTCTCATACTCTTCAAGATAATACTCAACACCGAACTCAAACTCATAGAAACCGATGAATGCGCTTCCTACAAATGCCATCAGGCCGGCAAATATAAGATATATTCCTATATCCTGAAGATCTCCTACACCGAGACGTGTCTTCTTGTTAAGCGGGAAGAGCTCCGGATCATCCAGATAACGTCCCTTGTACATAAGCTTGAAGATCACATAGACCACCATGCCGCCTAATACTACAAGGAAGCCTGTAAGGAAGTAATCCAAACCGTTAACATATATTGCAAAGGTACATATTGCTATAACAAGTATGCCGTAGATGATCAATCCGGTATTTCCGCCTGCCATAACAGCAAGTCCGTACTTCTTTCTTACCTCTGCCGGATAACGCTTACGTATCTTGATCACGCATGCGACCATAAGCAGATACAGGTAGAGCTGAATCGGGTTTGTAGCCATTACCAGTGTCTTAAAGTCGAACTGGCAGGTAAATATTGTAAATGCTGCAAGCAGAAGTATTGATATTGTAGGAACACCACGCTTGTCAACCTTACTCATGAACTTAGGGAACATGTGATCGTCAGCCATTACGAAGAATGCTCTTGATCCATGTGCTATATATGAACAGAAGATAGCGCAGTTAGCAAGTATAGCAACTATAACGAATGCTGTTCCTGCCCAGCTGCCTACATACTGAATAAGTACATCGGCATAACCTATGGCACCGTGTCCCTGCTCTGTTGACCATGCACTCCAGTTTCCGATTGCAGCAAGTGCAGCAAGTGTCGGAAGTACATAGCTGAATGCGATGATCGGGTTTGCGATACGCATTGCCTTAGGAATAACCTGCGGATCTTCTATCTCCTCCGCCATGTTGGACATACATTCATATCCCAGATACATCCAGATGATGATAGCGATTCCGTCACCGATTGAATGGAAGAGTCCCTCTTCAGGATTGAAGATAGGCATTATCGGGTTGTAGTTCCAGTTCATAAATCCAACAACTGTTACAGCACCGAAGGCAGCAACGATAAGGATCATGATGACTGTCTCAAACTTCTCCATCCAGTCAAGGCCGATAATATTAATGATAGTAAATACTGCAACGATTCCTACCTTAAATACATATTCGGTAGCAGTTGACATCTCCAGGATCTTTGCAAGATATCCTACTACAAGTACAACGTACTGTGCCTGGCAAAGCCATGTAGTAAGTGCTCCCCAGAGACCTGCCTGCCATCCCCAGAACTCGCCGAAGGCTTCTCTTGCCCAGGAATAAACACCGCCCTCTGTAGGATAGATAGATCCAAGCTCACTTACCATCTCACATAATGGGAATGACCATACAAACGGAAAGATAATAAGCATTGCTATGGTTACGCCGGGGCCGCTGGCCGCTATCGCTTCCTCAATACCGAAAGCGCCGGCTGCTATAAATGAGAATATCAATGCAACCACGCCTATGGTAGACATTTTATTCTTTTTGAGTGTAGCCGTACTTTTTTCACTCATATCAGTTTTAAACTCCTTTCATATTGAAGGTTTCCGAAGTATAGCCGATCGTGAGTGCCTGCATTGAGAGATAAAGAACAGTCCTTTCAGTAACCCGCTCAACTTCATACCCGCATTGTCACCCAAAAGGAGTCGAAAAGATATAGTACCACAGTGCTATATTTTGTAGATTTTATTCAGCAGATGTCAATAGACTACCAGTATTTTTTGTCTATTTTGCACAAACATGTTATGATACTGTTAAAATGAGTCTTGACATTTGTATTTATTCAGATACAATATAAGGCTCATTCCTTTTTAAAGAATAAACAAAAATAATCCGCATTTTCTATGCTTTATATGTTAAACTTTACTAAGAAGGATGTGCGAGCACATCTCTCGGAGCGTTTTTATCTCATAGGGCACAGCTTTCTTCCGGATAAATAACGCTTTATCTCCTTCAGAGGTTATATCCATGTTTGTATTCAGTTCCATGTTGATATACTTTTTCTCCATAATCATCGCTATCTCGGCGATGACTTTTGTTGTGTTGCTTACAGTTGCCAACGAGGTCAGCAGACGGCGCCAGCTTTTTTTCCTGATGGTATTCTGTGCAAGTAATTTCTGTGTCGAAACTCTCTACCTTTGGATGACGATACAGGACAGCCTATTGCATTACTACCATTACAATTTATTTATAAGACTGACAGACTCCTGCCTTTATACCCTGCAGGCATACTCCTGGTGCAGATATCTTTTGTTTTTCCACTCTGACAAGACTTCCGTTCACAGCGGCAAGGTCTGCACCTGCATATCGGCACTGGTTCTGCTTATAGGCCTGTTCAACTATGGCTTCTTTGTCGATGATAAATTTCTTTTCATTAATAAATACGGAATAATTCTCGAGGTGCTGGACTCGACACTTCTCAGTGTAATGCTTATCTATACAGCTTTCTCACGCAGAAACGCCGTGCATATCAGATACTTTAAGCAATTCAATCTTTTCATTACCGGTATGCTGATACTTATTCAGTGGTGGACAAGCATAACCATGGTGGTTGAGACTTATCTCGGACTTCCTTTTGAGGCTCACGAATATCTGACAGGCTCAGTTCAGCAGATGCTGATCATACTTGCATTTGCCATATATGTATATAAGACCGATTATTCCGGTCGTACTCTTAAGGAAGAGATATTATCAAAACTGAATAAGGCAGGAAGCTCCGGCAGCGATCAGACATATAAGACATTTGATAATACTGTTCACATAGAAGACAAAGCTGTTGAAGGCAATGACGCTCCCGCAGAAAACGATCTGCTGCCGGGCAACGAAAACAACCTTGATAATAAGCCGGCTGTTGAAGCTGTTCAGAGTATTAACTCCACCGAAGTACAAGTTGCCGATGAGGAAGGCTCCGGCATTGAGTTTGTCAGCAAAATCACTGTAAATGATGTGTCTCCGAAAAAGGATAAAGCTCTTCAGTCCGACTCGGCTGCCGAAGGCAACAAGTATATGTCCGAAGATGGCAAAGCCGCTGCAGACGATGTCATGACTATGACTATAGAGGAATTATTTAACATAAAGCATCTTACCAACAGAGAACGCGAGGTCGCTATGCTCGCATATTCCGGAATGACCAATCCCGAGATTGCGGAGAAGCTCTTCATATCCGAGCACACGGTTAAACGTCATATGCACAGCATATTTGAAAAGCTTGAGATCTCGGCACGTATAGAACTCGTTCATCTTATGAACGGTAAATAATAAGACTTTTGCTCAAACAATGTGGGTTATAATGACAAGGCATGGTATGACCTACCTTTAGAAACATAATTATCTTTAATTTGCAAGCTTTATTAAAACATTAAATGCCGCCGATAATGCGACGCATACCATCTTAGGTATGTCTATACGCATCCTCGGCGGCATTTTTCTGTCTTGGGTGATTTTTAAATCACCAATTGAGCTTAGCCCTGTTTTCTGTAAACCTTTTCTTTAGTTTTCGCTTTTATATCAGAATAACTGTAACTATAGTCTATAATTTCAATCAGCTGAGCTGAAATCTGCATGGTCTGATAATTATTGCAAACTATGACACTCAGTCTCACAGTCTCTCCATGACCCTATAGCCCACAAGGTATTCATCGACCTGGCTTGCACAGTCACGGCCCTCGGCTATGGCTCTTACGACCAGTGAAGCTCCTATACGCATATCTCCTGCAATAAAGAGTCCCTGTACCTTGGTTTTGTGCTCGGATCTAAGCTTCTCAAAAAATACTTCATCCTCTGATTTTTCTCCGGCAAACGCCTTGATGACAGCCTCATCACATCCCGAAAATCCCGAAGCGACAATAAGGAGGTCAGCCGGTATAAGCTGTTCGCTGCCTGCAATTTCAGTATATACTCCGTCTTTTCTCTTAAGTCCTACTGTCTGTATCTCTTTAAGCTTGGACTTATCATCCGTAACGATGTTCTTTACTCCGGTCTCAAATACACGGATATCCTTGCCGTATACCGATATTGCTTCCTCCTGTCCGTAGCCGAGACCCTCGCTCTCATCATAATCAGGCCATGTCAGCTTAGGTTTTCCGCCTTCCGAACGTCTGATAAGCTGAGTCACCGAAGCAGCCTTCTGTCTTACAGCTGTAGCAATGCAGTCATTTGCGGTATCTCCGGCTCCGACTACGACCACATTAAGTCCCTTGGCACTTATCTCCGGGATTCCATCCAGCAGATGCTTTGTTTCAGCCTTAAGGTAATCCATTGCGTAGTATACACCGCTTATGTCCTTTTGCTTTGTCTTGATATCTTCCCAGGCTTCCAGCTTTCTCGGAACCTCCGCACCGCAGCAAAGCACGACAGCATCATACTTATTCATAAGCTCTGCCGCAGAGATCACAGCTGTTTCCGATGCATTTGCATCATCCGCAGGAGTCTGTGCTACAGCTGTGTTACATACGAATTTGACACCCTCCTGCTCCATAAGCTTAATACGGCGCTCAATTACCGACTTTTCAAGCTTCATGTTAGGAATACCATACATAAGCAGTCCGCCTGCACGATCTGATTTCTCATACACAGTAACACTGTGTCCTCTGTGGTTAAGCTGATCCGCACAGGCAAGCCCTGCCGGGCCGCTTCCTACTACCGCAACTCTCTTTCCCGAACGTATTGCCGGGATCCTTGCTTTTACAAGTCCCTCTTCAAATGCCTTTTCAATTATAAACAGTTCGTTTTCATGAACCGTTACCGGACTGTCATATTTTCCGTTTATGCAGGCTCTTTCACAAAGCGCCGGACATACTCTGCCGGTAAACTCCGGAAAATTGTTGGTTTTCAAGAGCCTGTCCAGTGCGTGACTGTAGTTGCCGTTATATACCTCATCATTCCATTCCGGAATAAGATTATGCAACGGACAGCCGATAAGTCTGCCGTTAAACCTTATAGCCGATTGGCAGAACGGAACTCCGCAGTTCATGCATCTTGCACCCTGTCTGCGTCTTTCCTCCTCGTTAAGCTGCTGTTTAAACTCATCAAAATTATTTATTCTTTCGCTCGGAGCACAGACTGTGTTGTCCGATCTGTCATATTCCAAAAATCCTGTCGGCTTTCCCATCTTTATCTGCCTCCTTTCTTGATGCTCAAGAATGCTTCCAGCACCGCATCCTCATGCTTCATGCCTTTTTCTTCAAATTCCGCGATTACATGCAGCATCTTCTGATAATCCTTAGGTATTATCTTTTTGAAGCTCGGTATATGCGCCTTGAAATCTTTAAGTATCCTTGCTGCAAGCTCCGAACCGGTCTCCTTGTAATAATCCGTGATTATGTCATGAAGCTCGGCTATATCCTGCTTTTCACTTACTGTGCTTACATTGATCATCTCTTTATTAAGTCTCTTATACAGAGAATGATCCTCATCAAGCACATAAGCAATTCCGCCGCTCATACCTGCCGCAAGGTTTTTGCCGGTCTCTCCCAATATGACCGCACGACCGCCTGTCATATATTCAAGTCCGTGATCTCCGCAGCCCTCGGCAACCGCTACAGCTCCGGAATTTCTGACACAGAATCTTTCTCCGGCAACTCCGCACACATAAGCTGTACCGCTTGTCGCACCGTAGAGCGCTACATTTCCTATAATAATGTTCTCGGATGCCTTGATATGGCTTGTCTTAGGCGGAACGACTACCAGCTTGCCGCCCGAAAGACCCTTGCCGAAGTAATCATTGGCATCACCCTCAAGTCTTATCGTAAGACCCGATGGTATGAACGCGCCGAAGGACTGTCCTCCGCTTCCGTGACATTTTACCGTAAATGTATCAGTCGGGAGCTTGGTACCGCATCTTCGTGTTATCTCTGATCCGAGCAGCGTTCCGAAGGTCCTGTCCGTACTGCTGACATTCACCTCCTCTGTATGTGAAGTTCCGCGCTTGATTGCATTCTTAAACTTCGGAAGCAGTATGCGCTCATCCACTGTTTTCTCGAGCTCAAAGTCATATACATCCTCCGGCTCAAAATGCTTCTTGTCTGCATTTGCATAGCTCGTATCAACTATTTTGTCGACACTTACAGACATAGCTCTCTCTGTTTTGAGCTTGTTTCTCTTCTTAAGCAGATCACAGCGTCCGACCATCTCATCAAGTGTGCGTATACCAAGTTTAGCCATGATTTCTCTAAGCTCCTCGGCTATATAGAGCATGAAGTTCATGACATACTCAGGCTTAGCCGCAAAACGCTTTCTGAGTTCTTCGTTCTGTGTCGCTATTCCTGCCGGGCAGGTATCCAGATTGCAGACTCTCATCATCATGCAGCCCATTGCAACCAGCGGTGCTGTTGCAAAGCCAAATTCCTCGGCTCCGAGGAGTGCCGCTATGGCAACATCACGTCCGCTCATAAGCTTACCGTCCGCTTCTATAATAACCCTGCTTCGAAGTCCGGAATCGATCAGAGACTGATGTGCCTCGGCAACACCAAGCTCCCACGGAAGTCCTGCATTATGTATTGAATTACGCGGTGCCGCACCGGTTCCTCCGTCAAAACCTGATATAAGTATTACCTGCGCTCCCGCCTTGGCAACACCCGAAGCAATGGTTCCTACACCGGCTTCCGATACCAGTTTGACGGATATTCTTGCATAACGGTTGGCATTCTTACAGTCAAATATCAACTGCGCAAGATCCTCTATGGAATAAATATCGTGATGCGGCGGAGGTGATATAAGTGCTACTCCCGGTGTGGAATATCTGCAATGCGCTATCCACGGATATACCTTGGATGCCGGAAGATGTCCGCCCTCGCCGGGTTTTGCTCCCTGTGCAAGCTTGATCTGTATCTCCTTGGCACTGTTCAGATACTCACTCGTTACCCCGAAACGACCCGAAGCGACCTGCTTAATAGCAGAGTTTCTCTCCGTACCGTAACGCTCAGGATTTTCTCCTCCTTCTCCGGAGTTGGACTTTCCTCCGAGTCTGTTCATAGCTATAGCCATACACTCATGTGCTTCTATGGAGATCGAGCCGTAGCTCATCGCACCTGTCTTAAAGCGCTTAACTATCTCGCTCGCAGGCTCTACCTCCGATATGTCTATGCCTCCGTCCTCGGGATAATTAAAGTCCAGCAGTGAACGCAGTGTATGCGGCCTGTTCTCCGCATCAACTCTGCTTGTATACTCCTTGAATTTCTCATAGCTTCCTGTCCTTACGGCCTGCTGGAGAGTAAGTATAGTCATCGGATCATAGAGATGATCCTCCTTATCCCCTCCCTCTCTCCTCTTATGGAAGCCGTAGCTCTCAAGAGTCGTATCAAGACCGAGTCTTAAAGGATCAAAGGCCTGATTATGCAGGTAAATAACAGAATCATTTATCTCATCAAGACCTATGCCTCCTACACGGCTTATTGTATTGGTAAAGTATTTATCTATAACATCCTTACGGATTCCGACAGCCTCAAATATCTGTGCCGACTGGTATGACTGGAGTGTGGATATTCCCATCTTTGAGGCTATTTTTACTATTCCATCCAAAACAGCCTTATTGTAATCATTTATAGCAATATGAGGTTCCTTATCCAGCATACCTCGCTCAATAACTTCCTCTATACACTCATGCGCAAGATAAGGATTGATGGCACGTGCGCCGTATCCCAATAGCATAGCAAACTGATGCACATCTCTGGGCTCCGCGCTTTCTATAATGATAGATACGGCAGTCCTCTTACGAGTCCTTACAAGATGATGCTCTATAGAAGAAACCGCAAGCAAGGAAGGGATGGCCAAATGGTTCTCATCCACTCCTCTGTCCGAAAGTATTATGATATTGCAGCCGTCTCTGTAGGCGGCATCTACCTTGATGGCAAGCTGCTCAAGTGCTCTCTCAAGAGAAGTATACTTGTAATACAGCAGCGAAACCGTCTTGCTCTTAAAGCCCGGACGGTCAAGCGCCTTGATCTTGAGCAGGTCCACTCCGGTAAGTATAGGATTATGTACCTCTATCTCCGTACAGTTCTCGGCGCCCTCCTTTAAGAGGTTTCCGTCGGAGCCTATAAATACCGTCGTATCGGTTACAACCTTCTCTCTGAGTGAGTCTATCGGCGGATTTGTAACCTGAGCAAACATCTGCTTAAAATAGCTGAACAATGACTGATGCTTCTCCGAAAGCACGGCAAGAGGTATATCTATACCCATAGATGCCGTAGGCTCGGCACCGTTTCTCGCCATAGGTATTATCAGATCCTTGACATCCTCATAGGTGTAGCCGAAGGCCTTGTACAGCTGATCCCTGCGGGTCTGGTCATGCACCTCTACCTTTTTATTCGGTACCGGAAGATCGGCAAGGTGCAGCAGATTCATATCCAGCCATTCACCGTACGGATGAAGTGTGCTGTAATGATGCTTACACTCCTCATCGGAAATGATCCTCTTGCCCACTGTGTCGATAAGCAGTATCTTGCCCGGCATAAGTCTTGACTTCTTGACTATATGCTCCTCAGGTATCTCCACAGCTCCTACTTCTGATGAAAGTATAAGGTGATCATCATCCGTTATATAGTATCTGGACGGTCTGAGTCCGTTTCTGTCGAGTATGGCACCCACAAGGTCTCCGTCTGAAAACAGTATTGAGGCAGGGCCGTCCCATGGCTCCATCATGGTTGCATAATAATGATAGAAATCCTGCTTTTCCCTGTCCATGTACTCCATGTGACGCCAAGGCTCGGGTATGGTGATCATTACCGCCAAAGGAAGCTCCATGCCGCTCATGTACAGGAATTCAAGAGTATTATCCAGCATAGCAGAATCCGAACCGCTCTGTCTGATGACAGGAAGTACCTTGTCTATATCCTTACCGAGACATCCGGCACTCATGGTTTCTTCTCTTGCTACCATTCTGTCCACATTACCGCGGATGGTATTGATTTCACCGTTATGAAGTATGAAACGATAAGGATGAGCTCGTTCCCATGATGGTGTGGTATTGGTAGAGAAACGGGAATGTACCATGGCAATCGCCGTCTTGAAATCCTTGTCCTGCAGATCCTCGTAGAAGCGTCTGAGCTGTCCCACAAGAAACATTCCCTTATAAACAACAGTTCTGGATGAACATGATACTACAAAGGTCTCGTCATTAGACTGCTCAAACTCACGGCGCAGTACATAGAGCTTTCTGTCAAACTCAATTCCCTTTTCCACATCTTCGGGTCTCTCAAGAAAACACTGTCTTATGAAAGGCATGCAATCAAGTGCGGCACGGCCGAGTATCTCAGGGTGGATAGGCACATCTCGCCATCCCAATACCTTAACTCCGTTTTTCTGCGCAATTATCTCAAACATCTCCTGTGAGAAATTACGCTTAACCTTGTCCTGCGGAAAGAAGAACATGCCTACTCCGTAATCACGTTCTCCACCAAGCTCGATGCCAAGCTTGGCAGCTGCTTTTTTATACAGCTTATGCGGTATCTGAGAAAGTATACCGACTCCGTCTCCGACTGTTCCCGTCGCATCCTTTCCTGCTCTGTGTTCAAGTTTTTCAACAATGTGAAGCGCCTTATCAAGCGTTTCATAATCCTTGACGCCGTTGATGCTTACGACTGCACCGATACCGCAGGCATCGTGCTCCATCCCGTCCAAGCTTATCTCAGGCTCAAACTTCCTTTCCGGTATACTCATCAAAAAAATCCCCCTATACTTCATTTGCTCCGACAGTGATCCCCGTTAATTATCGTGAGATCACCGCCGAAGCTGTTAAATTTCTTCTATATTAAAGTGTAAAAACTACGCCTTACTCTACATCCTGAAGTGCATCATAGTTTTCTTCACCTGTTCTTACCTTTACGACACGGCTTACTCTGTATACAAAGATCTTTCCGTCACCGATATGACCTGTATAAAGTGTCTTCTTGGCAGTTTCTATAACCGTATCTACAGGAATCTTACTTACAACTATCTCAAGCTTGACCTGCGGAAGAAGCGTTGCATCCATCTCAACTCCACGATACTTCTCTCCGGCACCCTTCTGTATACCGCAGCCCATTACCTGAGTAACAGTCATACCTGTAACACCGATTGCATTCATAGCTTCCTTGATCAGCTCAAATCTAGTAAGCTTTGTGATAATAACCACCTTATGAATACCTGTTGCCGTATCGTCAGCCGGCTCAGACTCAGTTCTTACTACCTTAACAGCGGCATTACGCATAGCCTCTGAAGCCTGATCATAATCCTCGACTCCGAGACTTGTGTTCTCGTTGACCTCCATGGTCATGGTGTTGGATATATCCATAAGACTGAAGCCTGCATAGGCGGAAGCAAGACCATGCTCTGTTGCATCAAGTCCTGTAATCTCCTCTTCCTCAGAAACTCTGAGCCCGAATATTGCCTTGATTATTGAAAATGCGATAAAGATCGTAATTGCCGTCCATGCAATAGTTGCACCACAGCCTATAAGCTGCTTGCCAAGCTGTGTGAAGCCGCCTCCGTAAAAGAGACCGTCTATCTCACTCATCGGAGCTGAGCTTGTTGCAAAAAGTCCTACAGCTATAGTTCCCCAGATACCGTTAAGCATATGTACCGCAACAGCACCTACAGGATCGTCTACATGAACGACGTTATCGCAGAACCATACTCCGAATACTACAAGCACTCCGGCTACTGCTCCGATAACGATTGCGCCGAAGCAATCGGTAACATCACAAGGTGCAGTAATAGCAACAAGACCCGCAAGTGAAGCGTTAAGACACATTGATACATCAGGCTTGCCGTACTTGACCCAGGTAAGCACCATGCACACTACAGTTGCGACAGCCGGTGCTACAGTAGTTGTAAGAAATACCGATCCGAGCTGTTCTACCGAGGTGCAGGCAGCTCCGTTGAAGCCGTACCAGCCGAGCCAGAGTATGAATACACCGAGGCAGGCGATAGGAAGGTTATGTCCTGGAAAAGCATTTACCTTAATGATCTTGCCTTCCTTATCCTTAACGAACTTTCCGATACGGGGTCCGAGCATTGCAGCTCCTATGAAGGCACAGATACCGCCTACCATATGTATGCAGTTGGAACCTGCAAAATCATGGAAGCCAAGCTGACTGAGCCAGCCGCCGCCCCATGTCCAGTGAGCCTCGACCGGATATATGATTGCTGAGATTATTGCTGAATAAACACAGTAAGAAATGAACTTTGTACGGTCTGCCATGGAACCGGATACTATAGTTGCGGTCGTAGCGCAGAATACGAGGTTAAATACAAAGTTTGAGAAATCAAAATTTGCGTAATCGGTAAAAATATCAAATCCCGGCTTACCGATAATACCGAGTATATCCTCTCCCAAGAGAAGACCGAAACCGATCAGAATGAATACAATGGTTCCTATACAGAAATCCATCAGATTCTTCATCAGTATATTGCCGGTGTTCTTGGCACGGGTAAATCCCGCCTCACACATAGCAAAGCCTGCCTGCATCCAGAATACAAGAGCGGCACCTATAAGGAACCAGACTCCGAAGATCTGTCCGTTCACGATCTCTAAGATCTCATCCATAAAAACATCCTCCAAAACATTTCAGTAATTATTGGCGCATTTCATCCACAAGCAATTAGTTTAAGTAAGCCCCATTGCTTCCGTTGATATGCTGATGTCTGTCATGCGACGAGAAATAATACAATGAATGTGCCTAAGGCACATCCAAACGCTGCCGCTTCGCTTATCTTTCAAACCGTATCCTTGCATGTGCGGCATGCGTATCTTAGGCTCGTTGTCTTAGCGTCAAAAACGCAAGATACAGAAAAAGCGCCGCAGTCTTCTAAACTGCGGCGCCCTTGCCTTTTGTACTGTGATATTATCACTGTGTTTTATGCACGTCAACCAAAAATTACAGTGAATTAATGAACATAATGACGAACATAGGCTTTTTAATTTAATTTATTTTTGCTGAGCTCAAGCTTCCGAGGCAGGCTTAGCAGATGCAACTCCGGCACGCTCAGGCTTACCCTTGATAAAGCAGTAAACAACCATCACAAGTCCTGCTGCCATTCCGATGATGTCGGACATACCCGAAGGAAGTATGAAGAATACAGCAATAACAAGGAGGAGCACACGCTCAAACTTATTAAGAGTCTTGTACATATAACCTGCGATACCGCCGGCAAGACACCAGGTAGCAAGCATAAGCATTATACCCGAAGTAGCGATCTCGGCAACCGTGCCCTCAAGGAGAAGTGCCGGTCTGTAAACGAACATGAACGGTGCGATGAACGCAACGATTGCATATGAGAATGCCTTCCATCCCGTTTTCCATGCGCTCGCTCCCGCTATTCCCGCGGCAGTGAAAGAAGCAAGGCAAACCGGAGGTGTTATCTGTGCAACTACTCCGAAGTAGAAGATGAACATATTAGCTACAAGTGCAGAGATACCGAGTCCCTGAATAGCCGATATGAACAAGGTATTTGCAATAAGGTAAGCTGCAACAGTCGGAAGAGCCATACCTAAGAGCAGGCATCCGATAGCTGCAATTATAAGTGCAAGGAAGAGGC
Source organism: uncultured Lachnospiraceae bacterium (assembly GCA_934402055.1). Lineage (GTDB taxonomy): Bacteria > Bacillota > Clostridia > Lachnospirales > Lachnospiraceae > Avilachnospira. The sequence continues at coordinate 23,728 of CAKRTC010000010.1, read as the reverse complement.
TTGAGTTTCCTGTCCTTCCGATAAGCTTGGAGATCTTAACTGCAATACCGGATCTTACTACGATACCGATCATGATTCCGCAGGCTGCTGTCGGAATGGCGATATTTGCTGACTGACGTATACCATCGATAAGTGTATCAAGCAGCTTCTTGCCTGACATACGTGTCTCCTTAGAGATCATGCTGACAACGATTGCAAGTACTGTACAGTAAATGGCAGCTCTCGGAAGTGAGTAGCCCATTACTATCATAACAACAAGCACTACGATAGGAACAAGTCTGTAGAGACGCGGTACAACAGGTGCACCCTCATAATGAACTCCGCTGTCCTTACCGATATGCTTCTTACGTGCGATAAGATGTACAAGCATGAAAGCTGAGCCGAAATATGCTATAGCAGGAATTATTGCCGCCTCGGCGATCTGCACATACTGTATACCGATGATCTCTGCCATGATGAATGCACCGGCACCCATGATAGGAGGCATGATCTGTCCGCCTGTAGATGCAACAGACTCAACTGATGCAGCTTCTTCCGGAGCGTATCCTGTCTTCTTCATAAGAGGAATTGTAAATACACCGGTACTTGATACGTTTGCAACCGCAGAACCCGAGATCATTCCCATAAGTCCGGATGAAATAACAGCTGCCTTTGCAGGACCGCCGACAGTCTTATCCGAGAGCTTCATACCGCAGTCGATAAGTACTCCGCCGCCTCCGCAGTTAGCAAAGAAGCATCCGAATACAAGGAAATAGAACAAGGTGTTAAGTGATGTTCCGAGCGGTGATCCGAAGATACCGTTCTCACCGAGCATAAGTGTCTCACAGAATCTGTCTAAGGTGATTCCGTCATAATGGAAGATGCCCGGTACAAACTGACCGAACCATGCATATGCCATGAAGAACAGAATAACAAAGAACAGTGAGAGGCTGACAACTCTTCGTACAGCTTCCATAATTGCTATTAAAAGCATGACTGCAACAGCAATATCCAGATTGGTGAACGGATCAACGCTGTACAAGCGATAATTGAGCGCATCTGCATTGATAACGAAGTAATACAGAACAAAGAGGCTCGATGCTATAAGATAGATGTCATAGATCCACCACAGCTTATTGTGGTATTTCTCTGCCATCGGGTTAAACAAAAATACTGTTACGAGTGCCAGTACCATATGAAGCGGCAACTGGAACCATGGGTCAAAAGGTTTAACAAGTTTGATATAAAGCTGGAATATAAGCCAGAATATTGATAGTGCTACTATTACGCTGTAACGCCACTTCGGCATTGTGCGAAGCATCTTTGCTATCTTGGATTCCTCGTCCGGCTCGTTTGCAAGAGCCTTAGCCTTCTCATCCAGAGATGCAGCTGATGTCTTTTCAGATCCCATAAAAACTCCTTGGATACTAAAAATGTCTTTCCGATTAACTTTCATGTGAGCTTCGTCCGGTTCAAAAGCTATCTTATATAGTATAGATATATTCCGGGAATGTCACATTTTCAAAATGCCGGACACCGAAAGCGGCATCCGGCATTGTTTGTTTTTTATTTCAATTAACTACACTCAAGACTGTTTGAACTTAAATTAGTTCATGTAGCCCATTTCCTTGTAGTATCTCTCAGCACCCGGATGAAGAGCTACGCCGCCGCGCTTTGTCTCTTCCCAAGCTGTTGCAGGATCCCAAGGTGAAAGTGAAGCATACTCGTTAACGAGTGCATCTCTGTTCTCGCTGAGTGTCTTTGTGATCATGTAAACTGTGTCCTCATCAAGTGATGTATTTGCGAACAGGCAGTCAGGTGATCCCGGAAGCTTAAGCTCTGCATCCTGTCCCTTGAAGCTGTTAGCCGGGATAGTGATGAGATCGAAGCCCTTCTCATTTACAAACCAGTTGCAAAGGTCATCTCCCCACTGAAGGAAGGTAACATCGCAGGTTGAAGCGATCTGAGCCATTGTTGATGAGCTTGATGATGTGTGGTCGATGTAGAAATCGATCTGTCCGTCAGCAAGTGCCTCTGCGTTCTGATCTCCGCCCTGGTTGGTGATAGAACCGCCCCAGCTCTTAAGATCATCCTCGGTTACTCCGAAGTAATCAAGAAGGAGGTAAGCACCCTCTGCATCCATCGAACCCTTTGATGAGCATCCGATACGAAGAGGAAGCTTCTTCTCGAAGATCTCCTCGATTGTTGATACACCATACTTATTAAGGAAATCATTAGATACGCAGTTGATATAAGCAACGGCTGTAAGTCCGCCGATTACTGCTGCATAACCGTCTGTAGGCTCCTTGCCGAGAGTTCCCTCTTCCATAGCCCACTTAGCCGGAGCACCGTTAACGAATGAAAGCGATACGCTCGGATCCTGGAAGATATAAGGAGCACCCATTCCACCCGGATAAGAAGGATCAACGTTTACTGTAGCGAATCCGCCCTTATCCTCAAGAACCTTACTCATTGCAACGATCATGTTGTATGAACCTGAGCCAACCTTATCTGACCAGAAGTTCAGTGTTACGCCGCTCATGTCGATAGAGTCGCCTGATGCAGCTGCTTCTGTCTCTGCTTCTGCTGCAGCCTCAGTTGCCTCTGTCTCTGCCTCGGCAGCGGCTGTTGTTGCTGTTGTGGATGATCCGCATGCGGAGAGCATCATTGATGCTGCGAGTACAGCTGCTGTTACTTTAGCTAATGTTTTTCTCATTGCTTTCCCTCCATAAAATGTTAAAGAACTGTTTAGAAAGTCCTATGTTGGGTTAATTGGTCGTTAAGACTTTCGTTCTTATCTGCAGATTAGCACAATTGGAAAACATTGACAATAGCGTGATTTTTTGCGCTTTTATGCCTTAAAATTATCGGTTTTTTAACATCCTACCTTTGTTTCGGAATAATTACATAAATCCCATGACGCTTTTTGTGAATTTTGACTGATTTTTTAATTAATTATGAACTGATTATGAACTTTGATAAAGTAAAAACACACTTTTCCACTTTTCTCCATAGTAATTTTATACAAAAAATGGACATGTATTTCTACACGCCTATTTATTCGACATTGCGTCTATATTGTGTCTATATTGCGTCCTTTGTTCTTCTACATAGGATGTTAGTTTTGCTTCGGCAAGTGCTTTTTTAACAGCTCACAGCCATATTGCTCTTAGCCTCAAACTAAGCGCAGATTATCTATAAGTCTTGTTTTTCCTATATATACCGCCAGAGCAAAGAGAGCATCTGAGCTAAGCTTTTCTACCGGCATCATTGTGAAAGCATTTACGGCAGAAACATAGTCTATGCGTGCAAGGGGTTCCTGCTCTATGAGCTCGCTCATTGCCTTTGTGACCGCTTCGGCATCATCATTTCCCTCATTATAAAGCTTCTTACCAAGCTCAAGCGCGTCAGAAAGTATGCCCGAAGCCTTTCTCTCTTCCGGATTAAGATAAGTATTACGCGAGGACATCGCAAGTCCGTCCTCCTCTCTTACGATAGGACAGCCGATAACCTCAACATCCATGGACAAGTCTCTTGCCATCTGCTTAACAATGGCAAGCTGCTGCGCATCCTTTTCCCCGAAAAATGCCATATCCGGTGTCACTATATTGAAAAGCTTATTTACTACTGTGCAAACTCCTCTGAAGTGAGTAGGTCTTGTCTTTCCGCAAAGCTGGCGAGGCATCTCCGACTGTATCTCTACATAGGTAGCAAATCCTTCCGGATACATCTCCTCAACGCTCGGATGGAACACAAGATCGCAACCGTTCTCCTCAAGTATCCTGCAGTCACGCTCAAAATCACGCGGATAGCCCGCAAGATCCTCATTCTGAGCAAACTGTGTCGGATTAAGGAATACAGAAGCAACCGTATAATCACAACGCTTTGCCGATTCCTTTACAAGGCTCGCATGTCCTGCGTGCAGATATCCCATAGTCGGGCAAAGCCCTACAGTATGCCCCATCATCTTCTGCTCTTTCACATACTTTCTTACTTCATTTATTGTCTCTGCGATGATCACAGCCAATTCCTCCGTTTTGACATTTCACGCCACTGCGGCGCTATTTCCTATATTATTGTTCAATATGCCCGCCGGCACATTAAGAGCTATGATAACACTTTAGTCCGAATTTTGAAATGATAAATTCAGCACATATAGAAATGATTTGTAAATAGACTGCTTGCAGGCATATTTACAAATCATTTCTATATGCGGGCAATGCCCAACGGGCCTCTGTACGCTTCATCGAGGAGTTGCAGCGCAACTTCGAGATGCGTGCTGAATTGTGATTATCAGACCCCTCACCGCCATATCCTTAAATCATTTTCATATGCGGACAAGGCCCAACGGGCTAAATTTCTTTTTATGGACATTTCAGCCGAGACAGTGCTATGATTATTTCATATACGGAGGTCGCTATGAACTATATACACAGAAATCTCGAAGACATTATAGAAGATGCAGTAACAAAACAGTCTGTCATCATGCTTTACGGACAGCGCATGAGCGGTAAAAGCACTTTGCTTAAAAATATCAGCTCTGTATCAAGATATAATTATGTATCACTTAGAGAGCTTTCCGACAGAGCGGAGGCTGCACAAGATGCGGCTGCCTTTCTTTTGTCAAAGCGCGCTCCGCTTATTATCGACGACATACAGTATGTTCCGGAGCTTATAAGTGAGCTTGCAAAGCTTATTTCATCAGCTATGCTTCGCGGTCCTTATATATTGGTAAGCTCCATGACACCGGCATTTTATTACGCCAAAAGCTATGCGGACACTGATACGGCTGTAAACCAAGCTTACTTCACATTTACAGAAGGCACTGCGGACAACAATTCAAAAATCGGAAGCACTGCCCTACACCGTGAGGATTCAGACTCTGTCAAACAGACCGGCAACACCGGATCACTGAAAATTCCTTGTATATGCATGAACACGCTTACCCAGTCCGAAATCAGCGGCGGAAGGCTCTATCCTTTCTCCTTGGACGAATCCAAACTCAGACGCCGTGCAGCTTCTCGCAAGAGTTTTGACGCAAGAGGCATTACAAAGCGCATTTACCGAGGCTCAATGCCTGTTTTGGTATGCGGAGACTCCAACGATAGGGCAGCTGTATATAACGAACTCCTTACACGTATTGCCGAACAGGATCTGAGGTTAATATCTGAGGCTATAGAGCCGCTGAGTTTCTATAGCTTTATTAAGTCTGCCGCAAAACAGTGCGGCATGATGCTTAACATTTCCAAAACTGCAGAGGAAACCGGTCTTAATCAAAAGCAGACCAAGGATCTGTACGCTGTGTTAGAGTATCTCGGTATCGCTTTTATGCTGTATCCGTATTCCGACGGCAAGCTTACGCGCCTTGTTAAGACTCCAAAGCTTTATTTTTATGACACAGGTCTCGCAGCTTTTCTGCTCGGGATAAAGGATGTTAATGCAATAGCTCCTTATTCGGAACAGCTGTTTAACAACTATACTGTATCGGAGCTTGCAAAAAGCTTCCTTGCCGGCGGTGTTGAGCCCCGACTTTATTATTATCGCAACAAGGATGCAAAGGAGATCAATGTCATTATCGAGGAAGCCGACAGGCTCATTCCGATCAATATAAGTGATGCGGAAGAACCGGCTGCCGGGCTTTGTGAGAACTTCCCTCTTGTAGATAAAGCAAGACTCCCACATGACGCGGGAGCCCTTATCTGCATGTGCAGCAATATTAATGTTGATTCCTGCGGCATTTATAAGCTGCCGCTGTGGATAATATGATCAGTCTGCGTTGCCGTTGAACAATACTTCCTCGACCGTATCGACAGCATTCCTTATGCAATCTGAACATGAACAGAGCACCTTACCTGTGTCTACGCCCTTAAGCTCACGACAAATAGATGCACCCGATTTCTCGACAAAGCCAAGATACAGCTTGCGGTCTATACCGTAAGTCGAACTCTTGGTTGCGGGATGCTCCACATCTCCGTCACTGTTCATAAGTCCCGCAAGCATTACCGCACCTGAGAGCGCTCCGCAGGTACCGTTCATGGTTCCCATACCTGCTCCGAAGCCCTCTGATATCTTATGCAGAGTCTCCTCATCAATATCTACCTTATCCGCAAATGCAAGCAATACTGCCTGTGCACAGTTGCTTCCGTTATTGTGAAGCTCGATTGCCTTCTGTTTTCTATCCATATTATTCCCTTTCTGTAAGTACATGCATAAGCGCATGCACATTACCAAAACCCACTCAATTTCTCATATCAAGGCTAACTCAATGCACTCCTGCTCTATCTTAAAGCCTTTCTTTAATATTATATCAAATAAACTCCACTGCTGTCTGAAAAAAGGATCTGTCTTCATTTTTTCCAGTCTTTTTCTATCATTCTCAGTCAACGCTTTTCCTTCGGTATACTTTTCCGAATATGTATCACTATCCATTTTAATCAATCTAAATGGGATCCCCGTTTCCTCACACAATGCTTTCCAAATATAGAAACCTCCGCAATCTATATCTCCGAAATGAATGTACTCGGCATTCGGATATATTTCGTATATATTTTTCAACAGACTTCTTTGATATCTGTCTGCAAATCCTCCGAGATACACACAAAGAGTATCATTTCCTATAAAGCGATGAAATGAAGTGAGATTCTCGATTGTCAGCACCTTCTTTGGAGCATTATCTCTGCACCACTTTATTTCAGCAGCATCAATGCCTGCCATGCCTATTCCATGCGGGAATTTATCAAGCTTAATATCTGTGTCTCCTACACTTAAATTCCCGCTGCCTTTAAGCATTATCCATGAAGGGTTCCTAAAAACTCCATACTCTTCAAGAATTTCCTCATCACTCATATCCGCAGCCGTACTAAGCCCGGTCACAGTCTTTGAAAATCTTCTCAATACACCGACAACCTTAGCAATGTATTTCTCTGCAATCTTGGAATCCCTGAAAGTTTTAATAGAAAGCTCCCTTAAAAAGCATTCATCTTCATTGCTCTCAATGGCATTAAGCAGTATGCAGACATTTTCAAATCCTCGCAAATCATTTATATCAAGCTCAGACTTTATACTTTTTCCGCTGTGAAGACGTTCTTCAATATATCTAAGATAGCTGTCAACAGTATCGGCTCCCGGCGTGTCTTTCGAAAGCCCTCTCACCTTTGCGATCACTTCTTCAAGGCCTTGTTCCTTTATCCTTTTGGGCGTCCTGCCTAAGATAGTATATGCTCTGTCAGCTGCCTCAACATTGAGCATGCATTGTTCAATTATATGCTTATTGCGTTTTCCCCAAATAAGCTGTATCAAACCATTTTGTTCGAGTGCTTTAAGCTGATCGTCTATGATTGCGTAAGTTGTTTTTGTCTGATCAAAATATTCCGGGATGACATTTTTGTTCAGTTTGACAGCAATAGTCAGATTACGCTGATTTTTTCCCTCATACAGACAGCTTGCTTCATATTTATTGAGCAAATGATCCAGTATTATGTCGTCATAACGTTTCATTGGTGAAGTCCTCGATAAAGCTGTACTTCCCTTCCGGCATGGCAAGCAGTACTTTATCTGTATATTTTCCTATGTCCTGTATCTTGCCCGGTGGCGCAGCTATTATAAGTTGCAGATGTAACTCGGGGTTAGTCATAAACTCCAAAACACTGCCCATTCTCTCATCATCCATGTTGTTGAAGGCTTCATCCATCATCATAAGACCGACAGGATCTCCTCCTACGCTGCTTTTGTACATCTGTATAAATGACGCGGCAACAGTGATATAAAACGGGCTCTGGGTCTCTCCTCCGCTCTTTTCTGCACTAACCTTGGAATAGAGCATATAATTTCCGTCAGGTAATATGATCTTGATATCATAATCCATATATGTCCTGTAATCGGTATATTGTTCGAGCAATTTATCCGTTTCGTCATCATCATTTAAGGTAAGCTTATTAAACAGTTCGTCTATTACTTCCCTGTGTTCATTCATAAACACTGTTCCGAATATAGAATCTCCGCCGCCTATGTTTCTGTCATCCATTATCATTGTATAAAACTTTTTCATAGATGTTTTTGGTTCATACAGAAATTCATATTGTTCCCTTGCAAATGATATCTCAGACAGTGCCCTGTTAAGCTCTCTAAAATCCATTCTTGCCTGACGGATATTCTCCTGCAGCTTTGCCAGAAACTGTTCGCGAAATTCCTCCTCCGCAGCATTTCGCGCACGATATACCTTGTCCTCATATTCAAGTAATTTTGAATTCTTAAGCTTGTCATATTCAGCAGCAAACTCAGGATATCCGAGTAAACTGTCCGCTGCACCAAAATCATGTGCAGATTTATAAGCCTGCATAGCACGGATCATTTCCGTCTCTGATTTTTCACGAAGCGTCTGATTTGCTTTTCTCGTTCTCTCATAATTCTCTTTAAGCTTCGCGGCACTTCTGTCCTTTTTTATCTTCAGGTACTCCGCTTCGGCATCATTGTATTCCTCCCACAGCTTTTCTCCGAGTCCCACTGTGTACTCTGTCTGTCTAAGCAAATCTTGTCTTAAGAATTCTGCCCTTTGCTTTTCACGATTGATAGATTCTTCTGCTTTGCCATAATCAATATTCAGCTCAGCTATCTTATTCTCTATACAAATGATTTCTTTCTTGATTGCATCCAATTGTATGGTCTTTTGTATAAGAGTTTCATTCTCCTTTAGCTTTTTAATATGCAGCTTACACTCATTAAGGTTATTTTCATGCACCCTCAGACGTTCCAGAAATTTCCAAGTGTTTTTAACAGCTATATCTGCGGCAGGATCTGCAAGCTTTACCATACGATTAAGTGTATCGATCTTACTATGCAATTTTTTGATTTCCGACTCTGTCAGCTTTAACGCCTCTTCTGCAACAGCAAGCTGACGTTTGATTGCTCCTGCTCCGATAAATGGTGTTTCATATATCTCGGGCTTAATTGCCGATACAACATGGTTCTGATATCTCATGCATTGCTTTGTTATAGCTGTCGGATATTTCTTAAGCTCTCTATAGCTGTCACAACAATGTACCTTGCCCAATATCATATTGATATAACGCCTTGCCCAGATATTTTTAGAGCTTACAGTCTCTGCAAGACTGCCCTTTGGCACTTCATCGTATTCTTCAAGCTTTGCTGTATTAATAAGTCCTACTCCATATACAGTTTTTGCTTCTCTCAGTTTATCATAGACACTTAATGCAAGATCAAAATCATCGGGTTCGACTATAATATAGAAGCGCTGTGTATTAAGATAACCTTCCACCGCATTCTGCCATTCCGGATCAACTATCTCAAGCATCTCACACAGAACACGAGCCTCCGTCTTTTTACCAAGCTTTATCAACTCGTCTTGTATCCGCTGCTTAAGTTCATTGACTCCGCGCGGATAAACAAATCTGTGCGCTCTTAATTCATCGGCCCTGTGTCTGATATTCCTTAACTCTTCTTTTTTATTGTTTTCTTCAACCGAAAGCTGAGCCGCCTTTATTGTCGTTTCATTACGAAGCTTTGTCTTCAATTCTGCGGCGCTGTCAGCACCTGCATCAATTTCCGACAGATACTCGCAGTCATCAATGTTACGCAGCTTATTGATATACGCTTTAAATGCAGCCATTTCATTTGTATCAACAGCAATTTCTTCATTTAAAGCCGCCTCGACAAGCGCATCTCCGACACTGACAGCAGTCTTGGCACTGTTTTTCAGCTCTTTGACATCATTCTTATCTTGAACTATCGCATTTTTAAGTTCATTACTACGCCGTTCGAATTCATGCAATGCCTGGTATTCACTACTGCTTCCAAGCTCCGATATCAGTGCATCCCTTAGCTCTTCTTTTGTTTGCTTGGTCTCATTCTGTCCCGAAAGCAGCAGCTTTAAGCGCTCTGTCAACTGTTCGGCATCCCGCGTCATCCTTTCTGCATTCTCAAGCTGCTCATTGATCACGTCCTGCTCTGCTCTTGCTATATAATACTCATAGCTCTTATCAAGATTAATATATCTCTCTGTCTCTTCTTCCTTTGATCGTATCAATTCAAGCTCTGATATTCGCTTCCTTACATCCTCCAACATGCGTTCAAGCTCACGGTAGCTCCTGACATTTTCTCTTAAGGAATCAATATTAACCTCCCTTTCGTCCAATACATATGAATAGACAAATTCTTTAATATCCTTTATAGGCTTAAATGCCATTGCCTTTGGTATTAATGAGAAGAACTTATCATTAAGTCTTCCCAATCTCGACAATATCATCTTTCTGGCCTCCCCCACTGTAGGCGACCAATTTCCTATTTCTTTATTTGTAGCCCTGAAAGCCTGTATTCCCTTTATTTGTTTACCGTTAAAGAACAGCTTATCGGATAATACCGTGTTTTCCATTAAATACCATGCGGTATTCGGTTCCTTCTCCTCCGTCTGTGAATCCATAACAACGCCTATAACAAAACTGCGCTTTCTGGATTCATCAAAAAATTCAAGCGCAATATGAGCCGACAACTCTCCGGTACGCTCATAGGGCCTGGTTTCCTGTCCGGTCTTGCATCTTATATAACTGTTTAAATTACGCTTTCCTTTTTCATGCGCCGCCTTATTAAAATTAGACTTTGAGCAGGTTATGACAAATTGTATCGCATCAAGAATTGTAGATTTGCCGGCTCCGTTTTCACCCGAGAGCAGCACAGCGCGGCCGAATTCAATTGTTTCATTCGGAAATCTGTGCCAATTTATCAGACGCATCTTCTTCAGTATTTTCATCTGCTGCTCCCTTTCTATATTTATCCAATAGCTCGTTTACACGCTTAATGTCATCAACTCTTACCGCCATAAGTATGGAATCATATATAACTATCCGGGCGTCTTCCTGTGTCAGATCTCTATCCAACAGTTCCACTATATTGTAACGCTTGAACAGCTGCAAAGTATTACTCATAGTAGTCTTATCGATCTGTTTGTCTCGTATCCTCATGGAAATGTATTTTTCCTGAATATCGCCTATGTTTATAACAACATCGCCCAATGACAGCTCTCGTTTTTTTTCATCATATATCACCCTCAATATCAATAGGATAATTGATTCCGCCAGCTTAAGCCTTGCATGGTTATAGCCTTCCCTGTTTACAAGCTGTATTGCACCATAGTGCTCATTTATATCAAGCGAAAAGCCGAGGACATCAAGATACTGCATAAACTCATTCTTATGGCGTATTATGAAGTAGTAATCACTCTTTGTTGATGCATTTTGTTTATTAATAAAGCACATGCTCATAAGTCTGTTGCATACGCGCTTAAATTCTTCTATATCACGATCATGCATATCTTCAAATAAAACCATGACATCAATCCTTTCGTCTTATAAGGTAGTCCCTGAATCTGTAGCCCGATTTTTCTGTCATTTCCCCTGATTCAAGTTCATAGCACATATTTTTACGTAAACTGTAAAGCCTTATATATATCAGTTTTATAAATCCTTCTATATTACTGATATCAAGTTCCGAAGCTTTCATGGCTTTTCGGTCACCTAACTGAGCCACTACATACGCGTTGATTTTATCCGGATTAATATTATTACGCAGCTTTTCTATCATATTCCGGTGCTTAAAATTCCTCTCAGCTTCATCTATTGCGATCTCTGCAATTGGCTCGGGTTTAAACTCCCTTCTTCCCGCCGCAGGTGAATACAATGAATCCATATCTATATAGCTAACCGTAAACAATTTTATCAAACGATCAAGTTGTTCAAATTCGTATACCGTATTGTGGTCTATACTAAGCTCTTGTGCCTGTTCACCGATAAATCCTATGATATTCTTTAACTGTCCCCGTATATCATCACTGCTTGACAACAGAAATCTTGCTCTGTTTATAGCAGCACGTTGATATTTCATATTTTTCTTATTGATGTCTTCAATTATCTGATCCATCTTTCTGAATGCATCCACAACATTATGAAGCATTGTAAGTGTAAGTTCTCTTGCATCCTGCAGAGATATTTCTTTGATCTCTGCTATCTGTTCTGCGGCTCTATCCAGGTATTTTCCGCTTCTTGAAAATGATTCCAGCTTTCCGATTATTTCAGGCCTGAATCTTGCAACATTATCCGATGTCATTAAACGGTGATATGCCTTATCTATAATATTAGTATAATAATCATTAAGCAATGCATCTAAAATCTCCGCAACATTACTGTACCGCGTCAATGAATCTATATACTTTTTTATATTTGCATTAAGGCTCTTAAGTCCTGCTATCAACGCTTCCGTATTTTCAACAATCTGAAGCAGCCCTATCCCTGCTTGCTCACTTCCGGCTTTTACAAGATTGTAGATAGTATATACATATGCTTGGTACTCAGGATGATCTTTTTCTTCAAGTGAACTCAACGAACGGATTATTGATATTGCATAGTCTCTGAAATTAACCCGCTGTACATAGCTCATATCGGTATCTGTATATATCCAGCCCCAGCGTTCCAGCTGTCTGAGCATTAAATTAGCCTTATCCCTCGGTGACATTATTCCGGTCTTCAAAGCCTTAGAATCAGATACATCAATATCCTCCGCATCATCGCCTATATCAGCAGATAGGTCCGATTCAAAATAATATTGCAGCTCATCTACAAGATAATTTCTCTCTATACCAAAACTAAGTTCCGAATTGGTTATCCGAAACAATATGCATATACATTCCCAATATACAGTTTTGCTCTTTGCCGCAAGCGGATGAAAAAAATTATCCGGAACAATGTCGAACAGCATAGTAAACTACCTCTTGAATTTGAAACATCACGTTAATGCTTCAACACAAATATATCAAAACTTCTCAGATTATATTCATAGTTCCGCCATGACAGCAGCTGTTAAATATCACAAGTCCCTTTTCGGTCTCAATCGTCTCAGTTCCGTTATTATCCACAAGAAATACCGCTTTCACTATCCTGTCCTCCGGATTATGATTTTCAAATTTCATACTTTAAATTTATATCAGTTGTCTTAAACTATGATTCTGTCATTACCATACAATCGGTATGATATTTAATAAAGAGGCGGAAATAACCGCCTCTTATTAAAATATTATTATCAATCCTTCAATATTATTCCATGCTCCGATGCAATTTGTCTTACATATTCCGGAGACACATCAAATAAGGCAGCACTCTTTGTTCTATATTTTCTATTGGGCGGATATCATTTCAATAATATGTTGTGCTCATTAGCGACCTTTAGAACATAGTCGACAGAAAGCCCAAGGATTTCAGATACCTTGAATGCATCCGGCAGTTTTTCTAAAGCATTTACAATCAAACTGTCACGTTCTTCAACACGTCCTTCAGCTTTACCCGCATCGTATCTGTCTTGCATTATCAATTCAGTATTCATATATTCTGCCTCCTTCCCTCTCATCTGTTTTATTCTGGCTATAGATGCCTGCAGTTTCTTTACAAATTCGCTTTCGAAATCTCTCGTCGATTCACTCAGATCGTCTCCTACATAGTTGAGAAACTTTATGATCTCAGCCGAGACTTCATCATCATTTGTGCCCTTAGTACTTAGAAAAATGGTCTGTACTCCGTCGCCATATTCAAGTTCGGGAACTTCTTTACATCTGCTTACTATATTATACACGTATTTCTTCATTTTGAGGGGATCATGACAGCAAATAAATATGACATAAGATTTAGGCAGCTCATTGTATTTATTGCCTGCAAGCAGCAGCTCGGCATCCATCTGGCTGTGGTAATATCTGGCTCTTTGTTCTATATGGTCTCGTGCTACCTGCATCTCGATATTATAGGCTGTTCCTTCGTCATCCTTTACAAATACATCCAGTCTTACCCCGTGGTAATCGGGATGAGGAAGTATAGACTTTTCATTCTGAATTATTTGAAGTTCACTGATCTTTTTATTGAGCACCAGCTCAAGAAATTCTTTACAGTTATTGCCGTCCTTCATTACTTCTCCGAACATGAAGTTATTCCTGATGGTCTGTTCCTGAAAAGGTACGATAGTTCTTTTGAAATCTGTAGATGCTGAATTGATGTTGCATTCGCTTGTTTTCATTATCATATTCTCCTTTTTTACTTTGGCATGCACAATAATCAGACCTGATGCATGCGTTAATATGTTGATAGATACTCAAGATATTTTCAGATATGTTTATAAGTTCATGAAAATGCATATGCCGCAAGCCACCGACGGCTTGCTGAAAGTAATATCATTGTTTCACAGGATAAGGATTATTGCAAATAGATAATCATGGAATCATTTTGGATAATATATACAAATAACTATCGTTTATTTTTCACTTAGAATAATACGAAACTGCAAATCAGGATTGCAACGAAAAAATGCTTTTCGCAGGCGCTTAAGGATGAGCTTCCTATCTTTTTCCAGACCGGAGTTATCGTTCCGTATAAAAATATTGCAGAAGGCAGATATATGGAAGCTCAAACCGCCTTTCTGCCAATTGAAGAGACCTCAAAAGCCACAAACATAGTGACACTTAAAAGCGGCAAAGCCGCTAGCATCTATCATTGCGGTACATATGAATCTGTGGAACGATCCTATATCAAGCTCTTGGAATTCTGTAAAGACCATCAGCTCGAGATAATTTCCGATGCCTACGAATTCTGTATCAATGACTATATTTCTTCAGGCGATGAAAATGAATATATCACCGAGATATTTTTCTATATCCGCTGACAGCAAGCTGCTGCCGGATATCAAAAACAGGGGCCGATGCATTTTGTAAAGTGCTCCCCATTTGGTGGACAAATTTTTAGGGATTGTCCTGTTTAGTAGACAGATACTGACCCATTATAAACACTCCAATACGACCTATCGCATTTTCTCTTAATTAACAAATTTTATAAACCAGGAATGAACGCTCATCTTTTCTACTTCGAAGTAACTTCGAAGTTTAATTCCTTATAATCTGCCTCATCGTTCTCATTTCAATGTTGTTTTTCAAAGTCAGTTTAACAGACTGCTCAGGTTCAGAATAAACAGGTGGCTCTAGATAAAAAGCACTCATATCTGAATAAATTCGTTTTACACCCTCATTCAATTCCCTAACCCATCCGAATTCTGTGAGCACTCTGGCAATTCTCGGATTTCTTGAATAACGCGTAGTCTGAATATTTTCTATATTTACAATATTTGGCAATTTTCCAGGGCTTTCGATCTCCAACCTGTCATCAAACATTGAGACCTTGATATATCTTCCAGACATCCCATACTCTCTATGCGTTACTGCATTTACAATTCCCTCAAGCCAGGCAAATTCAGGATATTCCGGAACACTTTGGAACATCCCTGTTTCCGGATTTAATGCAGTAAACTCTCGCAATTGTGTCGCAATAAATTTCTTTGCATCATCGATAATCCGAAGAATGGGTTTCTCAATATTCACATCTTTCACGATGTTCATCTGTGTACCGAGCATTTCAGATGTGCCATCGTATCTTACAAAACGTATTCTGCAGTTTGGATAAAATCGCAAAGGATTCTCTGCAAATAAAAGAACTGCAGCATTTGTCAAATGCATTTCCCCATAGAATCTGCGTATAAATCCCCTTGCCCTTAACATCTGTTCTGTATCTATCCCAACTGCTCCAATACGTTCCTTATAAGCTTCAATCAGCTCCTGATCCAGATCTATTACATCTGCATCTTCATTGCACTCATCTTCATAATGCCGTGTACTCTTAGCATATTCCAAATTGCGCAGATCTTCTCCCTTTAACTCTTTGGATTTATCCCCGATTCTAAGGTAAGTCGAATCGTTAGTAAGTCTTATAACTTGATCTACGCTTGCTTCTATATGCAGCAGTAAAAGCCGATCCTTTTCTCCCTTATAATTTATAACTTCAAGAAACTCTTCCTTAAAGTTCGGCATCGGTTTACAACAGTCCTTTGGAGCCAAGAGAAAACTATTAATTTTCTCATTGCCATAAGAATTAATTCCTTCGATTTTTTTCGTTTTATCACTGATTCCTATAATTAAGGTACAGCCCTGCGCATTGGCAAATGCTGAAATATGCGGCGCAAGATCACTCGGCTTAATTCCGGCAGACTTACGGTCAAATAACTTATTTTCTTCCTCGGTTGTCATGTATTCTAATGTCAGGAAAGGTGCATATTCAGACTTAATCATCTCTTTCATCTAATTCCGGCTTTCTACTTCGAAAAACTTCGAAAAACTTCGAAGCTACTTGGTAACAGTATCTCATAAAACTGATTTTGTCTCAACAGTATAGCAGGATCATGATCACTCTGATTCATCCCAGTAAGGATACTCCGAAAATACAAATTTGCCCTGCGCATTTTTCTCTGTAGGAAAATCAATGTATTCAAGTGTATCGGTATCCGGTCTCTTCACCGCCATAACGACGGTATATCTTCCGTCACCTTCATCCCTGACACTGTCTACCCAGCCGTTTGAAGATTCGCTGCCTGCTTTTTTCTTGAAGGCAACATAAACATCATCGTCATACTCGATAATATCCTTGTCTGCAACAGCATTATTTATAATTTTATCTGTAAATTCTTCGGAAAATACCGTTAATAACTCATCACGCACAGCTTCTATCGTATAAATGCCTTTATCTTGCGGGAACATAACTTTATAACTGCGTCCGTCTATTACTGTCGGTTTCTCGCCTCCCGCATACTCACCGGCAAAATTCAGATACAGCCAAAGACTGCGTGCATCGTCCGCAAGCCTCATTGCCTCAGACTCATATAACACATCCCCATTTTCCGGATAAAGCTCATATCCGTCTATACCATGAAAGCTTTCGACCATGGCAAGCTTATCACTCTCATAGCTTTTCCAAAGTGCAAGTGCATCTTCGGAGACCTTGTCGGCATATGCATCTATTTCATAATGGTCGCGTACAGTGATGAATCTTACATCATCCCCAGATACAAGGCGTCCTACATCAATGCATCCTTCATAGCTGTTGGAAGAATAGCCGAAGCTGTTATTATCAATTATGCAGAATGTTAATAGTTTACCATCATTTTGCTCTACCGAAAATGCCGCCATACCATCCGAATATTCCGCTGTCACTACCCCAATCCAGCTTTCAGGCAGAGTAACTTCATAACCGTCTCCACGAAACTTAACTTTGGTGATCTTCTCTTCGTTAATAAGTTTCTGTATCTCCTGAACAAAGATCCTGTAGTTTTTCGGGAAATTATTGCTTCCGGAGGCATCTACCTTAGTTCCGTCAGCCAGTACCGCATTAAAGCTCATGGAACTTCCGTCAAGAACATCCGGCGGGTTCTCCCCACGAAAGCCTGCCCATTTATCTATTCTGCAGTTTCCGAATATTGCACACAGCTCCTTATATATAGCTTCATCTCCATCTATTTCTCGGATCATACGGCGTATATCAACAGACTTCGCCAAAGTATCATCCCACATGCTTGTTTCTATATAGTGCTCAAGATGAACGCCGTCCCCAGTTCTTTGCGCAGCATATACATCGCTATGCGCCATTGTACCGGTCATTGTCAGATTAAAGCTCTCAAACTCCATGGGATCACCTCCGTAACCGTTCTCGGTTTCAGGGCGTGATGAACACGCAGATAGGATCAATAAAGAAATGCATAAAACAGTAAAATAAATAAACAGCTTTTTCATGTTCGTCTTCCTTTCCCACGCTTATGTGTTGCAAGGATGCAGTCAGCTTCAGGCTGAATAAATAATTCTACCTATACCATGGCATAAGGCTGAGATTATGGCAAGTACTATTTTCTTCTGATATAACAGTCATATGACGGCAACGTTTCCCCTTCTTTAACATATTCCCTTTAATTATTCAGCAGCCTTGAAGTTGTATATCGGCTTGATGATCTTCACGATATCCGCAGTAGGACCGATATTCTCAACAATGTCGTCCATAGACTTATATGCCATCGGCGATTCGTCCAGCGTGTCCTTCATAACACAGGTAGTATATATTCCCTCCATAGCTGTACGGAAATCTTCCATTTTGAGTGTATCATTTGCCTTACGGCGGCTCATCAGACGTCCTGCGCCATGCGGCGCAGAGTAGTTCCAGTCTTCATTTCCTTTGCCGATACATATAAGGGAACCATCACGCATGTTGATAGGGATAAGCAGTTTCTCTCCTGCCTTTGCAGACACAGCACCCTTTCGGAGGATCATAGCATCTGTATCTATGTAGTTATGGATAGTTGTAAAACGCTCCTCCTCTGTAAGACCAAGCCCTTTCAATATCACATCCGCCATAGCCTTTCGATTAAGTGAAGCAAAATGCTGTGTGATCTTCATGTCGTGAATGTAGTCTTCAAAGAACTCTCCTTCCACATATCCCAGTTCTCTCGGTATGCCGGTGAAAGTCTTTTCCAGCTTATTCATTGCGTCAATAGTCGGCTGGATCTCCCTGAAACGTCCCTCAGACTTTAGACGCTCCATCACTTCCTCGATTTGTTTTCTGCCGCAGCCGCACAGGAGTCTGTATCCCTCTTCCTGATAGTATCCTGCCACTTCTGTTCCGAGATGACGGCTTCCCGAATGGATAACAAGATACAATGAACCTTCCTCATCTCTGTCTACCTCAATGAAGTGGTTGCCGCCGCCAAGTGTTCCTATACTCTTTCTCGCACGTTCAACATTTACATGCTTCAGGCACCGAAGTTCTGCAAGATTTATCTCTGCATTTAACAGATGTTCTTCTTTACGTATATCTCTTCCGCATGGAATTTCTGCACGGATCAGTCTGTCTAAGGCATTAAAATCCACCTTGCGCTCGCTGAGACGGATAGTCTCCATACCGCAGCCGATATCCACACCGACCATGCCCGGCACCACCTTGTCCTTCAGTGTCATAGTAGTTCCTATGGTGCAGCCCTTTCCCGCATGTACATCCGGCATGATACGGATCTTTGTCCCTACGAATGCTTCCTGATCACAGACCAGCTTGATCTGCGCCGCCGCAAACTCCTCAAGGACCCCCGTGTAGCATTTTGCCGTATTAAACTGTCCTTTGATCTCTATCATAACTTTCACCTGTTATTCAAAATCCAAGAGTTACTTTGTCAGGATATCTACGTTACGCCGCAATAAGAGCGTAACGCTCCGAGCCGATAACTTCCCTCATCAACGTATATGGATCCGCAATCTCGCCGGCAACCATGGAGAAGATCCTCGGTGTACAGCCGGATACGAGTGCAGTCCCTGTTTCATGCATAGTTACCGGTTGCTGTGCATTACGACTCTGAACGTTCCAGAATACCGGCTGCGGTAATACATAGCCGGCTTCCTCATACATCTTCTTTGCATTTTCAAAGTTTGTCAGAGAAGCATTCTGTGTACAGTAGTTAAACTCCATGTCAGAAATAATGACAAGTTTCGCCGGCATTTCCTCCTGTGAAATACGATTCTTTACCGCTGTATCCAGAATAAGTCTGAAAACAGCCTCAATATCAGTATCCGCTACTTCGTTAAAAGATTTCGCATACTGTAATTTTTCAACAAAATTCCTGCCCTTAAGTTCCACAAGCTGCGGACTTCTTGAAAATGTTATGAAATGGTTTGCAAACTCTCCTTTATTATGTTCTGCAAAATACAAGCCAAGCGACAAAGCTACCGACGCCGGTCTTGGATCTCCCCATCCATACATAGAAGCGGATCCGTCTACAACTGCAAGCGCATTTTCATCATTGCAGAACTCCGGAAGATTCTTCCATGTTGCATTAATTACAGCCTTTTCCTCACATGTCATCACTCCATTGTGATTGAGACACTGCTCAACCAGTTCATATGGATAGATATTGGATGTATTGATCTTCACATTTCCGACGGAAGCCGCCTGAATATATGAAGTATAACGGGCATTATCATTGCGGAGAAATGCTTTACGGTACTTGTAAAGAGCTCTGGATGTCTGCTTCCCATAATCAAAAGTATAATCCTTCTCTCGAAGATTATTCTCAATTATGCGTATTTCTTTGCGAAGTGCAGACAGCGACTTGCGATACTCAGACTCGCTCATACCGAATGCCTTTGCAAGCTTCTTTCCGAGCGCGGACTGTTCCTGACTTGATGTATTGACAGATGGGAGCCATTTTCCAAGAAGTGATACATCTTCTCCGGCCTTAAGCGCATTGAGGTCAGCCCTGAAGAGTTTTTCGAGCAGTCTGATTGCATCCTTTTCACATGCAGTTCCCATCAGAACCAACAGATCATCAAAACGACCATACTCTGCAACAAGATCCAAGTTCTTTCTGACAACTTCAGGCTCTGCATTCGCAAGAATCTTAAATATGGTACGGAAGAAACGGCGCTCACCAAGACCTCCGCGTATGTCTCTTGCAAAGAAGAGTATCTTCATTGCTATAGTTTTATCCTCTGCATATGCGCGTATAAAGCTGCGCATGATCTCATCCTCGGGAGCATTTCTAAGCGCGCCGGCAGTACCAAACAGATCAAGGCAGGCTGACATGGATGACCTATTTGTAACTGCTCCGTTTTCTGTATAAGTATTATTTGCTTCTTTTTTCAGCTTGTTTAACATGTCATACCTCCTCAAAGGATAAAACAGGGTACATCGCCGGGTATCTGCCCGGCACCTTCAACCAAAGACGATTTTTGCTGTCTATACCCTTCATTAACAAGACACATATACATGTCGGTACATTTTAGCATCGACGCCTGGCTCAAAACTTTTCACAGAATATGCCTTCGGTAAGATTGCTGTAAGTGTCTTTCTTCAAGATTCCATATAGCTGCAGAGATTCGAACTCTGCCGGGTACGGTTATGAGCCGGATGACACCATGTCGATTGCTAGCTATCTGCTGTCGGAATCTTTAATGCAAATATACTAAGATATGACTCAAATATCGTGGAAAAAAAGTTGCGAGCTCATCAGAGCCCGCAAAGATTTTCCTGCTTTTCTATTCTTTTCTTTATCAGATCCATGAAATGAACGGGTCCTGTCACTCTTAACAGTGGTCCGAATGAGAGAACACGAATCAGTATTTCTGTTTCATCGTCCTTATAATATGTAAGTTTTATATTATAATTCCGATCATCGATCTTTTCTGTTTCCTTTTGCAGGTCTGAAAACGCCAGCATAGCTCTCTCGAGAGCATTCCTTTCATCTATGAGCAAAAGTTCCACAACTGCTGTATCATCACTGCTTGGCATTTCTCTTTCTTCCGACTTTGCCTCCCTTTTAACTTCGCAATAATTGATCCTCGAGATATTGATCGTATACGGCTTACCAATACGGGAACGACAGAGCATACGGAACTTATCATCCTTTGAGGAATACTCTATTCTGAATGGATAATAAAGTCCTCCGTGTTCCTTTCCACGAGCTCCGGTATACTTTATAAACAACATCCTCTTTTCATCCATTGCCTTTATGATCTTATGAAAATTCGCTATATAGTCAGGATCCTCATAATCATCTCCATCCGTGTATCGGTCATAATAGATGAAATCATTCACATCAAACAATGCCGGTATATCTGTAAGCGAACTTCTCAACGATTCTTCCCAGACTTTCTCATCATCCTTATAGAGAAATAGTCTGAAGCGCCTATCTGACAGTATCGCCTTCAGCCACTGCTTTTCAATAAGCGTCAGCGGCCTTTTGAACTGATTCTGTAGAAGAGATGTAAATATATCTGCATTTTCTTCCCTGACAAGCACCGGCCATGAATCGTCCGCAAGCTTGTCCGGAATGACCGTCACACTCTCTGCAAATGCCTCCTGTGCTACGATCCGCCTGATATCCTGTCCGGTAATACCTTTATTTCCGGCCTCATTCAGTATCCTTGCAAGCGTACGGAAATAAGTACCATATATCTCATGAAAAAGCATGACCATCCCCTCCGTACATCTTACGCATCTCTGCGAGCTCCTCATAAAACCGTTCTGCTACAGCCTCATTTGAACATACCAGTCTGCTGATCCTGCCTGTAAATGTTCTGATCCACGGAAGCATCTCTAATGCATCATAGACATCTGCCGTATATCGCCAGCAGCTTTCATTTACTCGCAATACGCTTCCACATCTTTTTTCCCGTTCCAGTCGGTCTAATATATATTGTTCACCGCTTTCGACAACAATATCCATCTCGATGTGTTCTTTATCATTGTGGCGATTGGTTGACACACCCCACAAATTTTTTCGAAACTCCAAGTACATTGCCTGATAACGTTCAAAGTTTGGCTCAACATGGAGAATCTCAACAGAACGGATACTGTCAATACGGACAAAATGAAAAGTGCCATGTTTATAGTTATAACCAAGCAGATAATAACGCCCCTGCTGAGTACTTGCATATATTTTGATCGGACATACATCACGAATAGTGTCATACCCGCGACGGCTGACAGCACTGAGTTTCAATGCTCTGTGTTCCCTGAGTGCCCTCACAAGCTGAAACATTATCTCACTGTCAATTGCAGCTAAGATGTAATGATGCTTATGTAAAAAGCACGTCCCTTCGTTGATACTGTTATCATGCGTTCCTGTGCGGCGGTCCTGTATAAATGAACCGATAACACCGAGTGGTGCTTCTTCCGAATAGAATTCAATCGCAGGCATTAAAACAGTCTCAAGAACAGCTTCCAAATCATTATCAACTATGCATGTGTACTCCTGCTTATTTCCGTTCTTCTTACTCTTTATTATGCCAAGCTGCTCAAACTCTTTCAGCTTCTTTCGAAGTGTAGACAGATCAAATTCCGCATCCTTTTTGATACGGGCAAGATAAATATCTGTAATCGCATCATTGATAACTGCCGCCGTTCTCGGCGTTCCGTCCGCAAGGAGATCGATTACAAAGAAGAATAAGACGATATCATTATCCGTAAAGCTTTTTGCCTTTAATGCATTGTATAAGGGATTACTATCTATATCCCTGCTGTCAACAGAGATAAACACATTTTTACCGGAGTCTGTATGACGGAATGACATATAGTCACCGAGCCAGCTTTCAATACGGCGCCGCTCGTTATCATAACTGCGCGCACTTTTCAGAGAGTACTCGTCGCGGCTCTTAAAACCGTAGACATAGAACTCCCTCATATATTCACGTATGCGCTCAAAGTTTTTCACAAGTTCACTGTATGCCAAGTCTCTGTCTCCCTCTTCTTACCATGGCATAAGGCTGAGATTATGGCAAGTACTATATTGTTTTTAATATGCGCCTATGATAAATTTCATATGTATTAAAAACCGGTAAAAACGCTCAAGGACGAACCCGGAATAAACAGGAAAGGCAGGTAGTGCTATGAATTCGTTATTTAACGAGCTGAAGGAAGGTCTGCAGGAAGCAATCGATTTTGAAAAAGGAAACGGAAAAGCCAAATCTGTCCCATACATAATAGTCCCCGTTACAGAATATAATAGTCATGAAATCAAAGACATACGCACAAAAGCAGGCATGACTCAGTCTGTCTTTGCCAATTATCTCGGAGTATCAAAAAAGACCGTTGAGGCATGGGAATGCGGCCGTACACATCCGACAGGTCCTGTATGCAGATTGCTTGATATCCTTTCTGCCGGAAACTTTCTTAATCAGAGTATTATAAAAGGGCCGATGCACCGTGCATCAGCCCCCTAACCTTTGAAATTTTTCGTCGCCCCAACGACAGCCCCCCCCATTAACAGACCCCACACAACTTTAAAGACCCTTTATAAATCAAAATGTCTAGGATTCTGGGTGCATATCATAAAAACTCTTAGTCTTTCTTTT
>CAKRTC010000009.1 GCA_934402055.1 uncultured Lachnospiraceae bacterium | reverse complement strand
CATCCTCTATCTGATTGTTAGTATACTTGCCTGTGCCGAAGGTATCAACCATTATCGATACCGGCTTGGCAACACCGATAGCATATGCAGCCTGTATCTCGCACTTATCGGCAAAGCCTGCAGCAACTATATTTTTAGCTATATGTCTGAGAGCATAAGCAGCCGAACGGTCAACCTTTGTCGGGTCCTTGCCGCTGAATGCTCCGCCGCCGTGTCTTGCAGCTCCGCCATAGGTATCAACGATGATCTTTCTTCCTGTAAGACCTGTATCTCCCTCCGGTCCTCCGATTACGAAACGGCCTGTAGGATTGATATAGAACTTTGTCTCATCGTCGATAAGCTCGGCAGGAATGATCTTCCTGATAACTTCCTCGACCATATCCTTTCTGAGAACATCAAGGCTGATATCTGCAGAATGCTGTGTTGAGAGAACGACAGCATCTACACGTGCAGGCTTCTCATCGATATACTCTACTGTAACCTGAGTCTTACCGTCAGGTCTGAGATAATCAAAGCTACCATTCTTTCTTACTTCTGCAAGTCTCATTGCAAGCTTATGTGCAAGAGTTGTTGCAAGCGGCATATACTCCTCGGTCTCATTGCAGGCAAATCCGAACATCATACCCTGATCTCCTGCTCCTCTTAAGTTAGCCTCGTCGGTCTCGCCGTCCTTGTACTCAAGTGACTCGTTGACGCCCATGGCAATATCCGGTGACTGCTCGTGAATGGCAGACATAACTCCTATGGAATTACCGTTAAAGCCCATATCATCTCTGTTGTAGCCTATCTCGTTAACTACATTTCTTGCGATGCTCTGTACATCTACATAAGCTGAGGTGCTTATCTCTCCCATGCAGATAACAGTACCTGTTGTTGTAAATGTCTCGCAGGCAACATGCGCCTCCGGATCTTTTGCAAGGATAGCGTCAAGGATAGCATCCGAGATCTGATCGCAGACCTTATCCGGATGTCCTTCCGTTACCGATTCAGATGTAAAAAATCTTCTGTTCATCATTTCTCCTGAAATAATCAAATAAAAATATTTAAAGGTTTATATAACTATCATGCCTCAGCATGAACTTCCCTTTTTTATGTACAAAAACTCATTAAAAGAGAGTTTTTTAGATTCATTGGACGTAATTTCCTATGAATTTAAAAATACCTGTGCAGAAAAGAAAAAACCCCGGCGCTTTGGCGTCGGGGTAAGTAAACGATATCTGAACCCATCAACCAAGCTTTAGCACCTTACTCCTCAGAGCGGTTGCTGTGCGGTCAACGAGCTTGTCTCTCACGCACTCTCTATAGGTATGAATTTCTGACAGGGGTACTAGGACTCGAACCCAGATTGACGGTTTTGGAGACCGGTATCCTACCATTGGATGATGCCCCTATTTGCTGTCTGTGTGAATCACTCAGACAGCGTTAGTATATTATCATTATTTTTCATTCTGTGCAAGCACTTTTTTCGACTTATTGTACTTGTCGAGATATTTTATCAGATCACGGCAGTTTTGAAGCTTATCCGCATACTCCGGAAAATCCTCATATATGCGTTTTATCATACGCATACAAAGCTGCTCTCTCGCATTCTCATCAAGCTCCAGCACACGCTTAAAGCCCCAGGTATGAGTTGCCACAGACTGACTGTATACCTCAGCTGTATCAAAGAGATATCCGAGTCTCTTATGTTTTACAGCGGTGCACATAGGCAGTATACGTTGTTCGGCAAAGCACATACTCTTGACCGGATCCGTACAACCCTCCGCAAGATGCTTCGAAAATTCCATAACCGAAGCTGTGTAATATGATTTAAGTTCCTCATCCTTAATACACAAAAATGCCGTATTTGCAGCCCTAAGGCTAAGATCCCATTCTTCCGGAATACTGTAGTTCCCATTAAAGGTGAAGCTTGAAACTTCGGGATAAACATTTGGATTTAAGTCTTCTGGATGGGCGGCCGTGACATCATATCCGGCGATAAGAGTATCGACATTTTCCCATATTATCATGTCAGTATCAAGCATAACGCAGGGGGCAGGCATAGTCCTGAGTGCCCAAAGCTTGCCTGCTGCCCAGAACAAAAAAGGATCCACAGTGCCGGATAACGAATCAAGCTCGGTATCAATGTCGTTCCATATCCATGTAAGTCCGATATCCTCGAGATACTCTCTTCCGCAGCTGTCGGTAATCATACGGATATTGCCGTTATACTGTCTCCATTTAAGTGCTGACAATACAGCTGTCAGCTGTTCATAGTCCGGGAGTCTTATCTCTCCGTTATTTTTGATCTTATTAGGCTCAGACCAGAAGGAATGAAAAGCGTTCATAATTATATAAGTTCCAGCCCGTAGCCCAGCTTTGTAAGATCAAACCCATATGTAAATGTTCCCGATCCGAATCCGCTTCCGAAGGAACCGTAAGCATATGAACCCAGACCGAAAGAACCGACTTGATACGAGCCTAAGCCGTATGAACTCAAGTTAAAGGAACTTAAATTGTAAGAGCCTAAGCTGAAAGAGCCCATCAAAACCTCACCTGAGCCAGTCAATGCCATGCCGGAGCCAAGCTGTATACCTGAACCCGTATAATAAGACGAAGCTCCCAAGGAGCTGCCGCATCCGTTTCCGAATACAGCCTGATCCCCGGCTTTATTTACAGTCTCCTTATATCTCTCCCACCACTCACGGCGCTCATTCATAGACCATATTTCCTTTTTGCTTTTTTCCTCAGACATTATTCACCCCAGATCCAGTTTGCAACCTCAGGAAGATCCACTCCGTACTCATGGATATACTGCTTATGTTCTATCAGTTTATCATTCATGAGCTGATAAAGATAGGCTCCTCTGTTGCCTAACTGCGGAAGATACTTAAGTGCCTCTATTACGAGATGGAATCTGTCTATGGAATTCTGTACACGAACATCAAACGGAGTCGTGATCGTGCCCTCTTCCTTGTAGCCTCTTACATGCATAAGGCGGTTATTGTGTCTTCTGTAGGTAAGCTCATGCACAAGGCTTGCATATCCGTGGAAATTGAATATTACAGGCTTATCCTTTGTAAACAAAAGATCGTACTCCGCATCCGTAAGTCCGTGCGGATGCTCGCTGGCAGGCTGAAGCTTGAAGAGATCCACTACATTGATAAATCTGATCTTGATCTCCGGAAGCTCCTTATTAAGTATCGAAACGGCAGCAAGTGCCTCGAGTGTAGGTGTCTCTCCGGCACAGGCAAATACTATATCAGGCTCTTCTCCCTTATCGTTTCCTGCCCAGTCCCATATGCCTATACCTTCCGTGCAGTGCTTAACAGCCTCAGGCATGCTGAGCCACTGCGGACGCGGATGCTTGCTGGCGATTATGACATTTACATAATCACGGCTCTTGATACAATGGTCAAAGGTAGAGAGCAGGCAGTTGGCATCCGGCGGAAGATAGAGTCTTACAACATCTGCCTTCTTGTTGGCGATATGATCCATGAAGCCCGGATCCTGATGAGTGAAGCCGTTATGATCCTGCTGCCATACAGTTGATGACATGATCAGGTTGAGTGATGCTATACGCTCTCTCCACGGAAGATCTCTGCATATCTTGAGCCACTTGGCATGCTGTGCAGCCATGGAATCGATGATACGTGCAAATGCCTCGTAGGTTGCGAAGAAACCGTGTCTTCCTGTAAGCAGATATCCCTCAAGCCAGCCCTCGCACATATGTTCAGAGAGCATGGAATCCATTACTCTTCCGTCAAATGCAAGATGATCATCTGTATCGAGTTGCTCCGACTCCCAGGTCCTGTTCTCTACCTCGAATACGGCATTAAGTCTGTTGGAATTAGTCTCATCTGGTCCGAAGATACGGAAGTTTTTGGATTCTTCGTTAAGCTTAAATATATCACGGACGTACTTGCCAAGCTCGGACATATCCTGTCCTTCCACGGCGCCGTGCTCCTTGACATCTATGCCGTAATCCCTGAAATCCGGGAGTCTTAAGTCTCTAAGCAGCAAGCCTCCGTTTGCATGCGGATTCTTGCCTATACGGGCATTGCCCTCCGGTGAAAGCTCTGCTATCTCAGGAACAAGTCTTCCCTTGTCATCAAAAAGCTCCTCTGCATGATAGCTCTTAAGCCACTTTTCAAGTATCTCAAGATGCTCCGGTTTCTCCATTGACACAGGCACCTGATGCGCAAGGAAATATCCCTCTATCTTCTTACCGTCCACCTCCTTGGGACCTGTCCATCCCTTAGGTGTACGAAGTACTATCATAGGCCATACAGGTCTTGTCGGATCGTTATTTTCTCTCGCATGCTTCTGGATGGCTCTTATCTTCTCGATGACCGTATCCATGGTCTCAGCCATCTTGCGGTGCATGCTCATAGGATCGTCACCCTCTACGAAATAAGGCTCCCATCCGCAACCGTGGAAGAAGGATACTATCTCTTCATGCGACATTCTTGCAAATATTGTCGGATTGGCGATCTTATATCCGTTAAGGTGCAATATCGGAAGTACGGCTCCGTCCCCTATAGGATTGAGAAACTTGTTGCTCTGCCATGAGGTTGCAAGCGGTCCGGTCTCTGCCTCGCCGTCTCCTACTGTAACAGCCGCTATAAGATCCGGATTGTCAAATACAGCGCCGAAGGCATGAGCCACGCCGTAGCCTAACTCGCCTCCCTCATTGATTGAACCCGGGATCTCCGGAGCGCAATGTGATGCAACTCCTCCCGGAAATGAAAACTGCTTGAAAAGCTTTGCCATTCCGGCCTCATCCTGAGATATATTCGGATAAGTCTCTGAATATGTGCCGTCAAGATATTCATTTGCAATATAGAAATTGCCTCCGTGTCCCGGACCCGACAAAAGTATAACATCAAGATCGTATTTCTTGATCACTCTGTTAAGATGTACAAATACGAAGTTCTGTCCCGGAACCGTGCCCCAATGACCGACTATCTTCTTCTTTATCATCTCTTTGGTGAGAGGCTTCCTGAGCAGCGGATTTTCAAGCAGATACAACTGTCCCGCAGACAGATAATTGGCTGCTCTCCACCATCCGTTCATCCTTGTAAGAAGTTCCTCCGTTATCGGCCCCTTCTCCATACATTCCTTATTCATTAAGGTACCTCCCGTATTATGACTATACACTTACTTTATTTCACCCTTATCGGCACGGCGATGCTGTCATTAAGTCTTATCGATATGCCTTATAAATATATACTACCAAAAATCAATGCTGAGAGAAACACTTCGAGTATATGTACCGCAGTTAGAACCAAACTGACCCAAAATGCACAAAAATGCTTTCTCTTGCTCTTTAAAATACCTGTAAAAGTTTTTTCATAGGGCGCAATTTCCTTTGGAATAAAAAGAGATCAGATCAAACTCTGCATAGAGGCTCACAGGCTTCCTTCAGCCATGCACGCTCAGCCTCATCCATATCCGGACCAAGCTCATCATACACTCTCTGCTGATAGGCATTGTACAGTCTGATATCCTCATCATTCATAAGGGAAATGTCTATACATCCCTTATCCATAGGAACAAAAGTACAGGTCTCGAAGCTGCAGAAATTGCCGTATTCATTGCTTAAGTCCTTCTGCACGAGCAGCATGTTTTCTATACGGACACCATACTTTCCGGCTTCGTAATATCCCGGCTCATCCGATACATACATACCATCAAGCATAGGATAGGCGCCTTCTATCGTTCCCGCCTTGTAACGAATGCCTGTAGGTCCCTCGTGTACATTAAGCACATGTCCGACACCGTGACCGGTTCCGTGATTAAAGTTCATGCCTCTTCTCCAAAAAGGCTCCCTTGCGGCATAATCAAGTGCTATTCCGGAGCAGCCCTCGAGAAATCTTGCATCGGCAAGTCTGAGATTTGCGATAACCGACAGGGTAACAGCAGTTTTCTCCTCATTATCAAGTTCTCCGCAGCTCCAGGTTCTTGTCACATCCGTAGTACCCTCATAATAATGTCCTCCGGAATCCACCAGATAAAGGCCGTGAGGTTCTATTGCAACAGGTCTTGACTCAGACGGCATATAGTGCGCCATTGCGGCATTTGCACCGTAAGCAGATATGGTATGGAAGCTTTCATCCAGAAAATGCTTATCGGCGGCTCTCAGTTCATGCAGCTTTTCGGCTGTACTCCACTCGGTATATCCTGAACCTTCCCCCGGCTTGAGTGCAGCTGTTGCCGGAAGGACGACAGTCTTAAACCAGTGCATATACCTTGTGACCGCAAGGCTGTCCTTATGCTGAGCTATGCGTATATTTTTACGCTCTATGTCATTCTTTATGCATTTTGCCGTCATCTCCGGATTCATGCGGTCTATAAGATGTGAGCCAGCCGGAATACTGTTGCAAAGCTCATAGCTGGAACGTTTTCTGTCTATAAGCACAGGCGAAGCCACCTCGGTAATGTCTACAAAGACAGCATCCTTATCCTTGAGCTCTACACCCAACATACTGAGATAATAAAGTATCTCCTTATCGAAATGTCTTGCATCCGAATACAGCACGGAACTTTCTGCCGTTACTATCATATATGCAGAAAAAACCGGATTGCACTCTATGTCTGAGGCTCTTAAGTTAAGCAGCCATGCAATATCGTCAAGTGTGGCAAGTACATGAGTCTTGGCTCCCACTGCGGCCATCTGAGCTTTCAGCTCGGCAAGCTTTACCGAAGCAGGCTTTCCGCAATACATCTCATCCAATAGCCATACCTTAGTCACAGTCTCCTCGGGTCTGTCCTTCCAGCAAAGTCCGCATACATCCTTATCCGTTATTGACTTTGCTCCGTGACTCAGTGCTCTCAGATAAGTACAACCGTCAAAATACGATACGCATTTTCCGTCAAAACCGAGCGTTCCCTGCTGAGGAAGCTCATCCATTATCCATTTAAGTAATGGAACTGTTCCTGCAACTCCCATACGCATAAGCTCGATTCCGCTGCATTTAAGCTCATCCTCGGCCTGAGTAAAATATCTGCCGTCGGTCCAAAGTGCGGCATTATTCATGCTTACCGCAAGTGTACCGTCTCCTCCGGTAAAGCCCGAAAACTCCTCCAAAGCGCAAAAATGAGCATCAGTGTACTCACTCAAATGCTCATCCTTATCGGAAACGATGTAAACATCGATCCCAAGCTCCTTCATTTTTTCTCTTAATTCCGTTATCTGTTTTCTCATCTTTATCCTTTGATTTGAAATGTATTATATCAGTCTGAATCTGAGGCAGGCCTTGTATACTCCGTCCTCATCTATATTATCGGTAACATAATCCGCAGCGGCTTTTGCAAGAGGATCGGCATTTCCCATAGCGATGCCTATTCCCGCCTGTTCAAGTATCGCAATGTCATTTTGCGAATCTCCGAAGGCAAAGGTATTGTCATAAGCTACACCGTAATAGTCGCAAAGCTTAAGCATGCCCTCGGCTTTTGTAAAGCCTGCCTCAACTATATCCGCTCCCTGACCGTCACTGAAGGAGAACAGTCTGAGATTCGGAAATCTCCTCTCAAATACCTTTCCTTCCGTATTGATGTCTCCGGCAAATGACAATGCCGACACCTCGACACCTCTGTCAAATATCTCCTCGAAGGGCACGAAATTTCTCTTGAGGAAGCTGTTGTAAGCCATATCGGCCTTGATCTTCTTTGCGGGATTTATATAGAAATCCTCACTTCCTACAGAACATCCCACACATATATCATTAGGCTTACAGAAATCATATATCTCTCTAAGCAAAGCCACATCTACTATATGCCTGAACAAGAGTCTTCCTTCCGCGCTTATCTTGTTGCCGTTAAGGTGTATGACAGCATCGGGATTGACCACAGACATATATCTGCTGCTGTAATGAGTATCCATGTCTCTGCCGGTAGACAGAGCCACCTTATATCTGCCATCTTTAAGCTTATCAATTGCCTTAAGAGCAGACTGAGGCACCTTATCGGAATGGTTATCCAATAAGGTGCCGTCAAGATCAAAAAATATTATTCCTTTTATATTATTAACTTCTGCCACGACCTTACCTTATGTAAATGCAACAGACTTGGTATCCACATCAGTTCTTGAAGCTGTGGATAGGTGCAGGTATACGTCCTGCCCTGTTTACAAAATCATCACATGAGAACTCATTTACCTTCATAATAGGTGCATAACCCAAAAGTCCTCCGAATACCGCATTATCACCGATTCCCTTGCCGACTACGGGAATAACTCTGACTGCCGTAGTCTTCTGATTGATCATGCCTATGGCAGCCTCATCTGCGATGATACCCGCAATAGTTGCCGCAGATGTATTGCCCGGGATCGCTATCATATCAAGTCCTACAGAGCATACACAGGTCATAGCCTCAAGCTTCTCAATGCTGAGTGCTCCTGCCTCAACCGCATCTATCATGCTCTGATCCTCGCTGACAGGGATGAACGCGCCCGAAAGTCCTCCTACATAAGAGGAAGCCATAACTCCGCCCTTCTTGACCTGATCATTAAGTATAGCAAGTGCAGCCGTAGTTCCCGGAGCACCTGTGCGCTCAAGTCCCATCTCCTCAAGTATCTCGGCAACGGAATCTCCGATAGCCGGTGTAGGAGCAAGTGAAAGATCCACTATACCAAAAGGCACATCCAGTCTTGCGGCAGCCTCCTTGGCAACGAGCTGTCCAACTCTGGTTACCTTAAATGCAGTCTTCTTGATAGTCTCGCAAAGTACCTCAAAGCTCTCTCCTCTTATCTTGGAAAGTGCAGTCTTGACTACTCCCGGTCCACTGACTCCGACATTGATGACCGCATCTCCCTCAGTCACGCCATGGAAAGCACCTGCCATGAAAGGATTGTCATCAGGCGCATTACAGAATACTACAAGCTTTGCACAACCGATGGAATCATCCTTAGCCGTAAGCTCGGCGGTCTTCTTGATAACATCACCCATGAGACGAACAGCATCCATATCTATGCCCGTCTTTGTCGAACCGACATTTACAGAAGAACATACGAAATCCGTCTCTGCAAGGGCCTGAGGGATAGACTCGATAAGAAGTCTCTCAGCCTTAGTCATACCCTTATTGACAAGAGCGGAATATCCGCCGAGGAAATTGATGCCGATAGCCTTAGCCGCCTTATCAAGAGTCTTTGCTATGCTAACGAAATCCTCAGGAGTCTTGCAGGCATTACCGCCTACCAAAGCAATAGGAGTAACGGAAACTCTCTTATTGACGATAGGGATTCCGAAATCCTTGGATATCTCCTCCCCGGTCTTGACCAGATCCTTGCCCAGTCTTGTTATCTTGTTGTAAATGTTTTTGTTCAGCTTCTCAAGATCCGAATCCACGCAGTCAAGCAGGCTGATGCCAAGCGTGATGGTACGTACATCAAGCAGATCCTGTTCTATCATATTATTGGTCTCACGAACCTCGCTGATATTTATCATATTTTATTCCCTGACCCATACAAAACCTGTAACCGTTCATACTTTGGATGCTCAGCCTCAT
Source organism: uncultured Lachnospiraceae bacterium (assembly GCA_934402055.1). GTDB lineage: Bacteria > Bacillota > Clostridia > Lachnospirales > Lachnospiraceae > Avilachnospira. The sequence continues at coordinate 55,073 of CAKRTC010000009.1, read as the reverse complement.
TAATAAAAATGCAAAGCCGGATCATCACTTTTATCCGGAACAGTCACGACAAATTTATCAAATTATCCCAAACAGCCGATCAGATACGATGCATCTTTGTGAATATCTCTTCCTTCTGAGCAAGTATACGCACACCGATATCCTCTCCGAGATCCTTGAGTTCATCGGCAACAATACCGAATTCCTTATCGCAGGCCGCAATATCGCCGATAAGCATCATGTTGAAATATCCTCCGACTATAGTCTGAGTAATATCAAGTATATTGATCTTATTGTCAGACAGATAGCTGCATACCTTAGCAATGATACCTATGGTATCCTTACCGACTACCGTAATGATTATCTTATCCATATCTCCTCCGATCCCGTAAGTAACGATGTCAACCGTCCTTATCATACATACTGAAAATGTTTAGTGCTTCGGGCCGCAAAGCCCAAAAGTACTAAAGAAAATTTATTTTATCATACCACGTTTACGGATATCAGGCAAAAACATTTTAATCATTTAAAGTGCAAAATTAAAAACAAAGACCCATGTCTCCGTAATTAACGAAAACATGAGTCTTTATATACTTATCAGTCAACCTTAACAGTCCAGCCGTAAGTATCCGGTAGCTTGCCCCACTGAATGCCAGTAAGTGTATCATAGAGCATCTGTGTTGTCTCACCGATCTTACCGCCGTTGATAACATAATCAACGCCCTCAATCTGAAGCTCGCCTACAGGAGAAACGACTGCTGCCGTACCTGTTCCCCAGGCCTCCTCAAGCTTACCTGCCTTGCAGGCCTCTGTTACTTCGTCAACGCTGATCTTACGCTCCTCGACCTCATAGCCCTTGTCTCTGAGTACCTGAAGCATGCTCATACGTGTGATTCCCGGAAGAACGGTCTTCTCTGCGATACTAGGAGTAACGATCTTGCCGTCTATCTTGAACATGATGTTCATAGCGCCGACCTCTTCGATATACTTCTGGTGTACACCGTCAAGCCAAAGTACCTGATTGAAGCCCTTCTTCTCTGCCTCAACTGTAGCTCTCTGAGCTGCGGCATAGTTTCCTCCGCACTTTGTATAACCTGTACCGCCTCTTACCGCACGTACATCATGAGTCTCGATCATGATATTGACCGGATTGATACCGTTTGCATAGTATGCACCCGAAGGAGCAACAATGATGCAGAACTGAGCTGAGTGCAGTGTGTGAAGACCTACGCTCGGGTCTGTTCCGAAGAGGAACGGTCTGATGTAGAGTGAGCATCCGTCACTATGCGGACACCAGTCCTTATCTACAGAGATAAGTGTCTTGACTGCCTCTACAAAATCATCTACAGGAACCGGCGGAAGTCCGATACGCTCTGCGGAATTGAACATACGCTTTGCGTTCTCCTCAGGTCTGAAGAGCTGAACATCACCCGATGCCGTGCGATATGCCTTAAGTCCCTCAAATACCTCAAGTGCATAATGGAAAACAGTTGATGCAGGATGAAGCACAAGATCTCCGAAAGGAACTATTCTTGCATCATGCCAGCCTTCCTTGTCGTTCCAGTCATATAAAAACATATGATCTGTAAATACCTTTCCGAAACCAAGCTTCGACTCATCCTGAGGCTTCTGACCCGGATTCGGATTCTTTGTGATTTTGATCTCCATTTTTCAAATCCTCCTCTTCATAAAAGAAAAGACCCCGTTGGGAAACGAGGTCTAAAAAAATCTGCAACTCAAAGTGCTTTTCGCCGTTTCCCGGGTATCAGAAATTAAGGGTCTCGATCACGATCCCCTTCACGACGATAATGACATTGTTTAAACAGTTAAATGACATTGTTTAAAAAACTCCCTGCACTTTGGTAAAACTTGTTTTTTATTATATTCCGCTCAATCCTATTGTCAAGCATAAATATGCATCAAATTTTGTGCAGTGCTTATCTGCCCAGATATACCGATTGTTTAGCCGATACAAGCTGAACGATAAGATCATTATAAGGAGTAGGGATATTATGCTCTCTTCCCGTCTTGCTTACGGCACCGTTGATAATAAGTATCTCGGTCTGCTTCTTGGATAAGATGTCCTGTAAGGTCGATGACTTATTGGTCGCGGTGGCAAGCGCTACATTAAATGCATTTTCTATCTCTGCTTCCTTATCAAACTTACAGCCTCCGGCCATTGCAACATCAACAGCCTCGGATACAAGGAGTCTTGCTGCTTCATGTGCATATTTATTATCTGCAATAAATCCGTTTTCCTGCTCAAGCAGAGCTGTTATCGCATTGATCGCAACATTTACAAACACCTTGTGCCAGATGACTGCCATAACATCATCCTTGACCGATACCTCAAAGCCTGCCTCTTCCAGAGCCTTGGCACAAAGCTTTGCCTTTGCCATATCTGCCTTGATGGTGCCTATATTGGTCACACCCGTACCGGCGTGTCTTACGTGCCCCGGTCCTATACCTGTTGATGCATGAGTGGTGTTGCCGATAACGATCTGCTCCTCGGGAACGACCTTGGCGATCTCATCATAGTTTCCGATTCCGTTCTGCAGAGTCATTACAACAGTATTCTTGCCTATCATAGGAAGAGCATTGCGGCAGGCCGCCTCAAGGAACATATATCTTACAAAGACTATAAGTATATCTACCTCTCCGACTGCCTTTGGATCCGTTGTTATAAGCTTCGGTCTGAAGCATACGGTCTCGCCGCTTCCGTGTCCCGGAACACATTCATCTATGAGAATGCCGTGCTCACTTACTTCATCAACTATTTTCTGTGCAGTATCCACGATATATACATCGTGTACCCTGCTCATATATCCCGAATATATGCTGCCTATTGCACCGCAGCCTAAAAATCCTATCTTCATTTACTTTGATGTATCTCCCGGTCCGTATACCGAAGGTATCTCGACAGCCTTATTGAAGCTGTACTCAGGTGTCGGGAATGCTCCGCTTGCTGATTCCTCATGGAAGAGGTTAAGTCCCTTGACCATCTCTTCTCTGATATTTGCAAAGTGTTTAACGAATTTAGGCTTGAAGTCACCGTACATACCGAGAAGATCCTGAGTAACAAGCACCTGGCAGTCTACATGAGGACCTGCTCCGATACCGAGTATAGGCACTCTGACCTCCTTCTGCATAGCCTCGGCTACAACACTAGGTACACACTCAACTACGATAGAGAATGCTCCTGCCTCCTGCAATGCCTTGGCATCCTCGATAAGCTTTCTTGCGGACTCAGGTGTTCCGCCCTGAACCTTAAAGCCACCGAATGAGGTAGCTGTCTGCGGAGTCATGCCGATATGTCCCATAACATTGATGCCTGCCTTAACCAAGGCCCTGATGGTATCAGCCATCTCAACACCGCCCTCAAGCTTGATACAGTCAACACCTGTCTCCTTAACAAGCTTGTTGGCATTACGGATAGCATCCTCAATACTTACATTATATGTTCCGAAAGGCATATCTCCGATTATAAATGTGTCCGGTGCACCCTTAACTACAGGCTTTGCATGATGAATAACATCCTCAAGTGTTACCGGAACAGTCGAATCATAACCCAGCATGATCATGCCGAGTGAATCACCGACAAGTATGACCTCAACATCACTGTCATTGATTATAGAAGCTGTTGTATAATCATAAGCTGTTACAAAACTGAATTTTTTACCCTCATCCTTAAACTTCTGAAAATCAAGGACAGTCATTTTTTTCTTTGCCATATTCAATTACCCCCAAATATGCAAAAATATAAACCGCAGATCAAGTGCGTCCACACAAGACTGTGTTGAAACACACTCTCGTTGTTACGAAAATATTGCAGATCAGGCATAAGGTAAAGCACCCGGAAAAATCCGTGACCGATTATGCTTATTAAATATATCCGCACAAAATATTATAGTCACAATATCTCTTTTAAACAATCAGATTATAGTAAAAATCACTATAAATTTCTTATGTAATCGTACGGCTTTTGTGGAAATTCGGCACAAAATAAGACACATAAGCGAATTGACCGTTTACGGGCAAATTCACTTGTGTGTCTTATTTACGGGACGATGCTTAAAAAGCCTCGCCCTGTAAACATCGGGGAGCTGTTAAACAGCTTCGAGATGTTTGTGCCGGATTTCGTATATCCCGACTCTTAATCCACTATTATCGGGGAGCGTTCATACTCGCTCTTGGCTCCGGTCAAAGCATAATATATCCCACTGTAATATATCTCATCCTTCATAAGCTCCTTATTGTCCGCTATCTTGGTAACTATAGGAAGCCTTGCGTTATTTTTAAGTTCCTTCATAAGTTCTGACGAATCACGCCTGAAGCCGAGTATCCTCAGGTACTTAATGTAGCCGTCCGCCTTGGCATTTTCCATCTCGGCATCGGTGATACCGAGTGCTATATGCAGCAGACTTCTGGATATACGCGTATAGGTGTACTGTCTTGTCTTGGTATCTCTGATACGTTCCGTGAAGCCAAGCGGAATATCTGCCCTTTTGATAAGTCTGTCGGCTATCTCCTTTGACACATCAAGACAGCGCTCAAGCTCTCCTCCCCTGTATTTTGCAGTCAGCAGTTCCTTATTAAGCAGGTCACTCAGTATATCCGGTTTCACCGGCTTTGCCTCGTACTTTAATATCAGCTCTCCGATATTTGGTGCGTAATTATCCAAAAATCCGTTAAGCTCCGATCGTCCGGCTTCGATACTCGCCGGGCGTTCCGCATCAACTTCCGTTTTCACTTTTCTGCTGCCGTACAAGCTTTTTTCCTTGTCTCTTTCCGAAGCATTTTCGGTATAAAGCTTACTTCCGTATACCGAATGCTTCGCAAGTTCGGCTCTTATAGCTGTAGCAGAGCAATACTTTTCATCCTTGGCTTCAGCCGCATTGAATCCGTCACCGACCCTTTGTATTGCTAAAGGCTGTATCTTGTGCTCGGTATCAAAGCAGTTGAGTGCCTTTATATACTCAACTGCAAGTATGTTGTTGGCGGCATACATAGATTCGGCAGACACACTCACAGCTTCACTATTCTGCATGAACTTAAGGCTTTCTGCATTGCACGCTGAGCCTTCATCACCAGCGGCATCCTGTGAAGCTAATGTCCAATGTTCCGATTTGCGCATCACAGCTTCGATATATCTGCTTACTGCCTCCGGATAGCTAAAACCCTGTCCGATAAGCTCTTTTATCTTGAGCTGTGCTTCCGGATCCGTCTCAAGTCTGTCGCTAAGCTCAGCCTGAGCAATAATATCGGACAGTGAGACATTTTCCTCAACACCGAATGCCAATATATCGACAATACCTGTATTTACGGCAGTTATAACTCCGGCACGCGCAAATTCTCTTGCAGATGCCGAAGAAAATAAAGTCGGAAGCTCTATGACAAGATCGGCATATCCGCTATCCCTATCCCCTATGAGCGCCGATTCTGCTCTTAAGTGTTTGTCAAATACCGCGGGCTCTCCGCGCTGAACGTAGTTGCCGCTCATTATGGCTATTATACGATCCACGTCATATTTTTCGCGAAGTGTCTTCATCAGATACGCATGGCCGTTATGAAAAGGATTAAATTCACAGATTATTGCAGCAGTTTTCATGTTAAAATAAACTTTATGTTATATAAGAAAATTGTTGATTATTCGTCTTTTATACTGACTCCTTGATTCGAAGCCTTATGGCAGATCAATACTGCTTCTATACAAAGCACGATTAATCGCAAAAATATTTTAAGAGGTTATACTGTAAATGAGTATACAGCATTTTTATTATCTGACGGCATATTTTTTATTATATTCATTTTTAGGATGGGTGCTTGAGGTCGCATTCCACGCTCTCTGCAAGGGTACTATCGTAAACCGCGGCTTCTTAAACGGTCCGGTCTGCCCCATTTACGGAATCGGAATGCTATCCGTAATTGTCTTGTTGTCGCCGCTGAAGCATCATCTTTTTCTGCTTTTTATATGCGGAACAGCCTTTGCGACGCTTATTGAACTTGTCGGAGGCTTTGTTCTGTATAAACTCTTTCATATGCGATGGTGGGATTACAGCAACGAGCCCTTCAATCTCGGCGGATACATCTGCGCACGTTTTTCACTAGCATGGGGATTTTGTATACTGTTTGCGGTGCTTATCGTTCATCCTGTCGTAGAACTGAATGTTTATATCATGGACAGACCGCTTGGTTATGTATTTGTTGCCGTATGTTATGCGCTGTTTGTTGCCGACTGCATCATCACCGTGCTCACTATCGCCAAGCTTAATACCAAGCTTAAGAGACTTAACCGTCTCGGTGCCGAGATGCGTGGCTTTAGTGACGATCTCACCGAAAAAATAGCCCAGCGCAGTCTCGACGCCGGTGTAAAGATACAGGAGGGCCGTGTGCAGTCTGCGCTTGCAAAATCCGAGCTTGAGGATGAGTTCAATATGCTTCGCCTTCAGCTTGCCGAACACCGCCATTACAGCTACGGCCGTTTGCTCCGTGCCTTCCCTAACATTAATCACCGCGAGTACAATGATGAGCTTGCGGATATCATTGAATATATGAAAAAACGCAGAGCCGAGTCGCTGCTCCTAAGGCGAGAAAAGCGCAAGGCATAAAAAACGGAGGATGATCATGAATAATACTACTGTTATATGTTTCGGAGATTCAAACACCTGGGGCTATGAGCCTATATCGGGTGGCAGATACCCTGCCAAGGAACGCTGGGTAGACATACTCGCCGCCGAAACAGGCTGTACTACCGTAAATGTCGGCTTAAACGGCAGACAGATACCTCACACGGAAGCCGAGATCAAGGAAGTTACGGATATACTTGATGATGTCAGTAATGGAAAATACACCAAGCCTATAGAGCTTTGGATACTCTTAGGTGCCAACGACATGCAGATGAATTACGGCTTTACCGCTGAACGTGTTACAGAGCGAATGAAGAATCTTCTGCTCGAACTTCTCTGGCATCCTGCCGTAATGGACGGAAGTGTTAAGATACGCATACTCGGTCCGGCACAGACCAAGGTCGGTCCCTGGTCTGATGAACGTCAGGTCACAGAGCTTCGCCGCTGCGGACTGCTCTATAAGCTTATGTGCAAGGAGCTCTCTATTGATTACACTGATCTCGGACAGATAGACATTGAGCTTGCTCCCGACGGAGATCATTTCTCTGCGGAGGGTCACAAAACTGTTGCAGATTTCCTCGCAGGACTGCTGTAAATAAATATAGCATTTCTGCTGCTTGTACTTATTTGTATCACAGTAATGACAATAGTATCTGACTGTGTTATTATCATTTATGCTTTAAATTGTTAAAGAGATATTTCAGGAATTCAGAGTATAATGATATTTCAAATCAGGGAGGAATTATATATGTTGCCGGAAAAACAACTTGCATGGGGATTGAGCCGAAGCTGCATCAGAGAGCTTGCTGAATACGGTGCAGCCAGAAAGGCCGAGATAGGTGCAGACAAGGTATTTGACTTTAGTATAGGTAATCCGAGCGTTCCCGCTCCCGATTGTGTTAATGAAGCCATTGCAGAGCTCATAAAAGGAGACAGTATAGCACTTCACGGATATACTACCGCAGCAGGTCTTATGTCTCTCAGACAGAAGCTCGCCGAAGACCTTAACAAGCGTTTTGATATAGCTGCCAAGCCTGAGCTTATGTATGTTACCTGCGGTGCCGCAGCAAGTCTTACAGTCAGTCTTAATGCTATACTTCTCCCGGGTGACGAGGTTATAGTAATTGCTCCATTCTTCCCGGAGTACAGAGTATTTACCGAGGGCGCAGGCGGAAAGCTTGTCGTAGTTCAGCCTAAGGATGATCTTCAGATAGACATTGACAATCTTAAGGCCGCCCTGAGTGACAGGACCAAGGCAGTTATCATCAACTCGCCTAACAATCCGTCCGGAGCAGTATACAGCGAGGATAACATCAAGGCTCTGTCCGAGGCACTTAAGGAGCACGAAGAAAAGACAGGAGAAACTCTGTACCTTATCAGTGATGAGCCGTACAGAGAGATAGTTTACGGCGGCATAAGCGTGCCTTGTCCGCTCAAATATTATGATGATTCCATTATGTGCTACTCCTTCAGCAAATCCCTGTCTGTACCCGGAGAGCGTATAGGATATATAGTTGTCAACTCTCGTATGCAGTATGCCGCAAATGTCTATGCCTCGGTAATGGGCAGCGGACGTTCACTAGGTTTCGTCAATCCGCCGAGCCTCTTCCAGAGAGTCATTGAGCGCTGCATAGGACAGACCTCGGATATAAGCGAATATGAGACAAACCGCAATATACTCTGCGAAGGTCTGAAGGAAATAGGCTACGATTATATAGAGCCTCAGGGAGCATTTTACTTATTCCTTAAATCACTTGAACCCGATGCCAAAACTTTCAGCAACAAAGCGAAAACTCACGAGCTCTTACTTGTTCCGAGTGATGATTTCGGCATACCGGGATATGTACGCATCTCCTACTGCGTATCCCGCAAGACCATCGAGGACTCAATGCCTGCATTCAAGGCATTATATGAGGAATATGGACACTGATATTTAAAAGATAAGCTTCGACTATTCAACTTCGCTTCCCCTCAATCTTGAGGGGAAGTATTTTTTTATCATTTACTGCATAATACCGATTGCTTTATACTCTGCGGGATGTTTTATTATTTAAGTTTTGTCAGCAAAGTATAATGATATTAAAAAAGGTAAAGGCTCCCGCCTTTACCAGATATTCATCACATGCTGCATTATTAAACTGATTATAGTTATTCCTATCCAGCAGGAAGCTCCGACGATAAGCGGTTTTCCTCCGGTCTTGATGAGATGAACGATATTGCTGTTTAAGCCTATCGCAGCCATTGCCATAACTATAAAGAACTTTGAAAGCTGCTTGAGCGGTCCGAACACAGATGCTTCAACTCCCATATTCACACATACGGTAGTAATGACTGCAGCTATGATAAAGTACAGTATGAACATAGGAAATGCTCTCTTTAAACTGAATTCCGCTGATTTCCTGCCTTCCTTTGCCGCACTCCTTGCCCTTATAATTGACAAGACTAGCGTAATCGGAATTATAGCGAGAGTCCTTGTAAGCTTGACCGTAACAGCCTTATTTAAGGTCTCGCTTCCAAGATCCCACATGCTGTCCCAGGTAGCTGCCGCCGCGGTGACAGAGGAGGTATCATTGATGGCTGTTCCGGCAAATATTCCGAAAGCATCTCCGTGCGTCGTATCAAAGCCTATGGCATTGCCAAGTATCGGGAAAAATATCGCCGCAAGTACATTAAAGAAAAATATGACTGATATAGCCTGAGCCACTTCGTTATCATCTGCCTCAATAACAGGTGCGGTTGCCGCTATAGCCGAACCACCGCATATGGATGAACCGACTCCGACAAGTATAGCTGAGTTAGCCGATACCTTTAATGCTTTTCTGCATATCCAGGCTATAGCAAGTGAAGTCGTTATAGTGCATATGATAATGGGGAGCGACTGCTTGCCTGTCTCAAATATAACTCCGAGATTCATTCCGAAGCCGAGAAGTACCACGGCTGCCTGAAGTATGTATTTGGAAGTCCACTTGATTCCGGGCGCTGCCTTGCCCTTTTCCTTGCAAAACATTGTAATTATCATTCCGGCTATGATAGATATGACAGCTCCGCCTACGACCGGAAACATTTTCCCGAGTATCCATGCGGGTACTGCTATGCATAAGCACAGCAGAAGCCCGCTGAAATTCTTTTTAAAAAAATCCACTATTATTTTATTTCCTTAACTTATCCTCTGTATTTGTCCAAAAGCTCCTGCTTAAGATCATAGAGCTTCTGACTGAGATCCACATGCACGGTATGCGGATTGACAAGACGCTTTGACTCATCCCAGAGAGTCTCAAGATCCTTCCTGCATACCTCCTGAAGCTCCTTCACCGAAGGTCTGTTGTTGTAGATGCATTTACCTTTCTCAAATACATGTACAAGCAAAGGCTTAATGGTGTAGCTTCCTCCGCAAAGTCTGGTCTTCTTCCAGGTCTCGATAGGATCAAACAGTATGAGCTCATCATTTTCATCAAAATGCTCATCACTGAGCGCAATGAGATCTGCAATGATCTTGCCGGTATCCTTGCCGTATATACGATATATGACTTTATCTCCCGGATTTGTGATCTTCTCGGTGTTCTCCGATATCTTGATCTTAGGTATCATCACACCGGTTTCAGGATCCTCGATAGCCGCAAGCTTATATACACCTCCGAATGCAGGTGTGTCCTTGGAAGTAATAAGATTTGTTCCCACTCCCCAGCTGTTGATGGTTGCGCCCTGAGCCTTGAGTGACTGGATCAGGAACTCATCAAGATCGTTGGATGCAGATATTACCGCATCCGTAAAGCCTTCCGCATCAAGCATCTTCTTGGCCTGCTTGGAAAGGTATGCAAGGTCTCCCGAATCCATACGTATACCGTATTTCTTGGATTTGATACCTGCTTCTCTCATCTCCTTAAATACCTTGATTGCATTAGGTATACCCGACTTAAGAGTATCATAGGTATCCACAAGCAGCAGGCAGGCATCCGGATAAAGCTTGGCATAGGTCCTGAATGCCTCAAGCTCGCTGTCAAAGGACATGATCCAGCTGTGAGCATGCGTACCCATTACCGGAATGTCAAACATCTTGCCTGCCAGTACATTGGAAGTGCCGACGCAGCCAGCTATAACAGCCGCTCTCGCACCGTAAATGCCGGCATCCGGACCCTGTGCTCTGCGAAGTCCGAACTCCATTACACCGTCACCGTTGGCTGCATGTACCACACGTGCCGCCTTGGTAGCTATAAGCGACTGATGATTGATAATATTAAGAAGCGCAGTCTCAATAAGCTGAGCCTGCATGATAGGTGCCTTGACCTTGACTACCGGCTCCCTCGGGAACATGACATTTCCCTCAGGAATGGCATATATATCACCCGTAAACTTAAACTCTCTGAGGTAATTAAGGAAGTCCTCCTCGAAAATGCCGAGCGAATCCAGATAAGCGATATCGTCTTCGTTAAATTTGAAGTTCTCGATAAGCTCGATCAACTGCTCAAGTCCGCAGCTTATCGAATATCCGTTTCCGTCGGGATTCATGCGATAAAAGGCATCAAATATTACATCAACGTTTTTATCCTTACGTTTATAATATCCCTGCATCATGGTAAGCTCATAGAGATCCGTGAGCAGGGTGAGATTTCGTTCGCCGGACAAATTTGCAGTATTATTCATAACGTTTCCTCCGTGAATTTCCATTATATGCTCATATTTTTTCTATGTCAATCAACAGCAAACGGGCATATGTCATGACACTTGTTTGTCCGGTTTTATGTAAATGCAGCCTGCTTTTTGATATTCAAAATGCATAAGTATTCAGATACTCTGCCACTTGCGCATTTACGTAAAATAATACCGAACTAAATAGCAGCGGCTGAGTACCGGCGGACAGTGCATAGAGCTTACTTGCATTTTCGGCGCCTTAGAATATAATGAGTGGTAATTATTTATTGCAAAGGAGTGCTTAATAATGAGTATCAACGGTTCCGAACAGCTCACAAGAGCAGATATCAAGAGGATCGAGGATGAAATAGAATACAGAAGGATGACAGTTCGCCCTGCGGCTCTTAAGGCTCTCAAGGAAGCCCGCGCTCTCGGCGACTTGTCGGAGAATTTCGAATATCACTGTGCCAAGCGTGACAACAATCAAAATAACAGCCGTATCCGATATCTTGAGAAGCTGCTGAGATTTGCCACTGTTGTCGAGGAAGAGGACAATGACAGTAAGATAGGTATCAACAATACAGTAGAAGTATATTTTGAGGAGGATGATGAGACAGAGACCTACCGTATCGTAACCTCCATACGCTCGGATTCCAGAAAAGGCCTTATCTCAAACGAATCTCCTCTTGGCATGGCGCTTATGGGTCACAGTGTCGGTGACAGGATAGAGGTTGATGTCGAAGGCTCTGAGCCTTATCACGTTATCATCAAAACACTCGACAAGACCGGAGAGTCAGACGAGGATGAAATCCACAAGTACTAAACCATTCTGCAATATAGCTGTCACATTATAAATCGACAGCTTACAGATTCAAGACATATCATGTCAATATAGCTGTAGACAAGTGTGAAAATAAAGCGTGTCAGCTTACTGCTCATAATCACATTTGCTTAAACAAAACATAAAACGTGAAAACAGAACCGGCCTCCTCTCATCAGACAAAGAATCTGACGATTGGAGGTCGGTCCTGAGGTTTTTCTGACTTTTAATTAATATAACCTGTGCCTTGCTGCACTCTCTGCGGGCACGGTCTCTTGCGACAATTTTCTCATTCACGCAAGTGCACATCCGGCAAAGCGTACTTTTTTCAAAGGATGCATTTTCCGTAAAACAAATAATCTAAGCCCATATATTACAGCTCATCCGCAAGTGAGCGGTACTCCATGGTACCAGTACGGCTTGTATGTCCAAGCATCTTCTGCACCGTGCTCACATCCTTGCCATGCTTAAGTGCCGCTACTGCAAAGCTGTGACGAAGGATCTTAGGTGTCATATTCTCGATACCTGCATTCTTTCCGCACAGATGTATGAGCTTCCAAAGTCCCTGTCTGGACATGCGTCCGCCTGCACAGCTTAAGAAAAATGCCTCACACTCAGCTGCATCTGCCGCAAGCTTATGTCTGACATTCATATACTTCTTGAGAATATCACAAAGCTTCTTACTAAGCTCTATCATGCGCTTTTCATCACCAAGGAACATCATACGTGTCCTTAGATCAACATCCTCCATATCAAGAGCCAGTATCTCACTTACCGAGATACCCGTTCCCGCAAGAAGCTCAAGTATAGCCCTGTCTCTTATGCCCTTTATCGACTCCTGATCAACGGTTCCGATAAGCCTGCGTATATCTTTCTCTGACAATATATCCGGTGTCTTCCTGATCACCTTCGGAGCCTTGAGCAGCTCCGAAGGATCTGAGAAAGTATAGCCTCTGCTATGTGTGAACGCAAAAAAACGCCTCATTGAAGCAATATTTCTTGATACTGTGGCTGCCGATCTCCCCTGATCAAGTATATACTCTATATACTGCATAAGATCTGCCGAGCCTATATCAGCAAGCTCACACACTCCGTTATCATCAAGATAACGTTTGGCAATACGCAGGTCTCTTTCATATGCCTGCTTGGTATTGTCCGACACACCCGTTGCACTTATATATTCGATAAATTCACTTATTCTGTCTGTTTCAGTCATTAATTACACACCCTTATACCTTATGTAATTTTTTTACACGAGTTTACATATTATACTCTTTCCCGGCATAAGACAATACACAAAAAGGACAAAATAAACCGAATTTCCGCTTATCGAATTGGCGCATATTACACTTGCTTTATGCAAATGTTCATTTATCTCCAGTTGCTCTCCCATTCCCTGCGGCGTTTCTTATTATCTATACTGCGCTTGATATCCTTAAAAATATTGCCGCTTCCGCCTCTTGATCTGCTCGTCATATTATAGAAAATGATGATAGGGATAAATGCAGCAATAATAGCGATCTTTGTATAGAGAGGCCCTACAATAAAGTTATATATGTAAATAGCTACCTCAAAGAGTGCAAAATACTTGATCTTTATCGGGATCAGGAACATAAACAGCACCGTTGCGTCCGAATACATTATCGCCAGCGCCATAAATACCGCAAAATGAGTATAAAGCGGCAGATAAGGAAAATTAACCCCGCTTATAAGATAATAGACTATCGAGCCTATCTCTCCTATTAAAATGCTTCCGAAGAAATAGACATTATACTCAAAGTTTCCCATCATTGCTTCAACATTAGAAGCAAAGCTGTAATAGATCAGTATGCCAAGTACGGCTCCCAATACGCCTCCTCCCAATGAAGGCGGATAAAGTATGGCTGTAAATATCCTCCATATCTGTCCGTGAAGCACCTGTCTCGGAGAAAAAGCGAGATATCTGAGATAAAATCCCGCACCGACATCCGTGCTTATAAGCAGATATCCGATTGCAAAGCACACGCTGGCATAAACCGCAAGATTAGGTATAGCGAAGCGCTGATACTTAAACTTCATTTTGTTGAAAAAATTTGAATCCATTAAACTTCCTCCGAATTTATCATTTGTCAAGGAATCGGCGTATCTCTCCGACTCTCTTCATTCCTTCCGCATAGCCTATGTCATAGACACGCTGTATTTCCTTTGGATCATGTACTACCTTTTTGATATTAAGTGCAGCCTCGGGGCGTATCACTCTTATCCTGTCGGGCTCACGCTCCGCACAGCTGTCCAGATACTCCATAGTTGCATTATACATTAAATGTCTGTGTGACATTGTATTTATAAGCTCCGGATAAGATTTTAACAGCTGCTTCAGTATCGGCATCATGCCGTTTTTCTTCTTGCGATAGCCGTAGGGCTGAGTGCATATGACCACTATTTTATCACAGCCCAGGTCTTCGATAAACTTTATCGGTACCGAATCAGACATGCCTCCGTCAAGGAAGCCGTGTCCGTCACAATCCATCTTATTATATCCGCTCTCCGTTAATAAACGATCCGCTTCAAGCTTAATGTCGGCATTATCTGTGCTGCTTCCTTCCTCATACTCCTTAATATTCTGATCTGTACGAGCCTTATCCCCTGCATACACCGGTCTTTGGAGCTTGATGTATCTGCCTTTCTTTGCAGGCTCCGCTTCGATAAACGGAACCTTGCCCTCGTATGCCTCTCCGGTGCAATGCACAACATTGGATACTCCCGGCATAGATGCGGAAGCTCTGAGCCAGGTGATATCCGCTCCGTCTCCTTTATCCAGTCTCTTATATACCGGAAGCCCCGTATCAACGTCCGTGGTCACTACCCAAAAGTCCATGGAATTGTCTCTGTGTGCCGCAACATCATATGGATCAAGTCTGTTCGGAATATCGTCATAATCAAACTTGGCATTGTAAATGTCTCCTGTCTTGATCAGTGACCACAGACCGCCGTAACGCTTATCCTTGCAATACTTCTTATTATATCGAAGTGTCCTGCCGATCTGATGTGACTTGAGATTTATTCCGAAGGTCGCACCTGCAGATACGCCAACCGCCGTATCAAAACCTATCCCCTGCTCCATCCAGACATCAAGTATGCCTGCGGTAAACATGCCGCGCATAGCTCCGCCCTCAAGTACTATTCCTGTCTTCATCCTGCTGCCTCCGAACACTTTGCTCATCTCTAACCGAATATCTGTTACACATTTGCAGGCTGCTCAAGTCTCGATACGATTCGTATCAAACGCCTGTAAATACTTATCTGCTGTCTCTTCTAAAAAAGTATACCAAATCTTGTGCAGAATATCAGAACTTTATGTCTTAAGTATGAACGACACTTAGATATTTCATTACTTATTTGAAAAACTATCGCTATTTTTCAATCGAGCAGGAGGCAGTGACTAACCGCTGTCCTCTCACAGCACCGTGACGTACCGTTTGGTACACGGCGGTTTCAATAACCCGGTTAGAAACGTGCGGTGCCGGGCGCAACGCAAAAAGCAGTCGGCCTGATTTTCACAGACTAACTGCTTTCTATCTAATTCAATATACCTTGCTTTTTAAATATCTGACAGCTTGATAGACTGAGAAGCCTTACCACCCTTAATGTTCATTACTGCGCGATCCATATCTGCCAATGTTTTGGCTGAAATGTTCTCCGGTGGTGCCGCTTCCGGCGGTTCCGGAATAATGCAAGTATTCCCGGCATGCCCGTGCTTGTCCTCTTCGTTAAGCAGTGCCTTCTGTGCCGTCGCAAGCATAAGCTTGATACGGTTGAGCTGGTTGACCTCGGATGCGCCCGGATCATAGTCTACCGCTATGATATTGGCATCCGGATAAGCATTTCTAAGCTCCTTGATAACGCCCTTGCCCACTATATGGTTAGGCAGACAGCCGAAAGGCTGCACACAGACGATATTAGGTACATTTTCATGTATAAGCTCAAGCATCTCTCCTGTAAGGAACCAGCCCTCTCCGGTCTGGTTGCCGAGTGAAAGGAACTGCTTGGCCTTCGCTGCCGTCTCTCTTATATCAGACGGTGGTCCGAAGTGCTTGGACTTCTTAAGCTCCGCTACTGCCTTACGTCTGAAGCTCTCCATAAATGTTATGGCGAGATTTGACATACTGACAACAGACTTCTTGCCTCCGAGATATTTCCATTTAAATGTACTGTTGTAGAAGCAATACAGCAGGAAATCCATGAGGTCAGGCATCACAGCCTCTGCTCCCTCCGACTCTAGAAGCTCAACGATATTGTTGTTGGCAAGCGGTGAGAACTTGACAAGTATCTCTCCTACTACGCCTACTCTCGGCTTCTTTTCGTCTGTTCTCGGAAGCTCGTCGAATTCCTTGATTATATCGCGTATATTTCTGTTGAACTCTGCACTTGACGGGGTCTTGCGTGCAAGGTTCTCTATCGCCTTCTTCTTCCACTTCTCATGCAGGGCATCGGCACTTCCCGGAACCTTCTCATATGGTCTTGTGGCATAGAGTACACGCATGAATACATCACCGTATACAAGAGCCTGCATTGCCTTAAAAGCAAGTCCCGGTGTTATCTTGAAGCCCGGATTGGTCTCCATACCATTGGCATTGATGGAAATTACCGGGATATCCGGTATTCCGGCCTTTTTAAGTGCACGTCTTATGAAGCCTATATAGTTGGAGGCTCTGCAGCCGCCTCCTGTCTGTGACATTATAACAGCTGTTCTGCTGAGGTCGTACTTTCCGGAGAGCAGTGCATCCATGATCTGACCGATAACGATAAGTGAAGGATAGCAGGCATCGTTATTTACATACTTAAGTCCCATATCCACCGCATTGCGGTTATCATTCTTCAGTACGACTATATTGTAGCCGTGGCTCCTGAAGGCAGGCTCAAGCAGATCAAAATGTATCGGAGACATCTGAGGACAAAGTATGGTGTAGTCCTTCATATCCTTTCCGAATACGACTCTCTTGTACGCAGATGAGTGTTCGTGGCGTTTGATATTCTTCATCTCACGCACTTTTATGGCTGCGATAAGTGAACGTATACGTATACGGGCAGCTCCTAAGTTGTTGACCTCATCTATCTTGAGGACGGTATATATCTTGTCGGAGCCTGTCAGTATATCATTTACCTGATCTGTAGT
Source organism: uncultured Lachnospiraceae bacterium (assembly GCA_934402055.1). Taxonomy (GTDB): domain Bacteria; phylum Bacillota; class Clostridia; order Lachnospirales; family Lachnospiraceae; genus Avilachnospira. The sequence continues at coordinate 37,864 of CAKRTC010000009.1, read as the reverse complement.
AACCGCATCCAGTCCGCATCCGAAGGAATTAAGCTGAACCAGATCCAGATCGTCTCTTGTCTTGACATAGCTTGCGGCTCTGTACAATCTGGTGTGATACATCCACTGATCCGTGACGATAGTCGGTCTGTCAACATCACATAGATGGCTCACCGAATCCTCAGTAAGCACAGCAAAGCCGTAGCTTGTTATCATATCGGCAATACCGTGGTTGATCTCAGGGTCTATATGATAAGGTCTTCCGGCAAGCACTATGCCTCTGTGGCCTGTATCCTCCATCCACTTAAGTATCTCTTCGCCCTTGGCCTCGGTATCTGTCTTGGCCTTGATAAGCTCATCCCATGCAATAGAAGCCGCACGCTCTATCTCTTCCTTTGTTATAGGCTCTGTCTCCTCGCCGTATGCATTTACAGTCTCTGTAAATTTAGGCCTGAAGGCCTTGATCAGTGATTCGGTAAGTGCTTCCTTATCGGTAAACGGCAGGAAAGGACACATGAACTCAATGTTTCTTTCCTTGAGCTCGATATTGTTCTTAATATTTTCCGGATAAGAGGTAACTATAGGGCAATTGTAATGATTGCCGGCGTTAGGGCTCTCATTTCGCTCATAAGGGATGCATGGATAGAATATAAACTTCACTCCCTTATCTATAAGCCACTCTATATGTCCGTGCGACATCTTGGCAGGATAACACTCAGACTCTGACGGGATAGTCTCCATGCCGAGCTCGTATATCTGTCTGCTGCTGAGCGGACTAAGTACTACTCTGTAGGAAAGCTCACGGAAGAAAACTGCCCAGAACGGGAAGTTTTCATACATATTGAGGACTCTCGGTATACCTACGACACCGCGCTTTGCTTCATTTTCAGGAAGAGAACGATAGCCGAACATACGAGATAGCTTGTACTTGAACATGTTCGGTATCTCTTCACCCGCAGCTTTTTCAACGCCGAGCCCCTTCTCACAGCGGTTTCCGGAAATGTATCTGCGTCCGTCTGCGAAATGATTGATAGTGAGCACACAGTGGTTGTTGCAGCCCTGACAGCGTGACATTGATGTCTTGTATGAGAAATTGATTATCTCATCTATGCCAAGCATACTGCTGACAACTTCATCCTCATCACAGGATGACTGCAGCTTAAAGCCGTAACGCTCCCTTGCTATAAGAGCGGCTCCGAAGGCACCCATGATTCCGGCGATATCCGGACGTGTTGCGTGACAGTCCGCTGTCTTTTCGAAAGCGCGGAGCACGGCATCGTTATAGAAGGTACCGCCTTGAGTAACGATATTGTGTCCGAGGTCTCTGGCATCACTTATCTTGATGACCTTATAGAGCGCATTTTTAATAACCGAATAAGCAAGGCCGGCTGAGATCTCCGCAACCGAAGCTCCCTCCTTCTGCGCCTGCTTGACATTGGAATTCATGAATACCGTGCAGCGGGTTCCGAGGTCGGTAGGCTGCTTGGCAAACAAAGCCTCCTTGGCGAAATCCTCTACGCTGAAATTAAGAGACTTTGCAAACTGCTCTATAAATGATCCGCAGCCCGAGGAGCACGCCTCGTTAAGCTGTACAGAATCCACGGTACCGTCCTTGATGCGGATACATTTCATATCCTGTCCGCCGATATCAAGTATGCAGTCTACGTCCTTATCAAAGAAGGATGCCGCATAATAATGGGCTATGGTCTCAACCTCTCCCTCATCAAGCTTAAAGGCGGACTTTAAGAGCTGCTCTCCGTAACCCGTAGAGCAGGAATAGGCAATATGCGCTGTTTCCGGAAGAAGCGCCTTGATCTCCTTGAAGCTCCTTATAGCCGTATCCAGCGGCGAACCGTTATTATTTGAATAAAATTTGTACAGTAATGAGCCGTCTTCTCCTACAAGCGCAAGCTTGGTAGTGGTAGAGCCGGCATCTATTCCGAGGTATACATTTCCGGTATAGCTTGCCAGATCTGCGGTCTTGACATTTGCCTTGGCATGCTCGTCAACGAACTCCTTGTAATCTGCCTCATCCTTAAAGAGCGGCTCGAGACGCTTGATCTCCGTGTCCATGCTTATGCGTGTGGCAAGCTTGGTACACATATCGGAAATGTTAAATACCGGAGCTGTCTCTGTTCCCTTATATATGCTCTTCTGCCCCGGAGCCGGAATGCACATAGCGGAACCCATTGCAGCATACAGATGTGAGTCTTCCGGAGCGATTATATGCTCATCATCAAGCTTAAGTGTACGGATGAAAGCATTTTTAAGCTCGGGAAGGAAATGAAGCGGTCCTCCGAGGAAGGCAACATGTCCGCGAATAGGCTTGCCGCAGGCAAGTCCGGATATAGTCTGATTAACTACAGCCTGAAATATTGATGCCGCAAGGTCTTCCTTTGTGGCGCCCTCATTGATAAGAGGCTGAATGTCTGATTTTGCAAATACTCCGCAGCGCGCTGCTATCGGATAGATGGACTTATAGTTTTCGGCATATTTATTGAGGCCTGCCGCATCGGTCTGCAAAAGTGCAGCCATCTGGTCTATAAAAGAGCCTGTTCCTCCGGCACAGATACCGTTCATACGCTGATCTATACCGTTTGAGAAATAGATTATCTTGGCATCCTCTCCTCCGAGCTCAATGGCAACATCACACTCCGGAGAACGTGCGGTAAGAACAGTAGATACGGCAACGACCTCCTGTACGAACGGGAGTCCTATGTGCTTGGCCAGCGTAAGTCCGCCTGATCCCGTAACCGCACCTCTGAGAGCTATGTCTCCGAGTTTTTCCTTTGCCTTTGCAAGAAGCTCCGACAGAGTCTCCTGTATATTGGCAAAATGTCTCTGATAATCCGAGAAAAGTACCTTATTATCCTCGTCGATTATCGCAGTCTTAACGGTTGTTGAGCCTATATCTATTCCTAATCTGTAATCCTTGGTTTGCATTCTTTACCCTAAACATAAAACGAACCGATATTTTTTCAAATATCAGTTACGTGTAGCATGATCGGATGCGTATAGCATCTTCTTTTTAAAATTCACCAAAACTTTTTTTGATCTTTTGGCTAAAATATCGATTTACAATGAACTGATTCTGAATTATAGCACCCGAGATTGAAATATGTAATAAGGATTGTATTTCTTTAACGCCATCTTAACAGTCGTTAACAGAGGAAGTTATATCGTTGTTGACTGCCTATATTGACTCCGGACCGGTCTTCTTACGTGTCACGAGATTGACCGGTATACCGTCATGAGATTAAAAAGAAAAAGAGCATATGGATTTGACTCCATACACTCTATAGTTCTTTCAGACACTTAAGGAGGATGGGAATGAATTCCGCATCATCTACTCTCGGTATTTCTGTCTTTTATCAATATTTTTTTCATCATCCCACTAATTTATGAATTATTTTTACCAGTGATTCCACATCAACAGGCTTAGCAACATGTTCATCCATCCCGGCTTCTTTTGATTTTATTCTGTCCTCCGTGAACGCATTTGCAGTCATTGCAATGATCGGTACTGTCTTTGCATCCTCTCTGTTCAAAGACCTGATCATATTCGTAGCTTCATAGCCATCCATGACCGGCATCATGATATCCATAAGAATGACATCAAATTCACCTGCTTCACTATTTCTGAACAGCTCAACAGCTTCCTGACCGTTCCATGCCTTTGTCACATCGGCACCTTCATTCCGAAGCACAAATTCAGCAATTTCCATATTCAGCTCATTATCCTCTGCCAAAAGAATATGCAGCCCCTTTATAGATTTTTCCGCTACATCTGCCTTTTCTTCACGTTTATCCGCATTCGGATCTATTTTAAACGGAACCCTGATCACAAATGTAGTCCCTACACCTTTTTCACTTTCAAAGCTTATGGTTCCGCCCATTTTCTCGATCAGATTCTTTGCAATCGCCATCCCCAGGCCTGTTCCTGCAAATTTTGTGCGGCTTCCTGTTTTTTCCTGTGCAAATGGTTCAAAAATATATTTCTGGAACTCCTCAGTCATTCCGATCCCTGTATCCCGGCAGACAAATTCCATTGTCGTCATTTCAGACTGTTCTGATGGAAGCTCCCTGCAGCTGATATATATCTGTCCGTTTGCTCTGTTATATTTCACAGCATTCGACAGAATATTCATCATCACACGTTTCACATACCCCGGACTTCCAATTAAATCGCGATGTGTGATTTCTTTTTTCTCCCACACGATCCGGATATTCTGTTCAGCTGCAATCTGTTCGATCACAACAAGCACTTCCTCAAATATTTTGCTCAAATTAAACGGAACCTCTTCCAGAACAACTTCATCGGCCTCAAGCTTACTCATATCCAGAACATCGTTTACCAGTTCCAGTAACAGATTTGATGCCTCTTTAATTTTTGTCCTATATTCCGTCTGTTTCTCCATATCATCTGCATAATGGTCTGCCATATTGACCAAGCCGCAGATTCCATTGATCGGAGTACGTATATCATGACTCATTCGTTGGAGAAACTCTGTTTTTGCCTCATTGGCGGCTTCTGCCTTTTTTGCCGCTATCAGAAGTTCTGCTTTATATTTTTCATCTTTTTCCTGTTCCTGTTTCCGGTGCGCCAGATTGTTTCTGTATGTCCAGAACCAGAATATACTAAACATCAGGAAATAAAGAAAAATAACGCTTATCACACTTAATAGAAGGTTATGGAATACTTCCGTATCCTGAAGATACGCATAGATATAATAATCACGCTGCTTCAGCATGATTCCGTAACATCCGGTTCCTTCATTTTTCAAATGGTAAATGTGCTGACTGTCTGTATGCTTCTTCATTGCCTGAACAACTTCGTTGTCAGCCGTATTCTCCCCCAGCAGGCTCTCATCATTGCTGGCAACAACGATTCCCTCGTCTGCAACAATAATTGTTCCATCCTTCTGAGTACTATAGCCATTTAAAAGCCCCTGTATCGTCAGAGTATAGTTCCTGGCAAATTCAGGAGATGTATAATAATAGATTGCCACGATACCCGGTGCATCTTTTCTGGCACAGGCTGCAATGTCGATATGTGCCCCGTCTTCCCTTGTAAACCGTTCCGAATAGCTTCTTTCTTCGTATCCGGTAAAATCCATGATGATATCTTTTTGCAGATACTCCGTAATCTCATTGGCCAGAGATTCATCCGTGCTGTATTCACAGTCCGTCTTTCCATCTTTATCCAGCACAATGATGCCATCCACCCAGAGAGTCTGCAGGTTTTCTTTCAGGAAATCCTCGCTCAGCTGACCGCCGTTTTCTGTTTCCGTATGAATATTTGTACTCATCTGTCTGGCACTTTCAATGGCACGGAGGAGACTTTTGGATTCCGAAGATTCATTATAGTGGGTGTAGGTGGAACACTGTACTTTCACATAATTTACAATCTCCACCATTCTTTTCTCTGCTTCCGCTTTTTCTGCGTGAAAGAAATAAAACAGAGAAACTACAGCCACACAGATTCCAAGCATAGCGCCAAGCAACCTGATTCTGTTTCCTTTTATCTTTCTCTTAATATCCAAGATCATCCACCTCCAGGTACTTCTCCGGATCATCCAGATATCTTTCAATGATCTTCAGAGATGTGCCATCCTGACGCATCTCTTCCAGTGTCTGTTCCATCTGCTCACAGATTCCTCTGTCATCATCTTTTGCAAAAGCGACACCTATTCCGGTGATCATCAGAGGTTCTTCCAGGATACGGAAACTTGTATCATAATCCTTCATGTACCGGACAACTGATTCCTCATGTGCGGCAACCGCATCTACATAACCTTTCCCCAGAAAGGTATAGATCAGCTCTCTATGTCCAAGACTGATCAGATTTCCCAGCTTTGGGATCCTCTCATCCGTCCGGTTCAGAAAGATACCTTCCGGTTTGGTTGTAGACTGGACAGCCAGGTTCTTTCCCTCAAGGTCACTCAGCTTATAGATATCACTGTTCTCATTTACAGCAACCACCTGACGGCTTGCTATATATGGTCCCGCCCAGTTGTAATCGTCAAGGCGTCCTTCCATGGAAAAGCAGCCCATGATACAGTCAATCTCTCCGCTCTCCACCAGTTCTTGTTTCTTCTCCCAATTGATCTGGACAACCTCCACCTGATATCCCATTCTTTTGAATGCTTCCGTAGCCAGTTCGACATCGATTCCTATCGGAATTCCATCCTCATTCAGATAATTGTATGGTGGATAGTTATCGCTGCCGAGGGTAATAACAGGCTTTTCGGTTTCTTCTTTAGTGTTATCTGTGTTTTTACACCCTGTCAGGATGATTGCTAAAATTCCGGCAAGCAGAATGCCTGCAATAACTCTTTTTCCCTTCATTCTCCGTTTGTCCTAACTATCCTTTTCGATTTTTTTATATCTGATTCCCTGTTCTTTTACAAGTTTTATGGGTACTGTGTTTTTGAGATGCTGACTGTGTGTAAGCCATAAATTTGCAGATGTTAAACCAAAAAGACCGAGCCAAACGACCCGATCTTTGATATGTACATGATGTACAAAATATTTTCTTGTAATTACTTACGGATCCCAAGCTTCTTGATAAGCTCTCTGTAACCCTCAAGATTCTTCTTCTGGAAGTACTGAAGCATTGAACGACGCTGACCTACCATCATAAGAAGTCCCTTTCTTGAGTGGTGATCCTTAGGATTCTGCTTGATGTGCTCTGTAAGCTCGTTGATACGCTCTGTAAGGATAGCGATCTGAACCTCCGGTGAACCTGTGTCTCCCGGCTTACGTCCGAAAGCGTTGATAATCTCTGTCTTCTTCTCTTTTGAAATCATTGTGTTTCTCCTTTACTAAACTATTCGGATAATATCCGTTGATACTTACCTGCAACAAAGTCTCCGCCAAGGAATGCCAAAGACCGTGTCACGGCGAACTACGATATAATACCATACGACTTGTAAAATGACAAGTATGTATTGGTAACTGTGAGGCTCAATTTTTTCTTCGCTTGCTTCTTTACAAGACTATACCCCACTATACTCATTATGAAAGGGTATAATGGGGTATAAATTGATTTTTAAAATTATGAAATTGTCAGCCTTCCTCCTCAAAGAAGGCCATTGTCTCGGGCAGGTCGTGCTCGTTTATCTGCTCGACCAGATCCGCGATGCTGTCAAACTTTCTCTCGGGTCTGATGAACTTGAGCAGCTCGACCTTTACCTGCTTTTCGTAGCAGTCTCCTATATCTCCGAAGGCATGTACCTCGAGTCTGAGTCTTGTTCCGCCCTCTACACTTCCGTGAACAGTCGGTCTCTCACCTAGGTTTGCGATGCCGTTTACCTGTCTTATCACAGGCTCAGCTTTGGAGCTGCCTCTGCCCCTTGCCGGGCTCTCATCTATATACGCTCTTACCGCATATACTCCGTAAGGCGGAAGTATGAGATCATCAGGCACCTCGATATTCATAGTCGGATACTTCATCTCGGACTTGCCTATGCCCTTGCCGTGAACCACGGGTCCGGACAACTTGTAAGGCGCACCGAGCAGCTCTGCCGCATGGAGCATATCACCCTCTGATATAAGCTTTCTGAGCAGAGTCGAGCTTACGACCTGTCCGTCAAAAGCAATATCGCCGGTATCTTCAGCCGCATCTACTCTTTCTTCCTCACACTCATCTGTAAGTATCTTGTCGATAAGATCTACGGAATAGCCGTATTTATCGGAATTGGCCCTGAGGAAATCAGCATTGCCCTCCTTGCCCTTGCCGAAGCTCACATCCTTGCCGGCTACTATGGCTTTCATGTTATAGCGTCCGATAAGGAGCTTTTCAAGGAAATCCGTAGCAGTCATATTGCGCATCTCTTCGGTAAACTTAAGCTCAATGACATAGTCAATGCCAAGCTCGTAGAGCTTGCGCTTTCTGTCCTCATCAGAGAGAACACCGGTCTTGCCGAACTTAAGTATTACCACAAGTGTGCGAAGCTTGTCTCGCTCCGCCCTCTTGCGAAGCTCCTTAAGAAGTGCCTGATGTCCTATATGGGTTCCGTCAAACTTACCTATGGACACGGCTGTAGGAGCACTGATACTGAGCAGACTGTCTATGCCGCCCTCACTGTGCTCTGCCGCTTCGACATCCGCAAGCTTTACAGCATCCTCTATCTCAAATCGTCCGACCTTGTTGCGTGTAAGCTTGTCCATGCAGGCTCCGCAGCCCAATTTGGCTCCGATATCGCGGCAAAGGCTCCTTATATAGGTTCCCTGAGAGCATTGTACCGTAAATGTCACATGCGGAAGCTCTATGCTGTCTATCCTGATATCATATATCTCCACACGCTTTGACTTACGCTCGACTTCTATGCCGGATCTGGCATACTCGTAGAGCTTCTTGCCGTTGACCTTACGCGCACTGTACATGGGTGTAAGCTGGTCATAGTTTCCGACAAAGCTCATGATCGCCGAGATTACCTCTGATGCCTCAGGCATAGTGCCTTCATAGCTCTTAAGGACTGTTCCCGTTATATCCTCGGTATCCGTCTCTGTTCCGAGCAGCATTCCCGCTGTATATTCCTTTACCAGAGCTCCGACATGGTCTATGTCCTTGGTTGCTCTTCCGACAGCAACAGGAAGCACGCCCTCCGCCATCGGATCGAGCGTGCCTGCATGACCAATCTTGCGGACCTTGAGGATGCCGCGCAGCTTGGCGCATACATCCATTGAGGTCCATCCCTGTTCCTTATATATGTTTAAAAAACCGTTGTATTTATGAAATTGCTGCATCATTCATCTGGCGGACAAGATCTTCCTCGATCTCATCCATGTTTTTTTCAAAATCACGTGACATAAAACAGCCCGCAGCCTTTTTATGGCCGCCTCCGTCATGCTTCTGACATATACGGCTTACATCTACGGCATCGGAGTTGGAACGCAGACTCACCTTGACTCTGTTGTCCGGTGACTCATACATGTATACAGCCGCAAGTGCACCGCTTGTGGTGCGGAGCTGATCTATCATGCCGTCCATATCCATGGTCTCTGCATCAAGCTGCTTTCTTGTCTCCATGTCAATATAGCTATAGACGATCCTGCCTCCGGCTCTCTGTCCGGCATGGCTTAATACATAGCCCAGTACCTTCTTCTGAGCAAAGCTCATTGCGAAGAAGGATTCCTCGACTATCCTGCCGAAATCTATCCCAAAAGCCATGCAGCTTCCGGCAATATCCATGGTATGCTTCGAGGTATTGCTGTATCTGAGTACACCTGTATCATGAACGATACCTGTATATATGCATTCCGCGATATTCTTGTCTATGTATGCCTCTTCAAGCAGATCATAGAGTACTTCACAGGTAGATGAAGCATCTCCTCTTATTATGCCGTAATCTCCGAAGCCCTCATTAGTGTAATGATGGTCTATAAGTATAGCCTTGGAGGCGCGGTTAATATACTTGTCAAATCTGCCGAGTCTCTTAAGATCCGCAGTATCGCAGGCTATGGCAAGCTCGTAGTCCTTCCAGTCTCCCGAATCATCACTGATGAGCTCACTGCCCTTAAGAAAGAGGAATTTCTCATTTATAGGCTCAAGATAAACCTGTATCCTTACATCCTCACCACGCATGTTCCTGATATAGTTATAGACCGCAAGCGTTGAACCTATACAGTCTCCGTCAGGGCTTACATGTCCGAGTATGCAAATGCTTCCTGCTTCTCTTATGCTGTTGTTGAATATTTCCTTTGTCAAAAGCTCCATATTCGTATTACAGCTCCTCCTCGGCTTCCTCCGACTCATCCTTAGGCATACCTCCTGCCTTTGCAAGCTCCTCTATCTTCTTGGACATCTCTATGGCATATTCCATGCTTCGGTCTGCCACAAACTGCAGCTCGGGAGTCTTGCGCAGATTCACTCTGTGAGCAAGCTCGCGTCTGATAAAACCGCCTGCACTCTTAAGTCCCTCAATGCTGTCTTCAAGCATCTCGTCGCTGCCGAGTGAAGACACATAGCATTTGCAGAACTGAAGATCAGGTGTCACCTCTGCTCTTGTTACTGTGAGCAGAGGATCTATGCGCGGATCCTTCACTTCATCTCTGATGATAGATGAAAGCTCGCGCAATACCTCTCCGTTTATTCTGTTATTCTTTATACTTCCCTTTTTCATTCAGCTGTCGTGCCTCTTTGAACCTGAACCATCTTGTAAACCTCGATGGTATCATCAACCATGATATCCGAGAAGTCCTCAAGTACGATACCGCACTCGAAGCCAAGCTTGACCTCCTTGACCTCATCCTTAAATCTCTTAAGCGACGCGATATCTCCGTCGAATATCATCTTGTCTCCTCGATAAAGTCTTGCTCTTGAGCCTCTCTCGATCACACCGTCTGTTACATAGGAACCTGCGATATTTCCGACATTGGATGCCTTGAATACCTGTCTTACGACTGCACGTCCCGTGTACTTCTCCTCATATACAGGTGCAAGCATACCCGTAAGTGCTGCCTGAAGATCCTCGATAGCCTGATAGATGACCTTATAGAGTCTCATGTCTACCTTCTCGCGCTCTGCTGTAGCCTTGGCTGTAGCATCCGGCTTAACATTGAAGCCGATGATGATAGCGTTGGCTGTAGAAGCAAGTGTAACATCTGATTCATTGATATTACCTGCTGCCGCATGGATGACCTTAACGGCAACCTCCTCGTTGGAGAGCTTGCCGAGAGACTGCTTGACAGCCTCAACGGATCCCTGTACGTCTGCCTTGACGATGATCGGAAGTTCCTTGACATTTCCTGCCTTGATCTCATCAAAGAGGTCGTCAAGATTCATCTTCTGCTTGGTCTCCTCAAGCATGTGCTTCTTCTGCTCTGAGATGAAGGTCTCTGCTATGCTTCTTGCTTCCTTCTCATCCGCACATACCATGAATACCTCTCCGGCATTAGGTACGTCGTTAAGTCCGAGTATCTCTGCAGGATATGACGGTGCCGCCTTCTTGATACGGTTGCCCTTATCGTCAAGCATAGCACGTACCTTACCGTAGCAGGCACCTGCAACAACATTGTCTCCGACCTTAAGTGTACCCTTCTGAACGAGTACGGTTGCAACAGGACCGCGTCCCTTATCAAGCTGAGCCTCGATAACGAGACCTCTTGCGTTTCTGTTCGGATTAGCCTTGAGCTCGAGCACATCTGCCTCAAGAAGTATCATGTCAAGAAGATCCGGGATTCCCGCACCTGTCTTTGCCGATACCGGAACCATAGGTGTGGATCCGCCGTAATCCTCGGCAATAAGTCCGTACTCTGTGAGCTGGCTCTTAACGAGTTCAACATTAGCGGTAGGCTTATCCATCTTATTGATGGCAACGACTACCTCTACGCCTGCCGCCTTGGCATGGCTGATAGCTTCTATAGTCTGAGGCTTAACTCCGTCATCGGCAGCAACTACAAGTACTGCAATATCGGTTGACTGTGCTCCGCGGAGTCTCATTGATGTAAATGCCTCGTGTCCAGGTGTATCAAGGAAGGTGATGTATCTGTCACCCGATCTTACTACCGAAGCTCCGATATGCTGAGTGATTCCGCCTGCCTCTCGGCTTGTAACGCTTGTATTTCTGATGGCATCAAGCAGTGAAGTCTTACCGTGGTCAACGTGTCCCATTACGCAGACAACAGGATTACGAGGCTTAAGATCTGACTCTTTCTCCTCATCCTCCTTAAGTATCTCTGCAATAACATCAACCTGCTCTTCCTTCTCACAGAGGATATCATACTCAAGTGCTATCTCCTCTGCCTCCTCATAGCTGAGCTCGGTATTAGGAGTAACCATCTTTCCTGTAAGGAACAGCTTCTTGACGATGACACTCGGCTGCATCTTGAGCTTATCGGCAAGCTCCTTGATCGTAAGTGTCTCCGGAAGAACTATCTGCTTGATCTCGTCCTCAGGTGCTTCCTTCTTTGGCTCAGGCTTAATGAAAGCGCCCTTGCCTGTCTTAGGTGCCTTAAGGTTCGGATTATCTACAAACTTGTCCTTTCTGTCTCTGCTGTGGTCATTTCTGCCGCCTGCATTTCTTCCGTTTCTTCCGGTGTTCTTGGATGATCCGTCAAATGCCGGTGCGCTCATACCTGCTCCGCCCGAAGGACGTCTGCCCGGTGCTGCTCCCTGACCCTGCTGCGGTCTGCCGCCTCTTCCGCCGTCAGCCGCATTGCCGCGTACTATAAATGTTCTTCCGCTGCCTTCTCCGTTCTTCTGTCTGAAGCCGCCCTGAGCACGATCTCCGTTCTGACCCTGAGGTCTTCCCTGACCCTGTGGTCTGTTTCCGAAGTTTCTGCCGTCTCCGCGCTTCTTGTTGGCATCACGGTTGCCTGCCGCAGCCTGTCTTGCCTGTCTTGATGCCTCTGCTATTACCTCTGCGGCATTGTAATTGGCATAAGACTTGACGATCTTGACCTTAGGAAGCTCTGTGGAAGCACCTCCGAAGATCTCCGGCTTCTTCTCTTCCTGCTTAGCCGGCTCTTCCTTCTTGGTCTCAGGCTCAGCTGCCTTCTCTTCAGGCTTTGTCTCGTTTGTTTTAGCCTCGGCCTTTTCCTCAGGCTCGTTCTTTGTCTCAGCCTTAGGAGCGGATTCCTCTGCTTTTGCTGTCGGAGCTGCTTCTGACTTTATCTCAGGCTTTGTCTCGGCCTTGACAGCTTCCTTTGCTGTATTTTCACTTATCTCTGCCTGCTTGGTCTCGACTGCCTTTGCCTCTGCAGCATCGTGATCTGCCTTCTTGACAAGCTTTGCTGTCGGCTCCTCTGTTGCAAGCTTAGCCTCTTCCTCAAGCTCTCTTAATACCGGCTTTACCGGCTTTGTTCCCGCCGGAAGCGGTCTTGGTCTTCTTGATGTGCCTGCCTGCTCTCCTGTCTTTGCGCTCTTCTCACCCTGAGTGCTTCTCTTTTTGCCGGCAGCTTCTCCCGCTGCCGCCTTAAGTCCCTTCGGAAGCTCCTTTATGCTTGAAGAATTCTGCTTTCTGAACACAACATTAAGCTTCTTCTTCGGTGCGGCACCGTTTTGCTCGATGCCCTGCTTTTTATTTTCGTTATTCTCTATTGCCACTTACACTACCTCCGTCAATGAGTCCGACTATATTCTCCGCAAGTCCCTTGTCCTCTATCGTGACCATAGATCTCGGACCGCGTCCTATCATTTGTCCCAATGCTTCCTTGTCGGCATCGATTGTATATACCGGTACGTGCCTGTAATTGCACATATCATAGAAATGTTTCTGTGTTCTGTCCGATGCATCCTCTGCAACGAGACATACCCTCGCTTTGCCGGCCTTTATGGATTCCTCCGCCGAAAATTCACCCGACTTAAGTTTTCCGGCCTTGGCTGCGATGCCTATCATTCCGCGAAATCTCTTATTTTCAGTCAAATCTCCGCCTCTTTATTCTGCATCATCCGGAGTCTCAAGCTCGTCCTCTGCCTCAGCACCTTCCTGAAGCTCTGTCTCGCCGTCCTGCTCTGTCTCAGCTTCCGGTGCTTCTTCGTCATTCTCTCCGAATGCATTGCCGATATACTCGCCCTGCTCGTATACGGCGCTTCCGTCCTCGTCATAAGCTGCCATGCCGAGTTCATCAAGAAGGCCTGACTCCTGTGCCTGTGACTCTGACTTGATATCGATCTTATATCCTGTAAGCTTAGCTGCAAGTCTTGCGTTCTGTCCCTCTTTACCTATAGCAAGTGAAAGCTGGAAGTCCGGAACGATTACGATTGCCTGCTTTGCATCCTCATCCGCAACTACGCAGATGACCTTTGACGGGCTGAGCGCATTCTCGATAAGGAATGCAGGGTTCTCATCCCAGTTGATGATATCGATCTTCTCGCCGTTAAGCTCCTCTACTATGGAATTGACTCTTGTTCCGTTAACACCTACGCAGGCACCTACCGGATCTACATTCTCATCATGTGAGATAACTGCCATCTTTGTTCTTGAACCGGCCTCTCTTGCGATAGCCATGATCTCAACAGTACCTTCCTTGATCTCTGATACTTCCTCTGTGAAGAGGCATTTTACAAGATCCGGATGTGTACGTGATACAGAGATATGCGGTCCTCTCGGATTGTTCTTGACATCGAGTACATATACTCTGATACGCTGGTTGAGCTTAAGCTGCTCGCCCTTTATCTGCTCATTCTCTGCAAGTATTGCATCTGCCTTGCCGAGGTTGATGGATACGTTCTTGCCGATAAATCTTCTGACAACACCTGTCATGATTCCGTGCTCATGCTCGAAGAAATCACGGTAAAGTGAATTTCTCTCCTCCTCACGGATCTTCTGAACTATAACGCCCTTAGCATTCTGTGTTGCGATTCTTCCGAACTTCTGTGAATCGATCTTCTCCTGTACGAAATCTCCGAGCTCTGCCTTGGCATCGATCTTGCGGGCATCCGGAAGGCTTATCTCTATAGCCGGATCAAATACCTCTTCAACAACTTCCTTCTCCTGAATGATAGTATAATCAAAGGTATCCTTGTCTATCGTAACTTTGCAGTTGTCACTTGTTCCGAAGCTGTTCTTACATGCTGTGAGCAGTGAATTCTCTATCGCTTCGAACAATGCCTCCTGAGGTATGTTGCGTTCCTTGCCCAATAACTCAAGCGCTTCTTTTAATTCGGTATTCATTTATTATCTCCTTATTCTTCCACCGTCACGGCTTCATTCAAAAATCCCTTGGAGCATACCTCCATGGTATATACTTCATTTATAAAATCTTCTTTATCAAGCCACTTGTTTAAGTATCTCGATACCTTTACGCAGTCATTGATGGATACTCCCGGAGTATCATCCTCTGCTTCCTCTTTGTCAGTGCTCAAAGCCTCATTAATGGCATTCTCCGAGAGCATAGCTGCTTCTGTCTGCTCTGCCAGAGTTTCCGCCTTCATCTCCTCAAGCTTCTTGGATCTTGCCGCAAATTCTTCATCACTCAGATCGATATAGAGTCTGAGGAAGTTGTTGCCGTACTCGTTAACGAATTCGGACTTGATCAGCTGATACCCGTTCTTTGTCAGAAACGGTACTATAAACGCTTCTACACGTTCCGTATAATTTGTTTTTGCCATTAGACTTCCTTTTTGAATCGAGATATTTTCTTTCATACGACATGAGGAGTGAACCTCTCGGTCACTCCTCATCAAAAATTTCTTATGCAACATTATGTATTGTAACATAATTTTTAATAAAAACAAGGCTTTTACCTTATTTTCAGGCTTTTGTTTCGCTTTTTTTCTTGCTGTTAGGCTTCTGCCAGCTTATATAATCACAGTCTTTGTTCTCGCAGGCATAGAAAAGTCTGCCCTTCTTGGTACGTCTCTTTATGATCTCGCTTCCGCAGTTCGGACACTTCACTCCTGCCTTCTCGAGAAGCGGCATGGTGTTCCTGCATTCCGGGAATCCCGGGCAGGCAAGGAATTTACCGTGAGGTCCGTACTTAATGACCATAAAGCGTCCGCACTTGTCACATTTAATATCTGTGACTTCATCAGCAACTTTCACCTTATCCAGTGTCTCTCTGGCATTTTTGATGGAAGACTCAAGCTCAGGGTAGAAATCTCCGACTACCTTACGCCAGTCTGCCTTGCCTTCTGCAACATCATCAAGTTCCGTCTCCATTGCAGCGGTAAACTTTGTATCCACTATCTTCGGAAATGCCTTGGTCATGATCTCATTTACAGCTATACCAAGCTCTGTGACATAGAGATTCTTCTTCTCCTTTGTCACATAATGTCTCGCAAGCAAAGTAATGATAGTAGGTGCATAGGTCGAAGGACGTCCTATTCCGTCTTCCTCAAGTGTCTTGATAAGCGAGGCCTCTGTAAAGTGTGCCGGAGGCTCGGTAAAATGCTGTATATCCTCGACCTTCTCAAACTTCACGCTCTCTCCCTGCTTTAGGAAGCCTAGATCCTGCTTTTCATTTTCCTCATCCTGATCGTTTTTGTAGACACTTAAGTATCCGTCAAACTTAAGCTTTGATCCCGATGCTGTAAATGTATGAGTTCCGCATTCAAGCTTTACCGAGGTCGTGGCATATACCGCATTGGACATACGGCTTGCCATAAAGCGCTTCCATATCATCTGATAGAGTCTGAACTCGTCTCTTCCAAGCTTCTCCTTGAGAGCCGCAGGTGTCACCTCGACATGTGCCGGTCTTATAGCCTCGTGCGCATCCTGACTGTTGCTGTTGTTTTTGCCTGCCGCAGGGCGCTTGGAGATATAGTTCTCACCGTAATTTGCTTCGATAAATCCGCGTGCTGCTGCCGCAGCCTCATCAGAGATCCTCACGGAATCGGTACGAAGATAGGTTATATGGCCGTCCTCATAGAGCTTCTGTGCTACCCTCATCGTCTGCTGAGTAGACATGTTGAGAGTCTTTGAGGCCTCCTGCTGCATGGTGGAAGTAGTAAACGGCCACGGAGCATTCTTCACTCTCTCCGAATCCTTGACCTCGGCAACATTTACATCCTTGGATGAAACATCCTTTACTATCTTCTCTGCCTCTGCCGCAGTCTCAAGCGGAGTCTTGACCCCGTTTTTTCCGTAGTACACGGCCTTGACATGCTTGGTCTTATTCTTGATAAGAGCCTCAACCGTATGATATTCCTTGGGAACAAAGGCATTGATCTGAGCATCTCTCTCGCATACAAGCTTAAGTGCCACAGACTGAACACGTCCCGCAGAAAGACCTCGCTTGATCTTCTCCCAGAGTATCGGACTTATGGAGTAACCGACTATACGGTCTATAATACGTCTGCCCTGCTGAGCATCGACAAGGTTCATGTCTATATCTCTCGGATTCTTGAGTGCCTTGGTAACTGCGTCCTTGGTTATCTCGTTAAAGCTGATACGGGCTACTGTCTTCTTATCGTTCTTATCGAGACCGAGTGCAGTCTTAAGATGCCAGCTTATTGCCTCTCCCTCACGATCCGGATCGGTTGCGAGATATATCTTGTCGGCCTTGGCGGCTTCCTTCTTGAGAGAAGCGATAAGATCGCCCTTTCCTCTTATTGTTATATACTTAGGCTCAAAGTTATTCTCAACATCAACACCCATACTTGACTTCGGAAGATCCCTGACGTGACCCATCGAAGCATCCACAGTATAGTTGGAGCCCAGAAATTTCTTTATTGTTTTCATCTTAGCCGGTGACTCGACTATAATCAGATTCTTTGCCATTGCAATTCCTGCCTAATCATAATAACGACCGTATATATTCGAAAATAAAGCCGTTCGAGTTAATGACTTACTATAAAAACATGTTCTTGTCAAATGCTTTATTTGTTTTAATTTCTTAAAATTAAACAAAAAAAATCGGAATTTCCGGCGAAAAGTACTTTAACTATTTAAAGCGTTGTGGTATACTCCGTCGTAACAATCAGGCAGCAATTTTATTTTTTTATATAGCCGCTAAGTATTATTTCGGGGGTTTTGAACGACATGCATGAGAATAATATCACTTTCCACAGAAAGCTTATAATACCAAAGGAACTCAAGGAAATGTTCCCTATGACCCAGTCCATGGAACAGCTTAAGGCTGACCGTGACGAGGTCGTTAAAAACATAATCGAGGGAAAGGACAAGCGTATGCTCCTTATCATCGGTCCCTGCTCCGCAGACCGTGAGGATGCAGTCCTTGATTATATGCACAGACTCGCAAAGCTTCAGGAGGATGTAAAGGAGCGCATATTCATAGTGCCGAGACTCTACACCAACAAGCCTCGTACAACAGGTAAGGGCTACAAGGGTATACTTCACCAGCCTGATCCCGATAAGGCTCCAGATCTTCTTAAGGGAATCATCACTATACGTGAGATGAACATAAGAGTCATCAAGGAAACAGGCTTTACCTGTGCCGATGAGCTGCTCTACCCCGAGACCTATCGTTTTGTATCCGACGTATTATCATATGTAGCCATAGGAGCACGTTCCGTAGAGGATCAGGAGCACAGACTTATCGCAAGCGGTATCGATATCCCTGTCGGAATGAAGAATCCTACCAGCGGAAACCTTGCGGTTATGATGAATTCTGTTATCGCGGCACAGTCCGAGCAGAACTTCATTTACAGAAACTGGGAGGTATCTACCAAGGGTAATCCTCTCTGCCATACTATCTTACGAGGATATGAAAATGCCTTCGGACGTACATATCCTAACTACCACTACGAAGATCTCCTGAGACTCCATGAGCTCTATGAGGAGAAGCAGCTTCAGAATCCTTCTGTTATCGTAGACTGCAATCACGCAAACTCAAGCAAGAAGTATATCGAGCAGATTCGTATCAGTAAGGATATACTTCACAGCCGTGATGCATCCGATGGCATCAAGAATCTCGTTAAGGGTCTCATGATAGAGAGCTATATCGAAGACGGCAACCAGAAGGACACCGAGCACTGCTACGGCAAGTCCATTACCGATGCCTGCATCGGCTGGGATAAAACAGACAAGCTTGTTCATGAGCTTGCAGAGCTCTGGAGCATGTGATCACCTGCTGAAAAAGGCCCGGCGCGGCGAGTTTATGAGTCCTTCGGATTCAAGCTCTGCCAGTGCCGTCAAAGTATCCGCAATGTCAAGTCCGGCATTTGCGGATATTTTTTCTATATGCATAGGCTCCATACCAAGTACCTCATATACCTTTCTTTCGTTTTCTCCCATATCCGCCGTCACCAAAGCTGTATCATTCTCTTCTTCGTCACCAATACCGAAATAATCCAGTATATCCTTGGATTCTGTGATTATGTTTGCCCCCTCTTTGATAAACCGGTTGCAGCCGTAGCCAAGCGGATCGTCTATCCTGCCGGGGAGTGCAAATACTTCTTTTCCCTGATCAAGCGCATATCCTACAGTAATGGCTGTTCCGCTTTTTTTCGCCGCTTCAATAACTATCAGCACATCCGAAAGACCGGATATTATACGATTTCTCAAGACAAAGTTATAGCCTATGGCTGCCGTATCCGGAGGAAACTCCGAGATTATCCCGCCCTCACCATGACGCATCCTGTCATATGCCTCTGCATTATGCCTCGGATAACATATATTGATTCCGTTTCCGAGTACGGCATAGCTTTCGCCCGCGGCTCCGAGTGAACCGTAAGCAGCCTCTATGTCTATTCCGTAAGCAAGCCCGCTCACTATCTGCACACCTTTTCCGGCAAGCTCCCCGGCAAACATTCTCGCTACAGTCCTTCCGTATTCGCTGCAGTTTCTTGCACCTATCATTGCGGCGGTGTGTCTTACTTCATCCGGCATATGTCCGGCTACATACAGCAGCGGCGGCTTATCCTTGATATTGTCAAGTCTCTTTGGATACGCCTCATCAAACATACTTACGAGCCTTATTCCCTGCCTTCCGAAGCTCTCGGCACGATGCAGCAGAGTGTTTTCTCTCCTCTTAAGCTCATCAAACGCCTCCCCTGTCTGCTTTCTTACAAACAGCCCTGCCTCATAGTATTCCTTTGCATCTGCCCTGTAAGCATCTGCAAATGAAGTAAAATGCTCATATATGCGCAGCAGCTTGTCGCTGTACATGCCGTGCATGTTGTTGAGCAGATACAAGGCCTTAAGTTCATCTGTTTTAATAGCTTCTCTATCCAAATAATTTGTCCTCGATTCCTCTTAAAGATATTGCCTCCGCAAGATGCTTTTTCGATATAGCATCCGTGCCCTCCATGTCGGCTATAGTCCGTGCCACCTTGAGTATCTTGTGATAAGTGCGACCCGAGAGCTGTTTTTTCACAAAGATCTTTTTTATAAAATCCGATGTTTCATCATTAAGCACACAGTATTTTTCTATTTCCTTTAAGCCCATGCGGCTGTTGTATTTTATGCCATCCTCCGCAAATCTCTCCTTCTGCAATTTATGCACTCTTTCTACCCTCTTCCTTATATCCTCCGAGCACTCTGCCTTATCCTCATTTCCTATTATGTCCTCTGCCTTCAGGGGATCGGCTTCCGCACATATATCTATCCTCTCAAGCAAGGGCTTGGACAAGCGTCCCATATAGGCATGTATCTGTGCCGGGCTGCATTTGCATCTCTTTCTGTCGGGATAATATCCGCAGGGACAAGGATTTAATGCAGCTGCCAGCAAAAAGTCTGCCGGATAGATACAGCTTCCCTTCATACGTGTCACACAGATAAAATGTTCCTCAAGAGGAAGCCTGAGCATCTCAAGCACATTTTTTGAAAACAAAGGAAGCTCATCCAGAAACAGTATCCCTCCCGAAGCAAGACTTATCTCTCCCGGCATCGCCCTCATTCCTCCTCCCGCAAATGCCGCAGCTGTTATACCGTAATGCGGATTCCTGAAGGGTCTCCTCGAGAGCATAGGCTTACCCTCAGGCAGCAGTCCGCATATACTGTAGGCCTTTGAAATCTCAATATTTTCCTCACGGCTGATAGATGGAAGTATCGTCGGCAGGCATTTTGCAATGAGTGTCTTGCCTGTTCCCGCCGGTCCGGACATAAGGAAATTATGCATTCCGCTTGCTGCTATCTCTGCTGCACGTCTTAAGTATTTCTGACCTTTCACCTCCGAGAAATCAACATTATAATGCTGCTCATCAAGCTCAGTGTCATAGTTTTGCAGCTTGAGCCTTCCCGGATCGAATTTTGTCTTTGAC
The DNA here is from genome assembly GCA_934402055.1 of uncultured Lachnospiraceae bacterium. GTDB lineage: Bacteria > Bacillota > Clostridia > Lachnospirales > Lachnospiraceae > Avilachnospira. The sequence continues at coordinate 17,274 of CAKRTC010000009.1, read as the reverse complement.
AGCCTTTTTATAATATCTATAGTCTCGTTGATCGAGCCGCAGCCTATGACCTCAAGCCCTCCTATCAGTGCTGCCTCGTCAACATTTTCATAAGGAACAACAAGCCTCACTATCCCGTTATCCTTAAGCACGCAGGACAACGGCAGAGCACCTCTTATTGCCTTGACGCTTCCGTCAAGCCCCAGCTCTCCGAAAAACGCCGTATCCTCCAGCCCTCTGTAATCTGCAGCACCGTAAGCACACAATACTGCTACCGCTATAGGCAGATCGTATCCCGTACCCTCTTTTCTTACATAAGCAGGTGAAAAATTGACGGTAATCTTCTTAGGCTCTGGACGCAGCACCGAGCTTCGTACCGCATTCCATACTCTTGACTGTGCCTCTTTTGTGTCAGTCGATAATAAGCCCGTCAAAGTGAAACCGGGCAGTCCGTTTTGTACATCTGCCTCAATATCTACGAGATACCCGTCAATGCCGGAAAGTCCCGCCGTTTTGATCTTTGAAAACATGATTCCTCCGATATTTATCCCGATATAAGCCGTGATTATTTGATTCGGATATTGCACATGAAAATGTAAAAACTTAGAAAAATATAACAAAAAGACACTTTTGTTTATGTGCGATATTAATACACCCGGCTGTCAGATCGGAAGTAAAACTGAAAAATGAATTATTGTGTGAAAAATTGATCTTTAATAAAAAATTGAACTTTAATAAAATTTTATCTGTAATAAAACTTGATCTGTAATTTATTTTATCTGTATATCCGCCGCAACTGAGGCGACTCCCGTCCTGCTCTTAAGAAGATAAGCTTACGGTATGAGAATGAACTCTCATTTATTTTGCATATTAACAAAGCTTGCCCCGAAAGGCAAGCTCAAAATTTATTTGTATTTTCAAACGAGATTCCGGTTTTGAGTATCCAAATGATTTAAAGACTGATGGAAACGTCCTCTCCGGCTGCGGTACGCTCGTCTCTTAATACCTGTTCGAAACAGACCCCGTACTCGTGATCTTTTTCCGGAAGTGTCTTCTCTATACTTTTTGAAATGAATTCGCAGGCATCCTTAAGAGATTCCTTCATAGTCTTGTTATTAAGTCTGTCGGCAACAATAATTGACGCAAATATATCTCCTGTTCCGTGATAGCTCTTGCGTTTCTTATTCGTATAGTACTCTGTGATCTTTCCGTCAGCTGCATTATACGCCATAGCCCCTATCTTACCGTCTGCGTTGACAGCTCCGGTTATGATAACTTCTGCCGGTCCCATATCGGAAAGACGTTTAAGCATATCTGCGATCTCTTCATGCGTAAAATCCTGCTTATACTCTGTTCCAAGCAAAAAGGCAGCCTCTGTCAGATTAGGCATTATCAGATCAGCATCCTTCAGAAGCTCACGCATACCTGCAATGATCGATTTATCCAATGCAGAATACAGTACTCCGTTATCTGCCATAGCCGGATCTGCCATCAGCTTTCCACCGTCCTTAAGCAGTACCTCCTTGCAATGTCTGATGATGTCAAACTGTCTCGCATCGCCTATATAGCCTGTATATATGGCATCGAATCTTATGCCTTCCCTGACCCAGTGATCTACTATCTTCGGCATCTCGTCGGTAAGATCGAGACAGGTATATCCCGTGAATCCGCCGGTATGAGTGCTCATCAGCGCAGACGGAAGTATGGAGACCTCGATTCCCCTTGATGATATTACCGGCAATGCTATGGTAAGTGAGCATTGTCCGAGACATGATATATCCTGTATAGATAGTATCCTCTTCATTTTAGCCTGCTTCTCCCGAATAATTTACAAAAATGTTGTATATGATTTTATCACATTAAAGTACGATAGAGAACAAAAAGTTATATCTGTGTCCTTAGCTTATGCCTTAAGCCGATACCAAATTATAAAATTTCCATAAACTCTGTTGACTTTTGATTTGAGCTGCCTGTATACTGTGCGCACAGATCATTTAGTTTTTGTATCCGTGACCGGATATATTTTTCGCTTAATCACCAAGCTTTCTATATTCATTTTCCCAAACACATATTTGACAATATTTCAAAGCAGTCAGCTTTGCGCATATTACTGTACGGTCTTCCTTCGGAAAGGCAGGTTACAATTGAATAAGCCGAAATACTTATTGCTGTGTTGCTTTTGTTTAAGCCTGATCATTGCAGCCGGCAGCGATACCTACGCATTCTACAGCGCGGAATCCTCCTTGGCTGCCAACAGCTTCAGTCTGTCTAAGATTTATAGTGTTGAATTTGATCCGGGCGAAGGAAACGGCACTATGCCAAGTATAAGTATAGCCTCGACAGGAACAGCTTTCCTTCCGCGCTGCAGCTTTACCAAAGAGGGTTATCATTTTAAATGCTGGCGAAATGAAAGTAATCGGGACATGATTCCGGATACAGCCGGCGGTGATACTCTTATCTCAAGTGATACTCAGATAAAGCTCACAGCATTATGGACTCCAAATACTTACACAGTTCATTTTGAGGATGACAAAGCTACGGACACCGGCACACTTCCAGCAGACATAAGCTGCAGCTACGGCATTTCCGTCAGTATGCCTGCCTACACAGCCGATTATCCGGATCATCTCTTCCTCGGCTGGAGCTTGGAAGCTGACGGCACCGGCAGGCTCTTATCTCCTTTAGCGCCTATATATAATCTTTCCTCAGAAAATGAAGCTACAGTTACGCTCTATGCCGTATGGGAAGATGAATCTGACGGCATCATAGAAACCGGATGGAACAAAGCTCTTGACTCGGATGCGGATGGCAACGGCATTCCCGACCGTAACGAATTGAATCCCGGGGATAAATGCTTAAAGGATCCTTCTGTCAAAAATCACAGCAGCAAGTCAGTTTATGCCTACATGACAGTAAGTGTTCCGACTGTGGAAGCCGGCTTAAGTTCGGACAGCTCTGCCGGTCTCTGTGATATTGCAGAGCTTGATATCACGCCTCACTGGAAGCTTATAAAATCTTATCCTGCCGGTTCCGACTCTCAGAAATCTCAATATATCTATAGATATGATAAGCCTCTCAAGGCTCACGGAAGCACCGAAGCAAATCCATATCATTCGCTGCGTCATGCCGATCGCAGCACAGATCTTATGTCAGGTTTTCAAATAAAGGCTTTTAGTTCATGTCCCGATATATCCGACTCCATAGATATAGATGCTTTGCTTATCGAAGCCTGCATATCCGAAGCCGAAGCCGACGAAGCTGCCGCAAAAGAATTTCACCTCGGAGGTTGATTATGAAAAGCTATGATAAACCACTGATATTTATGTTGATCACGGGATTTATATGCTGCTTTGTATGTTTCTTCTTAGCCGCAACAAAGCAAAGTTATGCCGATATTCATTCATCTCTGTATACCGAGCTTGAATCCGAAGCCTGTCAGATACTTAATGAGCTTAAGGCACTGCCATCCGAAAGTGAGACCGACATATCAAACGGTAAGACTTATTGTCTCATGGCCTACGAAGATTATTCCGCATTGTTTGACAGAGCCGATGAAGCATATGACAAAGGCGAAACAGATAATGACGAGTATGTAAACATACTTGATATGCTTAACAGTATCGGTGAAGAACTGAATACCGAATTTTCACGCTTCGGATTTGATCCTTATGCTACAGATCTTTGCTACGGTATAAGCATCAAACCCGAAAAGATATCCAATTATGTAAGCAAGTATGAATGGAGCTCTTACTATAACGGATCAAATATCATAATACATTTCAGTTTTAGTATAGGTGTATCTGATAAGTTATGGAAGATCAATGTAGGCGGAGGTGCCGAGCTCTTATATGTTGATGCCTACGGCTACAGTCACTCCACATCAGATCCTGTCAAAGGAGCTCGGTATTTCAGAAGTAATTTCGGTACCGTCACCTTAAACAGCATCAATATGAACAGCCGCAGAACCGTTGCTGACGGTTATATAACCGTAACCGATCCTTCCGGTCTTCGCAACTGGATAAATTACGGTGACAGAAAGTTATGGTTCCAGACCTATTCCGATTCAGGAACAGATTATGAATATTATACGAACGGTATATCCGGTATGTCTCCTACAGAAATATCAGGCATAGGCACTGCTTTGTCCCAGGGAAGCTGTTCCCACAATTATATGTTCAAGTCTATCGATAGTTCCAAACATCAAAAATCATGCACAAAATGCGGATATGTACAGTCAACATCAGCTCATAACAGCTCTGTAAATGACACCGTAAGTTCACCCGGATACCTTATTAAAAAGTGCTCCGACTGCGGATATATAGTTTCCACGACTGCAGTATACGAAAAAACACGCTATGACACTACAGTAAATGAGTTTGCGGTAACAGGTATTTCATAATGAAGCAATCGACATTTAAATATATCTTAGGCAGGAGCAAAACTCTCATATTTCCCATCTTACTGTCGGTGTTCATACTTTGTACCGACATTAGGTATCTTGAGAGCGGAAGCATGGCTCCGACACTTCCAACAGATTCTCTGGTCATCACCTGCGCATTCATAAAGCCGCATATCGGCTCCGTATGTGCATATAAACATAACGGTATCATTGTTGTTCACCGAGTCATTGCTGAAAGCGAAAACGGATACATTTTCAAGGGTGATGCCAACAACACTGCCGACCCCACAGCAATTCAGGCATCGGAAATATTAGGAACAATGATAATAGGCATTCCGCCGTTATTTAAATTTTAGTTTGTTACCATAAGGAGACAACAACATGAAAATCAGAAACATTACTTTGATCGCAGCTTTAACCACAGCACTTGCAGCAGGTATAAGCGGTGCCTATGCATACTATTCGGCTAAGACAGATACCGTAACAAATACCTATAATATCGTAGCGGGCGGCGGTTCAAACGGTGAAACCGTCGGTAAGGTCGAAGAGAGCTTCAATCCCGAAGATGCAAAGGACCTTACTCCGCGTTCAAGCTTCACAAAAGATGTTAAGATCACTTCAAAACTTGAGTATAATTCCTACGCCTATCTGTTGGTAAGTGTTCCCACCATCAACGCACGTCTTAAAGATGAAAGCGCAAAAAGTATCCGTGAATCGGTAAATATTAATTTTGATACCGCAAAATGGTCTTTGGTTAAAAAGACAGACGGAAGCAATACGGCTCCGGTAAAATACCTATACAGATGCAATTCTGAGCTTGCTGCAAAATCATCAACGCCTTCGCTTTTCACAACGGTTTCTGTACCGGATTATGCCGAATCCGACGGTATTTCAGGCTCTATAGATGTTGTCGGCTATATGATCTCCTCTGTCGGAGTAAATAAAGACGATGCCGATAAGGACGCAATAGCCAAATTCTTCAGCTGAGTATACTCTTTGGTATTCATAAGACATACAAACCCATCCTACAGGTTGATATAGGAGAAGAAGCTGTATGAAATACAAATCTATTTTTACACGGAATTTCACCGCAAAATCTATTTTTTCAAAGAATATCGCAGCAATTTCCGATAAGATCAAAAAATATTTGCCGGTCGCTCTTTTAGCATTTTTATACTGCATACCATGCCAATCTCTGACTATCACGTCGTATGCCGCTGATGAAACACCTATCGACATCTCCATAAATGTCGATACCGATACCTCAAAGCCTGTAATGCCCGGAGAAGAAGTCGGCTTTATACTCCTTGTGGATAATAAAGGCTCGGAAGCATGGGTACGCATACATACTTCGGTAAGCTCTGTGGGTATAGACAACAAGTTCACAGATAAGATGCTCCACTCCGGCAAAGAATGGCTGCGTAAAGGTCAGTACCTCTACCTTACGCGTAAGGCAAAGCCTTCGGAATCACTGCTTGCCATAGACGGCTTCAGACTTCCTGACTTCGACAGATCTGAGAGTGCCGGTGTAACGATATCGGTCAGAGCCGAAGCCATAGACACCGGAGCCGTTACCCCGGACTTTTCTCTTGATGATCCTTGGAAGGGTCTGGATCCTGACTCTGTTGCTAATTATAAAAGCCAAACAGACTCTGTTGGTTCGGTGACAAGTTCATCCTCGGGTGGTTCCGGAAGGAATTCCTCCGGCAAAAAGTCCACCGAATCAATTCACCGCTATGACGCCCCTATGGCAGATGCACTTTTATCATCAGGAAGCTGGGAATGCATTGATGCTGAAAACAGGCTTTGGAAGTTTAAAGATGACAAGAAGCAATATGCAAAAAACGGCTGGTATTATATCTACAACAGCTATGCCGGCACAGGAGGCAAAACTCAATGGTTTTATTTTGATGATTCGGAATACATGCACTCCGGCTGGAATATGCAAAAGGATATGAAATGGTATCACCTGCATGAAGTATCCGACGGTTCATTGGGCTCTCTTGATACCGGCTGGTATACAGACAGCCAGGATGGAAAACATTACCGTCTTGATACTGTTACCGGACTCATGCTGTCAGGCTGGCAGATCATTGACGGTAATTCCTATTATTTCGCTACTCTCAATGATATTAGCGGTCCAAGCTGGGTGTACAAACTTATATCAGGAACGCCGGTCGGCAGGTGGATATATGATTCATTTAAGCTTCGCAGCTACGGGACACTCTACATCAATGAATATACTCCCGACGGAAGCTATGTCGATTCACGCGGTGCAAAAATTTAACAGATTTTTTTAAAAAGGAAACGCACTGTCGGATGAAGAGACAGTGCGTTTCCTTATAGGGGTGATATTTGTAACTATCCGATCTGTCTCGGATAATTACTATGTTCTTTTCTTGATACCATTATAATATCACTTATAATTTTTATAACAAAATACATATTATCAGCAGTCTTTGATACCAAATAGGTATCATATCAAAAAGGACTTCCCTTTACAAAATATCCGGTACATTAATTTGCAGGCAATACAACTTAATATCCGTATTTTTTGCGCTTTGCCACAACAAAGCAGGATGCCGCGGTAACAGACAAAATCTCTGCCAATACTATTGATGACCAGATTCCGTTCACTCCGAATATCAAAGGAAGTATCAGAAGCGATGAAGCCTCAAAAACGATCAGCCTTAAGAAAGAAATCAAAGCTGAAACGAGTCCGTCATTAAGTGCCGTAAAAAATGAAGACGCATATATTGAGAAGCCTGAAAAAAGGAAGGCAAATGAATATATTGAGAATGCATTCTTTGTGACTCTTAAAAGCTCTTCATCATAACCGACAAATACAGAAGCTATTCCTCCGCCGAACAATTTGGCTATTGTAAACATCAATACTGCTCCGCAGGCTATGATAAGCAGACTCTTCCTGAATATCCCGCTCATCTCCTCCTTATTACCCGCACCGAGATTGTATGAAATAAGCGGCGCAGATCCTACCGAATAACCTATAAACATCGATACAAAAACAAAGTTTACATACATTATCACACCGTAGGCCGCAACTCCGTTGCTTCCTGCGTATTTGAGCAGCTGTACATTAAATAACATACCGACAAGAGACATTGATATGTTGCTCATAAGCTCAGAGGAACCGTTGGTAAGTACCTTAAACAGAGCACTAAAATCATACGTAAAGCCGGTAAACCTTAGTCTGCTTGTGTTGTATCTGCTTGCAAAATACAGTAGCGACAGTCCGCCTCCGGTACACTCACTTATAACGGTTGCTGATGCGGCTCCGACAAGTCCCCATTTGAATACTCCGCAAAACAGAGCATCTAATATCATGTTCAATACTCCTGCGGCAACAGTTACATAAAAGCCGAGGTGTGCCTTCTCGGCTGCAGGAAATAAGGTTTGAAACTCTGTCTGTATAACAAATAATGGAAGAGATATCATCAATATCCTTCCGTACAAGACACTCTTTGTAAGCAGCTCACCCTCGGCGCCGAGCAATCCGGACATAAACGGCATGAAAAAGTATCCGGCTATTGCAAGCACAACACCCACGATCAAAGAACTTACAGTATTTTGCGTAAATATCTGATTGGCCTTATCGTCGCGGCCTTCTCCCATGTACTTTGAGATAAGTGCGCAGCCTCCGGTTCCGAAGAGGAAACCTGTAGCACTCAGCATCATGACTACAGGCATAATAAAATTAAGCGCGGTAAAAGACATCTTACTGGCAAAATTAGATACAAAAAACCCGTCCACCACTCCGTATACAGAGGTGAACACCATCATCGCTATTGTAGGTGCCGTATATTTTAAAAGGCTCTTTATAGTAAAATGATCCGAAAGCTTCATTGCTGACTCCTATACATGTCGTGCTATCTTATCACGACACTATCGGTATGTCATCTTAAGTTTCCGTTAAGCCTATATTTTCATAAAAATCAAAGGACCCGCAACGGAAAGCTCCGCCACAGGCCCTTTGATTTTTATCTATTGGGATAGTATAAGCTGAAAATTATATCCCGGAACTTCATTGATAAAGTTCCGAAAACAATATTTACATAAACTGTATTACAGGCTTATGCTCTTGCCTCGCTGTTATGCTCACTCTCTCTGTAACTCTTTGCCGAATTAACGACAATAGTGAGTCCGAGGATAATAAGCAATATTGCTATAATAAGCTGAAGACCGTTTGCAATGAATACAGAGCCCCATGTAGCCTCTCCTGCAGGAATAGTTACGGCAGCGGCATTCTGTATAGCCTTGACCATAGCCATAAGTCTCTGTACAAGTGCTGTGAATGTTACACAAAGCATGATGATAAGCGGCGGGAAAAGCATCTTGTTGCTGCGTCCCGTTACCTTAAGGAATACGCAAAGTGTAATAAGTACCAAAGCACTGAGCAGCTGGTTTGCTGAACCAAACAGTGGCCAGATGTTTGCATAACCGATCTGTGTAAGCAGATAACCAAATGCAAGTGTAAGTATAGTTGAGAAATATGTGTTGCAGAAAAGCTTTCTCCAGCCCTCAGCATGCTCCATATCATCTACACTGAAGAGCTCCTGGAAGCTCATACGTGCAATACGTGATACAGCATCAAGGCTTGTAAGAGCAAGTGCAGATACACACATTGTCATAAATACTGTAGCTACATGAGAGGAAATACCGAACATTGATATAAAGCCTGCAACTCCGCGGCTGAAGATCTGGAACGGTGTACCCTGAGCCGGTGTTCCGTCGGCTGCGGCGGCGGCACCTGCTACGCAAAGTGCAAGTACTGCAAGAAGGCTCTCAAGAACCATTGCTCCGTAACCTACCTTAAGCATGTCCTTATCATTCTCAACAGTCTTTGATGATGTACCCGATGATACAAGACTGTGGAAGCCTGATACTGCTCCGCAGGCAACGGTTACAAAGAGGATTGGGAACATTGTTCCTAACTTCTCATTGTTGAAGCCTGTGTATACAGGAAGGTTCATGGTAGGATGAGCAACAAAAAGTCCTAAAGCAGCAGCTGCTATCATGACAACGAACATGTATGTTGTCATATAATCACGAGGCTGCTTAAGTATCCAGATCGGAACTACAGCTGTAAAGAAAATGTAGATAAATGTGATATAGCTCCACATCTTCTTGTCAAATATAAGCGGGAACTGCATTCCGAGTACAAAGCTTACAACTATAAATACTATTGCAAGCACTACCTCAACAGCGCCCTTGAAATGGTACTTACGATGAAGCAGACCGTATACTACTGCAAATACCATGAACATGATGGATACCATGCCTGCGGCACCGTTTGTCTCGGCAGCCTCAGCAAGCTGAGTAACACCGTCAACTACGGTATAAGCGTTGAAGGTTCCGGCAACCATGTCTGCAAATGCAGCAATTACTATGCAGCAGAACAACCAGCTGAAGAGAAGGAAAAGCTTACGTCCTGTCTTACCGATATACTTCTCGATAAGAAGTCCCATGGACTTACCGTCATTCTTGACACTGGCATAAAGAGCTCCGAAATCGGTAACAGCTCCGAAGAAAACACCACCGATAAGTATCCACAGAAGTACCGGAAGCCATCCGAATGCAGCTGCCTGAATCGCACCGGTTACAGGGCCGGCACCTGCTATAGATGAAAACTGATGGCTGAATACCGTCCAGCCGTCTGTAGGTACATAATCCTTACCGTCCTCCAAACGAACGGCAGGTGTCTTAGCCTTAGGGTCGATGCCCCACTTGTTGGCAAGCCAACGTCCGTAACCGACATATGCCACTATAAGGCATACGGCAGCTATTAAAACTATCACAAGAGTATTCATTAGATCACCCCTTAAAAAAACTTTATTACTTTAACGTCTTGTGTTTGCGCTTTGTTTTACACCCATTCAAAAGAAGTGTCAATAAATTAACAATATAAAAGTCCTTGTGTATACAATTTAGAACAGTAAGGTATAGTCTTAATACTCTCAAGGTATCATTTTGTTTGGTATATACAATTTCAGTAGGTCATATATGTATATATTCACCAATTAACTTGCATTTCTGTACAAATCACAGCTCTGCAGTCGGATATAAGCTTCATTCCGACACGTTTTGTCTTGTATCTCTATATTTTCCGTCTTAAGATTTGCAGCCATCAGATTCCGCAGCCATGAAGAGCCGCACGAAAAAAGGTCATGTCTTTCGACATGACCCTTCGATAACAAACTTATAATCGATTAAGCTTCTACAGCCGGAGCAGCCTTTACAACTGCAGCTCTCTGAACCTTACCCGATCTGAGGCAAGATGTGCATACATACATCTTTCTGTTGCCTGCCTCTGTCTGTACATTAACCTTCTTAATGTTTGGCTTCCACATTTTATTGGATCTTCTATGTGAATGGCTGACTGCGTTACCGAACAGCACTGACTTTCCACAAACATTGCATTTTGCCATGGTAGTCCACCTCCCTTACTTAAAAATGCGCAATTGGTATATTATCAGATAAACCATCTAATTGCAAGCCTTTTCGCTTAAATTACTCAGCTATTTCGTTAGCTTTGTCATTTTTGTCAATTTTTTCAATATCGACTATGCCTGTTCGGCCTCCGTGAAGCTTACCGAGAACAGGAACATTTGCCGTATATCTGTCAGTATACATCTTGTACTTCGTGTTAAAGTCATCATCAAGACCCATGTGCAGATTTCTTATATAATCATGCTCTGCATCAGCAACACTGGTATCCTGCAAGGCTATGGTATGAACACCTATATTGGCACACTGATCCGAGACTCTCTCCAGATTGGTCAGTATGTCAAGGAATACATATCCCGAGAATATGGTACAGGTTCCGGACTTGACTCTCTCATAGTGATTCGACTTAAGCAGCGAGATAAGATCGTCGATAACCTCCTCTATAGGCTCAATATATCTTGCTTCATTAATACTCTTCCTCACAAACGCACTGTGTGTATGATCCAGTACCTCTGTAATGGCTGCATGAAGCACAGACAGCTCCTTATTCGCATTATCCGTAAATACGACCTTACGATTGTGCATATCGACCGCATTTTCCTGAATATTGTCTGCCAGATCACCTATACGCTCAAACTCGGATACGCACTTGATATAATAATTGAGTCTGTTGGTCTCCGAACCTACTCTTACATGTGATGAGAGATTACTCAGATAATCGCCCACCCTGTCGGTCAGCATATCAAGATCGTCCTCATTTCTGTCAATGTCTGCGATCAGCTTTTCATCATATTTATTGATAACGGAAAAAGCCCTCTCAACATTATCCGATGCTGTCTTGGATATGTAGGAAATAACGCTTGATGCCGCAGCCAAGGCAAGCTCCGGTGAAGTATAGAGGTTCTTGTTAAGCGTAGCCGCAACCTGTTCTGCCTTGGTTGCGATCTCGTCCTCTTCGGTGTCCTTGATCAGACGATAGCAAAGCTTTACCAATACACCGCTTACAGGCAGTATAACTATGGCTGCAAAGAGGTTGAATAAGGTGTTGGCATTAGCTATGCCTCCCGATGTGATTGCAGCATCCCAGCTGAGATCAAAAAATCCGAAGGATTTAAGCAACAGCACACCGATAATAATAACCGTGTCCTTGGCAATACAATATAAGATATGAATGCAGCCTACACGCTTGGCATTGGTAGCTGCACCTATGGATACCATGAGTCCTGTTATGATACAGTCACCCATGTAAATACCTAACATAATGGAATATACCGAACCGAAGCTCAGCGAACCTGTGACCGAAAGAGCCTGAAGTATACCTACAGAAGCAGAAGAATGGAACAGCAGAGCTGTCAGTAAGCCTGCAAAGAATCCGAATACCGGGCGTCCTGAAAATCCTGCAAAAAGCTGTGAAAATGCAGCCGACTCAGAAAGCGGGCTTACAGATGAGGTCATATTAAGAAGTCCGGTAAACAGGATACCAAAGCCTATAGCAATGGTACCGAATAGCTTCGGCTTACCGCTGTTGCATGACATGATAAGTATGATACCTATGATGGCTGCCAAAGGTGCAAGTGTCGATGGCTGGAAAAACTTGATCCATACCATGCCGCCGGCGTCCAGATCAAGTAATCTGATGATCTGACCTGTAACTGTAGTACCGAGATGTGCACCTATAACAACACCGACGCACTGCTTGACACTCAATATGCCGGCGCCTACCATACCTGCCGTAAGAACTACTGTTGCAGAGGAGCTCTGAATCACACCTGTAACACATAATCCAAGAATAAATCCCATAAACGGATTATTCGTTACTAGACTCATAGCACTCTTAAGTGCCGATGAAGATCCCTGTTTAAGTCCGTCGCCCATGATCCTCATTCCGTATAAGAACAAAGCCAGTCCGCCGAGCATAGATATCAAATTAAATACAGTCATTCTTTTTACCGTCCGTCTTAGATTGCACTACTTCATTGTAAAAGCGATCACAAACTTGTTAAAAAGCCGCAAACCCGTTTATTATATATGAGATCATCTATGTAAACAAGATGTAAAAAAGAATATGCCGTGTCGTAAGTACGACACGGCTGCATCTTAAAATGATTACATAGTCTTGACCTACGTAAATATATTATTTGTTTTTAAGCTGTTCGTCAATTGCCGCTGCCGCTGTTTTTCCTGCTCCCATAGCAGAAATTACGGTAGCCGCACCGGTAACCGCATCTCCGCCTGCGTAAACGGAGTCTCTGGAAGTAAGTCCGTCCTCATTGACAATAATACCGCCTCTGCTGTTGACCTCAAGTCCCTTGGTGGTCTTCTTGATAAGCGGATTCGGTGATGTACCGATTGCAATAACAACTGTATCTACAGGGATCTCCCACTCCGAATCCTTTATCGGAACAGGCTTTCTTCTGCCCTTTTCGTCAGGCTCTCCAAGCTCCATCTTGATGCACTTGATAGCTCTGATAGAACCGTTCTTAGGATCCTTTTTATCGTCAGGATTCTCGTAGCTTAATATCTCTACCGGATTGTTGAGAAGCTTGAACTGAATTCCTTCCTCCATAGCATGCTCAACCTCTTCCTTACGTGCAGGAAGCTCTTCCATTGAACGGCGGTATACGATATATACATTTTCTGCTCCGAGTCTTAATGCAGTTCTCGCAGCATCCATTGCAACGTTTCCTGCTCCTACTACGGCAACATTTCCACCCTTCATGATAGGTGTGGTCGGATCGTCGAGATAAGCCTTCATAAGATTGCTTCGTGTGAGGAACTCGTTAGCCGAATAAACTCCCTTAAGCGATTCTCCCGGTATTCCTAAGAAGTTAGGAAGTCCCGCACCCGAACCTACGAATACAGCCTCAAAGCCTCTCTCAAAGAGCTCATCTATGGTAAGTGTCTTACCTATAACAACATTGGTCTCAAAATCAACTCCGAGCGCCTTAAGTCCGTCTATCTCCTTGGCAACTATAGACTTTGGAAGACGGAATTCGGGAATACCGTAGATAAGCACGCCGCCTGCCTTATGCAAAGCCTCGTATACAGTAACCTCATAACCCTTCTTTGCAAGGTCTCCGGCACAGGTAAGTCCTGACGGACCGGAACCTACGACAGCGACTCTGTGACCGTTAGACTCAGGTCTTACAGTCTCTCCCTTATAGTTCTCATTATGATAGTCTGCAACAAATCTCTCAAGACGGCCGATACCTACAGGCTCAAACTTGATGCCCATGGTACACTTGCTCTCACACTGCTTCTCCTGCGGACATACTCGACCGCAGACAGCCGGAAGTGAGGATGTCCTGGTTATAACCTGATAAGCGGCTTCGAAATCCCCATCCTTGATATGTGAGATGAATTCGGGAATGCTTATATTTACCGGGCACACATCAACACAAGGCTGATTCTTGCAGTTAAGGCATCTCTTTGCCTCCTCAACAGCGATCTCCGCCGTATATCCGAGTGCTACCTCCTTGAAATTGTGAGCTCTTACCTCAGGTGCCTGTGAAGGCATCTCATGTTTTTTCGGTTCCATATCGCTCCTCCTTAGACTTTCTTAAAGAGGTTACATGCTTCATCATACGCATGTCTCTCATATTCGTTGTACATACGGCTTCTTGAAATAGCGTTATCGAAATCTATCTCATATCCGTTAAAGTCAGGTCCGTCAACGCAGGCAAATGCCGTTACGTCCTTGCCGTCCTTGTGAAGGATGAGACGACAGCCTCCGCACATACCTGTACCATCGATCATTATCGGAGCCATTGAAGCTGTAATAGGTGCATCAAACTCCTTGGCTGTAAGTACGGTGAACTTCATCATTACAAGAGGTCCTGTCACGATGATCATATCAAACTTCTCACCGGATGAAAGTATCTCTCTGAGCGGAACGGTAACATTACCCTCTCTGCCGTAGGATCCGTCATCGGTCATGATGAAGAGTCTGTCGGAACAGGCCTTGAATTCATCCTCAAGGATAACCAGATCCTTGTTTCTGAAGCCTGCTATTGAGGTAACCTCTGCACCGAGTCTGTGGAACTCTTCTGCAACCGGCAAAGCGATCGCACAGCCGACTCCGCCGCCGACTATACATACCTTCTTAATGCCGTCTGTCTCGGTGGCATTACCGAGCGGTCCGACAAAGTCCTGTATATATCCGCCCTCAGGCACATTATTAAGCTTAACCGTTGTAGCTCCCACCACCTGGAAAATAACTCTTACTGTTCCCTTTTCCAGATCACAATGTGAGACTGTAAGCGGTATTCTCTCGCCTTCCTCATCTACCCTAAGGATAATAAACTGTCCCGGCTTAGCCTTGGCAGCTACAAGCGGAGCCTCAACCTCGATCATCGTCAGTGTAGGTCTGAGTGATCGTCTGCTGACTATCTTGTACATCGTACCCTCCTAAATATGCAAAAGCATGTAAATAAATCATCCGTTCATATGGCATTTATAAGCATTCTCCCTGATTTAAATAAGCCTTGCCCACGCCGTTTAGAACAGAAAAACAAATGCGCCGATCGGCACATTTACCAAAGTTTACAGCAAAAATGAAAAACAGTTTTGCAATATATAATAATATATAATGCAAAACTGTTAATATCAAGAAAAAAATGCATCTCGGTACATTTCTGCACTGAAGTGCTGACGCATCACATCGTTTGTTACACTGTTAACTATTCAACACTTAAAATCTAATGTTTCCGTCACTATATTACTGAGACAGTCATAAAGGTCTCAGCAACTGAAAATGCCGCAAATGCAATAAACCATCTGTTAAACAGTGCCTTATATGCACCTGCCGAAGTCCCGAACTCTCTCAGATATTCGGATATTTCATACTTATGTCTCAGGAGATAAAAAGCTGTGATAATGATGCTTACTACAAACAAGAGTATCATTATGATCACAAACAATTCATCCGACAGTACCTCCTGCATATACATTAACAGCTCACTGAACAAGGCATTGTTGATGATATGCAAAACTATGGATATCTTTATGGAATATCTCATAGCAAGATAGGCGAATAAAAGACCTGCACAGAAGGTAAAAAATATCTGCTGAACATCGGCATGCATCAGACTGAACATCAAAGCCGATACAAATATCGCAAAGCTTCTTCCGCAGGGCTTAAGTGCCTTCAGTAAAAAACCTCTGAAGACCAGTTCCTCAATGATCGGCCCTGCAAGCATTGCATACAGCATTAACGAAAAGCTCTGTGTATAATCGGCATTCATGGCCGGACTCTGAGATATCGTATATCCTGATAAATTAAGTATCAGCTCCACTACTGATAAAACTATCATGGAGATCAGCTGCAATACCAGCAGTATCGCGGCAAAAGATATTATATTTGTTATACCACAGCTTTCGTTTTTCTCGAAAAATGCTTTCTTTACGGTGGTTCCTTCAAACAAATATCCCTTTTCCTGCTGCTCACAGGCAAAAAGTATCATTAGTACAAGGCCGAGTGAAACCGCGGCAAGCATTATCAATCCGTCAAGAGACGCAAGACTGTCATTCACTGCCTCAGTGACCGAGATCAGGAAAGTGCTTGCCGTCGCCATCGATAATTGTGCCGCAATACTTGCAAGCATATAGATATCAAGACCGAGACAGCTCAGATAAACTATGCGTCTTGTTTTAAATGTCTCAGGCATCATTTCGCGCAGGCGTCCATGATTGCGGCATAGAGATCGTCATACTCCTCAAAAGCTTTAAGATCCGAACGGTCTGCTTTGATCTTATCGGTTGACTTAAACAGGAAGCCTGCCTTGGAAGCATCTATCATTCCGAGATCGTTGAAGCTGTCTCCGCTTGCGATAGTCTCATAGCCTATAGACTGAAGAGCTTTAACAGTTGTAAGC
Organism: uncultured Lachnospiraceae bacterium; assembly: GCA_934402055.1. GTDB lineage: Bacteria > Bacillota > Clostridia > Lachnospirales > Lachnospiraceae > Avilachnospira. Next base: position 558 of record CAKRTC010000009.1, on the reverse strand, counting down.
TTGGACTTCTCGACTCTCATCTTATATCCTGTTATCTCTCCGTCCGGAGCCACCTCCAGGGTATTGCAGAGTATTGTAGGATATCCGAGTTTCTTCATAAGAGGCATTGCAAACTGCTCAAATGTATCGCTTAAGATAAGCACCTGAACATTGGCTCTGAGTTTATCAAGGAACTCCTTTGCTCCCGGCATGGGATCTATGCCTGCGATAACCTCCCGGATCTCCTTAAGGCCAAGACCATGCTCCTTAAGTATATCGAGACGATACTTCATCAGTTTATCATAATCAGGTTCATCTCTGGTCGTTCTGCGAAGCTCCGGAATACCTGTGCTCTCTGCAAATGCGATCCATATCTCGGGAACCAATACACCTTCCATATCGAGACAAACTATGTTCATTGCCATATCCTCCTGTATTTTTTATTTAAGAAAGAATGTGCTTTAGCACATTCTCGCGCCGAGCGCACTCCGGTTTTAATCCTCTTATCGATTAATTACGGATTGCTTCGTACTGCGTACTCTCGCAATCCTACGAAAATTCGCACCCGCTTCTTTCGAA
>CAKRTC010000008.1 GCA_934402055.1 uncultured Lachnospiraceae bacterium | reverse complement strand
TTGGATAGTGAAATGATGAAACGTTTTATGCATAGTGCGCCGGTTAATATATTTTTTAAGGATACGGAATGTAGATATTGTTTTGCTTCAGAGATCTGTAACCTGGTTTCTGTTGGGGAAAATGGAAGTATCGTAGGAAAAACAGATCTGGAAGTTCAGAAGTTTCCAGAAATGGGAAAAATGTATTATGAGGATGATAAAAAAATACTGGCTACGGGGGAAGACAGCCAGTATATCAGTGAATTTCCGATGGAAGATGGAGAATCACTGTATTTTGAGATAAAAAAGAGTGCAGTACGGGATGAAAACGGTAATATCATCGGAATCGTAGGAATTGTTGACAATGTTACCGAACGTGTTCGTTTGGAGAAGAAGGTGGAAGAGCTTTCCATCATAGATGGCCTGACAGGTGTGTATAATCGTAACTATCTGAAATACAGAGTAGAGGAAAAGAAAAAGAAGCTGATTTTTCCGTTTACAGTGATTATGTCCGACTGTAATTATCTGAAGGAGGTAAATGACCAGTTCGGTCATGAATATGGTGATATTCTGCTTAAGATCGTAGCAGGTACCCTGAAGGAAGAAATGCCGGAAGATTCTCCGGTTATCCGAATGGGTGGAGACGAATTCATGATTCTGGGTAATGGGATCACAGAAGAAAAAGCCTCCGAACTGATGGCAAATATCCGGGGAAGTCTGAAACGGAAAAGCAAAGACAAGATCCCGTTAAGTCTGGCAATGGGCAGCTATACCGTACAGAGCAAAGATTTTTCTTTTGACGAAGTATGCCATGAAGCCGATTTGCGGATGTATGCAGATAAAAAAAGGTTAAAAGCTGATGAAAGTACAGAAATTACAGAATAACTGCACCAGTTTGTGAAAAATCGGAATTGAGGCTGAATTAAATGAATAACTACCGGTTTGTTGGTGTGAAGCAGAGTCAGCAACTTATTGATAAGTTCCCGCAAACCCATAAGACCCGGGACATGTTTCCGCAAATCGACGAGGTGAAATGTCCTGATATAATAAAGTTGTAACAGCTATGATTGATTAAATAGTATAATGCCGAGAAACAAAATAAACAGACTTTTGGATATCAAAGTCTGAAATTATCAAACGCAAAAAGGTTTTGGAATTCTATTTCCAAAACTCTTTTGTTTGTTGGGATTTTGGTTATAATGGCATCAAGAAATTCAGGTGGTGCTGCTCACAAGGAGGAAAATGCGAGGATTAGGAACAATTATTAATGCGTCGGCCATTCTGGCAGGCGGTATGTTGGGTATTATGTTTAAACGCTTTCTGAAAGAGAGCTATCAGGATACTATCATCAAGGCCACCGGCTTTTCGGTAGTATTTCTTGGAATGGCCGGTACATTGTCTAAGATGTTGATTGTCGGACCGGACGGAAGCCTGAGTACCGGCGGGTCCATGCTTATGATCTTGTCGCTGACACTGGGTGCATTGCTGGGAGAACTCATTGACCTGGATGCACAGTTTGAACGATTCGGAGAATGGCTGAAACATAGAACCGGAAGTGACGGTGACAATAGCTTCGTCAACGGCTTCGTGGCAGCGTCATTGACTGTGAGTATCGGTGCTATGGCAGTGATCGGGTCTATTCAGGATGGTATCTATGGTGATCATTCTACACTGGTTGCAAAAGCTATTTTGGATTTTATTATTGTATTGATCATGGCATCGTCTATGGGCAAGGGCTGCATATTTTCTTTCATTCCGGTGGCGTTGCTGCAAGGTACTATAACTGCGTTGGCTGTAGTGTTGTCCGGATTTATGACAGATGCTGTGTTGAATAATATTTCATTGGTGGGCAATATCCTGATATTCTGTGTAGGAATCAATCTGGTTCGGCCTAAAACCATTAAGGTAGCAAATTTGCTGCCGTCTCTGCTTGTTGCAGTAGCACTGACAGGTATTTTGTAAATAAAGCCGATAAAAGGACAAAGACTGCCCGGAGACGTAAAAAAATCTCCCGGCAGTCTTATTGTTTCCACTGCGCAGTTACTTAATATTATCAAAGGCCATTGAAGACTTTCAATTCGACCAACTCCTTTCACTGCTTATATTATTATCAATAATAAAATCAAAAATTCAGAATGTTGCTTAACAATTATGTACTTTTGTTACATTTCATATAATCGAGCTCATTATAGGTGGTCATGTCACATTTATACGCAGTGACACCGTTGAGCGGCAATTATCGGCTTCCTTTTACACGATCGTGAATGATTACCTCCGCAGAATCGGAACGTATGAACATACCTTGTAATCATAGGTTTATCAGCTTTGCCAAGTTAAGCAGAGCTTTGCCGGATCTTCAATTAATGAGAAATACGGCATTTAAGAGCCTATATTTGCTTTGATGTTAAAGTATAAGGTGGAAAATTTTTTCTGAATCAAATACGAACTGCTCTTTGATATAGATTATGGATTTCCCGCTTACTCTGCTTTGACTTCCGTATTGCCGGCTCCGCATGCAAGTAAATTATCAATTATGATTGGCGAGTGCCTCCGAAAAAGTGTGTAATATGTGCTGTTTGCTTCTGTCTGCCTCTGACGGTTTCCGATGAAGTGTCTTCAGTATTGCACAGAGATAAGTAATCCGCAAATAGAAAAAACATCTCTGAAATTGTATATTTTGTACACGGAGAAGAACAATCCGCAAATGTTGTTATGAGTCTATGAATCGGTTCTATATGTAGTGGATTGTTTGATAGCAAACTTTTACACATATACAAAATATCCAAAAAACAATCATAAATTTCTGTTTGTCATAATTATAAGCATATGTGATACTTGAAGAAATTCTATGATTGTCGTCGGTGACAAGCATAAAGCAATTCTTTCTTTAATCCGTTTGGAGGCATTCGCCATGGAAAAACTTAATATCACGATTTTGTCGGCTGAAGAAGACAAGCATATCTCCGGCAAGAGCTGTTCAAATTTAAAAGTATATGTTAATGATGTATTGATGCTGAATTCCAAAGCTAAAGGAATTCATAATAGATCTGCATTTTTATGCGCTGAATCCACGATCAAGACAACAAAGCCGGAGATTGACCAAACAAACAGATCTAAAAATGCAGATATAATTAATATCGAACAATTCAGAGAAAGCAATGCATCATACTTGAAGAAAATGTAGAAACAAAGCTTATCAGATGCATTGAGTTTCATCTTAATTCATGTTTTGAATCCGGAGAGAGTTCAAAATGCTTTCTGTCGGTTCGCAGCAGACCTTCCTTTTGAAGCTTTGATATTTCCACAGACATTGCAGCACGTTCTACACACAGAAAGTCGGCTAATTGCTGACGATCAAAGGGAATGTCAAATGACAGGGAACCACGGCGTATGGATTCGGATGACAGATAGGACAGCAGCTTTTCTCTTGTGCTTCTTTTGCTGATATGTGTGATCTTGTCATTTAAGGTCAACATTTTATTTGCCATAACGCTTATCAGATTACGGATCATTTTTCTGTGATGATCACATGCGGCAGGGCAGCTTGTAAGCAGTCTGTTTATATTAAGCATCAGGATATCGCAATCAGTTTCCGCTGCGACACTGATGTTTAATACCGAAGCGAATCCGGCGGCATAGGCTTCGCCGAAAACGTCTCCTACATTGCATTTGGATAGAATATTGCGGTGTCCCCAGAGATCTTCCTGAATTATAAGAGCCGAACCTGACAAGATCATACCTGTGAACTCGGTTGGATCTCCGACTCTGAATATATAGGAATTTTGTTTTTTTGATACAGAATATGCGCCGATACAGTGGAGTACGGACAGTATTTCGTTGTCTTCAAGTCCGGCAAATAACGGACAGGCTCGTAAAATCTTCAAATATTTTTCCATACAGCACTCCTTTTGTTTGAAATCAAACATACAATTTTCCTTTATTATACTATTATTGCGGCATAAGCAATAAGCATTTTATGATGCAATCGCTCAAGTAATATTAATTTCAATGCTTCATTTAAAATAGGCGTGTTTAGTACATAACAGGACACGGGTTGCTGAATGATGATCAGGTATTAGGAAAGGAGACAGCGGCAGACGCAGGTCAAAGCGGTGGAAAGGCTTATTTCACTTCGCCTTTATACACATAACATGGTTTGCTGCAGAAAATGAAAATGATAAGAAAGATAATCCATATAGATGAGGAAAAGTGTAACGGATGCGGTATATGTGCCAATGCATGTCATGAGGGTGCAATAGGCATGGTCAACGGCAAGGCAAAGCTTCTTCGTGACGATTATTGTGACGGTATGGGAGATTGCCTTCCGACATGTCCGACCGGAGCAATAAGCTTTGAAGAAAGAGAAGCCAAAGGCTATGATGCTGAGGCTGTTAAGGAAAATATGAAGCGCAGGGAGATTGCCGAGAAAATAAAGACAATGGGAGCAGGATGTCCGGGTTCACGTGTCCGTATGATGGAACAAGCCGGCGATAAGGAAGATGCCGCCGAAAGCTCTTTTTCACAGCAGGTATCACAACTTCGCAACTGGCCTGTGCAGATTAAGCTTGCCCCGGTCAATGCACCATATTTTGACGGCGCAAAGCTGTTGATTGCCGCAGACTGCACCGCATATGCCTATGCTGCATTCCATAGAGATTTCGTAAGGGGAAAGGTGACTCTGATAGGATGTCCCAAGCTTGATGCGGTTGATTACAGTGAGAAGCTTAAGGCTATACTCGAGAATAATGATATTAAGAGCGTTACTATCGTAAGGATGGAGGTTCCGTGCTGCGGCGGACTTGAAAATGCGGCAAAGAAGGCGCTTCAGGAAAGCGGCAAGTTTATTCCGTGGCAGGTAGTGACAGTATCCATAGACGGCAAGATATTGGATTGAATGCCAAGAACTTGCCAAGATACATTCTCTATTAATCAAGCCTGCCGTAATGTGAAAGCCTTACGGCAAGCTTATGATATATAAAACAGCTTGTGTTCATATGACCGGATGTACTGTTTGTGCCGATTTGCAGTGTGACAGCTGCACCCGGCATCATGACAGATCATGTTCATACAGATCGAATACAGGTATTTCCTTGATGTCTCGCTTAAGATCCTTTGTTCCGGCGTAGCTGAAGCCGCAGCCTGCATACAGACGCTGCGCATTTATATTGCCGGGAACCACATCAAGCCTTACGGCTTTGTACGATTTGCTGCGTGCAAGGGCAAGAGATTCATTCACAATAAATGCACCTATGCCGCAGCGAGTGATATCGGGATCGACTGCAAGCGTGTGTATGACAAGATACTCTCCGAGCCTGGCAGGAGTTTTCCATTCTCCGGCATCAAAATCCCCACAGGGATCTTCGTTAAGTATAACAGAACCGACAGCCTTGCCGTCTTTAAGACAGGTATATAGGCTGTCCTGCTTTATTGCATTAACAACAGTGTCTCGGCTTGGATATGAGCGGTTCCATTTGGGATAATTTATATGCTCCTCAAGATAGCTTACGACCTTTTGATACAGGGCCGAGAGCTCATCGGTATAGCTTTCGTCACATTTGATAAATTCCATGTTTATGTTCCTTTACGACTTTTATTAAAATAACATTTTCTGAGCGAGGCATAGGACACAAGGAAGTTGGCGAGCCAGCCGAGCGGTACGGCAAGCCAGACAAATTCTATACCAAAGCGCGGAGCCATTATCAAGGCAACAGCTAAACGTATGCTGAGGTTGACCATATTTGCAATGAGAAACGGTCTCATTATACCAAGACCTCTGAGAACTCCGTCTGTTGCCATCTTGATCCCCATGAAAATGAAGAAGTAGCCGAGCCATTTCATATAGCCGCAGGATACACTGTAGGCCAGCTCAGTTCCGTCTTTTCCGAGAAAAAGGCCTGCGATCTGTGTATTTAGATTCTCTATGACAACAAACGCGAGGACCGCAAAGATCGCATCAAGAATGAGAGCAGCATGATATCCCTGTCTTATACGTTCTTCCTTTTTTGCGCCGAGATTCTGAGATACAAAAGGAGAAACTGCGTTTCCTATGGAAACAAATATCAGAGAGAAAACATTTTCAACACGCATTGTAGCCGAGTAACCGGCAAGAGCCTGGGTGCCGAAAGGATTTACCACTGCCTGTACTATCATCATTCCGATGGACACGGTTGACTGCTGGAGGACAGACGGAACTGCTATTTCCAGCATGGATGCAAGCTCCTTGGTCTCAAACCAGACGAAAGTTCCCTCATAACGTTTCATTCGTCTGAGGAAAATAAGCAGTGACATAATTGCCGATATACCTTGTGAGATCAGTGTGGCAAGAGCAACACCGAAGACTCCCATTCCAAGATTTACAACCATCCACAGATCCATGAAGATATTCAGCAACGAGGAGAATATAAGGAGAGCCAAAGGGACTCGTGATTCTCCGATTGAAGTGAACATATTGGAGAGGATATTGTACATGAACAGGAAGGGAAATCCCAAAAAGTATATCTTAAGGTAGAGTACAGCAGTATCCAGTATGTCGGAAGGTGTTTGTAACAGCTGCATCATAGGACGAGACAGAAGATACCCTATAACTCCCAGAATGCCGCTTAAGATGAGAAAGCTGATCAGAGATGTAGACACTATAGTCTTCATTTTACCATAGCTTCTCGATCCGAATGCTCGACTGACCAAGACTCCGGCACCGACTCCGGCACCGAGCGCAACACAAATAAAAACGTTTGTCAGAGCGGCACAGGCACCGACGGCGGCAAGTGCGGAGGAACCGACAAAACGTCCGACTATAATTGAGTCTGCCATATTGTAGACCTGCTGGAAGAAGCTTCCGAGTATCATAGGCAGTGCGAAAATGCTTAGTGCCTTTAACGGAGCATCGGTAATCAAGTATTCATCTTTTTTCATAAAGGTATACCCCGCTTAAATTTGTTTTAGGTCTGCCGAAAATGTGAACTCGGCAGTAATGTCAGAATAACACTGATAATAAAGCCAATCTGCATTATTATCAATGGCAGTCAAGGCTATAAAATGTATAATAAAAAATACTTAACAAGTTTCAAGTAAAATAAAACTTGATGCATGGAAATGCAGATATTTCTGATATAATATCTTTTTACAATTATTTCATGTAATTGGAGTTTTATGACGGATTTATATTTTTTGACATTGACCGGTATCAATGTATTTGTGCTCGGATTTATGTGTGTGCTGGTACGTCTGAATACCACGCTTGATCCGGAACAGGCAAAGGGCTTTCTGGCTACATTTATATTGATAGGCGTAATATGCATATTGGAATTGATCACTGTGCTGGTAGACGGTACGGCGGTCTGGCTTCGCCCTGTAAATATATTGTCGAATTATTTAGGCTTTGGTCTGACTCCTGCGGTACCGCTGCTCATGATCTATACGCTGAAAAGCTCGGAGCGAGATATCCGTAGCTTAAAGATTGCGGTAGTTGTAGAGATAATATATATGCTGATCCTGCTGGTATCCTTGTTTATGGGAGGACTTGTTTTCAGAGTCGACAGCTCTAATCACTATTTCCGAGAGCGTGGATTCCATATATACATGATCATGTATTACGCGGGAATTGTACTATTATTATATAACATGCTGGAGATGGCAAGGGTGTTTCAAAATCGCGGAAGAGAGCTGATATATTCGCTTTCGGCCTTTATTGCAATAGGAACGCTGGTACAGATACTGGTTCCGGAGATACATATTACCTGGCTTTGCGTAACGCTGATTGCAGTGCTTTTCTATCTTTATTGCAATGAGATGTGGAATCAGCTCGACGGATTGACAGGACTTCTGAGTCAGAAAAGCTATCTGAATAAGACCATTAATCTATGCTTGGATGATATGCTTATAGTTATGGATCTGGATGATTTCAAGTATATTAATGATACCTACGGTCATCTTGAGGGAGATAAATGTCTCAGAGTGATCGCAAAATGTCTGAAGACGGCATATTCGGAATATGGTAATTGCTATCGTATCGGCGGAGATGAATTCTGTGTATTGCTTAGGGATAATAAGCGTGAGATAAGCTGCAAGGAGAAGTTCTATCGTATCTTAAAAAAACAAAGAGTAAAGAATCCTCTGTTGCCGGAGGTTTCTTACGGAAGTGCTCTTATTTCAAAAGAGGAGAGTATTCTTGATGCCAAGGCAAGAGCCGATAAGAATATGTATGAGGACAAGAAGGCACATAAGCTGAAAAAGAGTCAGAGCGGAAGTTCTGTTTTTGCTCAACAAAGATAAGGGATAAATAAAAAAGTTTGATCGTAAAGAAAATTGCCGTAAAAGACAATACATTAAGAAACAACAAGGGCTTGACTTTGGGAGAGCTTTTAATTGTTGTTGCGATCATTGCGCTTATTGTAGTTGTGGCGTTGCCTGCACTTGGTAAACAGCTTGAGAAGAGCCGGGAATCTGTTGATCTTGCAAATATACGATCTAAGTATACCGAAGTTATGACGGCTGTTATTACGGAGGATACAGACGGACAATCGGGAACGGTCATGCTTAAGCAAAAGAAGGATGACTGGCAGTCAGCGGATCCTGTGGTAATAGGAGGCATCACTCATTATAAAAGCGAGGGAGATACACCTAACTGGAAGGGGATCCCGAAGTCCGGCGGAAGCTGCGTGATATCTTACGACCCTACTGTCGGTGTGGTATTTAAGTGGCTGGATAAAAACGGAGCCGAGAACGGCGGAACAAACGGAGGAAGTACAGAATCCGGAACTACGATCGATTTCAAAGAGGATGTGCATGAAGCGCTCGCAAAGACCGGCTTTACGGAAACGTATAAAGGTACAACCTCTTTTCGTATAGATTCGACATGTCCGAATTCTAATATGGTTAATGCGGTTAAGGATAAAATCGGTAACAATAGCTTGCTGAAGCACGGAAGCTGGGCTTATCTGGGAGATATCAGAGAGACAGAAAATAAGTGTATGTATTTGTTCTGGACTTCGGTAGATACCGATAAAGTAGGTGCCGGTAAGAATATTCCGGTTATCATAGCGAAAGAGGGCGGCGGATATTACGTATCTGAAACCGTAACAGCACAAAGAGAGAAAACCTACAGCGGATCAAATAAAATAGATACGTATGTAGCAGTTGCCGGAGATTTTCCTAATTATAGCTATTACAAGGACTACACAAATGGTACAAAATATGACACTCTCGAGGATGCCTACAGAGCGTATGAGAAACTAGTATCGGACGGTAAATATACAGAATATAAAGACACCTTGCCGAAATAGCTAAAAGCTTAGTCGGCGCAATATATATGCTGCGGTGATGACGGAAAACCGAACTTGAACGAGTAGGATAAAGAAGGATTAAAAAAAGCAAGAAATTGTGTTAACGATAAACGTTAAACAATTTTTATACAATAATCCGGTACTTTATTTGATATAATGTAACCACTTTGGGGGTTATACTTATGTCAAATACTATCGATCGGAAAGATAATTTGGGTTTCGGCAAGCATATTGCAACACTTTCTTTGGCAATAATGGGAGGAATGTCGATAAGCATAGGCGGATGCATGTTCCTTGCCATAGATAATAAGGTGATAGGATCCTTGTTCTTCACCTTAGGACTTTTTACCATATGTACAAGAGGTTTTAACCTGTTCACGGGCAAAGCCGGATATCTGCTTGATAATCCGCCGAGCTATGTGCTCTATCTTGCGGTCATATGGATAGGCAATCTGCTTGGAGCCTGGCTCACGGCATTTTTAATAGGATTTACACGTAATGCGGCTGCATTTACGGAAAAAGCCGCGAGTATATGTTCGACAAAGCTCAATGACGGGGCTTTGAGTATATTTATACTGGCAATTTTCTGTAATCTGCTCATGTATATAGCTGTTGACGGATTTAAGAAAAATTCGCATGAATTCGGAAAATATATAGGACTCTTTCTGTGCGTGGCAGGCTTTATACTTGCAGGCTTTGAACACTGTGTAGCCAATATGTTTTATTTTGCGATGGGCAGAGCTTGGTCTGTGCATACAATTATTTGGCTCCTTATAATGACTGCGGGAAATGTTGTGGGCGCGCTGATCATACCTGTCTTTGAGAAGCTTGCAAAAAAGTAAAGAGTTTAATATATTACGCTTTGTTCTATCTAAAAACAATCTAAAAACAAGGGTAAATTTATGTAGACAAGAATGTCTGAAACTGATATGATACCGCATGCGGATTTAATCGATAATATAGAAAAGAAAGCCGCAAACAGATACAATGCTTATGCTATAAAACATGAGCTGATTTTAGATGAAAGAACGGAGAGACTTTATTATGAATAATGATAATGAAACAAGAGCCTATCCCTGTGACGAGCCGGCGGTAAAGAATAATTACCCATGCGACACAGACGGAGAGGCTTTTTCTTATGCTGCCGAAGATACTTCAGCAGAAAAAGAGGTAAGAAAGGGTAAGGGAAGAAGAGGCGGAAATGCCGCTGCTTCGGTAGTGGTTCATTCCGGTAAATTCAAGACTCGCCCGAATACAGACAGACGTCAGGGCCGTGACGGTGATGACAGGGATAGAAGCTTCGGACGCCGAGAGCGCTTCGGAAGAGATGACAGACGCTCAGACAGAGATGGAAACCGCTTTGACAGAGATGACAGACGCACGGACAGAGACGGCAACCGCTTTGACAGAGACGACAGACGCTCAGACAGAGAAAGTAATCGCTTTGACAGAGATGACAGACGTTTTGATAGAGATAAGCGCAGCTTCTCGGATCGTGACGGAAGAAGATTCGACAGAGCGGGAAGAAGCGATGACAGACGTGAGGGACGTGAGCGTTTCGGCCGTGATGAGAGACGTTTTGACAAAGGCGGCAGGGATTCATACCGCGGCGGCAGAGAGCGCTTTGGAAGAGATGACAGACGTGATGATTCACAAAGACGCGGAAGAGATGACAGACGCAGAAGCAGAGAACAGGCTCCGGAATCTGTCTTCAGCAAAGCTTACACAGTAAGAGTTGTCAAGACCTCTGAGGTCGGAGCATTTGTGGAGGCACCGAGAGATCTTATCGAAGGTGCATTCGGAAGAAGGATCGCAGAGAGCGGTACCATATTGCTTCCTTTTGCAGAACAGTTAGGCAGACCTAAGAGCGGAGACGAGGTAACAGTTTACTTCTATGATGACAAGGGCGGCCGAATGACAGCTACCATGCGTACACCTATACTTCGTGACGGAGAGGTCGGGCTGCTTACAGTTGCTGCGGTAACAAGCATAGGTGCTTTCCTTGATAACGGAGTTCCGAAGCAGGTACTGCTTCCGTTTAAGGAGCAGATCGTTACACCGAATGTCGGTGATGAAGTACTCGTATGGCTTTATACCGATAAATCCGGAAGACAGGCTGCAACCATGAGAGTTTACGGACATCTTGACAGACAGAGTCCGTACAAAGAGGATGACAGAGTAACAGGCTTTGTTTATGAAATCAATCCTAAGCTTGGAATATTCATTGCTGTAGACAATAAGTATTACGGTCTTGTACCGATAAGAGAAACCTTCAAGGAGTATGAGTACGGTGATGAGGTCGAAGCAAGAGTCGTTAAGGTTAGGGATGACGGTAAGCTGGATCTGCTTATACGAGATAAGCTCTATAAGACTGTAAATGAAGATGCCGATGTTATCCTCTATGAATTAAGACGCAACGACGGCTTCCTTCCTTACGGAGACAGGGCAGACGCGGAATTCATAGAAGAGACCTACGCTATGAGCAAGAATCAGTTCAAGCGTGCACTCGGACATCTCTACAAGAATCGTATCGTAGAGCTTGATCGTGAGAAGGATACGGTAAAGCTTATCAAGAAATGATAATGACGGATTACAGAGGATTCAGATTAAGTAAGATAAATGATGCCGAGTTCAGTCACTTAAAGTATCTGCTGTTTTGGCCGATATATCTTGCTTCTTTTGCTTTTCTTGAGAGGGTATGGGTAAACAGAAACTATCATCCGGTACATTGTGCTTTGGATGACATGATACCTTTTTGCGAGTATTTTCTGATACCCTATGTTCTGTGGTTTGTCGAATTGCTGCTTATGCAGCTTTATACGCTGTTGTATGATACGGAGGAGTTCAAGCGCTTTTTACGCTTCCTTATTATTTCCTTTATGGGAACGATAGCCATATATATGATATATCCTACATGTCAGGAGATGAGAGTAACGGAATTTCCCCGTGACAATTTTCTGACAGCTGTGGTAAAGGCACTGTACAGCTTTGACACAGACACCAATGTTTGTCCGAGCCTTCATGTTATCGGAGCGGTGGCAGTTATGATATCGGTATGGCATGCAAAGGGCCTTGATAACGCTTGGATAAGGATAGCTGCCGCGATAATTACTGTATTGATATCACTTTCCACGGTATTTCTCAAGCAGCATTCGGCTATGGATGTGCTGATGGCAATGCCTGTGTGTCTGGCAGCCTATTATGCGGCATACAGGATCCCCCAAAAGCAAAGCTGTAAGTAATGAACACATAAAAAGGACGCCTTATGATACGGCGTCCTCTTTCTTGGTAAGATTATAAAAATATTTAATTATCTCCTGCCTTGTCACGATGCCGATAAAGCTTCCGTTGTCATCGGCAACCGGAACGAAATTTTGTTTGAGAGCAAGATCGATAAGATCTTCCATCTTGGAATTGATGGAGATAGGCATGTAATCTCTGCGGCGTTCAATGTCCGTAATGCGTACATGCTCGGCTTTGCGCAGATCCAAGTCGAAACGGTTTTTGATGCTCCACAGGAGATCACCCTCGGAAATGGTACCTATGTAGCTGCCGTTATTGCTTAGCAGCGGAATGGTGGTGTAGCGCCTTGCTTCCAGCTTTTCGAGCGCTTGACGAAGACTGTCGCTTTCTTCAAGATACGCGCAGTCACATTTGGGAGTAAGGTAAAAAAGAATATTCATTTATATTTTCCTTATGATGTTTAATTGTGTTTGTTGACGGGGATTCATTTTATACTGCTGCTGTGAAAAGAGTGTGTTCATCCGGCACACATCTCGAAGCTGCGAGGCAGCTCCTCGATGAAGCGGCCGGAGACCCTTCGGGTCTTGTCCGCATAGCGAATATACTATAAATAGTTCTGCGGGCAGTGTGTTTACAGATGTATCATCCGGCACACATCTCGAAGCTGCGGAGCAGCTCCTCGATGAAGCGGCCGGAGACCCTTCGGGTCTTGTCCGCATAGCAGATATATTTGTAAATATTCCTGCAAGCAGTTTATTTACAAATATATCTGCTATGTGCCGGCTGATTACAGCATAACACAATCTGTTAGGAAAAAATAAACAAATAAATACAAAAAAAATTGGCAATTCTTTGAAATATATTGTTGAAATTTATATAATTTCGGCGTAAATTATAAGTGTATTTGTGCATGTTTTTATACAATCTGTTCTAAACAAGCTCAGAGGCTTTGTATAAGGACGGCAAAGACACATAAGCCGGGGCAGTCTCAAGGGAGAGACTGTACAGCTTAAATATACAGGGAGATCAGTATGATATCGACTCACATTATTCAGAATACGCTTAATGATACAACAGATATTACCGGAGCAAGTGCTGCTGTTTTTGAACGCGGCGGTCATATCCTCGTGTCAAAGGGCGATGTTGAAGGCCTTGCTGAGCTGCGCATGGATGCTTTTCTTCGCAGCAATGAGCAAGAGACTGAAAATGAAGATTTTTATTTTGTTAAGCTTGATTTAGGCACGGATTCGGCTTATGCGGCTGCTGTAAGAAAGGATTCCGACAATGCCGCAATGACGGTCAAGCTCCTTCAGGCGCAGTTTAAGAATCTTCTTACCGCTCAGAAGGAAAGGATAGATAAGGATGATTTCGTCAAGAACCTTTTGCTTGACAATCTTCTCCAGATAGATATTTTCAACCGTTCGAGAAAGCTCGGACTTGATTACAAGGCTCCGCGAGTTGTTTTTGTTATTGAGAGCAATGGAAGGGATGCCGTATATGATGCCGTCAGAGCACTGCCGTTCTTCGGGGACAATGATTTTATGACAGGTGTGGATGAAGGCAGACAGATCGTGGTTCATGAGATCAGGAATCGTGAGGATGCAGGCAAGGAGCTTAAGGCCGGGGCAAAGGACATGCTTAAGGCTATCACAGAGCAGAATATAGATTGCTGCATAGCATATGGTTCTGTGGTAAAGGAACTTAAGGATGTATCCCTTTCATATAAGGAAGCAAGACTTGCTCATGATGTACGTAAGATCTTCTATGAGGATTCCAAGATCATATCCTATGATAAGCTCGGTATAGGCAGACTTATTTATCAGCTTCCTATTAACCTGTGCAGAATGTTTATCAATGAGATATTCGACGGCAGGACCTTTGATGAGTTTGATGAGGAGACTTTGTCCACCATCAATAAGTTCTTCGAGAACAATCTTAATGTTTCGGAGACTTCAAGACAGCTCTTCATTCACAGAAATACTCTTGTATACAGACTCGACAAGCTTCAGAAGACAGTCGGACTTGACTTAAGAGTATTCGATGATGCGATAACCTTTAAGATCGCACTCATGGTTGTTAAGTATATTGATTACATGGACAGACTGGATTATTGATATATGATAGAATTCAGGGACGTCAGCAAAACCTATGAAACGGGTAATCGTGCCCTCAGAAACATAACTCTCCGCATTAAGGACGGAGAGTTTGTGTTTGTGGTGGGTCGTTCGGGCTCCGGCAAATCCACTTTGATGAAGCTTATTACAAGAGAGCTTAAGGCTACCGAAGGAAGTCTTATAGTCAACGGCAAGGACCTCAATACGCTTAGACCAAGGGATATACCGAGGTACAGACGAGGCCTTGGGGTGATATTTCAGGATTTCAGATTGCTCAACGACAGAAATGTATATGAGAATATCGCCTTTGCACAAAGAGTTATAGGAGCCTCAGCGGGTAAGATACGAGAGAATGTTCCTAAGATATTGAGGCTTACGGGACTTTCAGCCAAATATAAGAATATGCCAAACCAGCTTTCCGGAGGAGAGCAGCAGAGAGTTGCAATAGCAAGGGCACTTATCAATCAGCCGTCGGTAATATTGGCAGACGAGCCTACAGGCAATCTTGATGAGAAGAATTCCGAAGAGATAATGAATCTCCTTTACGAGATAAATGCCATGGGAACGACGGTTATAGTTATCACACATTCCAGAGAAATAGTTGAAGCCTCCGGTAAAAGAGTGGTCGTCATGAATAAAGGACGCATAGTGTCAGACAGCGGAGAACCGGCGGCAGTGGGAGAGGCTGAAACCGTTCCGTGGGAATATGATTATGGGGAGGGTATGAAATGAGTACCTTTCTGTATTGTTTAAAAAGCGGTCTGCTTAATCTTAAGAAGAATCTGTTGTTCTCGGTTGCATCAACTGCGACTATAGCGGCATGTATATTCTTATTCTGTCTTTTCTTTTCTGTCTTTGCAAATGTCAGAAGTATCGCATATCAGGCCGAAAATACCATAGGAATAAGCGTTTTCTTCAACCAGGGCGTAAGCATGGAGGAAAAGGATGCTTTCCGTGATGATATAATTGCTCACGGCGGAGTAAAGGAGATAAACTATAAGTCTGCCGAGGAAGCATGGGAAGGCTTTAAGGAGGACTACTTCGGAGATAATGCCGATGAACTTGCGGCAGCATTTGCGGATGATAATCCTCTTGCCGAGAGCGACAGCTATGAGATATTTATGAATAATATCTCCGGGCAGCAGGCTGAGGTGGACTATATCAGGAGCTTCGAGATAGTTCGTGAGGTGAATTACGCCAATTCGGTCGTGGATTCGCTGAATAAGCTTAATCAGGCTATAGTTATAGTATCGGCTGCCATGATAGGTATACTTTTCGCTATTTCGGTATTCCTGATAAGCAATACCATCAATCTTGCGGCGCATTTCCGTAAGAGGGAAAATGAGATAATGAAGCTTATCGGAGCAACCAACGGTATGATCAGAGCACCTTTTGTTGTAGAGGGAAGCTTTATCGGACTTGTCGGAACCATCGTTCCGATAGGATTGATGTATGTGATCTATCGTCATGCAGAGGGGTATATATCGGAGAAACTGATACTTTCAGACAGCTTTAATTCGCTTAAGGATATTATCAGTCTGATCCCTTTTAGAGAGATATTGCCTGTTATGCTCGGAGTGGGAGCAGTGCTCGGAGTCGGTATGGGTTTTGTTGTATCATTTGTTACCATCAGTAAGCATTTGAAGGTTTGATGAGCAGAAATACAGAAAAAATTAAAAAAACGCGCAGCCTTAACAGAGGCATGAAGCGTATCGGGATAGGGGTGTTGGCAGCAACAACCCTTATTTCGTTTACCCTTGCTTCGCATCCGGAGCAAAGCTATGCGGCTTACGGAAGCGAAGAGATAGATGCCTCAAGACAGAAGATAAAGGACAACAAGGATAAGCTTGATAAGTTAAAGAGTGACAGTGAAAATGTCGATGCCAAGATAGATGAACTTAACAAGCTTAAGTCGGATGCCGCGGAATATATAGCGAAGCTTGATGCAGAGCTCGCGGCGCAGCAGCAGAAGATAGATGAGCTGGATGCTCAGGTTACGGAGCTTGAAGCAGGCATAGAGGTGACCGCGTCAGAGCTTGCGGATGCCGAAGCCGAGGAAGAAAAACAGTATTCTTCAATGAAGACACGTATCAAGTTTATGTATGAGCACAGTAATGACAATCTGCTTGATGCTTTTATCGGAGCACAGAGTTTCTCGGATGTGATCAACAGAGTTGAGTATATTAGAAAAGTTTCCGAATATGACCGTAAAAAACTCAATGATTTTATAGTGCTCAAAGAGGCTGCCGAAGCCAAGAAGGCTGAGCTTGAGAGCGAAAAGGAAGTCATGGAGCAGACCAAGACTGAAGCCGAGAATAAAAAGAGCTCCATACAAAAGCTTCAGGATGACAAGACCAAAGAGATAGATTCTTATAATTCCAGGATAGCTGCCGGAGAAGCCGAACTTGCAGGAATGCAGGCAGATATGGCGGGAATACAGAAGGCCATACAGGCAGAGGAGAATAATATTGCCGCAATAGAGGCTAAGATAAAAGCTCAGGAAGAGGAAGCCAAGAGAAAGGCTGCGGAAAAAGGAGAGAGCTTTACAACTCTCAGTGTGGGCGATATCAGCTTTACCTGGCCGTGTCCGTCATCAAGTCGTATAACATCGGCATTCGGATCCAGAACATCTCCAACAGAGGGAGCGTCTACCAGTCATAAGGGAATAGATATAGGCGCATCTTCGGGAGCTTCGGTAGTTGCGGCGGCAAGCGGAACCGTTGTCATATCCACATATTCGGCATCAGCCGGTAATTATGTAATGATAAGCCACGGAGGCAGTGTATATACAGTTTATATGCATATGTCCTCATTGGGAGTCTCGAGTGGCCAGACAGTATCAAAGGGCAGCACTATAGGTACTGTGGGGTCGACCGGATATTCGACCGGACCACATCTGCATTTCGGCATCCGTATTAACGGAAGCTATGTTGATCCGACAAGCTACGTTAGGCCTTAAGAGTTGTTTGCGTTGCGCTTTGAACATATGACGGAAAATGTGATCGTGAGGCATGAACATAATTCGTGACATATTTTGTACATAAATATATTTTACAATTTCCTTGCCTTTGATCATTGATCCGGCAGAAAGTGATTTGAATTATTGATGGAAGATATAAACAGAGAAGAAAACGAATATACAGATATAGAGGAAGCGAATAAGACATCAGGTGCAGCCGTCTCGGACTGCAAAGAGAGCTGTGACGATACAGTGTGCAGCGAGGAACAGAACACAGCCTCGCTGTCAGAGGATAATAAGGAGGATATTCACGGCAAAAGCCGCAGAACAAGAATGAAGAAAGACGGCAGATCCGGCTTTATCAAGGGAGTTGCGGCAGGCATTGTGCTTTGTATGATTGCGGCATTGCTGTACAGAGGCTACATTTATCTGCCGGTAGGAAAAAACGGCGAGATACTTGTTAAATTCCCGTATTATGAGGCATTGCACGGCAATAAAGAAGACGGCGAGCTTGACACCACAGATATACTGCGCAAGACCGATGAGATAAAGGATCTTATCAAACGTAATTATCTCTATGATCAGAATCCGCAGAGGATAAGCGACGGAATGTTCACGGGACTTATCTATGGACTTGTGGGAGATGACAGTTATGCCGCATATTATTCGGCGCATAATTACGAGTCTGAACAGAAGAGCTTGAAGGGAAGCTATGTAGGTATAGGCGTTGCTGTCACCAAGGATGATGCCAACGGAGGCGTGCTTGTAGGGAGCGTGACCGCAGGCGGACCGGCAGAGTCGGCAGGCGTCAAAGCGGGAGATATCATTACAGAGGCAGACGGCAAGAATCTTGCGGAGTTGTCACTGGATGAGTGCGTAGCCCTCATATCGGGCGAAGAAGGTACCGAGGTGGTACTTAAGCTTAAGAGAGGCGGGGAAGAACTTGAGCTTAGTGTTAAGAGGGAGACCATCAAGGAGATATCGGTAAGATATGAAGTGGCAAAGGGCACCAATATCGGCTATCTCAGCATATCCTCGTTTACGCCTACGACAGAGCAGGATTTCTATGCAGCTATGGATGAGCTTGCCGAAAACAAGCAGGTTGACGGAATTATCGTCGATCTCCGTAATAACAGCGGAGGTGATATGAATGTGGCGCTTCGTATGGTAGATGAGATACTTAAGGATGATCTCGGAGATGACGGCAAGACCCTGCTCCTTAATATAGAGGATAAAAACGGAGAACTTGAGCCTTATTATGCCGAGGACGAGCATTCTCAGGAACTTCCTATAGTCGTACTTGTAAACGGCAATTCGGCGTCGGCATCCGAGATATTCTCCGGAGTGCTTAAGGATTACGGTTATACTGTTATAGGGGAAAAGACCTTCGGCAAGGGTATAGTTCAGTCAATATATCAGCTTTCGGACGGCTCTGCCGTAAAATTCACGACTGATTACTATATACTTCCGAACGGTGAGCGTATCCACGGTGTGGGCATAGAGCCGAGCATCACGGTGCCGTTTGAGAATTACGGTGATATGACTTCGGATAAGGTGAATTATGCCGGAAATGATAACGGGCCGGACTTTGACAATGATATTCAGTTAAGGACGGCGCTTGACAACATAATGGAGCAGATATACTCGTAACAATTGTTTGGGACGGGAATAGATGTTATAATATTAGGCTAAGACTGCGGTTTCGGACAGACCGCATCCAAATAATGGGAGCATAAAGATATGGCATTCAGTAAAAAAGCAGTAACAGGCATGAGAGATATACTTCCGGCAGAGATGGAGGTTCGCTCGGCATTACAGCATATTATCAGAGAGACTTATTCACTGTACGGCTTCACGGAGATCGAGACACCTATAGTAGAGCATATAGGCAATCTTACCTCCAAGCAGGGCGGTGAAAACGAGAAGCTTATATTCAAGGTGCTTAAGCGTGGTGAAAAGCTTAAGGCGGCTCTTGAAAAGCTGAGCGGTTCGGATGAGGAGGGCTCTGAGAGCCTTACCGAGGAGGGACTCAGATACGATCTCACACTTCCGCTTACAAGATATTATTCGGCAAATGCAGGCTCACTTCCTCAGCCTTTTAAGGCACTTCAGATGGGACCTGTATTCAGAGCCGACCGTCCGCAAAGAGGACGTTTCAGACAGTTTGCCCAGTGCGATATCGATATACTCGGTGACGCAAGCAATCTTGCCGAGAAGGAGCTTGTGCTTGCAACCTCCGAGGCATTGGAAAAGGTGGGCTTTTCAAAATACAATTTCTATATAGTTATCAACGACAGAAGATTCCTCTTTGAGCTTATCAAATATGCCGGAATGCCGGAGGAGCAGGCAGAGGATATACTTATCGTGCTTGAT
The DNA here is from genome assembly GCA_934402055.1 of uncultured Lachnospiraceae bacterium. Lineage (GTDB taxonomy): Bacteria > Bacillota > Clostridia > Lachnospirales > Lachnospiraceae > Avilachnospira. The sequence goes on along the minus strand of CAKRTC010000008.1, from coordinate 47,690 downwards.
AAGGCGGACAAGATAGGCGCCGAGGGCGTGGATGCCGAGCTTAAGGATATGGGTATGTCCGGGGAGTCTGTGGCAAAGCTGCGTGATATACTGGATAACTTTACAACAGATGCCGCAGGCGTAAGAGCCTTCGGAGACAAGATAGGAACCGATACCGCCAAGGCTGCAGCTGATAATGTTGCGGATATCATGGAGAGCATAGCAAATGTTGAGGGCAGAAGCATTTCCATGAAATTCGATCCTACACTCGTAAGAGGCATGGGATATTATACAGGGACGATCTTTGAGATCAAGACAGAAGCCTTTGGTTCTTCGGTAGGCGGAGGCGGAAGATACGACAAGATGGTAGGAAAGTTCACCGGACAGGATGTACCGGCTGTCGGCTTCTCTATCGGCTTTGAACGTATCATGACCATACTTATGGAGGACGGAGCTGATAAGCTGATAAAGTCCAGGAATAAGGAAGCATGGCTTATCGAGAAGAACATACCTGCGGATAAGCTCGGAGATATATTTAACAAGGCTATAGAGTCAAGAGCGGCAGGCAAGCAGGTGCTCACGGTTTGGATGGCTAAGAACAAGAAGTTCCAGAAAGAAAGCCTCACAGAGCAGGGATATTCGGAATTTAAGGAATTCTACATAAAGGAGAGATAAGATGGCAGAGAGCATGCAGGGTCTCAAAAGGACCGCAAGATGTGCGGAATTTTCATCGGCAGATATAGGCAAGACCGTTACGGTCATGGGATGGGTACAGAAGTCCAGAAATAAGGGCGGACTTGTGTTCACAGATGTCAGAGACAGAAGCGGAGTTATTCAGGCGATATTCGAGGAGGATATATGCGGAAGCGAGGTATTCGCCAAGGCAGGTACACTTCATAACGAGTACTGTGTTGCAGTTACCGGTGAGGTAAGAAGCCGTGGAAACGATGCCAACACCAACATCGCAACAGGTGCCATCGAGATTGAGGCAAAACAGCTTCGCATCTTAAGTGAGTCGGCGGTATTGCCTTTCCAGATAGAGGATGAGACCAATACAAGAGAGGAACTCAGACTTAAGTACAGATATCTTGATTTAAGACGTACTCCGCTTCAGCGTAATATAGCACTCCGCTCAAAGCTTGCGATCAGTGTCAGAAAATACATGGATGAGCAGGGATTTCTTGAGATAGAGACACCTACCTTCATCAAATCCACACCGGAGGGAGCAAGAGACTATCTTGTTCCGTCAAGAGTTCATCAGGGTGAGTTTTATGCGCTTCCGCAGTCACCTCAGCTTCTTAAGCAGCTGCTTATGGTATCCGGCTTCGACAGATATTTCCAGCTTGCCCGCTGCTACAGAGACGAGGACTTGAGAGCAGATCGTCAGCCTGAGTTCACTCAGATCGATATGGAGCTTTCCTTTGCGGATGTAGATACGGTTATCGAGGTCAATGAGGGACTTTTAAAGCGTGTATTCAAGGAAGTTATAGATGTTGATGTAGAGCTTCCGATAAGACGCATGACCTGGAAGGAGGCCATGGATGTATACGGCTCGGATAAGCCGGATCTTCGTTTCGACCTCAAGATACAGGATGTGACAGATATTGCAGGCAAGACAGATTTTGCCGTATTTAAGGGCGCTGCCGAGGCAGGCGGAGTCATCAGAGGAATAAGAGTTCCGGGACAGGGACATATGCCTCGTAAGAAGATAGATGCACTTACAGACGTTGCCAAGCTTTTCGGAGGAAAGGGACTTGCATATATCTGCGTAAATGCGGCAGAGGACGGAAGCCATAAGAGCTCCTTTGCAAAATTCCTTAAGCCGGAAGAGCTTGAAGCTATAATAGCGGCTATGGGAGCAGAGAAGGGCGATCTGATCGTATTTGCAGCAGATAAGCTTAATATTGTCAGAAATGTACTCGGTAATGTAAGACTTGAGCTCGGAAAGCAGCTTGATCTCATCGATAAAACAGCATGGAAGTTCCTCTGGGTAACAGAGTTCCCGTTATTAGAGTGGAGCGATGAGGAGCATAGATTTACAGCCATGCATCATCCTTTCACCATGCCTATGGATGAGGACTGGCAGTATATCGATTCGGATCCAGGCAGAGTTCGTGCAAAGGCATATGATATCGTGCTTAACGGTACAGAAATCGGCGGAGGAAGCGTTCGTATACATCAGGCAGATATTCAGGAGAAGATGCTTGAGGTACTCGGATTTACTCCGGAGCAGGCCAACAGTCAGTTCGGGTTCCTTCTTGAGGCATTCAAGTACGGAGTACCGCCTCACGCAGGACTTGCATACGGAATGGACAGAGTTGCTATGTGGATGGCAGGTGCCGACAGTATCAGAGACGTAATGGCATTCCCTAAGCTTAAGGATGCTTCCGACGCAATGATGGGAGCACCGTCTGTAGTAGACACCAAGCAGCTTGATGATCTCGGAATCGCCGTTGTGGAGAAAAATGAATAAAAGAGAATTTCTTAACAAATTAAATGAATACATGTCTTATGAGCTTCCTCAGTCGATAGTCGCAGAGAAACTTGATTTCTATGCCGATTATATCGACAGGGAGGTTTCATCGGGCAGAAGGATCACGGATGTTATCGATGAGCTCGGAGATCCCCAGCTTATAGCGCGCAGCATCATAGATGCGGCTAAGAGCGGACCGGACGGAATTCCGGGCACCGATGACGACCTTGATTTCGGTGAGAATATTGCATCCAACGGCAGAGCGAGAAACGGATATGACAGCGGCTCTGCCTATGGTGGCAGTACAGCCGGATCCGGCAGCACATTTACCGAAGACGGAGCAGCCGCTGATGACAGGAGAGAAGAGCGTGCCGGAAACAACGGCATGCATGTATATCAGTTCGGATGCCTGACAGCCATGCTTGTCATGATAGCATTGTTTGCTGTTTTTGGTGCGATACTGCATATACTCAGCCCTATACTTGCACCGATATGTATAGTATTTCTTATCATATGGCTGCTTAACAGAACTACCGGAGGACGATGGTGAGATTTGAGCTTATTGCCCCGTGCCATTTCGGCCTTGAGGCATGTACAAAGAGAGAAATTACAGGACTTGGATATGAGATACGTGAAGTCTCCGACGGAAAGGTGGTTTTCGTCGGGGACGAGCGTGCCATATGCAGGTCCAATATTTTTATGAGGACAACAGAGCGTATATTGCTTAAGACATGTGAATTCAAGGCGTATACCTGGGACGAACTTTTTGAGGCCTGCTATGCGGTGAACTGGGAGGATTATATTCCATGGAACGGAAGAGTATGGGTGGCCAAGGCAACATCGGTCAAATCCAAGCTCTTTTCCCCGAGGGACTTCCAGACCATAATACAGAAAGCTGTGGTAAAGCGTCTGCAGAAGGCTTACGGAAGAGAAGGCGAGAGACTTCCTATGGACGGCGCTTCCTATGCACTCAGAGTGTCCGCATATAAGGATGTAATAAGCATAGGCATAGATACCAGCGGCGAGAGCCTGCACAAGAGAGGTTATCGTAAGAATACCGTCAAGGCGCCTATCACCGAGACACTTGCTTCGGCACTTATCATGCTTACGCCATGGAATAAGGACAGGATACTTGTCGATCCTTTCTGCGGTTCGGGAACCTTTTGTATAGAGGCGGCTATGATGGCTGCAAATATCGCTCCGGGCATGGAGAGAAATTTCGCCGCAACCGCATGGGGCAATATCATACCTAAGCAGCTTTGGTATGATGCCTATGACGAGGCAAGGGATATGAAGGCGGAAGGCTTAAGAGCACTTAAGGGAGACAGTGATTCCCTGATCGGTTCCGTTGATATACAAGGCTACGATATAGACAATGAGGCAATCAAGGCGGCAAGAGACAATGCCGAGCTTGCCGGAGTATCGGAGCTTATTCATTTCCAGCAGAGAGATGTTGCCGAGCTTCGTCATCCGAAGAAGTACGGATTTATTATTACCAATCCGCCGTACGGAGAACGTCTTGAGGAAAAAGAGGATATGCCTCCTATATACAGAGCACTCGGAGAGAGCTTCAGAGGGCTTGATGACTGGAGCATGTATTGCATAACGGCATATGAGGATGCTGAAAAATATATAGGACGCAAGGCTGATAAGAACCGTAAGATATACAACGGAATGATGAAGACCTATTTTTATTCTTATATCGGTGCAAAGCCGCCGAAGAGAAAGGACGCATGATATATGAGGATAGTATTTGCCACCGGCAATGCAGGCAAGATGCGTGAGATCAGAGACATACTTGCGGATGTTGATGCCGAGGTACTGTCTCTCAAGGAACTCGGATTAAAGTCCGAGGCAGAGGAAGACGGAGAGACTTTTGAGGAAAACGCACGCATCAAGGTGAGAGAGATCTTTGACATACTTAATGGCAGACACGAGATGCACAATACTCTGATCATGGCAGATGACAGCGGACTGTGCATAGACGCTCTCGGAGGAGAGCCCGGAGTTCATTCGGCACGTTTTATGGGACACGACACGGACTATAAGATCAAGAATGCTGCCATTTTGAAGCAGCTTGAGGATGTTCCGGATGACAAGAGAGGAGCAGCCTTCGTATGCCATATATCAGCTATTGATGAAGAAGGCAGGCTCTATGATGCGGAGGATGATATGCCGGGAGCCATAAGCCGTGAATCAAGAGGCGCAGAAGGTTTCGGCTACGATCCGATATTCTATCTGCCTGAATTCGGCAAAACAAGCGGCGAACTCAGTGAGGAAGAAAAAAATGCCATATCTCACAGAGGAAAAGTCTTGAGAAAGATGAGAGACATCTTGCTTAATTGTGGTATTATAAGCATGAAGCAGTAAACTGTTAATGCTGCTGCACGCACAGCTTCGTGCGGCAGCCATAGTTGCCGATTTACGGCAGATGCATCAAAAGGAATGCATCAGGGGAGATGGATCATGGCAAAGCTTAATAAGAAAACGATTGATGATATCGATGTACGAGGCAAGAGAGTCCTTGTAAGATGCGATTTCAATGTACCGTTAAAGGACGGGGCTATCACGGATGACAGCCGTATAACTGCGGCACTTCCGACGATCCGTAAGCTTATTAACGGAGGCGGAAGAGTGATATTGTGCTCACACCTCGGCAAACCTAAGGGAACATATAAGCCGGAGCTCAGTCTGGCACCGGTTGCGATTAGACTTTCGGAGCTGCTTGGCAAGGATGTGAGATTTGCAGCCGACCGTGAGATTGTCGGAGAGCATGCAAAGGAAGCAGTTGCGGCTATGAAGGACGGGGATGTGGTCCTGCTTGAGAATACCCGTTTCAGACCCGAGGAGGAGAAGAATGTCGATACCTTCTCAAAGGAGCTTGCGTCACTTTGTGATGTTTATGTAAATGATGCCTTCGGTACGGCACACAGAGCTCACTGCTCGACCGCCGGTGTTGCCGATTATATAAAGGATAATGCTGTAGGCTATCTCATGCTTAAGGAGATAGAGTATCTCGGCAATGCGGTAGAAGATCCGGCAAGACCTTTCGTAGCAGTACTCGGAGGAGCAAAGATCGCGGATAAGCTTGCGGTAATATCCAATCTGCTTGAGAAATGTGATGTGCTCATAGTAGGAGGAGGTATGGCATATACCTTCCTCAAGGCAAAGGGATTTTCCACAGGCAAGTCACTCGTGGATGAAAGCAAGATAGAGTATTGTGCCGATATGATCAAGAAGGCAGAGCTGCTTGGCAAGAAGCTTTTGCTTCCTGTAGATACAGCAGTTGCCGATAATTTCCCTGATCCTATAGATGCCGAGCTTGATATCAGATATGTGGATGCTGATAAGATCGGCGAGTCAGAGATGGGACTTGATATAGGACCGAAGACCGTTGAGATCTTTACAGAGGCACTCAAATCGGCAAAGACCATAGTATGGAACGGACCGATGGGAGTGTTCGAGAATCCTAAGCTTGCGGAAGGAACTTTTGCTATTGCCAAGGCACTTGCATCTGCAGATGCCGTTACCATAGTCGGCGGAGGTGACTCGGTGGCTGCCGTCAAGAAGCTGGGTTTTGCGGACAAGATGACCCACGTATCCACGGGAGGCGGTGCATCTCTTGAATATCTTGAGGGCAAGGAACTGCCGGGAGTAGCTGTTATACAGGAGAAATGATTTTAAAATGCGAAAGAAGTTAATTGCGGGAAACTGGAAGATGAATAAGACTCCGAGTGAGGCAAAGAAGCTTATTGCCGAGCTTAAGGAGCTTGTAGTGAATGATTCGGTGGATGTGTGCTATTGCGTACCTGCCATAGATATCGTTCCGGCTGTTGAAGCTGTCAAAGGTACAAATGTAGCCATAGGAGCTCAGAATCTGTACTTTGAAGAGAGCGGGGCATACACGGGCGAGATATCTGCGGCAATGCTTACAGATGCAGGCGTAAAATATGTTATCATGGGACATTCCGAGAGAAGAGGATATTTTCATGAGACAGATGCAGATGTAAACAAAAAGCTTAATAAGGCTCTTTTGCACGGGCTTGTACCTATTATGTGCTGCGGAGAATCGCTTGAGCAGAGAGAGTCCGGAGAGACCTTTACATGGATCAGATCACAGATCAAGGCAGGCTTTGATGCAGTAAGTGCAGAGGATGCCGCAAAGGTCGTTGTTGCTTATGAGCCTATATGGGCAATAGGCACAGGCAAGACTGCTACAAGCGAGCAGGCTGAGGAGGTCTGCAGAGATATCCGCAGATTCCTTGCTGAGCTCTATGATGAGACAACGGCAGACAGGATACGCATACTTTACGGCGGTTCCATGAATGCAGGCAATGCTGCGGAGCTTCTCACACAGCCTGATATCGACGGAGGACTCATCGGAGGCGCATCGCTTAAGACTGATTTCGGCAAGATAGTAAATTACGATAAGTAAAAATAAACCCCATGATATTTAAGCTTCACCTTGAGCCCGGCAGCAGCTTGGCATGAATGTGTGCATCGGATATCATGGGGATTTTTCGTCTCGTAGGAAATTGTGCCATGTATACCGCCAACAAAAGTTCTTAGATCTTCACTCGTGAAAAGGAAAAAAGATGCTGCAAGCGGAGTCGCTCGGCGCGCGTGTGCCAAGTAACATTCTTTCTTCTGAGGTAGTCGTTGTGGTTTGACACTGTTTATGATTTACAGTATAATCTACACGTTTGTGAGGTATGCATAAAACGCTTACAGCAGGCGGATTTTGCATGTGTTCACCGGCTTTGTTCTCATAGTTTAATGGATAAAACGATAGCCTCCGGAGCTGTAGATAGCGGTTCGATTCCGCTTGGGAACACTATGGATATGTTAATTGTGTGCGCCGTTGTCATCGCTGCGGCAGTTTTAGTACTGTCGATATTAAGGAGCGAATGGGAACGGCGTCAATTAAAAACAGAGTATTATCGCTGCGGTATTTATGAAAAACTGAGGGCCGTTACAGATACCGATGGAAAGCTCTGCAAGAAGGAGGCCGACGCTTCCAAAGCAGAGCGGGCTTATGCTGTCGGTAATGAGACAAGCTGCGGATCGGACCGTTGTTTAAGGCTTGCGTTTATATCCGATGTTCATGATTATCTTAATGACAATGAGCGTTCGGCGAAGCTTATCAATGCGCTTGAAGCGGCTCATCCCGATCTGTTGCTACTCGGTGGAGACATTGTCAGTGTCATTAAGGAGAGTAATAAACCGCCGGTGACAGGACGACAGTGCGAGCTGCTTACCGGGCTTGCGGGAAGATATCCTGTCCTATATGCGGAGGGTAATCACGAAAAGCGATTCAGAGAGAGATTTCCGGAGCTGTATAAGGAATACAAAGATAAGCTTGAAGCAGCCGGGATAGTTTTTCTCACCGACGGCAAGACGTCTTGCAAGAACATAGATATATACGGAGTGAGCCTTGACTGGGACTATTTCAAGAAGAGATTATCTCTCAGCGGCAAGCAGTATATGCCTGAGAAATATCTGCCTTCAAAGCTTGGATATCCGGATAAGAGACACTTTAATATATTGCTTATACACAGCCCTATGTATCTTGATGAGGCTGCCGCATGGGGAGCGGATCTTGTGTTGTCGGGACATTTTCACGGAGGTACGATAAGGCTTCCGGACGGCAGAGGACTGATGACTCCGCAGCTTCAGTTTTTCAACCGTTTTTGTTCCGGAGTACACTGCGTGAAGAATGCAAGTATGCTCGTTAACAGAGGGCTCGGCACTCATACCTTTAATATAAGACTGAATGATCTGCCTGAATTAAGCATCATAGATATATATAACGAAGATCGACATTTACATGGAAGAACCTAAGTACAAGCTTGAACAATTGAATTTTGACGGGCCGCTTGACCTGCTGCTCAAGCTCATCGAGAAGGATAAGATCGATATATATGATATACCGATAGTAAGACTTACCGAGCAGTATTTCCGCTACATAGATGCTATGGAGGAAAAGGATCTTGATGTGATGTCGGATTTCCTTGTGATGGCATCTATACTGCTGGATATTAAGGCAAAGATGCTTCTGCCTAAGGAAGATCATGAGGAGACAGAGGACGAGGAGGATCCGAGGGCTGAGCTCACAGCAAGATTGCTTGAGTATAAGCGCTATAAGTTTATAGCACATGAACTCAGGTTTTATGAGGATTATGCGGAACGCTGCTGTTACAGGGATGCGGAGCTTCCGGAGGAGCTTAAGTCCTATGTGCCGCCCGTGGATCTTGATGATCTGCTTAAAGGGGTATCAGGAGATACGCTCAGACAGGTGTACATGAAAGTACTCAGCCGTATGAATGCGGCAGAGGATACCGAGAGACAGGAATTTTTCGGAGTCATTAAGAAGCACAGGGTATCGCTTGCAGGATGCCTTAAAGGTATGGTCGGATATGCCAAGAAGCACAGGCGATTTTCCTTCAGACAGATGCTTGAGGAAGGCTCGGACAAAACAGAAGTCGTGGTTTCGTTTCTGGCTGTGCTGGAGCTTATACGCATGGGACAGATAAGTGTGAATCAGGAGGATATGAACTCCGATATAGAGGTCGAGGTCAACAGCGATGCCGACTTTGATCATTTGGATCTGAGCGGTATCGAAGACAGGTGAGTATATGATTGAAGAAAACATGCAGGGTGAACAGCTAAGCTTGGAGCTTACCGATAAGAATAATGACGCGCAAAATATTATAGAGGCAGTTTTATTCGTTATGTCGGGAGCTGTCTCCGTGTCGGAGCTTGCCAAGGCATGCGCTTATGACAATAAGGCGGCGGAGCGTGAGGTGCGCGGACTTATGCGCAGACTTGAGTTTGAGGACGGAGCCTTGATAGTCAAGGAAATAGACGGCAAATATCAGCTCTGCTCCAACCCCAAATATTTCGATAATCTGGTAAATGTCGTTTCTGCAAAGAAGAAGCCGGAGCTCTCGGATGTTTTGATGGAGACTCTTGCCATTATAGCCAACAAGACCCCGGCAACGAGAGTAGATATAGAGAAGATAAGGGGTGTAAAGTCTGATTTTGCTGTCAATAAACTGATAGAATACGGACTTATAGAGGAGGCCGGCAAGCTTAATGTGCCGGGACGTCCGGCTCTATTCAGACCTACGGATGAATTCTACAGAAGATTCGGTGTAGAAAACAAATATGCACTTCCGAGGACGGATGAGGCGGTAGAGTCGAGAATCTCGGATGAGGTCAAGACGGAAGTGAAAGATATCCTAGGTACGGATGAGTAAGCTTCCCGGTACGAAAGACCGGGCTTCTTATCGGGATATTATGTTTGGTTTATATACAGATGCAGTTTTATCCGTAAACAGAAGCTGTTGTACGCATGGATAAGACAGATATTGTCTTATTTGTGAGCGGGTTTTGCATTTACGGCTGTGAGGTTAATTATTATATGAACAGAATAGCTAAATTTGAAAAGGTATCGTTGAAACGCTGGACCGAGGACTTTCTCAAACAGTTCGGCGCTGATATCTGCAGTGAAAAATACGAGGCACACTGCCTGTCGGCAGCAACGAGAAAAGGTGACGACTCTGCGGCAAAGGCAGATGAGGAATATGTGAGCCTGCTCAGAGAAGCGGAGACAAAGTACGAGGAGATAAAGCTTCCGAAGCGTGCCACGGCAGGATCTGCGGGATATGATATCTGCACACCTATAGACATTTGTCTTAAGCCCGGAGAGAGCATCAAGATCCCAACAGGCATCAGAGCTTCCATGAGAGAGGATTATTGTTTATTTATAATGCCGCGAAGCGGACTCGGATCGAAGTTCAGATTTCAGCTTAACAATACCGTGGGTGTAATTGACAGCGATTATTATTACAGTGATAATGAGGGCCACATTTTTGTGCCTATGATAAACGACAGCCGTGACGGCAAGACGGTAGAGCTTAAGGCAGGAACCGCATTTGTTCAGGCTATATTCTGTCCGTTCGGAATAACGGAGGATGATGATGCAACAGCTTCGAGAAACGGCGGATTCGGAAGTACGGGCTGAGGAGTAAGGATGTTAAGGATCGGAAAGAGAATTAAATACGGCATGGCGATCACAGCCGCAGCTTTGATGCTTACAGCCTGCCAAGGTGAAGATAAGTATGCTCTGAGAGAACAGGGAATAGAGCTTTATAACAGCGGTGATTATGCTGCTGCGATAGATGCTTTCGACAAAGCACTTGATGCCTCAGACGGACAGGTAAGCGAGCTTCAGTACGACATACTTAAATATCGCGGTGAGTGTGAGATAAGGACAGGTGATTATACCGCGGCAAAGGAAAGCTATACGGCACTGTATGAGCTGTGCGATGACAATGATAAGGACAAGGCGAGGATAGACGAGATCTATAACGAGCTGGGAGCCTTAGACAAGATCAAGGAAGCTGCGGATATGCTTAAGAGCGGTTCATACACAGAAGCTTATGATGCATTTTCAGAATACGCGGTGCTTGACGGAAGCATGACCGGACGTGCCGCAGTATATAATAAGGCGGTTTGTGCGGAGTATCTGGGTAATTTTGATGAGGCATATGAGCTGCTGAGTCAGTATCTGGATAAATACCCGGATGATGCAGCGGCAAAAAAGGAAGCCGAGTTCTGCAGAACAAGGAAATGATATGAGTCTGCTCAGAGAAAAACTTATAATATGTCTGGCGGTAGTAGGAATATCGCTTTCCGGGATATTTGCAAAATTATACGATGCACCGTCAATGTATATCGTGTTGATGAGGCTTCTGTTTTCAACACTGCTTATATCCGTTCCGTATGTTATTTCGTTAAAGAAGGAACATGAAAGCTTCAGCCCTCGCATAGTCGGATACACGGCTCTTGCGGGAACTATGCTGGCACTTCATTTCTTCTGCTTCTTTGAGTCGGTGAGACTCGCCTCTGTGGCATCGGGAACACTGCTTATCAATACTTCGGTATTCTTTGTTCCGGCAATAATGTTTATTGCCTTCGGAGAGAGGCTGTCACGCAAGGCAATATTCGGTATAGTGTTAAGCTTTGCAGGCAGTGCAATCATAGCGATGGGTGATTCGGCAGCAGGCAGCAATGTGCTGCTCGGAGATGTGCTTGCTATATTCGGTGCCTTATGTGAGGCTGTATATATGATCATGGGAATGCTGTGCAGACGCAGACTTTCCACGACGGCATATACAGGAAGTGTATACAGCTTTGCAACGATAGCTGCATTTATACTTGTAATGCTGCTTCATATACCGCTTACGGGCTATGGCGTCATGGATTACGGAAGTGCCCTCGGAATGGCACTTTTCTGTACGGTAATGGGACACAGCGTGCTGAGCAGAGGACTTAAATTCGTTTCGCCGTCCTTTGTTTCCACAAGTAAGCTTGCTGAGCCGGTATATGCGGCGATCATTGCGCTTTTTCTCTTTGCCGAGGTACCGTCTGTCAGTACCGTGGTCGGAGGCGTGATAATAATCGCAGGAGTGCTTTGGACCATGAAATATCAGAATTGAAAGCATTTACAGGCCGATTTTAGTAATTATCGGCTTGTTTGCATTTAATAAAAATGATAGGATATGCCTGTTAATTAGAAAATTATGTATGCCGTGTATATGAGACTTGAAAAATGAGGCTTATATATGTCGGCATCATATTATGATGATATTTTATAAATGTTCGTCTGATTCCGGTGAGTAAGTCCGGACAGCGACGGCTTTATACAAAACTTAAGGAGATCATAGTCATGATTCTGGCAATCGATATGGGTAATACCAATATCAAGATAGGTGTTGTTGATACTATTGATAATATAATAGAAGAGCGTGTTACCACAGACAAGAATAAGTCAAGTCTTGAGTACGGACAGGATATTCAGGCGGTGCTTAATTTCCATCATATACCGGTGGATGCTATTGACGGAGCTATTCTTTCATCTGTTGTTCCTTCGCTTACGGGCGTAGTTGAAACAGCTGTCAGAAAATCCATAGGAGTACAGCCTGTTATCGTAAACTGCAATATGAAGATGGATATCAAGCTCAACAAATTCCAGTATCCGAAGGGAATCGGACCGGATCTTATCGTAGGCATGGAGGCGGCACATTATTATTACAAGTCTCCGTGTATCAGCGTAAATATGGGTACGGCAACAACCATTACCTTGGTTGACGGTGACGGAGAGTACTGCGGAGGAGCTATAATGCCGGGTATGAAGACCAGCCTTGACGCTCTTATCGATAATTGTGCAATGCTTCCGGAGATCAGCCTTGAGGATCCGGGCTATGTTATTTCACAGAATACGGTTCATTGCATAAGAGGCGGTATCATTTACGGTAATGCCGGACAGGTTGACGGTATCATTGAGCGTATCGAAGCAGAGCTTGGTGAGAAGTGCAATATAGTTGCTACCGGAGGTATGGCGAGATTTGTGGTTCAGTATTGCAAGAACGCCGACAGGATAGTGAGAGATGACGGCCTTCTTATGAAGGGAATGCTCAGACTCTATGAGCTTAACAAGAATGAGCAGGGATGCGGAAGGATAAATGAGTAATATAAGAGAAGAGATCGAAAAAAGAAGAACATTTGCAATTATTTCACACCCGGATGCGGGTAAGACGACACTTACGGAGAAATTCCTTCTCTACGGAGGTGCTATCAACCTTGCCGGTACGGTCAAGGGACGTAAGGCCGCAAAGCATGCGGTTTCGGACTGGATGGAGATAGAGAAGGAGAGAGGTATCTCTGTTACCTCCTCAGCCATGCAGTTTGAATTCGGAGGCAATATCATCAATATCCTTGATACTCCGGGACATCAGGATTTCTCGGAGGATACCTATCGTACACTTATGGCAGCAGATTCCGCTGTCATGGTCATCGACGGATCAAAGGGTGTAGAGGCACAGACCATCAAGCTGTTTAAGGTCTGTGTCATGAGAGGCATTCCGATATTTACCTTTATCAATAAGTTTGACCGAGAGGCAAGAGATCCGTTTGAGCTTTTGTCAGAGATAGAAGAGGTGCTCGGTATTCATACCTGTCCTGTCAACTGGCCTATAGGCTGCGGCAAGAACTTTAAGGGTGTATATGAGCGTGATTCTCAGAACGTTATAACCTTTAAGGCAGAGATGGGCGGAGCCAAGGAGCTTGAGACTCATGAGTATCATATAGATGCTCCGGAGCTTAAGGATGCTATAGGCTTTATCAATTATGATAAGCTTAATGAGGATATAGAGCTGCTTGACGGAGCTGCGGACGAGCTTGATCTTGACAAGGTACTGCACGGCAAGCTCAGCCCTGTATTCTTCGGATCTGCGCTTACCAACTTCGGTGTCGAGCCATTCCTTAAGCATTTCCTTAAGATGACTACACCGCCGCTTCCGCGAAAGAGCGATCAGGGAGTCATAGATCCGGTAGACGAAGCATTTTCGGCATTTGTATTCAAGATCCAGGCCAATATGAACAAGGCGCACAGAGACAGAGTTGCATTCATGCGTATCTGCTCCGGAGAGTATGAGGCCGGCATGGAGGTCAATCATGTGCAGGGCGGCAAGAAGATACGTCTTACCATGCCTACACAGATGATGGCAGACGAACGCCAGATAATACAGAAAGCCTATGCAGGAGATATCATAGGAGTATTCGATCCCGGAATATACAGTATCGGAGATACCTTGTGTGTGTCTAATAAGAAATTTAAGTTTGAGGGTATTCCGACTTTCGCACCTGAGCATTTTGCAAGAGTACGTCAGATCGATACCATGAAGCGTAAGCAGTTCCTCAAGGGTGTTATGCAGATAGCACAGGAGGGAGCTATACAGATATTCCAGGAGATAAACTCCGGTATGGAAGAGATCATTGTAGGTGTTGTAGGTGTACTTCAGTTCGAAGTATTACTGTACAGACTTAAAAATGAGTACAATGTTGAGGTTGGACTTGAACAGCTTCCGTACGAATATGTAAGATGGATAGATCATCCGGAGACTGTCAATATCGACAGGATCCAGGGTACAAGCGATATGAAGAAGGTTCAGGATCTCAAGGGCAATCCGCTGCTGCTGTTTGCGCATGAGTGGAGTGTCAAGATGGTGCTTGACCGCAACGAGGGACTTGAGCTGTCGGAATTCGGTTCACCGAGAGACTAAAGATACAGTATCGGGGTATAAAAACAGATCCTTCACTTTGTGACAGATCAAAGCAGTTTGTATGGGGTACGATGAGACTTTTCATTGTACCCTTTTAGATTAAAGCCGGACTGCAGTCGTAAAGCGGCAGCTTGCTGACGCGAAGACGACTATAGGACGGCCAAACGAAAATGAGCACAAAGCTTCGAAAGAAGCGGGTGCGAATTTTCGTAGGATTGCGAGAGTACGCAGTACGAAGCAATCCGTAATTAATCGATAAGCGGATTTAGGGAGTGTATGTAAGATGGATAAGCTTAAAAGCGTTATAAGAGATTATATCGAAGCACATGAGCAGGAGATGCTTGAGGATACGATGATGCTGTGCAGTATAGATTCGGCACAGTCGGAGTCAAAGCCGGGCATGCCTTACGGTGAAGGTCCGTATAAGGCACTTATGGCTGCCGAGGAGCTTTGCCGCAGATATGGCTTTACTACCAAGGTGTATGCCGACAGAGTTGTTACGGCTGATATGACAGATAAGGAGGCTTGCCTCGATATACTTGCGCATATGGACGTGGTTCCGGGCGGAGACGGATGGACGGTGACCGAGGCCTTTAAGCCTGTGATCAAGGACGGTGCGATCTACGGCAGAGGAACTTCCGATGATAAGGGACCTGCCATTGCGGCATTGTATGCAATGAGAGCCATAAAGGAACTCGGAATAAAGCTTAACAAAAACTGCAGACTCATACTCGGTTCGGATGAGGAAACTGGCTCAAGTGATATAGAACACTATTACAGCGTTGAGAAGGAAGCTCCGATGACTTTTAGTCCGGATGCCGAGTTCCCTATCATAAATGTTGAAAAAGGACAGTTCAGAGGAACTGTTTCGTGGAAAAACACTTCGGAAGGCACAAGCATTAACGAAGCGGACAAGCCGAGACTGGTATACTGCAGCAGCGGACATACCATCAATATCGTACCGAATAAGGCAATGGCTCTTATGACAGGAGCAGATGAGAAAAAGATCGCCGAGGCAGCCGAGCTTACAAAGCAGAAGCTTGGAGCTGATTTCACATATGAGACAGTAGGCTATGAGCTTTCGGACGAGGCTGATGTTCCGCTTGATAAAGATATGGATCTGTCTGAGGCTGTATGGCTCAGAGTATTCGGAGAGTCTGCACATGCATCCACTCCGGAAAAGGGCGTCAATGCACTTGTTATCATGCTTCAGATACTTGCAGAGCTTGACTTTGCGGACAATAACTTTGATAAGGCTGTAAAAGAGCTTGCCAAGCTCTTCCCATACGGAGATCACGAAGGCACCGGAGTCGGAGCTGCCGCAGAGGATGAGATCGCAGGTAAGACCAGTCTGACTGCGGATATTTTAGAGGCTACAGAGAAGGGCTTTAAGCTTATCTTTGATTCAAGGACCTGCCTTAAGCATGAGCAGGATAAAATACAGGACAAGGTTGAGGAGACTGTCAGCAAGGCAGGCTTTGAATTCAGCTGTAAATTTGTTCCGGCACATGCCGTTGACGGTAATTCGGTATTTATAAAGACTCTGCTTGATTGTTATGAAAATGTTACCGGCAAAGAGGGCAAATGCCTTGCTATCGGAGGCGGTACATATGTGCATGAGCTTAAAAACGGTGTCGCATTCGGAGCAGTCGGAGAAACGACCGATACACATATGCACGGTCTGGATGAATTCATGCTCATTGATGAATTTAAGGATGCCGTACTTATCTATGCGTTGGCAATAGCTAAGCTTTGCGCATAAGCCTTAAGCTCTCAGACCGTTGATAAACAAGGGAAGCATCTTCTGCGAATACTGACATAAGGAATAATTTCCGGCGGAAATGCACCAGTCATACATCATGGCTCGTTCATACAGTGCATATGCCTTGGTTACATCATTTACCGAGAGATCGTCTCTGAAGAGTCCTTTCTCTTTGCCTTCGATGACCAGACGGCGCACAAGCTTGTAATAGGTTCTGTCGGGGTTGAGCAGTCCGCGCTCTCCGTTGGCGCCCAATTGAGATGCAAAAAGCTTAGACAGAAGAGATACCGATACAGTATTCTCTATCATGAGAAAGAGCTCCCGGTTGATAAAGAGCAGTTTATCGATAGGATCAAGCTGTTCATCCATACTTTGATCCAGCTCTTCGTATTTTTTGTCAAACAGGTCGGATAGTGAGCCGAGGAGATTGTCCTTGGAACTGAAATAATGATAGAAGCTGCCCTTGGATGTGCCGGACAGCTCGGTAATATCATCTATAGTTGTATTTTCATAGCCGTGTTGGTAAAACAGCTCCCATGCTGCGGATACAATACGGCTTTTTGTTTGTCCTGAGGTCTTTTTCACTGTAATTCCCCTTCTCACATTTGATATAAAACGGTTAATAAAAATATTATAATACTTAGTATAGACTAAGGTCTATTAAATATCTACGCTAAAAACAAGAGATTTATAAGATTATTATTAAAAAAGTACCATTTAAGGTATGATATTTAGTTTGTATTTATTAATATATTTATACATGTTAAAATTCTATTCATATTTGTTTTGAAAGGAAATAAGAAAAATGTTTAATGCGGAAATCGTTGTATTTTTGGCTTATTTCATAATTCTGTTTTTTGTAGGATTGATATTCTACTTTAACGGTGGAAATAAGGATCAGGAGGATTATTTCATAGGCGGACGTTCCATGGGACCGTGGGTAACGGCGTTGTCTGCACAGGCCTCCGATATGTCTGCATGGCTCCTTATGGGATTGCCGGGATCCATACTTGCATTTGGCTTCGGACAGATATGGATAGGCGTAGGACTTGCGATAGGAACGGCACTTAACTGGATATTATGTGCAAAGAGACTCAGAAAATTCAGTAAGGCAGCAGATGATGCAATCACGCTTCCGCAGTATCTTACAAACAGATTTGCAACAGAGCATAAGACTCTGCAGGTAATATGTGCGGTAATATTCCTTATCGCATTTACAGTATATGTAGCAAGTGCGTTTGTTGCAGGAACATCTGTATTCACGACGCTTTTCCCAAAGATGTCCAATCATACCGCAATGATCATATTTGCGCTTATTATAATCGGATATACCTTCCTCGGAGGATTCAAGGCTGTATGCTGGACTGATTTCTTTCAGGGAATACTTATGCTTATCGCGTTGCTTGCTGTTCCTATCATAGTTGTTGCAACTCAGGATATAGATACAAGCAAGCTTCAGGAGGTATATACATACACAGATGCAAGCGGAGCTGTTGTTACCTGTGCATTCGGAACGGGAATGTTCAGCGCTTCCTGGCAGGATATAGTATCCGGACTTGCATGGGGACTCGGATACTTCGGCATGCCTCATATTATCATCAGATTTATGTCGATAGAGAAGCCTTCGATGATCAAGACTTCTGCAACCGTGGCAATCATCTGGGTAGTACTTTCACTCGGTGCGGCATGTCTGCTCGCATATTTTGCAAGGATCATTATGGGAGAGGAGCTGCTGACACAGGGCGCTCAGAAGACTGTATTCATAGCAATGGCACGTCGTTTCTTCCCGCCTGCCATAGCAGGCTTGCTGCTTGCGGCTATTATGGCGGCATCTGTATCCACAGCGGACTCACAGCTCCTTGTAGCTTCAAGTTCATTCACCTCGGATATATATAAGCCTCTGCTCCGTAAAGATGCCGGGGATAGAGAGGTATTAAACGTAGGACGTGTTGCGGTAATTATCATTGCAGTCATTGCATATCTTATTGCATCATCAAACGGATCGGGAGCTCAGGCTATCATGAATCTTGTTGAAAATGCGTGGGGCATCTTCGGAGCTGCCTTCGGACCTGTAGTTATATTGTCGCTTTTCTGGAGAAGATTTAACTATAACGGTGCCTGTGCAGGCGTAATTGCAGGTGCTGCGGTAGATATACTCTGGCTTGTCTTCCTGAAAGGCACCGGAATATATGAGATACTTCCGGGCTTTGCGGCAGGTACACTTGTTGCGATTGCGGTCACACTTGCCACACACGAGCCTTCGGCAGCTGTTACCGATATCTTTGATAAGGCAATGGCAGAGGACTATAACGATTAAGGCATAGCCTCAGTTTTTAAGCGATTTTGAAGCTGAGTATTTGCGGAGAATGTTTAAGTATCCGCAGCTAAGGACTTAGTAATAAGATTTATTATAAAAAGCATTGATACAGACTTATATAAAGGCGGAGGAGTATCCTCCCATTGTCGGAAGATGATAGGGATGCCTTAATATTAGAGTTTGATATCGGTGCTTTTTTTGTTTGGTAAAATGCCGGTACATGATATACTGTCTTGGTATGTTGGTTTTTTAATGATAGCATTATTGATAACGAGAGAAAGCTGATGGATACGGATAAATTTCTTAATACCCTGATCAAGATGGCGGAATCTATGCAAAACTGCGGATCAGAGGTGTATCGAACCGAGGATACGCTTAGGAGGATCGGCAGAGCATACAGATCCGAAGAGATAGATGTGTTTGTTATAATCTCAAACATTATTCTTACTCTTAAGATGCATGGAGAGGAAGCTAAAACACGAAGCAGGAGACTTGACGGAAGCAGCGGAAATGATTTTGCAAAGCTTGAGCGACTTAATGCCTTGAGCCGTTCGGTATGCGCTCATCCGATAGCTCCGGAGGAATTTGATAAGGCTATAGATGAGATCAACAATACGCCAAAGAGTGATGCGGTATTTATAGCGGGAAGCATGCTTGCTTCAGGCAGCTTTGCTGTCTTTTACGGTGGCTCCGTTATTGACGGAATAATATCGGCTCTCATAGGTATACTTATATACAATATGCAGAAACATCTGTCTCCGGTATGCCTCAATAAGTTCGCATTTCAGTTGTGTGCTTCGCTGATAGCCGGATTCTGTGCATTCATTGCCATAAAACTTATACCCGGAACACATATAGATAAGATAATGATAGGCGATATCATGCTGCTTGTGCCCGGAGTAATGTTTACAAATGCAGTCAGGGATATGCTGCTCGGAGATACGCTGTCGGGTATACTGCGTCTTATAGAAGCCTTGCTGCTTGCGGCTATGATGACTATGGGATTTTTAGTGTCACTGCTGCTGGCAGGGCATGTATAAAAAGGAGTCGGTCATGGATTGGGTCAATGAATTGCCGAGACTTATACTCGGAGCCTTCGGTTCCGTAGGCTTCGGTATCATTTACAATATAAATAAAAAATATCTGTCGGCTATATGGCTTGGCGGGTTTATTGCATGGCTTGCATATGTAGTTTCGCTTCGTGTGATGACAAGCATGTTTATGCAGGCACTTATATCGGGATTTATCGTAGCTGTTTATGCAGAGATAATGGCAAGAGCATATAAGGCGCCGTCGACGATATTTTTTGTTGCTTCGGCAATACCGCTCGTGCCGGGAAAGCCATTATATGAATGCATGAATGCCATTGCCGAGAAAAATATGTCCTTTGCTCTGAGTAAGGGTATAGAGACAGTGCTCTTTGCCATAGGAATAGCGGGCGGAATGGGCATAGCATGGTGCATATGTGACTCGATACGCAAGATAAAACGTGCCGGGAGAGAAAAAAATTGACGAAACTTGATTTTGCATGTTGACAAAAGCTCAACTTTTGCTTAGAATGATAAAGCATTGTGCAACAGACAATGTTCATAATAGTGTGAATCAGTAGCTCAGCTGGATAGAGCATGCGCCTTCTAAGCGCAGGGTCGGGGGTTCGAATCCCTTCTGGTTCATCAGGCAACAGCCTATGGTGGGTATAGCACAGTTGGTTAGCGCGTCAGATTGTGGTTCTGAAGGTCGAGGGTTCGAATCCCTCTACCCACCCGCAGTATTTCAGATCTCGGATGTTATGTCCGGGATTTTATTATTTCACGGGGAAATGTGTTCGGTGAAATAATAAGGCGCCACGCATAATGCGCACTCGCGTAAAGGAATTAAATGTCGCAAGCGACAGTATCGGCAAAAGAATGTGATAAGGTACATTCTTTTATAAACCGTTTTATGTTGTTTGACAAAATAATAGGCTTAGTATATCCTTATTAAGTCTTGTGGGGCTATCGCCAAGCGGTAAGGCACAGCACTTTGACTGCTGTATACGCTGGTTCGAATCCAGCTAGCCCTGTTGCTTTTTAAGCAGCCCAACCCAAACCGTTTTGTGTGGGAAATATATGGGTTGAATCCGCATCAATATGATCCGGGGACTCATCATTTTTACACAAAACAAAATCGCAGCAAGGATATTGATCATTATGCTGCGATATGCGGATATGGCGGAATTGGCAGACGCGCCAGATTTAGGTTCTGGTGGGAGACCGTGCAGGTTCAAGTCCTGTTATCCGCACTCATTTTTATCACGTTTCGTCCTTGTGCGTTACGTGATTTTTTATTGCCGTTTTATCCTTATTCTTAGCCGTTTTAATAACCTGCACTGTGCTTATCATGCTTTATCCTAAATCGTCTGTTTTTACCCTTTTTCTATGCTTTTGTAGTCAGGATGGCAGTCAAAATGACAGTCAAAAATAAGGCTTAGAAATTAGTATTTAAAGGCTGCCTCCTGCGGCTTTTAAAGCCTGTTGTACGGCTTGGAGGTCTGCCACCTTAATATCTTTATGCGTAGCTGTCCAAACGGCTTGTTGTTGACTATGAGCACTGCTGCAATAGGCGAATGTGTGAACGGATATATTACAAAGGCTGTGAAGACATGTATAGAGTACGAAAAACATTCATGAATACTTGTTTGCAATGCTATGATGTGCTATATTGAATATACAAAAACAGCCGCCCACATGGGTGGGTTGACCGAAAGAGTTAAGAGAAATTCCGCCCTAGATCGTCCAAAGTCTTGGGGCGGTTTTTCTATGCAAGTTTACTTACAAAACATAAAAATGAATGTAAGTAACGCTATAATGAAAATGCCAAATTGCATTAAATCATTAAAATCAAAATGATTTTTCATAGCATCACCCCCATTCTTCAAAGAATGAGGTCAAGCCACCCTGTAACACGGCTGCGTTTAAAGTCTAACATTCGAAAAATAGCATTGCAACAACTCTGATTTTGAATTTTGTATATTACAACTTGTAAATTTAAATTCCACTTCTTGAATGGGCGGTGGAATTTAGTCTTACATAAATGGAACTTAGTGTTACAAATCATATCTTGGTGCAGAATGATCTTAGTCTTGCATGTATTTAAGGTGTCTCTTATTCTTTAATAACTGCCCGTGATTTTAAGAATCTCTTATCTGTAAACTTTTTGTTGCCGTACTACGTCTATTGCAATTTTACTGCTTATTCACTGTTATTATTGCGTTCTCGTCATTATTCTTGTTTTCTCACTTATTGCGTGCTATAATATAAAGGTTAATTACTGTAGTTTCAAAGGAAGGGGTGGAGACATGGCAATCAGCTACAAAAAACTGTGGAAGCTTCTCATAGATAGAGATTTAAAGAAGAAAGACCTGCAGCAAATGTCTGGGGTCAGTGCAGCTTCCATTACAAAATTAGGCAGAAACGAAAATGTAAATACAGAAATTATAGAAAAAATATGCATGGCACTCAACTGCGATGTGTCAGATATCATGGAAATCACAGACAATATAACGAATTGAGGTGTTTAAATGGAGAATTATACTCCGCATCAGGCACGCTACTTTGCGGAACAGATAAAACTGAAACGTTCCGAATCAACGATTGACGGATTAGCATCAGCTATGTCTGGCGTTAAGGTTGATTTGAATCCACATCAGGTAGATGCTGCTTTATTTGCTATGAAATCACCGCTCAGCAACGGTGCACTTCTCGCTGACGAGGTCGGTCTTGGAAAAACCATCGAGGGTGGTCTTGTGCTTGCACAGTATTGGTCAGAGAGAAAGCGTCATATTCTTTTAATTGTTCCGGCTTCCCTTCGTATGCAGTGGAGATCTGAATTGAGTGATAAATTTTATATTGATTCTGTCATCATGGAGGCTTCTACTTTTAATAAAGCCAAGAAAGATGGAAAAGGCAATCCTTTTGATGTCACCGACAAAGTCATCATTTGTTCTTATAATTTTGCTGCTCGAAAGGATGCCGAACTTTGCAGTGTACCTTGGGATCTGGTTATTATGGATGAAGCCCACAAGCTGCGAAATGTCTATAAACCAAACAATGTGACAGGAAACCGTCTTAAAAATGCTCTTGCCGGAGCAAGGAAGAAACTTCTGCTCACAGCCACCCCATTGCAAAATAATCTATTAGAGCTTTATGGTCTTACAAGTTTAATAGATGATCATGTGTTCGGTGATGAAAAAACTTTTCGTGAAATGTACGTTGCCGTAACCAATACAGATGTTCGTAATCATTCTCTAAGAGCACGATTGCAAAATTATTGTAAGCGAACACTGCGCTCACAAGTTACAGAATATGTGAGGTACACGAATCGTATCGCTTTGTTGCAGGAATACTCTCCTTCTAAGGCTGAGGAGGATCTGTACAACGGCATCTCCGCATACTTGCAAACAGAAAAATTATATGCATTGCCGGAAGGCCAACGCAATCTTATTACAATGGTGCTTCGAAAACTGCTGGCATCTTCATCTTTTGCAATTAGTGGAACTCTGGATTCGCTCATTGCCCGTCTTGAGGGAATGCTGGCCGGGTATGAAAGCGAACTTAATCTTGACGATTTCGATACATATGCGGAGTACGATGACGAGGACGAAGCGGCAGATGAAATTCTCGAAGAGGATCTGAAACATGACTGTGAAGGAATCAAAGCGGAATTAGCACTTTTGCGTGGATTTGCAGAGCTTGCAAAGAGCATCACCAACAATTCAAAGGGTGATAATCTTCTCACTGCACTTCAGCAGGGTTTTGATAAAACTGCTGAACTTGGTGGTCAGCGAAAAGCTGTAATCTTTACAGAGTCCAGAAGAACACAGAATTATTTGTTTAATTTGCTCTCCAACAACGGTTACAAAGACCAAATTGTATTCCTGAACGGTGTAAATAACGATGCTGGGTCAAAGAAAATCTATAATAAATGGAAAGAACGCCATAAATCAGATGGAAAAATCTCTGGTTCAAAAACCGCAGATATTAAAGCAGCCATCGTTGAAGAATTCCGCGACAGAGCAAGCATCCTCATTGGTACGGAAGCCGCATCCGAGGGCATTAACCTGCAGTTCTGCAGCATTGTTGTAAATTATGATCTTCCTTGGAATCCACAGCGAATCGAGCAGCGAATCGGCCGCTGCCACAGATACGGTCAGAAGAACGATGTTGTCGTGATTAATTTTCTTAACAACAAAAATGCGGCAGATAGACGTGTGTATGAACTCTTAGACCAGAAATTCACGCTCTTTAGCGGTGTTTTTGGTTCTTCGGATGAGGTTCTTGGTTCTGTAGAATCCGGTGTTGATTTTGAAAAACGCATTGCAGAAATTTATCAGAAATGCAAGAACCAAGAAGATATACAGCGTGAGTTTGATGAGTTGCAGGAAGAACTCGCAGATCAGATCAACGAAAAGATGGTCGCTGCCAGACAGTCGATTTTGGAAAACTTTGATGAAGAAGTCGCAAACCGTCTTGCTGACTGCCAAAAGGATACGATTGCGAGCCTTGATAAATTCAGTCAATGGATGTACTACTTCTTTCTGATTCATGGTGCAGAGCGCGTAGAGCCTTTGGACGAATGGCGATTCACTTGCAAAAACGATGACGGCACGACTCAGACCTATAATCTCAAATGGAAGGATGCTGAAGCTGAGGGCGATTTGTTCCTGCGAAAAGAAGATTCTTTCTTCCAGCGTTGGTTGGAGGAAGCCATCCAGGTTGATTTGCCTGCGGTCAATATTAAATTTGACCATACAGGTTCTTCAAGAAATGTTTCCTTCTTTACATCCCATCCAGGTCTGAAGGGCACTATCTCCATCGATAAAATGTCCTATGACGGCATCGGAGAAGAAGAACACCTTGTATACACCGTTATCACAGATGATGGCAGTGAATTGGACAACGACCTAGTAAACCGTCTTCTCGAACTTCCGGGAATAATTGACGGCAACTGTCCTCCGGAGTCAGCACAGTTGATTGCCAAGCGAAAAGAACGGCTTGAAATGCAGCAAACGCAGATCGAAAATGCCAACAGACAGTATTATCTTGATGAATGCGATAAGCTGGACGCCTATTCTGAGGAATTAAAAGACGGACTGGAACGTGAAATCAAGGAGATGCGAAAAGAAATCACTGCAAAAAAGAAGGAATTCAAAAACAGCACCAACCTTCCATTGGAGCAGATGCTTGCTCTGAAGGATGAAATCAATAAGCTGGAGAAAAAGCGTAAAGAAAAGCAGCGTGATCTTTATGCCCAGCAAGACAAGATAGATGCAGACAATGAACGTTTGCAGGAAGAAATGAAGAAAAAACTCGAAGGTAAAATCGTCACTGAACATATCATGACCATCTCCTTTGAGGTCGTATGACGGAGGTAACTCAATGCAAAGATTAGAACTTACATGGATTGGAAAGGACGAGCAGCCACAGGTTGAGCCTCGTATTCTGCTCCATGATCCATCCAAAGATTATGGCGATCCAAACGCACAAAATATGTTAATTCATGGAGATAATCTCCTTGCCCTGAAAGCATTGGAACAGCAGTTTGCCGGACAGGTAAAGTGTATCTATATCGATCCGCCTTATAATACCGGTGCGGCATTTGAGCATTATGATGATAACTTAGAGCATTCCACCTGGCTCAATTTAATGTACGCAAGACTCAATATACTCAAGAATCTTCTTGCGGATGATGGTTTCTTTTGTGTACAAATTGATGATTCCGAGGGGCATTATTTAAAAACATTATTAGATGAAATGTTCGGAAGATCTAATTATCTTACGACTTTCTACATTCAAGTTCGCTATCCAAACAAAACACTTGCGGAAGATAGCGATTACCAGAAAATAATTGAGCAATGCCATGTATATGCAAAACAACGCAATTTAGCAAAGCTTAATCGACCTCAAGTTGAGTATGATGTTAGCAAATTCAAATGGAAAATTATCGAAAATGAACCCGGTGAAATAGTTACTCTAGGAAACAAACGAGTTGAAATTTTTAAGCCCGGTCAATACGAGGTTGTTGAAGTCGAACCATCCATCACTGGACTAAAGGAAACATGGGCTACCGGGTCTTTGGCTCGTGTTCGAGCAAGTGCCGGCGAATTTTTTGAGCTGTACCTTGCAGAACGAAAATCTACAGACGGACTTGGATGTTTATATAAAGTTGACGGAATCGGAGAAGACGGACTTGGATATAGATACATAAGCGGTCCGAAAAAAGTCACTGCAAACAAAGGAAAATTTTATTCTGGAATTCCACTTAAGCGTGTTGAAGAATTAAAAACCGGAAAAAGCATGAAATATCTTCCTGTTTCTAATTTTTATGATTTTGCTGGTGCATTTGGAAACTGCCGCTTAGAAGGAGCTGCGGATTTCAAGGGTGGAAAAAAACCAGAGGTTCTTTTAGAAATGCTTTTAAACTATTTTACAAATCCAGGTGATTTGGTTTTAGATAGTTTTTTGGGCTCTGGTACAACAGCTGCAGTAGCTCATAAAATGAATAGAAAATATATTGGAATTGAATTAGGGAATCATTGCTATTCATTATGTAAAACAAGATTGGATAGAATAATTGACGGTGTGGATAAAAACGGTATAACCAATTTGGTTAACTGGCAAGGTGGCGGCGGTTATAAGTTCTATGAACTTGCCCCTACTCTTATCGAAAAAGATAAGTATGGAAACTCTGTATTTTCCAGCAAGTATAATTCGACAATGATTGCTGCTGCTGTAGCAAAGATAAACGGTTTTACCTATGCTCCGAACAAGGAAGTTTACTGGAAACAAGGATACAGTCAGGACAACAGCTTTATCTATGTCACGACACAATACCTGGATTCCAAGATGCTTGATGGCATTGCAGAAGATGTCGATCCATTCGAGAATCTGCTGGCCTGCGCACCTGCCTTCGATAATGGATTAGACAAGCGCTATGATAATATCAATGTCCGCAAAATTCCGCAGTCTGTTTTGAAAAAATGTGAATTTGGTGTTGATAATTATAACTTGAACATCATTGACCCACCGGAAATTGATGACGATGAATGGGAGGAGGACGAAGAATGCTAAGGGAGTCTTTCACTGAAAAATTCTATACTTACCATTCCAAGTACATTGAAAATGTCCTTGCTCTTCGTCAGCCGCAGCGAGAAAGCCTTGAGATTTTTGCAAGGCTCTGTGATATTCTGACATTTTCCAAAGAACCGGATCTTGATACGGAACTGGAAGCCGTCCACGCTCTTTGCCCTACGCTCAGCAGCTTTGAGAGAGATTTCCCATCTTTCTGCTTTGCGTTGGCAACCGGTATCGGCAAAACAAGATTGATGGGTGCTTGCATTGCTTACCTGCGTTATGAAAAAGGAATCAAAAACTTTTTCGTCATGGCACCCAATTTGACAATCTACGATAAACTGAAAGCAGACCTTGGCAATACATCAAACCCCAAGTATGTATTTAAAGGTCTCGATCTCTTTGCCAAACCGCCAAGAATCATTGATGGCGATAACTATGCTGATTTTCGACAGGGTACATTTGGTGTGAATGATGTCGTAATCAACGTATTCAACATCTCCAAACTGAATGCCGAAAGCAAGGGAAAGAACGGTGAGCCGGCACGTATCAAACGCTTGAATGAGGTGCTTGGAACTTCATATTTTGAATATTTACAGTCGTTGCCGGATCTGTGTATTTTCATGGATGAGAGCCATCATTATCATGCTGATAAGAGCTTTGATGTTATTAACGACCTCAAGCCTATTCTTGGCGTGGAACTCACTGCCACTCCTCAAATTCAGAAAGGTGCCAAGGCTGTTCAATTCAAAAATGTGGTTTATGAATATAGTCTGGCTCATGCGCTGAAGGATGAACGTTATGTAAAAGTTCCTGCCGTATTCACCCGTAAGGACTTCCGTCCTGAAGAATATTCTCCGGATCAACTCGACCATGAGAAATTAAATGATGGTCTGCGTATCCACGAAGAAACAAAGAGTCATCTCGAAGTCTATGCCCGTAGTAACGACAAGCCTATCGTCAAGCCGTTTGTACTTGTTGTAGCAAGAGACACCGATCACTCTAAAGCACTGATGGAATATATAAAATCCAAAGATTTCTTTAACGGTTATTATGCCGACAAAGTTATGGAAATCAACTCAGATCAGAAAAAATCGGAAAAGGATGAAAATATTCAGCGTCTGCTTGCTCTGGAAAAGCCGGATAACAAGGTTGAAATTGTTATCCATGTAAATATGCTGAAAGAAGGATGGGATGTCACCAACCTTTATACGATTATTCCGCTTCGTGCGTCTGCATCCGAGACTCTGACAGAGCAGACCATCGGACGAGGTCTGCGTCTTCCTTACGGTGAAAGAACTGGCGTAGAAGAGGTGGATCGCCTTTCGATTGTCAGCCATGATAAATATGAGGCAATCATCAACATTGCCAACGATCCAGAATCTCTGGTACGCAAGGTCTATTATATCAACGATTCAGAAATCGAGCATAATAACGAACAACGTGAAACTGTAGAACTTCCATCTGCATATGAAGTTGCTACCACAGATTACAGCTTTACCGAACAACTATCTTTCATTCTTAAAGAAGAAACTGCCAAATACGGCAGTGAGGAAAAATCTCAGGAAAAGGTGCAGGAAGTTGCAAAATTTGTTGCTCATTATGCATCCAAGTCCGTTATGGATTTAAGCAAGCAGGTTAAAACATTCGATGCGGTACATGATGAAGAATCCCGTAACTTCGTAAAGAAGACAGTTATCAATGAAACGATCCGTCAGTTCCCGGAAATGGGATTGAAAACAGAAGACCTTGAGAGTGTTGTTGAAAAGGCCATCGAAACCTGCGTGCAGGAACTGACCGACAGGGTTATTCCTATCCCACAAACAGTTGTACAGCCTTTTACTGAGGTAAAGCAGGGATTTACAGAATTCTCGCTTAACACAAGTAGCATGAATTGGCATCCTTCCGATGATACACTACTTGGAACAGAATTGCAGGAAGGTGGTAAGACCTTCGAAATGGAATCCGACCATTCCGCAATGGCAAAGGTCGATACTGCAGAGAATGAAATCGTCCGTCACATTATTGTTCACGACAATGTAGATTATTCATCTTGTGCTGACCTGATTTATTCTCTGGTCAATGAGGCTAAGCAGCACTTCCTGTCTTATCTCACAGATGAAGAAGCTGAGAAAGTTATGCGTGACCGTCAGAAGACCATTGCTGATATCATTTACAATCAAATGAATGAGCATTTCTATCATGAGGAAATCAATTTCCGAGCATCAAAAATGCGTCCATTCTCACGCATTGAAACAGGCTTCGGTGGCAAATTTAAGTCCGATGAAATATATGATTTAAGAGCGAATATTCCTGCCGGTGAAGTCCGCAGTAAGGTGTTCAATGGCTTTACCAAAGCGTGCCACACCTTATACAAATTTGACAGCGGAACAGAGCGTGATTTTGCTATAGTACTCGAAAATGATAAATCCGTACTGAAATGGATGAGACCTTCTGCAAAGCAGTTCGATATCTACTGTGGTCCAGGCGGGATTAACCGATATGAGCCGGACTTTATTGTTGAAACGGCAGATATGATTTATATGGTTGAAACCAAGGCAAACAACGAATTGACCAGCGAACCTGTCATTCAGAAAGCCAAGGCTGCCAAGGTGTTCTGTCAAGCTGTCACTGACTGGAATGCTGAAAACGGTGGCAAGTCGTGGCAGTATGTGCTTCTCTCTCACGATGAGGTACGTATCAATTCCAGCTTCGGCTATCTGGTCAAAAACCGCGTTGAGTATAAGCAGATGGAGATTGCTACAGACTAAACATCCAGCACGATGGCAATATTTATAAAATCCACGAACGCTTTTTAGTTCGTGGATTTTATTGTATGTTCGTAAATTGTATGCACCAGAAAAAAGTGTGACTACCTGTTTTATGGCATAAAAATAAAACTTCATGCCTCTGCTACATGATTGCAAGGGTCAAAAAGCCTTATTCTATGCGGTTTTTCGTATATTCCTTTGTATCAAAATTGGTCTTGTTATTTCTAAAAATTTTAATGACGCAAGTTTGTCCTGAAAATCATGAAGCTTTTGTTCTCGGTTCTTTATAACAGATATATTTTCAATTCCGGCAAGCTCTTTTTTTAAATCATCAAGGAATAGCGGGTCTATAACTTTATGAATGTTTTCAACGGATGTATAATGCATTCCACCTTTACGACGGGTTTCCGGATTTAAGGTGCTTTCAAAGACCGCACCGAATATAGTCGGAGAAATTTCTGACCAGTCAAAATTTTCACTTGCCCTTACAAGAAGCAGGTCCTTTATTTCATCTGTAAAAGGCGGAATTTCTATTGATTCATCAGAGAACAGCCCGCCGTTTACATACGGAAATTCAGCAAGCCGGGGCGAATCGTCTTTTAAGTATGGGTCGCGTTCTTCCGGCTTTTGGTCTAATACCCTGAATAATTCAATCAGTGCCTTGCGCATTTGATGGATGTTATATTCTGACAGGTAATCATGGAACATTTCGCGCCTGCCGAATACACCTGCATCTTCTGCGTAAAGGCAGAATACAAGACGAACGCAAAGAACATTCAAATCTTTCATTGTCTTTTCATTTGTTGGATCCGCATACTGTTTTTGCAAGGCATCATAAAGCAAGCCGACAATCTTTCCGGCTTGCATTGATACTTCCATTTCACGATGCAGATGAACATTTCCGGTATCCGTCAGGAAAGAAAGTCGGTAATACTCTTTTTCTAAGTCCGCAAGTTTTATCTTTTCAGGTTCACCGCCGGGGCGCTCCATATCATAGATATAAAATTCCGCAAAATTACAAGTCACAACCCAACGCGGGTGCTGCGACAGGGGGAGTTCAGTTATATACCGTTTTGCCTGCTGAAATGGGGTTAAAAGTGTTCCATCTGACTGTTTAATGGGTTTATTCAGATCCTTGTTAAGTCCTTTTTGTTCAATCAGAATTTTTGTTTCAGGAATATATCCATCAATAAAACTTGTGTGGTCAAGATGTACCTGTTCTTCAAAAGTGATAAATTTTTCCGGGTGTTCAACGCCCAATACATTATGAAGCAAGGAAAGCCAAAATGACTGACTTTCACCTTTTTCAAATCCTTTGTTTTTCCATTCGTCTGCAAAAGTTTTTGCTGCGATTCTTTGTTCTGTGTCTAACATTATTTCTCATCACTTTCTTTTTGCTTTGGTACAAAATATTATTTATCAGTATGCCATAAATAGCGTACATGAACAATTCGAACAGGCAAAAGTTTTATTGAGTATCATTGAATGTTTATTTTTGGATTTCAGCGACAAATAAACAATAATAAAACAGGGCAGAACCCTTGATTGATAAGGATTCTGCCCAATTCTTATATATTAGTTTTCGTAGAAAATAGCATCTTATGAAAATAAAAAATGTTCCGAGTGATGCACATCAGCGTGAAAGTGAAAAAAGTTGTAAGCGACTTTGCTCGGCGAGATAACGTGCCAAGGCACATTTTTATATTACTGATGATCCTGGAACAGCTCGATAAGCTCACCGTTAGGTCCGGTAAGGAAGATTATGCGGATGCCTCCGAAAATATCGGCATTGGTAGGCTCTTCGGTCACGAAGCTGTCGATGCCCTTTGCCTTAAGCTCCTTAACGGTCTCGTCTACATTATCCACATTGAAGCAAAAATGCTCACATACGCCGGTTTCGGTAATGAACATATCCTCATGACTCGGGCATACAAGCTCAACGGTAGCTTCGCCGTCAAAAACCATATGAGCAAGATCCTTGGATCTGCCTTCGCCTAAGTCCAATACACTTCTGAGCCCCTGCTTGCCGCCGAGAGTCTCATAAAATTTGATGGATTTATCCATATCCTTTGTAAATACAGCTACATGTCCTAAAGTCATTGTATCAACCTCCGATCGGTTTGTTATGTATATGTTTACAATAGTATCTTTTGCACTCCGTGATATCAATGATTATTGTGAAAGAACTGTATAAAAATATTTTACACACGGCTTCTGTACGATTGCCAAGTTCACTCAATATTCATAAAATACATTTATCATCATAAAACTTGGTGTCGATATATACGATACTGTCATGCATATATTTAAGATAAAAGGAGTATTAATGAAACGATATATTAAATTTATCAAGCCATATGCGCCTTACTTTATTTTCGGGCCGCTTATGATGCTGACCGAGGTATTCGGCGAAGTATGGCTGCCTAAGCTTATGTCGATGATCATCGATAACGGCGTAGCCAATCATGACTGGCAATATATATTGAAGATAGCAGCTGTTATGTTGGGAGCCTGTCTTGTCATGATCATAGGAGGAACACTCGGAAACTATTTTGCTGTCAAAGCGTCGGTATGTTCCTCGGCAGATCT
The DNA here is from genome assembly GCA_934402055.1 of uncultured Lachnospiraceae bacterium. Taxonomy (GTDB): domain Bacteria; phylum Bacillota; class Clostridia; order Lachnospirales; family Lachnospiraceae; genus Avilachnospira. Next base: position 15,563 of record CAKRTC010000008.1, on the reverse strand, counting down.
TAGAAAAGAGCTGTTTTTCAAGATACAGAGATTTTCCTTCGGAGACATAGATAAGTTTTCCACAGGCTCTCTTGTTACCAGACTTACCAATGATATCCAGCAGATACAGCAGCTTATTATAACCATGCTCAAGATGGCATTAAGATCTCCGGCTATGCTTATCGGCGGATGTATCATGGCGCTCAGTGTTAACAAGAGTCTCGCATTTATATTGCTTATAGTTATTCCACTGCTTGGCATATCCATATTTGTAATAATGAAGATGGCATATCCGAGATTCGAGCGCATGCAGACGGCTCTTGATAATCTCAATAACGGAATACAGGAGACACTTACCAATATCAGAGTAGTCAAATCCTTTGTACGTGAGGATCATGAAAAGGACAAATTCGATGCCTTAAACGGCTCTATGCGTGACAGAACGCTTGATGCCATGAATGTAGTCATCTTCATACAGCCTGTCATGACCTTCTTCATGAATGCAGCAGCTATTGCTGTAGTCTGGTTCGGAGGCAATCAGATCATATCCGGCAATATGCAGGTCGGAGAGCTTACAGCCTTTATAACATATGTGACTCAGATACTTATGTCGCTCATGATGCTTGCTATGGTCATACTTCAGTCCTCGAGAGCAATGGCTTCCTTCAAACGTATAGGAGATGTTATCGACTTTGAGCCGAGCATTACGGATGAGCACAGCAGAAATAAGGATAAAAAGGTAGAGCGCGGAAGCATAGAATTTAAGCATGTCTATTTTGCCTATGATGACGGAGATGATGATTCGGATAATGATACCGAGATACTTAAGGACATATCCTTCAGTGTGGCTCCGGGCGAGACTATAGGCATACTCGGTTCCACAGGCTGCGGCAAGACTTCTATGGTGCAGCTTATACCGAGACTCTATGATGTTACCAAGGGTGAGGTACTTGTAGACGGAGTTAATGTCAGGGATTATTCTATATATAATCTCAGAGAGGGAGTGGGTATGGTACTACAATACAACTCACTTTTCTCTGGCACAGTGGCAGAAAACCTCAGGTGGGGCAATGAAAATGCCTCAGACGAGGAGATACTTAAGTTTTCCGAGTATGCACAGGCAGACAGCTTCGTAAGCACCTTCCCGGAAAAATATGACAGGATGGTCAAGCAGGGCGGATCCAATCTGTCAGGCGGACAGAAGCAGAGACTTTGCATTGCAAGAGCCTTGCTTAAGAAGCCTAAGATATTGATACTGGATGATTCTACCTCGGCAGTGGATACTGCTACCGAGAAAAGGATCAATGAGGCCTTTGCAACTGAGCTTAAGGATACCACCAAGCTGATCATTTCCCAGAGGATAGGCTCAGTCAAAAATGCGGACAGGATCATAGTTATGGATGACGGATGCATAAGTGACATAGGCACTCATGAAGAGCTTATCGAACGCTCGGAGGTGTATAAGGAGATATATTACAGTCAGAATGAAAAAGAAAAGGAGGGACGTTCGGCATGACACATGAAGAAATGAAGGAATCCCTCAAACGCAGATACGGTAAGCTGGTTGCGGCCTCCGGAAAAGGCAGACACGGAGGACCGGGAGGCCACGGCAGAGGTATGAAGGGACCGGGTGGAAAGCCTAAGGAATATAAGAAGACGATAAAGAGACTTGCTGCATATGTCGCTGCGGAAAAATACCGTCTTATAGCGGCAGTGCTGTGCGTGATAGCGGCAACCGGAGCACAGCTTGCCACTTCGTATATGCTCAGACCTATAATCAATACCTATATCGTACCCGAGGACGGATCCAAGGGCAGCGTATCCGGATTGTTTATGGCACTTGCGGTAATGGCAGCTGTCTATCTGATAGGAATATTGGGCACATACTGCCAGTCAAGATTGCTTATCAAGGTCGGACAGAACAGCCTTAAGCGTATGAGAGAAGATCTCTTTGCTCACATGGAGACTTTACCGGTAAGGTTTTATGATACCAATACAAGGGGAGATCTGATGAGCCGCTATACCAATGATATAGATAATATCGGCAATATGCTGTCCTCGACACTTATCTCTCTTTTTACCGCCGGACTTACCATCATAGGAACACTGGCACTCATGCTCTATACCAATGTGATACTTACGGTGGTTACGGTAGTCGTAGTTCCGTTCATGCTTGCTGCCGCAAGACGTATAGCAGGAGCTTCAAGCAAATACTTCTCAAGCCAGCAGGCGGCACTCGGAGCCTTGAACGGATATATCGAGGAAAATGTTACCGGTCAGAAGGTTGTCAAGGTCTTTAACCATGAAAAGATATGTGACGAGGAATTCGGCATATTGAATGAAGAGCTTTGCAAAAACCAGATGAAGGCGCAGGTATTCTCCGGACTGATGGGACCCGTCATGAACTGCTCGACGCAGATCAATTATACTCTCACGGCAGCAGTCGGAGGACTGCTCTGCGTATTCAGAGGCCTCGATATAGGAGGCATGACTGTTTTCCTCAACTATTCGAGGATGTTCAACAGACCTATCAACGAGATATCAATGACTGTTTCAAGCGTATTTTCGGCACTTGCGGGAGCAGAGAGAGTATTTGCAGTCATGGATGAACAGCCGGAGCCTGATGATGTGGAAAATGCATATGAGTCTGAGCTTGTCCGAGGCGACGTTGTCATGAATGATGTAAGCTTCGGATATGTTGAGGGCAAGACCATACTTAAGCATGTAAATGTATATGCACATCCGGGACAGAAGATAGCCTTTGTAGGATCGACGGGAGCGGGAAAAACCACGGTCATGAATCTGCTTCCGAGATTCTATGATATAAATGAAGGCAATATCACCATAGACGGCAGAGATATCAAGGATTTCCGCCTTAAGGAGCTAAGACGCAACATAACCATGGTATTGCAGGAATCACATCTGTTCAGCGGAACGATAATGGAGAATATCCGTTACGGCAGACTTGATGCAAGTGATGAGGAGGTAATAGAGGCGGCAAAGACGGCTTCGGCGGATACATTTATAAGACATATGCCGCACGGATACAATACAGTCATTGATGCAGACGGAAGCAATCTCTCACAGGGACAGAGACAGCTCCTCAATATAGCGAGGGCAGCGGTTTCAAAGGCACCTATACTCATTCTCGACGAAGCGACCTCATCGGTAGATACCCGTACAGAGAAACTGATAGAGAAGGGGATGGACAGACTGATGTCAAGCCGCACCACCTTTGTTATTGCACACAGACTCTCTACCGTAAGGGATGCCAATGCGATAATGGTGCTTGAAAACGGTGAGATAATAGAACGAGGCACTCATGATGAGCTGCTTGAGCTTAAGGGCAGATATTACGAACTGTATACAGGTAAGGCTGAGCTTGACTGAGTATAAGATAGCTAACGGCTTAAAGCAGACACAGGGATATAGGAGCCTAAACCCCTGTATATGGGAATATGACACAGCTGTTAAAAGATTAACATTTTCTTAACTGATGTCAGCTTTACTTCAAATATATAATAATTACAGCGTACAGCGTTGCAGCGACCAGATCGCAGTGCGCTGTACTTTCTATTTACAGAAAATGAGGTAAAGGCATGACAGATGTATCGTTAAAAGTAAGCTCGGAGAATAAGAACGTGCTCAGGATAGGCATAGATGTAGGCTCCACCACGGTTAAGCTTGCGGTTATCGATAAAACAAGCCGGAAGCTTCTGTATCATGTATACAAGAGACATAATGCAAGACAGCTTGAGACCGTAAGAGAGCTTTTGGAAGAGCTTCGCAGACAATATCCTGCGGAAAAGTTTCGAATAGCCGTATGCGGTTCCGGAGGAAAGCCTGTTGCCGAAGCCATGAAACAGCATTTTGTTCAGGAGGTCGTTGCAAATGCAGCCGCCGTACAGAATCTGTATCCTGACGCAAGGACGGCTATAGAGCTTGGCGGGCAGGATGCCAAGGTGATATTCTTCAGCTATGACGAGGATCGCAAAGAGCTCAGCGCGTCGGATATGCGTATGAACGGAAGCTGTGCAGGAGGAACAGGTGCCTTCCTGGATGAGATGGCTGCACTCTTTCACATTAAGCCGGAGGAATTAAATTCTCTTGCGGCAAAGGGGAAAAATGTATATGAGATATCGGGTCGCTGCGGAGTATTTGCAAAGACAGATATTCAGCCGCTTCTGATACAGGGAGCAAAGCGCCAAGATGTGGCACTTTCAATATTTCATGCCGTTGCAAAACAGACTATAGGCGGCTTGGCACAGGGACTCGAATTGCTTCCTCCGATAATATTCGAAGGAGGACCGCTTACCTTTAATGATACCTTGATAAAGGTCTTTGCAGAGAGGTTGGGACTTGAAAATAAGGATATCATAATTCCTGAGCATCCGGAGACTATAGTTGCATTAGGTACGGCAATGGCTGTTGATGAGCTTTATCCGGATGAGGCTGATGAAACTGATTTAAGCGAAGCAATCGCACGCCTTGAAGCATATGTGAGAGAAGATCATAAAGAAGGTATGACGGCAGAGCCTTTTTTTGAAAATGAGGAGGCTCTTAATAAGTTTAGACTAAGGCATGATGTGGAACTCGGAGCTGTCACGGATATTAAAAAGGAGAAGCCGGATAAGGAGAGCATCAATGTATACATAGGAATAGATTCCGGTTCAACGACCTCAAAGGCAGTCATCATGAGTGAGGACGGAAGAGTACTGGATCGCTTTTATTACAATAATAACGGAGAGCCCTTAAAGGCGGTCAAGAGAGGCCTTATTGAAATTGCAGATAAATATGAAGAGGCAGGTATTAAACTTAATGTCCTCGGAGTAGGTACCACGGGCTACGGGGAAATGATGCTTGCCGGCGCGCTTCGGGCGGATTTTCATTGTGTAGAGACCGTTGCTCATGCGGCAGGCTGTCTGAACTTTGTTCCGGACGCATCATTTATATTGGATATCGGCGGACAGGATATGAAGGCTATACGCATAAGGAACGGAGTTGTGACAGATATTGCGCTTAATGAAGCATGCTCATCGGGCTGCGGCTCCTTCCTCGAAAATTTTGCGGCTTCTCTCGGCATGAGCGTAGGAGAGATAGCTGAGGCAGCATTCAGGTCAAAGGCTCCGGCAAAGCTCGGAAGCAGATGCACGGTATTTATGAATTCCGCAATCATCAATGAGCAGAGAAACGGAAAAAAGCCGGATGATATTATGGCGGGACTTTGCCGTTCCATCATAGAAAATGTTTTCACAAAGGTGATCCGTATATCGGATGTATCGGAGCTGGGCAATAAGGTAGTGGTTCAGGGCGGAACCTTCAGAAATCTTGCCGTGCTCAGAGCTATAGAGGAATATCTCGGACAGGAGGTAGTACTTGCACCGTATCCCGGTGAAATGGGAGCACTCGGAGCGGCTCTTTCGTGCCGGCATATGATAGAGACCAAGGGCTATGCGGACGGAGTGAAGAGCAGCTTTATAGGCTTCGATGCCATGAGGGCATTCGATTATAGTATAGATACCGGAGTAGCCTGCACAGGATGTGCAAACAGATGCAGCAGGACGATACTTAAGTTTAATAACGGTGACAGTTATATTACAGGTAACAGGTGTGAACGCGGAGCTGCTGTAGATGATGATGAGACAGCAAAGCTCAAGGCAATCGAGCTTGCCGAAAAGCGTGAAGCAGTACCTGATGTAATGAGGCTCAGGGAACAGCTGCTCTTTAAGAAGTATCCGTACAGACAGGTATCGGAGGAAAAAAACAAGACAATAGCCATACCAAAGGTATTGGAATTCTGGGACAGCGCACCTTTCTGGAGCACTTTTTTCGGAAGTCTCGGCTTTAAACTCATATTTTCCTCAGGAAGCAATCAAAAACAGTATGAAGCCGGCATCAAATATCTTGCGTCCGACACGGTATGCTTCCCGGCAAAGCTTGTACACGGGCATATAGCGGAGCTGGCAGAAAAAGATCCTGACAGGATATTCATGCCTTATATCATGCATATGCCTCCTGAATATACCGGAGAGAAGAGTGTGCATGTATGCCCGGTATTGATGGGATATCCGCTGGTAGTAAGAAATTTCCAGTCACCGGACAAGGATACTTCGATAGTTTTCGATACACCAGAGTTTCATTGGTTCACAGAAAATGACAGAGAAAGACAGATAATCGACTATGCGGTCAATGTCCTGGCTGTGAGCAGGAGACAGGCGGCTGATGCATTTGCAGAAGGAAAGAAGGCTATAGACAGCTTTAAGCTGCAATTATCGGAGGCAGGCAGAAAAGCAGAGGAATATGCCCGCAGCAAGGGAACTTTTGCGGTAGTGCTTGCAGGAAGACCGTATCATACCGACAGCTATATCAATCATTCACTAAGCCGTATGTTCACCTCAAGGGGAATACCTGTGCTTACGGTTGATTCCGTGCCCGGGCTGTATGATGCAAAGCTTAAAGCATCGAGAGCCGAGATAACAAATGATTTTCATGCACGTATGATAGGCGGAGCTATGGCGGCAGCCAAAAGCGATGTGCTTGAGTATGTACAGATAGTAAGCTTCGGCTGCGGACATGATGCGATATTGTCCGATGAGATCACAAGGATCATGAGCAAGGCAGCAGGCAAGGCACCGTTAATACTTAAGCTTGATGAGTCGGAGGCGTCAGGAGCACTCGGCATCAGAGTCAAGAGCTTTATAGAGACGGTGAGTTTAAGACGGGAAAAGCTGTCTGCGGCAGACTTATGTAGGGAGGGACTGCCCGAGCCTTATGAGACGAAGTATCTTAAATCCGATAAAAAGAAGCGTTTATTGCTTATCCCTAATATTTCCGGACCTGCGATGACTATATTATCCGGGCTGCTCAGAAAGGAAGGTATCAGGGTCAAGCAGCTTCCGGTAGGCGGTGAGCAGGAGGTAAGAGAAGGAAAGCGTTATACGCATAATGATATCTGTTTTCCGTGCCAGATGGTCGTAGGAGAGCTTATATCGGAACTTAAGAAGGGCAATTATGATCAGGATGAGGTCGCTGTAGGCATGGCTAAGCTTAACTGTGACTGCAGACTCGCAAATTACTCCGATATATTAAGGCAGGCTCTGGATAAGGCAGGCTTCAGTAAGGTTCCGATACTTTCGACTGATCCGAGCGACACAAAACGTATGCATCCCGGAGTATCTATGCTTACGGCCGGAACAGCCGTGGAGGCTGCACTCATGTTCACCATGCTGGACATATTGGAGGAGCTTTTGCGTAAGATACGTCCGTATGAGCTCAGGAAGGGGGAAGCAAACAGCATTTTCGAGAGCTGTATCAGGGATATCTCCGAGGCTTCGGTAAAGGGCTTTAAAAAAGCAGTTGATGCCTTCGGTACTGCAATAGACAAAATGTCGGCAATAAGTTATGACAGGAGCGAGCTTAAGCCGGGAGTACTCGTTACGGGAGAACTGCTTGTTACCTATCATCCCGGTACGAATTACCATATTGAAGAATATCTGGAGGAGCATGGCTGTGAGACCATACTTCCACGTATGACCAATCAGTTCCGCAAGGATTTTCTTGTGGCCATGAGCGAGATAAAGGACTTCAAGGTCAGGATGCTTCCGTATTCTTTCGCCTTGGAGAAGGCTTTCGATTTTATCGAGAAGAAGCTTGCAAAGATAGCTGCAAGGCATCCTCTTTATGAGGAAATGCCGGATCCCGGAAGTCTCTACGAAGGCGTGAACGGATTCTTCCCCAAGACCCTAAGCTGCGGAGAGGGCTGGCTGATGGCAGGAGAAATAGCGCATTTTGCCAAGAAGAATGTAAGATCCTTTGTTATTTTGCAGCCTTTCGGCTGTCTTCCGAATCATGTATGCGGAAGAGGCATAAGCAAGAAGCTTAAGGAGATGTTCCCGGGCATATCCATATTGCCGCTTGATCTGGATCCCGATACGAGCTATGCAAATATGGAAAACAGACTTCAGATGCTGATCATGAACCGAAATAAAGAAACGGCTGCTTTAAAACGCAGTATACAAGCCATACCACAGCTTTCTGCATTGACTTCCCAATAAGGGCATGTTAAAATAAAGGGCGATTTTAGTATAATCTGTTCGGAGGAAATGAATATGAAGCATATACAGACTTTAGAGACACGTAATCTTTGCGAGAGCGCTAAGAACGGCGGATGCGGCGAGTGCCAGACATCATGTCAGTCAGCATGCAAGACAAGCTGCGGTATCGCTAACCAGAAGTGCGAGAACGCTAAGGTTCAGCAGTAATTTACGCGTAATTTTTCAAGACTCCCGCTTCAAAGCATTGATATGCCTTTGGAGCGGGACTTTTATTGTTAAGAGATCGAGAGGATAACAGATGGTACATTGCTATAAGCAGGGCGGACTGAATATAGTTTTGGATACATTTTCAGGCTCAATACATATAGTGGATGACGCCGCATACGATATAGTTGAAGGCTTTGAGTCTAAGACACGTGAGGAGCTTATTAAGGAGCTTAGTATTAAGTATGCCGATGACCCGGAGGTTACCGAGCCGGAGCTTAATGAATGCTATGATCAGATATGTGAGCTCAAGGAAGCAGGCAAGCTCTTTGCGGAGGATACCTTTGCACCTATGGCAGGTGTTCTTAAGGAGCGTACTTCAAATGTGGTCAAGGCTCTGTGTCTGCATGTTGCCCATACCTGCAATTTGAACTGTTCATATTGCTTTGCAAGTCAGGGAAGATATGACGGTGAACGTGCGATAATGAGCTTTGAGACCGGCAAGAGAGCACTTGATTTCCTGATCGAGAACTCAGGCACACGTCATAATCTTGAGGTGGATTTCTTCGGCGGAGAGCCGCTTATGAACTGGGATGTTGTCAAGCAGCTCGTAGCTTACGCGAGATCAGTAGAGAAGGAAAAGAATAAGAATTTCAGATTCACGCTTACTACCAACGGTATGCTTATCGATGACGATGTTATAGATTTTGCCAACCGTGAGATGAGTAATGTCGTGCTCAGCCTTGACGGACGCAAGGAGGTGCATGACCGCTTCAGAGTGGATTATGCAGGCAACGGAAGTTGGGATCGCATAGTTCCTAAGTTCCAAAAGCTTGTTGAGTCACGTGGCGGCAAGAATTATTACATGCGAGGAACCTTTACTCATCACAATCCTGATTTTCTCAAGGATATTCAGACTATGCTTGATTTAGGCTTCGACGAGCTGAGCATGGAGCCTGTGGTATGTGATCCTAAGGATGCTTCGGCACTTACTGAGGACGATCTCAAGATCGTTATGGAGCAGTATGAGCAGCTTGCGGAGCTTATGATAAAGCGCCGTGAAGAGGGCAGACCTTTCACCTTCTATCATTATATGATAGATCTCTCGGGCGGACCGTGTATCTACAAGAGGATATCGGGCTGCGGATCGGGCACCGAGTATATGGCTGTTACTCCTTGGGGAGACTTGTATCCATGTCACCAGTTTGTAGGAGACGAGAAGTTCAAGCTCGGAGATATCTGGAACGGCATTGACAATCATGCGGTTCAGGATCAGTTCAAGCAGTGCAATGTCTATGCACATCCGGAATGCAATGACTGCTGGGCTAAGCTCTATTGCTCGGGAGGCTGTGCGGCCAATGCTTATCATGCTACAGGCAGCATAACCGGAGTATATGAGAGCGGCTGTCGCTTATTCAGAAAGCGTATGGAATGCGCGATATATCTGGAAGCGAAGAGACGTCTCGGCGGAGAATAAATATTAGATCATACATAAGGATTTGAGTCTATAAGTATTGCAATAAGAAGTTTTGAATCATGGCTCTTATATAAAAAGAACGGCATTTTTGATATGTACCGGAATCCCGGAGGTATATCAAGCTGCCGTTTTTGTATTTTATAAAATTAAATATTATATATGTGTCTTAATTACATCTGCATAAGTTTATGCTGAAACGGAACTATTTGTATAAGCTCGGCTTCATGTGCATGCTTTGTGTTTCTAAGGTCAATATCATTTTGAATGTTTAGAAAATATTTTTCAGACACTCCGAAATAACGCCCGAGACGGAGCGAGGTATCAACAGAAATTCTCCTTTTCCCGGATATAATTTCCTGAATCCTTGATATCGGAACATGAATAGCTTGGGCGAGCTTATATGATGACAGACCGAAAGGCTGCATAAATTCATCATAAAGTATTTCTCCGACTGTAGGTGTTTCTATATATTTTTCCATAAGATCTCCTTAGTTTCAGTGATAATTAACGATTTCAACATTCTTAAAGCCACCGGCTGTAACCGTAAAGCAAATCCTATAGGAATCATTAATACGTATACTGTATTGCCCTTTTCGATCACCCTGAAGCTGCTCAAGATGATTCGACGGAGGAATACGCAGATCATTTAAACTTTCTGCGTTATCGATCATAATAAGTTTTCGAAGTGCTATCTTTTGAATAGATTCGGGTAGCTTTTTGGAAAACTTTTGATTATAAATTAATTCAGTTTCTTTGTCTGAGAATCCTTTTATCATGTACAAATTATACCTGCGAAGCAGGTGCAAGTCAATAGATTGGTACGTAAGCTCATAAGGACAGATTTTGCTATAAATGTTAATTGATGTATAATCATTTCTGCACAGACAATATCAATTTACAAGGAAATGAATATGAACACACCTATATGTGATTTTGTAAATGAATACAAAGACAAGCAGGCTGTAAGGATGCATATGCCGGGGCATAAGGGTAAGACATTGCTCGGACCGGAGGCACTCGATATAACAGAGATAGAGGGTGCGGATGTGCTCTATCATGCAGATGGCATAATAAGGGAGAGCGAGGACAATGCTTCTGCGATATTTGGAACGGCAAGGAGCCTGTATTCCACGGAAGGCTCATCTCTCTGCATCAGAGCCATGCTGTATCTTGTGAGCATGTATGCAAGAACCAAAGGAAGAACTACGGCACGCATAGCTGCGGGAAGGAATGCTCACAAGACCTTTATAACAGCTGCAGCATTACTGGATATAGATGTTAAATGGCTTTATTCATCGGACAATGCGGGACTTGTAAGCTGTAAGCTGACGGCAGAAGATATAGAGTCTACAATAGCCGAAGATGCTCCGGATGCCGTATACATCACAAGCCCGGATTACCTCGGAAATATTGCCGATATCCGGATGATAGCAGATGTATGTCACAGACACGGATGTCTGCTTATAGTTGACGATGCACATGGGGCATATCTTAAGTTTATACAAAATGAAACTACAGTAAGTACGGCTAATGTAAATGCTGCTGAAAATGAAGCTGCGGCAAAGGTGACAAAGCTTAGATTAAGCATACACCCTATCGATCTCGGAGCCGATATGTGCTGTGATTCGGCACATAAGACACTTCCCGTGCTGACGGGAGGAGCCTATCTGCATATATCTGATCATGCACCGGAGCTCTTTAGATGTGCCGCAGAGCAGGCACTTGCCATGTTTGCTTCGACGAGTCCATCGTACCTTATCATGCAGTCTCTTGATATGGCGAATAAACTTATGTCGGAGGAATATCCGAAGCTATGTGCTGCCATGGCAGAAAGGATAGCCGGGCTTAAGGCTAAGCTTAGGACAGCCGGATATGAGCTTATCGGTGATGAAGCTTTGAAGTTATGTATAGCTTCAAAGAGCTACGGATACAGAGGTACGGAACTTGCCGATAAGCTTTTAGAACAAAACATTTACATCGAATTCAGCGATCCCGATTATGCGGTTATGATGTTCACGCCCTTCAGTACGGCTGCCGATATAGATCTGCTTGAGCAGGCACTTTTAAATATTGAGAGGCGTAAAGCTATAGATGAAGCCATACCACAGATTCATAAGGGCATAGCCTTAATTGGTGCCAAGGATGCATTGATGTCTGAAAATAAGCTTGTGGCGGTTGATGATGCATTCGGACGCATACTTGCGGAACCGGGAGTGAGCTGTCCTCCGGCAGTGCCTGTTGCCGTATGCGGAGAAAGGCTTGATGAGCACAGCATAGCCTGCTTTAAATATTACGGCATAGATAAGCTGAGAGTAGTACGCGGCTTAAGCTGAATAAAGAAACAGGCATAGAAACGGGATGCATTTTACAAATTTATACATGTTAGTGAACCACTATAGTAGCGGTTCATAATAATAGGGAGCTTTGCATTGGTTTGTATGTAAAGCTCCCTGTCTTTATATTCTATTCATAAAAAAATCGGAGGAACAGTTCATTGCCGCTTTAATAAATGCTTTAACGGCAGGTGTAGGATGATATTGTGAGTTTACTGCAATACCAAGAGTTCTGTGAAAATCTTCAACGAATTCCTTACATACTATATCATTCCCGATATAACGTGTTTGTTGTTCGGACATTATAGATATGCCAAGATGATTTGCCACCATGCCGGCAATAGCACTGTCAGAACCTATATAGTATCTGATATTAGGATATATTTCAGCCTTATCGCTTATAGCCTTATATACATCGTCATAGCCTGCAGACGGCATTATGAAATTGCATCCGTTCAATAATTTTACCGGAACCTTATCGTAAGCGTTGAAGGGGTGGTCATGCGGAATAACTAACCTTACCGGATCATTAAACAATGCAGTGAACTTGATTTTATCGGGAACCTTACTGCTTGTAAAGCCTATATCGATAATTCCGGATCTTAAACTATCTGTAATATCCGTGAAGATCATTTCATTCAGACTTATATCAACATTTGAATAAACAGCTGAGAAATTATGTATGATCATAGGCACAAATTGTTTCAACATGCTGCTTAGAGCACCTATGCGTATGCTGCCGGTAAATAGTCCGTTGAGGGAATTGACTTCGTCATTCAGTCGTTCTTCATCTTTTATGATCTGCAGGCAATAGCTGAGCAGACGTTGACCGTTATCTGTTAATACACAGGCATCGCGGCTTCGTGTAAAAAGAGGAAAACCGAAGCGCTTTTCAAGGGAATTGATTATATGACTTATTGCAGGCTGAGTATAACCTAAAACCTCAGCTGCACGGGTCAGACTTCCAAGCTCGGCAACCTTTGCAAATGCTACATATTTAGAGATAGACAAAGCAAATCCTCCCTTTCTTATTTTAATATATTTATAACAGAAAAATGATCTTTGTCAAAATGCCGAATTCGAATGAATAAGAGAATTTTATGGAATCTTGAATAATCTTTTATCTATAAATCAGTTAAGTATCCCGCAAAAACCATTCACATAGAAAAAGTGCAAAAAAACAAAATAAAACAATTGTATATATCGCAATACAAAACGCTTCGCGGCTATTTTAGACAAGTTTTAGATAATTTTTTGTAATGCTATGTATAAGCTATGGTTTCTTTATGTTTTGCTGTAGGTGTTGTTAAATTCAGGCATAGGCAAGGGCCGAAACAAAACATTTACATGAAAATCAGTAAGGAGCAATTCAACATGTATGACATGAAAAAAGAGCGCAGTTACTGGGAGGGAACCGGTGCTGCCAATCGCAGAATTATGTATATAGCAGCGGGATATCAGAATAATGATATCTTGAAAAAGCCGCATATAGGAATAGCAAATACATTTTTTGAGGGATCTCCGGGAACTGCACATTTAAGAACACTTGCGGAAAATGTGAAAAAAGGGATCTGGATGGCAGGCGGAATGCCTATGGAGTTCGGTGTGCCTGCCACCTGCGGAAACATGGCAACAGGATCTGACGGACTGAGATACGAGTTGGCTTTGAGAGATATTGTGGCAATGTCAATTGAATCCGTGGTCAAGATACATAAGCTTGACGGACTTGTCATAATGGCATCCTGCGACAATATAATCGCCGGTGCATATCTTGCAGCATTAAGAGTGCATATACCATGCATAGTAGTAACAGGCGGAATTATGGCTGCGGGAAGCTATTGCGGAAAGGCACTTGTACAGGCGGATATTGATGTAGCTGCTATAAGAGGCGATAAGGAAATGCTGGATATTGTGCAGGAACATGTATGTCCTTCCTTCGGTGCGTGTCCTTCAATGGGTACGGCGTGTACCATGCAGATATTAGGAGAGGCATTGAATCTTGTCTTACCGGGAACCGCAACGATTCCGGCAGCAGATAACCTTAAGTTGCGAAGCTGCATAGATGCCGGAAGATTTATTGTTGAAAATGTGAAAAAGGGAATATGTCCGGAAGATATCATAACCAAAGAGGTACTGCTCAATACAGCAATGCTTGATATGGCTATGGCAGGGTCGACAAATGCAGTTTTGCATATTTTGGCTTACAGCTATGAGTTGGGGCTTGGACTAAAGATAGATGATTTTGACGATATAGCTCAAAAGATAAAGTGTCTTGTCGGAGTGATACCAAGCGGAAGATACACTGTAGTAGATTTCTATAATGCAGGAGGCGTTCCGGCTGTGATGAAGAGACTCGAGAGTGAGCTGTATACATCTGAAAAGACACTGCTCGGAATAAGCTGGGGCGAATATCTTAAAGAAATACAGGTACCTGAGGATAGTATAATTCATACTCTGGACAAGCCGTATCAGGATATTGCGGGCATGCGTATTCTTAAAGGAAATATTGCCATGGACGGTGCTGTTGTAAGACCTACAGGAGTTCCGGAAAATATGAGGGAGTTCAGAGGCAAAGCAAGGGTCTTCGATAAGGAAGAAGATGCTGCAGCGGCCGTAATGAGAGATGAGATCAAAGAGGGAGAGATTATAGTACTGAGATATGAAGGGCCGCAGGGATCGCCCGGAATGAATGAGCTGATGAAAGTAACGGACAGCCTTATAGCAAAGCATATGGAGGAAAAAGTTGCACTTATCAGTGACGGTAGATTCTCAGGCTTTAATCACGGAACTATTATAGGACATGCTGCACCTGAGGCTATGGCCGGAGGACTGATAGCATTTGTGGAGGACGGCGATATCATTGAATACAACATTTCCGAGGGACGAATTGAGTTGATGGTATCAGATGAGGTACTCGAGGAAAGAAAAAAACACTGGAATAAACCTGAACCAAAGGTTAAGAGTGGTGTCCTTGCTATATATGGTGCTACATGCAGGCAGGCAAACGAAGGAGCTGCGATGCAAAATTGGTAATGCAGCTGTTTAGTATTAGTAAGTGTGTTCATACAGATTACCCTTCTTTATTGTATTCGGTCCGGCATCGTTTAGAAAACGACGATGTCGGGAAACCGAATCATAAGAGTAAAAGGTATGAATTAAATAATATATTGATAAAAATACATAGATTATAAAAAAGGAATAAAAAATGAGCTATAAAAAGGATCATATCAAAGGATTATATGTACCGTTGGTAACACCGTTTAATGCAGATGAAAGCATAGATTACGAAGGCTACAAGAAGGTAATAGACTACGTTATCGAAAACGGAATGGACGGAGTGCTGGTAGGCGGAACTACCGGAGAATACCATATGATGAGTATAGAAGAGAGAAAAGAACTCATCAAAAAGGGCTGTGAGATAGTAGCAGGCAGAGTACCCGTAGTAGCCGGAACAGGTATGGCGACCGCAAAGGCAACAAGAGAGATGAACGATTATGCCGCAGAATGCGGAGCAAA
>CAKRTC010000007.1 GCA_934402055.1 uncultured Lachnospiraceae bacterium | reverse complement strand
TATTTGTTTTTGACACCCATTTAGTATACAGGTAAATCCACGAAGTTACAAAGCGGAGGTCATTACATATTGTCTAATCTTGCATCGGCGCTGAATAAAAACCCTGAACTTGCAGAAGCTACCTTTGAAAAATGGCGTTCTTCGCAATATGGCGAAGCGTACTGGGAAGCAGCAAGTGAATATATAAGAAGGACAGGCGTTGCCTTAGAGCCTTGGCAGGTATTAAATAACTTTTTCCAGATCGCAGGAAACATAACAGACGATAAGCAGTCGGTAATACTTTACTGTGTCTGCAGTGACGGTTCTACCACATGGTACAGAACTTACACTATACCGGGAGTCGTTCAGAATAACGTAGCAGCAACCTTCCTCGGAATAAAAGATGAGCAGGGAGTAAAAGTAGGAGAGACCTACAGAGACATAAATAATACAGATCCTTATAACGGACTTGATTCGACAAGAACGCTTGACAGTAAGGAACCTGTTAAGCTTGAAAGAAATAAAAGATATACGGTCGATGCTATCCTTTCGTATTTCTCAAATGAAAACGGAGGAAAGGATCAGACATCAAATACAGACCGACAGGTAACGTTCGGAGCGATCCCGGCAGGAAGTAATGCTTCTATTATATATGGCGCATCACTTTCAGCTACATCAAACCTGGATGCTTCGGCATATTCATCAAACTACAGTACGGACGGAAAAAGAGGCGGCTCTATCATAGCATCAATTGGAATTTAAAAAGAAAGGAAGAAATGATGAGACATTATATATATAATCTTCCGGAAATGACGACTATCGAAGAGCTTATCGATATGCGTGTATTTAAGGGAATGACTCTTGACGAGATTAAAGATATATTTGATCTGCCTGTTAATAGCTATATAGCTAATTTTATAAAAAAACAAAAAAATATGGATCCGCCGTATAACGGCTATGATCCTCTTGATAAAAAGAAAGTTCAGGAATTTTTCAGAAAAGAAGGCGCAACAAGAGAGTCTGCTGCCAAGGCTTTCAATATTTCTGTAAAGGGAATGGAAAGCTATTGTTCGCTTTACGATATCGTTCAGAATAGTGATATTAATGATATCGTGATGAAGCAGATTGGCTTGGAGTCTCCTGCAGATGCGGTGAATTACCTTGGACAGAGCAAGACTTGGTATTATACGCACAAAAGAAAACTTATTAATGGCGAATTTTTTTCTGAGGAAAAGTTAGAGAAAATGTATCGTGAAGAACCTGATACCGTAATCAGTCTTAAAGAGTTTTTTAACCAGCAGATTGAAAAGAAAAAGGAACTTATAAAAGCTTCTTTAGAAAGTATCGATAATATGCAGAAAAGGATAAAGGAAATCGAGGAGATAGAGAATAAAGCTGATAGGCGTTAATTCCCGGATTGATTGAAAAAAAATGGGTTGGGTGGGTGGGGCTAAATCAGAGCGTAGCGTAGCTTTGGGTTTACTCCTTTTCAGATATCAAACGATTATTCCCAATAGATAGTCTAAGAAGTATAATTTCGTAAATAGTGTATACTAATATGAATTTAAATAAAAACCCCTTGCATTCGCAGACCCAATATGTTAATATCCTTACGTTAGCAATAACTAACAAAAGTTAATGGAGACTAACAATGTCGGAAGAATATTTGGTAAATTATTGTGCACCCACTATAGCAGGTATCAAGACGGGCAATCTGTTCAGCTGCTTTTATTCATCACAGGATGAGCTGCGCACAGATCTCAAGAAATATAATCAAATATTTATGCCAAGAGGCCTATTCTTAATTCCGCTGAAATTAAGCGGAAACAGGGCGCTGCTCTATCTTTTCCGCAAAGACAGACTGCAGAGTGATCTGATGAGTACGGAGGCAAGCGATATGCTCAGCAGCATAGGCTATGAGACAAAGGACTATCGTTCGTGTCTTACAAGGCTGATAAGGAAGCTCAAGCTTACAAATGAGTTTCCGCATGAGATAGGTCTGTTTCTGAGCTATCCGCCGGAGGATGTTAGAGGCTTCGTTACAGAGGGTGCTGACAAATGCAAGCTGGTTGGCTATTGGAAGGTCTACGGAGATGTAAATGAAGCAATGCGCAGATTCAGCGAATATGATCACTGTACACTGGATTATGCAGGCAGGATAAAACGAGGCTCAAAGTTAGAGGAGCTGATAGTTGCCTGACTATCATAGTGACTACCCTAAGTTTGATCGTCTACTAATAAATTGCTTTAAGTGCACGGACAGTCAACAAAGCGCTTGACAGACTATCCGCAAGCTTAATATATAAACGAAAGGAACAGGTATTTTTGAATTATGAAAGCAGCAGTTATTTATTGGAGTGGTACAGGCAACACAGAAGCTATGGCAAATGCTGTGGCAGAGGGAATGAAGGCAAAGGGTGCCGAAGTTGTAATGTATACTCCTTCAGATCTTGATGCAGCTGTGGTTAAGAGCTGCAGTGCGGTAGCACTCGGCTGCCCGGCTATGGGAGCAGAGGTGCTTGAGGAGACAGAATTCCAGCCTATGTGGGATGATCTTAAGTCAAATCTTGCAGGTAAGAGAGTAGCTCTCTTCGGTTCTTACGGCTGGGGTGACGGTGAGTGGATGCGCTCATGGGAGTCGGATGCCCAGGATGCAGGTGTTGCACTTGCAGCAGAGAGTGTACTTGCCAATAATGCACCTGATGCTGATGCACTTGCAAAGTGCAAGGCACTCGGAGAAGGACTTTGCGCATAAGATTTTTCATAATACGAAGCAATATATATCGCTTCATTATAAATCCAAACTGAATAATGAACCTCGCTTATCCCCGCAGTATCCTAAACTGCGGGGATTTTACATTTTAAAAGACAAAAGCAGGATAATATACCGACTGAGTGTATAAATATTAATGCAAAGCCTGAAAAAAGCATAAATTGACATATTTATGCATAAAAAGCTGTTGACAAGCAAGCCTAGGGTGATTATTATATGCACTGTATAAATTATCACGTAGATGTATATTTACACAGAACAAACTATAATTGAATTTGTAATTGATCAACTCGTAAGACAGCTTGGGAGGATAAGGATATGAATAAGGAAAACATTAAAAAGATCGTACTTGCTTACTCGGGAGGACTTGATACATCGATCATCATTCCGTGGCTCAAGGAAAACTATAACGATCCGGAGATCATCGCGGTTGCCGGTAATGTAGGACAGGCAGATGAACTCGAAGGACTTGAGGAGAAGGCGTTAAAGACAGGCGCTTCCAAGCTTATTGTTGCGGATCTTGTGGATGAGATGGTAGACGAGGTCATCATTCCTTCACTCAAGATGGATGCAAAATATGAGACTTATCTGCTCGGAACCGCATTTGCAAGGCCGGTTATCGGCAAGAAGCTTGCAGAGATCGCTATAGCAGAGGGTGCCGATGCCATCTGCCACGGTGCGACAGGTAAGGGCAACGATCAGGTAAGATTTGAACTTGCAATCAAGCGTTTCGCTCCGGATATGCCTATCATCGCTCCTTGGAGGGAGTGGGATATCAAATCCCGTGATGAGGAGATAGATTTTGCAGAGGCACATAAGGTACCGCTTAAGATCTCAAGGGAGACAAATTATTCCAAGGATAAGAACCTCTGGCACTTGAGCCATGAAGGACTTGATCTTGAGGATCCTTCAAATGAGCCTCAGTATGAGAAGCCGGGCTTCCTCGAGATGGGTGTATCTCCTATACAGGCACCGGATGAGCCGACTTATATCTCAATCGACTTTGAAGCAGGTGCTCCGGTTGCATTTAACGGAGAGAAGATGAAGGCTTCCAAGATCATCGAGAAGCTTAACGAGGTAGGCGGAGCAAACGGAATAGGAATTATTGATATCGTAGAGAACCGTCTTGTAGGAATGAAGGACCGCGGCGTATACGAGACTCCGGGAGGAACCATCCTTTATTTTGCACATTCTCAGCTTGAGATGCTTACTGTTGATAAGGATACTCTGCATGAGAAGCAGAAACTTTCGGTAGACTTTGCCGATCTTATCTACAACGGAAAGTGGTATTCACCGCTCAGGGAGGCACTTCAGGCATTTGCCGATGAGGCTGATAAGTATTGCACAGGAACCGTTAAGCTCAAGCTCTACAAGGGCAATATCATTCCGGCAGGAACAACTTCACCGTACTCACTGTATTCGGAGAATCTCGTTACCTTCGGAGAGAGCGATTACGATCAGGGGCAGGCAGCAGGCTTCATCAATCTCTGGGGACTTCCTATCAAGGTTCAGGCACTCAGGGAGCAGAACCGCCTCGGCTGATAAATAATGTAAATGTTTCCTTTGGGAAAAAGGATAACAAGGCTGCCGGCTTTGACTAAGGCGGCATAATAGGACAGTATCAGGAAAATCAAAGGGACCGTCTGTTTTTATAAATGCAGCGGTCCCGGTCTTATATAAGACAGAAAAAATATTCGGGAGAGTATCTATATAATGGCAAAGATGTGGGCGGGGCGCAGTTCCGGAATTACAGACAGTATAGCGGATGATTTTAATTCATCCATCAGCTTTGATTCAAGGATGTACAAACAGGACATAAGCGGAAGTATGGCTCATGCGGCAATGCTTGCCGAGGTAGGCATCATCAGCACTAAGGATGCGGATGATCTGATAGACGGATTGCAGGGCATACTTGACGACATTGAGTCAGGCAAGCTTGAATTCGATCCCGGCTGTGAGGATATTCATATGTTCGTGGAGCAGGTGCTCACGGAACGTATAGGCGATACCGGCAAGAAGCTGCATACCGCAAGAAGCCGAAACGACCAGGTTGCTCTGGATCTCAGGATGTACTTAAGAGATGAGGCAGCGGAGCTGGATACACTGATCAGAGAGCTTACCGAGGTGCTTGTAAGCGTGGCTGAAAAGAATATGGGGGCAGTAATGCCGGGATATACGCATCTTCAGAGAGCTCAGCCCATACTTTTTTCACATCATATTATGGCATATGCCATGATGCTCTTAAGAGACAAGGCTAGGATCAGGGACGCCGCAAAGCGCATGAATATTTCCCCGATAGGAAGCTGTGCGTTTGCCGGAACCACCTATCATACAGACAGAGGCTTTGAGGCCGAAAAGCTTGGATTCGACGGCATTTCCCAAAACAGCATAGACGGAGTATCTGACAGAGATTTCTGCCTTGAGCTTATGAGCGCCATAGCGATACTAATGATGCATATGTCCAGACTTTCGGAGGAGATAGTGCTGTGGACCAGCTGGGAGTTCAAATTCGTCGAACTTTCGGACAGCTATACCACAGGTTCCTCGATCATGCCTCAGAAGAAGAATTCGGATATGGCAGAGCTTATCCGAGGAAAGACCGGAAGGGTCTACGGAGACCTGATGGCACTGCTTACAACACTGAAAGGACTTCCGCTTGCTTACAACAAGGATATGCAGGAGGACAAGGAGGCTGTATTTGACGCAGTCGATACAGTGAAGATGTGTCTAAAGGTCATGGCGCCTATGATGGCTACCATGAAGATCATACCGGAAAATATGCGTAAGGCTGCAAACGAGGGCTTTATCAATGCAACGGATCTTGCGGATTATATGGTCAAGAAGGGACTGCCTTTCAGAAGTGCATACAAGATATCCGGAAGTATAGTTGCGGACTGTATCAAGAGAGGACTTGTACTCGATACTTATCCGCTTGAGGATTACAGAAAATACAGTGAGCTTATCGATAAGGATGTTTACGATGAGATCAATATCGATAACTGTGTAGAGAAGAGGATCTCAGCAGGAGGTACCTCATCGGTATCTGTCAAGGCTCAGATCGCATGGGTGAAAGCCGAGCTTGAAGCTTAAAAGTACCAATGACTAAGGACAAGCTTTAAGGCAGACGAAGGCTTACAATGGTACTTTAGATATAAGGGATGAATAGTAATGACTAAGGTTTTTATTGACGGAAGTGCCGGAACCACCGGCTTAAGGATATATGATCGTCTTGCAGACAGAAAAGATATCGAGCTTATTATATTGAGTGATGAGCTTCGTAAGGACACCGAGGCGAGAAAAGAAGCGATATTTGCTGCGGATGCTGCGTTTCTTTGTCTGCCTGATGCGGCAGCCAAAGAGGCTGTTCAGCTTGCCGAGGGAAGTGACACCGTGATCATAGACACATCCACGGCGCACAGAACGGCAGAGGGCTGGACCTATGGCTTTGCAGAACTCAGATCCGGAAAGATGAGAGACGAGATAAGAAGCTCTAAGCGTATTGCCAATCCGGGATGTCATGCAAGCGGATTCATTTCCCTTATAGAACCTCTGGTAGGAGCCGGATTGATTAAGAAGGATGCGGCACTCAGTGCATTTTCCCTTACAGGCTATTCCGGCGGCGGCAAAAAGATGATCGCAGAGTATGAGGATAAGGACAGAGACTCGCTGCTTGATGCACCGAGACAATACGGCATCACTCAGCAGCATAAGCATCTTAAGGAAATGAAGGCTGTGACCGGAATCGAACTTCTTCCTGCATTTTGCCCCATAGTTGCAGCTTATTACAGCGGCATGGAGGTGAGCGTTCCGGTATTTGCCAAGGATCTAAACGGAAGTGTTGATGATATAAAGAAGGTATACCGTGAGTACTACAAGAGCAAGATAGTGCATTTTGAGGAAAATGCGGATGACGGTGGTTTTATATCGGCAGCCAAGCTCTCCGGCAGAGATGATATGGTGATAAGCGTAAGCGGCAACGAAGACAGAATACTGCTTACCTCACTTTTCGACAATCTCGGAAAGGGCGCCTCGGGAGCGGCAATCCAGAATCTTAATATAGTAATGGGCGTAGAAGAGACCACGGGACTTAATGTCTGAGCAGGATAGAAACGAGTGGATATTTATATAGGAGAGAACGGCATGAAGATGATAAACGGCGGCGTATGTGCCGCAAAGGGCTTTAAGGCAAACGGACTGCATTGCGGCATCCGTCACAATACTACAAAAAAGGATCTTGCACTTATAGTAAGTGATAAGCCGGCAAGTGCGGCTGCGGTATATACAACAAATCTTGTCAAGGGAGCACCGCTTAAGGTGACTAAGCAGCATATAGAGGACGGAATCGCTCAGGCGGTGATCTGCAACAGCGGTAATGCCAATACCTGCAATGCCGACGGAATCGAGATAGCAGAGAAGATGAGCGAGCTGCTTGCGGCAGAGCTTGGTATCAAGGCAGATGACGTGATCGTAGCTTCTACCGGAGTTATAGGACAGCCTCTTGATATCAAGCCTATCGCAGATCATACCAAGGCACTTGCGGAGGGGCTTTCGGAAAGCGGCAATGAGGATGCCGCGGCTGCGATCATGACTACCGATACGGTAATGAAGCAGGCAGCTGTTGAATTTGAGATAGACGGAAAATGCTGCCGCCTCGGTGGTATGGCAAAGGGCAGCGGTATGATCCATCCGAATATGGCAACCATGCTTGTATTCATAACCACCGACGTAAGCATTTCCCCGAAAATGCTTAAGAAGGCACTTTCCACAGATATAAGCAAGACCTTCAATATGATCTCTGTAGACGGAGATACTTCCACCAACGATATGGTATCAGTTATGGCAAACGGCCTTGCGGGAAATGCCGAGATCACTGAGGATGATGATAATTTCAAGGTATTCATGGAAGCACTGAACACAGTTACCATGCAGCTTTGCCGTATGATTGCCGGAGACGGCGAGGGCGCTACCAAGATGCTTGAGTGTGTGGTAAGCGGCGCAGCAGATGAAGAGACAGCCAAGACTGTTGCAAAGAGTGTTATCTGCTCTTCACTTTTGAAGGCAGCCATGTTCGGAGCTGACGCCAACTGGGGCAGAGTGCTTTGCGCTATCGGATACTCCGGTGCGGATGTGGATGTTGATAAGATCGACGTAAGCTTTAAGTCGGATAAAGGAACTATAGAGGTATGTAAAAACGGTGCCGGTGTTCCGTTCTCTGAGGAAAAGGCCAAGGAGATATTGCTGGAGAAGGATATAGACATACTTGTAGGACTTAATTCCGGAGAATGTTCGGCAACAGCATGGGGCTGCGATCTTACATATGATTATGTCAAGATCAACGGAGATTACAGGAGCTGACGGGAGGACAGGAAAATGACAGGGTTGACAAGCCTTGAAAAAGCGCAGGTGCTTATTGAAGCACTTCCGTATATACAGAGATTCAACAAGAAAATAATCGTGATCAAATACGGCGGATCGGCTATGGCTGACGAGAATCTTAAACGTATGGTCATTCAGGATGCGGTATTCCTTAAGCTTGCCGGATTTAAGCCTGTCATCGTGCACGGAGGCGGTAAGGAGATAAGCAGCTGGATAAACAAGGTTGGAAAAAAGCCTGAGTTTGTAAACGGGCTCAGAGTTACGGATGCCGAGACTATGGAGATAGCAGAGATGGTGCTTAACAAGGTCAATAAGAGCCTGGTTCAGCTTGTCGGAGATCTCGGTGTAAAGGCAGCGGGCATAAGCGGTAAGGATGGTTTTCTCTTAAAATGTGAAAAGAAGCTTTCCGACGGCAAGGATATAGGCTTTGTCGGCAATGTTACCGAGGTGGATCCGGAGCTCATATTCGATCTGCTGGAGAAGGATTTCCTTCCTATTATATGTCCTATAGGCTTTGATGACGAGCATACAAGCTACAATGTAAATGCAGATGATGCGGCATGTGCCATAGCCAAGGCGTTAAAGGCAGAGAAGCTTGTATTCCTCACGGATGTCGAGGGCGTCTACAGAGATTTTAACGACAAGTCCTCACTTATATCGGAGCTTCATCTTAATGAGGCAAAGCAGCTTATCACAAGCGGAATCATGGGAGGCGGAATGCTTCCCAAGCTTAACAACTGTGTTGATGCGGTGGAAAGCGGAGTTTCGAGAGTTCATATCATGGACGGGCGTACACCGCATTGCCTCTTACTTGAGATATTTACCGATAAGGGTATCGGAACCGCGATCCTGAGTGAGAACGAGCCTGAGTATTATAAGGGAGAATAAGAATGAATGTATTTGATACCGACAAAGAGTATATAGCTTCGACTTATAAGCGCTTTCCTATAGCTATTGAGAAAGGAAAGGGCTCAGAGGTCTACGATACAGAGGGAAAGCGATATATCGATATGGGCTCCGGTATCGGAGTTACAGCCTTCGGCATCGCCGATGAGAAATGGCAGCAGGCAGTCATAGATCAGATAGCTAAGGTACAGCATATGTCCAATCTGTACTATACGGAGCCTTGTGCAAAGCTTGCCGAGCTGCTGTGCAAAAAGAGCGGCATGAAAAAGGTGTTTTTCGGAAACTCCGGAGCAGAAGCCAATGAGGGAGCGATAAAGGCTGCAAGAAAGTATGCAGCCGAGAAAAAGGGTGAGGATACCTACACTATTATCACCTTGGAGAACAGCTTCCACGGAAGAACACTTACTACACTTGCTGCAACCGGACAGGAACATTTTCATGAGCTGTTTAAACCGCTTACTCCGGGCTTCATACATGTTCCGGCGAATGATCTCGAGGCAATGAAAAAGGCTGTGGAGAACAACAAGATCGCAGGCATCATGATGGAGGTAATCCAGGGTGAGGGCGGCGTCAAGGCTTTGGATGCCGAGTTTGTACAGGGCGTTGCAAAGCTTTGCAAGGAACAGGATATAGTGCTTATCATAGACGAGGTTCAGAGCGGAAACGGCAGAAGCGGATATATGTATGCTTATCAGAGCTACGGAATACAGCCGGATGTTGTCTCGACAGCTAAGGGAATCGCAGGAGGACTTCCTATAGGAGCGGTACTTTTAGGAGAAAAGCTCAAGGATATTTTCTCTTACGGAGATCACGGCTCGACCTTCGGAGGTAATCCGGTAAGCTGTGCGGCTGCAATCAGCATAGTTGAAAGAATAGATGATAAACTGCTTGAAGAGGTAAGGGAAAAGAGCAGCTACCTGTTTGATACATTTGAAAAGGCTGAGGGTATCACAGCCGTAAGCGGTATGGGACTTATGATAGGACTTACCACAAAAAAGCCTGTGTCGGAGGTACTCAATAAGTGTATGGAGAACGGTGTGCTTTGCCTTACGGCTAAGGATAAGCTCAGACTTCTTCCGGCACTTAATATACCTATGCCGCTTCTCAAGGAAGCAGCCGAGGTGATAGTTAAGGCTTGCAGCTAAATAAGCATTGCAGCTATTTGTATAGAGATAAGGAAGAGAAATATGTCACTTAAAGGAAGAAACTTTCTGACACTGCTGGATTTTACTCCGGATGAAATCAAAGAATTCATCGATCTTGCAGCCGATCTTAAAGCAAAGAAGAAGGCGGGAATACTGCATAAGATACATGAAGGCAAGAATGTTGCGCTGCTCTTTGAAAAGACATCCACAAGAACACGCTGCTCATTTGAGATAGCTGCGGCAGATCTTGGAATGCACCCGGTATTTCTGGACTCGGACAGCTCACAGATGGGAAAGAAGGAGTCTATACCGGATACGGCAAGAGTGCTCGGAAGGATGTTTGACGGCATCGAGTACAGAGGCTACGGACAGGAGATAGTGGAACAGCTCGCAAAGTATTCGGGAGTGCCTGTATGGAACGGGCTTACCAATGAATACCATCCTACTCAGATACTTGCCGACTTCCTTACAATAATAGAGCATTTCGGAAAACTTGAAGGTATAAAGCTTGTGTACATGGGAGATGCAAGATACAACATGGGTGATTCTCTGATGATAGGCTGTGCCAAGATGGGCATACATTTTGTGTCATGTGCACCTGAGAAATATTTTCAGAATAGTGAGCTTGTTGAAAAATGCCGCAGCATCGCAGCCGAAACCGGTGCGGTCCTCGAATTTATTGAGGATCCCATGGAGGCAAGTAAGAACGCAGATGTTATTTACACCGACGTATGGGTATCAATGGGCGAGCCTGAGGAGATATGGGCAGAGAGGATAAAGGATCTTATGCCGTACCAGGTCAATAAGGCTGTCATGGATAATGCGGGTCCGCAGTGCAGATTCATGCATTGTCTTCCGGCTTATCATGATCTCGGTACGGCAGTCGGAAGAAAGATACATGAGAAGTTCGGATATGATGCGCTTGAAGTGACAGATGAGGTATTTGAAGGACCTCAGTCTATAGTATTTGATGAAGCTGAGAATCGTTTTCATACAATTAAGGCTGTGATGGCAGCAACATTATAAGAATATACGTTTTTTTTAATAATCGATAAGTTTTAGAATGAAAATCGACAAGAGGTTATAAAGCCTCTGCCGATTTTCTTTTTTTATAGGAAACAGCAGAAAAGAAGAGCGTGCAGAGCGTAAAAACTCTGACACGCTTATTTTTTACCATAAAAGCAAATGAGGACGGAAAGGAGCATAGAACATGGCGAAACGAAAGTACAAGCGTCTGCATTACGAGGACAGGCAGACCATAGAGGCTATGAGTAAGCAAGGCAGCAGCGTAAGCGATATTGCAGAGGCGCTGGGAACACATAGGGACACAATTTATAGAGAGTTCAAACGCTGCGGGCTTACATTGAAAACCTACACGGCAGCAGCGGGGCAGCAGGCATTATAAACCAGAAAAACAAAAGAGAGGTAAGGAGCATGAAAAAAGTAGATTTTAACAAATTGCAGGCGGGCGACTTAGTAAAAGTGCCACGTACACAGTTTGCACCTATGCGTAGCGGCTGGAATGGCTGGTTATTCAGTGAGGCGGTAGTAATAAGAAAGGGAGTAGGGAGAAAAAGCAAAAGGAATGTAGTTGTAGTAGAAATGAGAACACCAGCAGGAAAGAACAACTACGGAACTATAGAGGCTACATTTTACGCAGAGAATGTTTTTACCACGCCAGCAGCAAACAACGCAAGAAACATTTTAAAGAAATACGGAATAGAGGACGCAGAGGGTTTTTACAAATTCATTGAGCAGGACGACGTAACGGGCTGCGATTGGATAAGGTTTTTAATAGAAAAAGGCTTTTTGTTTAATGAGTAGGCGGCAGCAGCCGCCACGAGTGCCGTTAGTTTCAGTTGGTTAGAGCAGCCGCCTCATAAGCGGCAAGTCGTGGGTTCAAGTCCCACACGGCACATTGCGTAGCAGGCATGGCGAGCCTGCGGCAGAGGGCAGCAGGCTAATAGCTGCAATCTGTATACCGTGGAAAAATAGCGGCGGTCATACCAGCCAGAAAGTATGTGGACAGTCAACAGGTTTTCAGTTGCTTTTTAATGCGAAAAGCAGCCCGCACGGTAAAACCAAACGCCAGAACAGGAGAGCGGCACACATGGAAAGACAGAGAGCGCCGCCGAAAGGAAGAGAGGCAGAGAATGGCAGCAGAGGCATTGATAGTAGAGGACGCATACCAGAGAGGCTATGCAGATGCCATAGCAGATATGCGTAAGAAAAAAGAGCAGAGGCGGCAGCGGGAGCAGGCAAAGAAAGCCCGCCGCTGGTATTTCATTAAGCAGAAAGCCTACGGGCTTGCAATGCTGGCAGTTACCGTGCTGGCAGTATGGGCGACAGAGGGCGACATAACAATAGCGGTTATTACCGTACCGCTGGGGCTTATGTGTCTTTTCAGTAAAAAAATGCTGATAGTAGATAACTACTATTTTGCTACGGAAGAGAGGCGGCAGTAAATGCTTGAATTAGTACCAATTACGTTAAAAGAGGCTAATGCTTTTGTTGAGAGATACCATAGACACCATAAGCCAGTAGTGGGGCATAAATTCAGCATTGCGGCAAGCGACGGAGAGAAAATAGTAGGCGTGGCTATTGTGGGTAGACCAGTAAGCAGATATTTGGATAACGGGCTAACGCTGGAAGTAAATAGACTTTGCACAGACGGTACAAGAAATGCGTGCAGTTTTTTGTATTCGGCAGCATGGAGAGCGGCAAGAAATTTAGGATACAAAAAACTGATTACTTATATTTTAGTATCTGAAACAGGCAGCAGTCTTAAAGCGGCTGGCTGGAAATGTGTAGGAGAGTGCGGCGGGAAACGCTGGAACGGGCGCAGCGCACCAAAGGTAGATTTGTACCCGGCACAAATGAAATTACGTTTTGAGGTAGAAAAAGGGGGCGAGTAATTGGGAAAAGCAAGCTATAAAATCAGAGAAACAAAAAATATGCGGCATTTTACATACTCTGGAAATCTGAAAGATGCAATAGAAAAAGCAAAAAGGGATTTACAGAAAGAGAAAGAAAATAAGGAAATTGCGCAATGGTATTGGCTGTATGAAAAAGCCAAAAAAGCTATTAACACACATAACAAGAAAATTGCCAACATTGAGGCGTTTATACGGTGCGCAGAGGAAGAGCAGGAAAAGCAGAAAGGTAAAAAGGATAATGAAACGACAGACAGTTAAGAAACTGATACAGTGCGTAGCCATTATAGCAGCAGGCGTGCTGGCAATTATCTTGTTTATGCTGGCTATATGGTGTAGAGGAAAGAACAGCGAGCCAGTAACAGACGAACAGGTAGCAGCGCAGATGCAGCAGGCAGAGCCGCTGGTTATTGAAACACCAGAGGCAGCCGCAGAGGGCAGCATAAGAGTATACGACTATGACGGCTGCTGTATTTATGCCTACTACGGAAAAATTCGGATAAACAACGACGGTAAGGACGGCAAGGACATTGACGTAGAGGCAATAGGATACTTAGAGGGCTACCAAGAACATAAAGAGGAAAGCGGGGCGAGAGAATGAACCACAGATATTACAGCCCTTTACGCCCGTTATCACTGGGAACATTTCCAAAGCCGCAGGGAAACGAGATTTTACATATAGAAAATTTTGAGGAACGGCAGAACGTACCAGAGATAGCACGGCAGGCGTGGGGATACATTGAGTACAAAGAGGCGCTTACAGAAATAGAGGCGGCAGCTTATGAGCTGATACCGTCAAACTGCATTTCTGAAATGGAAAACTTAGAGGCAAGGAGATAAAGGCAATGAGCGAGGTATATATACGCAGCCAGAATAAAGAAAAGCTGTATAGACTGGGCGGTAATTACGCCTGCGTAGAGTATGGAGAGTATGAGGACATAAAGAAAAAGAGAGGCGGCGCAGAGGCAGACAAAAAGCGCCACGTAATTTGCATAAGTGACGGGTGTTTAGAGGAAATTGGAGAGTATGCCACAAAAGAGCGCTGCTTAGAGGTGTTGGACGAGATACAGAAAGCGTGCGTAAGCTATCTGTTTACGGCTGGCGGTGCAGCCGTAATAAGGGGCGGCATGGACGTACAGCCGTTTGCAGCAGTAATACCGAGGCTGTACGAAATGCCAGAGAAGTAGGAGAGGCAGACAGTGACAGTAAAGGAATTTATAGGCACGCTGGAGAGTTCAGACCGCCTGCGCATTATCGAGGGAAAAGCAGAGGTTTACGTAGGGTATCTGGCAGCGTTCAAACCGTTTGCAGACCATGAGATAAGCGAGGAATACCGAAAATACAGCGGGCATGAGGTAAAGAAGTTTAGAGCAGTGCCGGAGATAACGCACAGACGCTGGAAAGAGCTGGGGCTTATGAAACCATTAGAGCCAGACCAGACAGCACAGTATAAGTTTAGTGATTTGCAGATGTCGCTTTACTACACCATTTACATATAAGAAAGGAAAGGGCAGGAAGTATGACAAAGAAAAAGCCAGATTTTTTACGGGATTTAGATACTGCAATCATGGACGAGCTTACAGGTGGCGGTATCAAGGGAAATGCAGCGGGACTGGTAGGAACGCTTACACAGATTAAGGAAATTAAGCAGCTATGCGGGCTGCCGTTTTGTGGTTATATGGCAAAGCTGGAAACGGTAAGACCAAGCGGCGTGCCGGACGAGGTAACGGTAGTATTTGCAGAGGACGTACCATACAGGGCTTGCAACGGCATAGAATTTGACGTTATGCAGGAATTTGTAGAGGGCAGCAGGCTTTTACTGACAGGTAAGGTGCAGACGCTTAAGGACTTCCAAAGCGGTAGACTGCTGGTATATATTCTGGCAGATTTTGTGGCGGTATCGGAAAAGGCAGTAGAGCAGGACGAGGCAGCAGTAAGAGGCGTTATAGCGAATAAGCCAACATACAGAGAAACACCGAGAGGCAAGCGCATTACTGATATTACGGTAAAGGTAAGAAATGAGCTTACAGGCGGCAGCTGCTTTTTACCGTGCATCTGCTGGCAGGAACAGGCAGACGAGGCGACGCAGTGGCAGCAGGGCGACACTGTAGAACTGCTGGGACGGTATCAGAGCCGCCAGTATGAAAAGGTGCTTGATACAGCCACAGGAGAAAGAGAACAGCGCACAGCTTATGAGGTATCGGTACGGCTGATTAGAAGAAAGGAAGAGGCAGAAAATGAGTGTTGAACATATCGGCAAGGGCTATGTAAAAATCTGCGTGAGTGAGGAAGAGTTAGAGAACAGCATAGCTGGGCTTAGCCAGTTAAAACCTATTTTGCAAACGCAAGTAATGAAAGGGAACGGAAGAAACACAAAGCAGGGGCTTATTGACGCAGCAGAGCTGGGAAAACATTTTAATACAGCGATAGATGCAATGACTATGCTGTTGGCTGGGTTTAAGGAAGAAAGCGAGGCACAGAATGAAGAGTAAAACAATTTTAGGAGCAGACGGCGCAACAAAAATGCGGCAGATTACAGTAGGGATACACGGAAAGGGCGGCGAGGCAGGCATAAAGGCAATACAGCAGCTTACAGGCATGGTGGACAGCTTAAAGCAGTGCCAGACACCACAGGAAGTATACGACAGATATTTACAGATTACGGGGTACTGTAAATGCTGCATTGATTGTAATTTTATAGACCAAAAGGGAGCAGACGAGCTGATGTGCTTAGCAGCATATCTGGCAGGAAATGAACAGGCACGGGCAGAGGCACAACAGAAAGCGGGTAAAAAGGCATGAGAAAGGTTTATATATGCAGCCCATACAGGGCGAAAGACGGCGCAGAGCTGGATAGAAACATAGATTATGCGCAGCAGTTGACACGGCAGGCGTTAGAGGCGGGCTTAGCACCCATTACGCCGCATTTATATATGACGCAGTGCATGGACGATAAAAAGCCGGAAGAGCGGGCAAGGGGCATGGCTGCGGGGCTTGCGCTGCTGAAAGGCTGCGATTTTGTTATTGCTGGTGTGAAATACGGCATAACAGAGGGAATGGACAGAGAAATACATACAGCAAATATGCTGGGAATTGCGGTTATAGATGCAAATCAGATTAAACGGCATCTGGAATATGAGGAAAAGCGACAGGAGAGGGCGGCGAGTGATTACGCAAAGCTGCATAGCTGCGAATTTTGCAAGGGCAGCAAATTATACAGCTGCACGGGCTACGATTGCAGAGAGCCGTACAGACGGGCTTATGAGTATGCCTTAAGCCGCATAAGAGAGCGGCAGGAAACATGAAAAAATAAAAGCGCCTACGGTGGGGAAACACCATAGGCGCTAAGCTATACAGCTTTGAAATACTATAAAAATTATAAGCTATGTATGGCGCAAAGTCAAGAAATTTAACGGGCAGGCAGCCCGTTTTAACACTTGATAAAAGTATTAACGAACCGACAGAGAGGTAGATATATGCCATACGTAGAGAGGGTAACAAAAGCGGGAAATACGATAGAGATAGAGAGGTACTTTACCAGCAGGTACAAAAAGAAAGGTATCAGCAGAGGGGATAAAGTAAAGCCAACAAAAGAAGAGCAGGAGAAAGTAAACACCAGACAGGCAGAGAGAAAGTTAAGGATACTCATAAATGCAAACTATGGCTATGGGGACTACCATTTAGTGCTTGACTATATCCGCAGGAAAGGAGAGCCGGACAGAACGCCGGAGCAGATGCGGCAGGACATAGACGTATTTTTGAGGGAGTGCAGAAAGGAGTACAGAAAAGCAGGGTTAGAGTTCAAATACATACACGTTATGGAGATAGGCAAGAAAGGTGCGAGGCATCACCACCTTGTAGTAAATAAAATTGATACAGAGATTTTACAACGCTGCTGGTATAAGGCATACGAGGGGCATAACAGGGTTAAGGTATTCCCACTGGACGATAGCGGCAACTATGCAGAGCTGGCAAGTTATTTAATCAAGTACACAGGAACGCACAAAAAGGGTACTGACGGAGCATTACAGGGCAAGCGCTGGAATTGCAGCAAGAATTTAGTAAGACCAGAACCAGAGTACCACATAATTTCAGACCGTGAGTATTTCAAGAAAGAGCCAAAAGCAATAAAGGGCTATTACGTGGACAAGAACAGCGTAAGCATGGGGGTACACAGTCCAGAGTATTACGGCTACGGGTATTTAAGATACACATTAGTAAAAATAACAGATAGGGGGGGTTGAAATGCAGATAATCAAGGGCGTTGCCATTGCAGCAGTGTTGATAATAGCCGGACTGCTGGCACTGATTGTGGCAGCATATCTGGCGTTTAGAATTGCAGCGGCTATTTTTGAGCAGCAGGAGAGCTGGAAAGACAACGGCAGCAGAAAGGGCAGAAAACATGATAGAAAAAATTAAATACTGGTTATTCCAGAAAGGCAAGGACTGTAAGCGCTGCTGCCTACGGTGCAGATACTACGATATATGCCGCTGGGACGTACTGGGAAATGCAGGACTACAAAGCGAGGAAACAATAACGCTTTTGGCGATAGAGAACAGCAAGCCGCATAAGGACGGGCTGCTTTTTAGAATTTGCCAGTATGTAGAATTTAAGCAGAGAGCGAGGCGAGAAAATGAGAAACTTTAGACTGGACGACGAAAGCGGGCATCAAGAGGCATTATTTAGCTGGGCTGCATACAGAACAGGGCTTATGCCGGAACTGCAATATATGTATCATGTGCCAAACGGCGGCAAACGTGATAAAGCAACAGCAGCGGTGCTTAAGAGGCAGGGCGTAAAGGCTGGCGTGCCAGACATTATGCTACCAGCTGCAAGGGCTGGGTATCATGGGCTTTACATAGAGCTTAAGGCAGGCGAGAACACGACGACCAAGAAACAAAAAGAGTGGTTAGAGTATCTGCGGCAGCAGGGCTATTATACCGCCGTCTGCTACGGCTGGCAGCCAGCAGCGCAGCTGATAGAGCAGTATTTATTACATTCAGACGAGCTTACAAAAGAACAGGAAACAGTAACCATGCGTTAGAGGCGAACGCAGGAAAGAGAGGCAAAGAATGAAAACAATAAGCATTTTGAATTTAAAGGGTGGCGTAGCCAAGACCTTTACAGCGGCAAACATGGCGTATGAGCTTTACAGGCGAGGTTATAAGGTGCTGCTGATTGACAACGATAAGCAGGGAAACTTAAGCAAGGCGTACAGCAGATATGATGCAGAGAACGTAGCACCAGTTACACGGCTACTGGCTGGGGACTGGGAAAACGCAGACGAGCTGATACAGCATACAGAGTATGAGGGTATCGACATTGTAACGGCGAATATGTCACTTTTTGGGGCTACATGGAATTTAACCAAAGAGGACAGCGAAAACCAGATAGAGAGATATAAAGCGCTGGTATATGCAAAGATGCAGTATTACGGAGATTGCACCATATACGGCAAGTATGATTACTGCATCATTGATAACCCGCCGGATATTGGGCTTAATGTTGTAAATGCGCTGGCAATCACGGACGAGGTAATAGTACCCGTAAAGGTGGACGAGGACGCTTTAGAGGGGCTGGACATTGTGACAGAGCAGATAGAGGACGCAAAGGTATTTAACCCAGCATTAAAGCTGGCAGGCGTGCTGATTACGTCATACCAGAACACAGACGGCGAGGCAGCAGGCGTAGAGTGGCTGGAACAAAAGACAGATTTTAATATTTTGGGTATTATTCGGTATTCCAAGAAAGTAGCAGAAAATACTTTCATGCGTAAGCCGATTTATGAGTATAGCCCATGCTGCGGAGCGGCGCAGGGGTACAAGAAATTTGTAACAGCGTATACAGGGAAAGCGAGGTAGCAAGCGTGGCACATAAAGAGAGATTATGCGTTTACTGGCATTGCCGCAGGACTGGCGGTACGGAGTGCTGGAACTGGGGCAGCAAATTTGCAGGGAAGAAATGCCCGAAAAGCGACGCTTGCGAGCATTGGAGAACGTGCGAAATGTGCAACGGAGTAATGGGACAGTGTAAGAAAAAACAAAGGATTGAGAAAGCGAGGTAGAGAATATGGCAAAGTTTGGTATTAACGACATTCTGAACGCAAAGACGAAAGCAGCAGGGCAGCAGGCACAGACGGACGGATACAAAGAGATTTATTTAAGCCCTTATGAGGTAAAGGCAGCGCAGGAGAATACACACCAGAAATTAGAGAACATAGAAGAGCTGGCAGACAGCTTTTTACACGTAGGACAGGAACAGCCTACAGTATTGGCGAGAGTAAACGGGGAATACCGTATAATCGACGGACACAGACGTAATGCGGCAAATATTTTGAACTTAGAGCGGGGGCATAAGGAGTATGAGAAAGTGCTTTACCGCTTTATGGATATGAGCGAGGCAATGTATGAGCTGCGCTTATTGGCTGGCAACGGATTTACGCAGGAGCTTACAGCCTATGAAAAAACCAGATTAGTAGAACGTACAAAAGCGGCGCTTATCAGAGCTAAGGAAGAGGACGGCTTAGAGATACAAGGCAAAATGCGTGATTTAGTGGCGGCTATGATAAACGAAAGCAGCACAAACGTAGCCAGAATGGACGCAATCAACAACAACGCAACGCCGGAGATTAAAGAGCAGCTGAAAGAGGGCAATTTAGGTATCACTGCTGCATACGAGGCAGCAAAGCTGGACGAGGACGAGCAGAAAGAAATAGCGGAAAAAGCAGCAGCGGGCAAAAATGTGAGGGCAAAGGAAATAGCGGAAAAGGTAGCAGAGAAAAAGGCAGGGGACGATTACGAAACACCGCACCCAGAAAGCATAACGTCTTTGTGCTATTCCTGCCAGAAATACAAGGACTGCAACGTAAAAACGGGAACGTGCCAGAAATGCGACCAGTACATAAACAAGGCAGAGGCTGAAAAGACGGACGAACAGCGGTACAGCGAAGAGCAGGACGCTATAGACCGCCAGACAAAGAAGAAATTGCAGGAGCGGGCAGACGCAGAAAAAATGGAGCATCTGCCAAGCGAGGGAAACACAGAGCATAAGCAGCATGAGATAAAAATAGCGGCATCTTATTACGAGGACGTAGTAAGCGGGAAAAA
Organism: uncultured Lachnospiraceae bacterium; assembly: GCA_934402055.1. Taxonomy (GTDB): domain Bacteria; phylum Bacillota; class Clostridia; order Lachnospirales; family Lachnospiraceae; genus Avilachnospira. Next base: position 49,084 of record CAKRTC010000007.1, on the reverse strand, counting down.
AGGCTTTGAGCTGCGGAAGAATGACAGAGGCTATAAACAGGGCGACAGCCTTAAAATGCTGGAATTTAAGGAAGGTAAGCAAACAGGGCGCACGATTGATGCAGATATTATTTATATGCTGGAAGATTATACAGGGCTTACAGAGGGCTACTGTATTCTGGGTATCAGAGTAACAGACTATACGGGTAAGGTGTCCGAAACGGACACAGAAAGCGGGGCGGTAAATGTTTGAGTTTATGGGCGGCGTAGTAGATGCGCTGGAAGAAACGGGAAAGGCAGTAGTAGACGGGGCGGTATATTGCCTGATATGCGTAGCTAAACTGGCGTTGATAATAACAGCGCCAGTATGGGCGCTGCCGTATACGATATGGAGAAAGGGGCGTAAGCAGTGAAATACAGACAGTGGAAAAAGAACTATAAGAAAAAGCATGGAGTAAACCCGCCGTTAGAGCTGGACAAGCGAAAACAGCGCAGGCTTGCAAGAAAAATGGCAAGACAGATAAATAAAACCTTGCCAACAGCAGCAGAAACATTGACGGCAGCTATTAACCGTTGGGCGCAGAGTATAAAGCCAGCACTGGCGACATTATGCGAGAACGTAGCAGCGGCGTTTAGCAATATGGCAGCAGGATTGAGAGAAAAAAGCGAGGCGGTAGAAAATGACTAATATTTTACTGGGAATTATCGCACTGGAATTGCTGGCTATATTTTCAAAACTGGACAAACTGGAAGAGAGGGGCAGAGAGAATGAATAACGTATCACTTACAGGGCGGCTTACAAGAGAGCCAGAGCTTAGATATGGCGGGCAGGACAATAGCACAGCTATTACCCGCTTTACGCTTGCGGTAGACGACGGGAAAGACACAGATTTTATAAATATTAAGTGTTTCGGACGTACTGCGGAATGGGCGCAGAAATGGTTAAGCAAAGGCAGCAGGGCAGAGGTTACTGGTAAGATTAAAACAGGCAGCTACGAGAGCCAGCGCACGGGCAGCAAGGTATATTACACAGAGGTTGTGGCAAATAGCGTAGGATTTGGAGAGAGCAAAGCAGAGGCAGAGGCGAGAGGGCAGCAGCTGCCGGAGAGTGACGGGTTTATGAATATCCCAGAGGGAGCAGACGAAGAGCTGCCGTTTAATTAACAGAAAGCGAGGTACAGAACATGGAGCAGGAAGAAACAAAGACAACAGCGGCGGCAGGGGTAGAAATGCCGCCAGAGGCTGAAAGCTGGGTACAACTGCATGAAAGCGAATTAACAGAGCTGATGCAGAAACAGGCAAAGGCTGCAATAACGGAACTGAAACGACAGGAAAAGCAGGAGAGGAAGAAAGAGAAATACCACAACACTTTTACACTTATGAAATGTTACCGTGATATGGCTTTTCATATCGAGAACGCAATAAGCGACGGGCAGCAGTTAGAACTTAAAGGCATGACGGACGAGCAGCAGCGTACATACTTAGAGAGTATCAGACGCACACGCTTTAAGACATTGATAATGACAGCGCATATAGACAAAGCGGTAGAAGAGATAGAGCGCCGCAGAGAGGCAGCAGGCAGAGGTGTAGAGTACAAGGCTTTTGAAATGTATTTCATGCAGGGCATGGACTATGCGGAAATCGCAGAGAAACTGGATACAGGAAAGAACACACCGAGGCGCTGGGTTACGGGCATCATAAACGAGCTGTCAGTATTATTGTGGGGGATTGACGAAGAGAGGGTAAAGTAAGTGTTTGAAAAAATAAAAGCATGGATAAAAAGAAAGCGGGAAACAGCGAGAGAACAGCAGGCGGCAGACAGGTTGATAAAGCATATAGAGCAGGCGTTAGGATTTGAGCTTTACGAGTGGCAGAGGTTATATATAATAACTGGGATATGGCAGCCGCCAGAGGGACGGCTACACGGAAGAACGACAGCATATATATTGCGGCTATTATTAGACCAGAGTAAGCCACTGCTGCTATATGAGTTTTCACAGGTGGCAGCGTATGCGGATAACCCATTTATGGGGCGGCAATATCAGCCAGTACCCATGCAGTATGCAGGCTGGTTTAGGCACGAGATAAGGAGTATATACGAGCAGCTAAGAGCAGCAGGCGTGCCAGTAAGAGAAATGATAACAGAGCAGCAGCGGGTAATATCGTGGTAAAAACGTGGTGTTTACATGGGAAAACAAAAGAGATACAATGGTAGCATGAAATGAGTAGGCGATAGCTTAAGCCATGTGCGGCAGCAGTTGCCTACTCTTTTTCTATTCATTCTTTAGCCTCCACCCAGCGCATGAAACTTAGGGCGCTGGGGAATGAAGAAAGAGAGGGGACAGTATGAAAGCATGGGCTAAGAGCTTTTATTTATCAGCGGCATGGGAAAAAACCAGAGCCGCTTATTTAATGTCACAAGATTATATTTGTGAACGCTGCGGGCAGCCCGCAAAGATAGTGCATCATAAGCGCTGGCTTAACAGAGAGAACATAAACGACATAAGCGTTACGTTGTGCTGGGATAACTTAGAGGCGTTGTGCCAAGACTGCCACAACAAGGAACACCACAAACAGGAGAGGCATAAGCGGTATCAGTTCGACGAGAACGGCGGCATACTCCCCCCATATCAGAAAAATAATTAAAGGGGGCGAATACCGAGGGGGATACCCTAAAATTACCCTACGGGCGTGCGCACGGGTGGTGTAGGGGGTGTGGTGCGGCGCAGGAATGGAAAGCGGGGTAAAGGAATGGCAACAAAGAAAGAGAAAACCAAAGAACAGAGGATAAAGACCGAAAAGACCAGACTTAAGGGTATTTTCAAGGACTTAGACGAAAACAAAAGAAAATTAGTAACGCCGCTGATAGAAAAGGCTGCATTTATGAGCGTTGAGCTGGACGACTTGCAGGCGAAACTTGAAAAAGACGGCTGGACGAGTGAGTACCAGAACGGGCAGAACCAGTGGGGGACAAAGAAAAGCCCAGAGGCAGAAACCTACATAGCGCTTAGTAAGAACTATGCAGCAGTGATTAAGCAGCTTACGGAATTAGTACCAGCTGCGAAACGAAAGACAAGCAGGCTGGCGGCTTTGCGGGAAGAGTAAGCAATATTGCCGCCTTATAGAAATTATATCTATGAGTACCACGCAAAGATTACAAGCGGCGAAATCATAGCGGGAAAATGGATAAAGAAAATATACGAAATCATTATAAACGGGCTGCAAAAGCAGGAGTATTTTTTTAATGCAAAGGCTGCGAATAAGGCTATACGGTTCATAGAGAACTTTTGCCACCACAGCAAGGGACGTAATGATTTGATCAAGTTGGAGCTATGGCAGAAAGCCATAGTTTCTGTTATTTTTGGCATACAGGACGCAGAAAAAATACGTATTTTCCGTGAAATTTTTATTGTAATTGGTAGAAAAAACGGAAAAAGTTTATTTGCATCTGCGATTATTGCATATATGGCGTACTTAGAGCCGGAGTATGGACAAGAAATATACTGCTTAGCGCCGAAATTAGACCAAGCAGCGCTGGTGTATGACGGATTTTATCAAATGGTACAGGCAGAGGACGAGTTAGCGGAGCTGGCAAAGAAACGGCGCAGCGATATTTATATTGCGGAGAGCAACACGGTAATAAAACCGATTGCTTTTAATGCCAAGAAGTCAGACGGATTTAACCCGCAGCTTGTGGTATGTGATGAAATGGCAGCATGGAGCGGGGACGCTGGACTAAAGCAGTATGAGGTTATGAAATCCGCTTTAGGCGCACGTACTCAACCTATGATATTGAGCATAAGCACTGCCGGATATATCAACGACAGTATTTATGATGAACTAATGAAACGTAGCACAAGTTTCTTGAAAGGAAACAGCAAAGAGCGCAGGCTATTACCATTCCTTTACATGATTGATGATGTGGAGAAGTGGAACGACATAGACGAACTGAAAAAGGCTAACCCTAACATGGGCGTATCCGTAAAAGAAAGTTTCTTTATGGACGAGATAGCAGTAGCAGAGGGCAGCTTAAGTAAAAAAGCAGAGTTCCTTACAAAGTATTGCAATATCAAGCAGAACAGCTCTATTGCATGGTTGGAATATCAGACAGTAGAGAACGCCGGAGTAGAAAAGACCTTAGAGGACTTTAGGGACTGCTACGCAGTGGGCGGTATTGACTTAATCCAGACAACGGACTTAACGGCAGCCAGTGTGGTTATTCAGAAAGACGGCACACTGTATGCGTTTACGCAGTTCTTTATGCCACGGGGCAGACTGGAATACTTACAGGCTACGGACGGCGTGCCGTATGACATATTTGTTAAAAAGGGACTGATAACCTTAAGCGGCGAGAATTACGTAGACTACCACGACGTTTACGGCTGGTTTACTATGTTGCTGGAAGATTACGGCATACGACCTTTAAAAATCGGCTACGACAGATACAGCGCCCAGTACCTTATTACCGATATGGCAAATTATGGTTTTCACATGGACGACGTTTACCAAGGCGAAAACCTTACACCAGTTATACGGGAATTTGAGGGCATCATAAAAGACGGCGATTTTAAGATTGCCGACAACAATTTACTAAAGACACATTTCTTAAATGTTGCGCTTAAGCACAACATGGAAACAAGAAAATTCAGACCTATAAAAATCGAGCAGCGGGCGCATATCGACGGCTTTGTATCTGTCATAGATGCAATGACCGTGCGGCAGAAATACTGGGAAGAGTGCGGCGAGCTGCTTAAAAATGCCGCATAGAAAGGAGAGTAAACGGCATGAAATTTTTAGATTATCTTTTTCATGGTAAAGAGCTGCGATATATCGACAGCTATTTTAAAATGCTGAACGGATACAGCCCGACGTTTACCAGTTATAACGGCGGCGTATATGAAATGGATTTAACCAGAACGGCAGTAAACAGCTTTGCTACACATTGCAGTAAACTTAAGCCGGAGATTGAGGGCAGCGCCCTTAAGTCACTGGAAAAGACACTACAGCATAAGCCTAACTATTTCATGGATACAACAAAATTTATTAAGCGTCTGGCAACGTATGTAGCGGTGGAACACACCGCTTTTATTATACCTATCGAGGACGAGTACGGGCGGCTTTGTGGCTGGTATCCATTGAGGGCGCAGCGCTGCGAAGTCGTAGAGGCAGCAGGACAGGTATATTTACGGTATCTGTTTGCGAATGGCGAGCATGGAGCTATAGAGTTTGAACGTGTAGGCATTATGACAGATTTTGAATACACAGACGACCTTTTTGGAGAGGACAACAGAACGCTTAAGCCAACAATGCAGCTGATACACACGCAAAACGAGGGAATTATAAACGCTGTCAAAAATTCTGCAAATATCCGCTTTCTGGCAAAAGTGGCAAATATATTGAAACCAGAGGACATAAAGAAAGAGCGACAGCGTTTTACCGAGGATAACTTAAGCGCCGACAACGATAGCGGCATGATAATTTATGATAACAAGTTTAGCGAGCTGAAACAGGTAGAGAGCAAACCATACACGCCAAACGCATTGCAGATGCAGAATATACAGGAAAATGTATGCACGCATTTTGGTACAAACATGGATATTTTACAAAATAAATTTGATGAAAATACGTGGAATGCTTACTACGAGGGGAAAATAGAACCGTTTGCAATACAGCTATCGCTTGTTATGACAAATATGAGTTTTACCGAGAGAGAAAGAGCCTGCGGTAATGCTATTTTCTTTTCAGCAAACCGCCTGCAATATGCCAGCAACGCAACAAAGCTAAGCGTAAGCACGCAGCTTTTTGACCGTGCATTACTAAACAGAAACGGTGTTATGGATATATGGAACATGGCACACGTTGAGGACGGGGAAAAGTATTATATCCGAAAAGAGTACACAGAGGTAAGCGAACTGCAAAACAGTAATGGAAAGCCACAGATAATTATACAGCAAGCGCCCATAGCAACAGGGCAGCAGGCAGAGCCACAGCAGACACCGCCAGCGGCAGCAGGCGAACCAGCAGGCGGGCTGGGAGAGAAAGAGGGTGTAAATAATGCCGATTAAGAAAGAGCGGGAATATAGGGCGCTGGCAGCGCCATTGACAGCGCAGAGTGCAACAAAATTGATACAGACGGAGTATTACGTAGAGGGTTACGCCACTACGTTTGATACGCCGTATTTGCTGTATGAATTTGAGGACGGCACAAAGATTTACGAAAGAATAGATGCACACGCTTTAGACGGTGCAGACATGAGCGACGTTATCATGCAGTACGACCATGAGGGCAGGGTATTTGCCAGACAGTCAAATAAGACGCTGATTTTACAGCCGGACTATAAAGGGCTTAAGGTGGCGGCTGATTTAGGCAAGACAGATTTAGCCCGTGGGCTATACCAAGACATAGAGGCAGGCATGATAAATAAAATGTCATGGGCTTTTAGCGTAGCAGAGGAAAGCTACGACAGAGAAACACACACAAGGACGATTTTGAAAATCAAGAAAGTTTATGATGTGTCAGCCGTGAGCATTCCAGCAAACGGCGATACTGAAATAAGCGCCCGTGCTTTTGCGAGTAGGAGTTACGAGCAGGAGAGGCAGGAGTTGCTTAAGAGGCGGGCAGCAATACTAAAGATTAGAGCGAGCTTATAAAATTCAAGATCAGAAAGGAAACATAACAATGAGATTAAAAGAAATCGAGGAAAGATTAGCACAGATTAAGGCAGAGCTTACCACAAGAGCGGCAGAGCTGAAAGAAGAGGAAATTACAGCACTCGAAAAAGAAGTAACTGCATTGCAGGAAGAAAGAGCGGCGATTACAGCGGCAGCAGAAAAGCGCAGCGCCTTACTTGCAAGAATTGCAGCAGGCGAGAACGTAGACGACGGAAACGGCGGCGAGGGACAGCAGAGAGTGCTTAGAAATTTCAAGGGCGCAGCAGGAGAGGGCGACAACGACGACAAGTACGGCAGTATGGAATACCGAAAAGCATTTATGAAATACGTGTGCAGAGGCGAGGCACTGCCGAAAGAGTACAGAGCAGATGCAGTAAGCAAAAGCACGGACGTAGGCGCAGTTATTCCTACCACAGTGCTTAACCAGATTGTAGAGAAACTGGAAAGCACAGGAATGATTTTAGCCCTTGTAACCAGAACTGCATACAAGGGCGGCGTTTCTATCCCCGTATCTACTGTAAAGCCTACTGCAACATGGGTAAATGAGGGAGCAGGCAGCGACAAGCAGAAAAAGAATATTGCAAAAGACGGCATGATTACTTTTGCATACCATAAGCTGCGCTGCGCAGTAGCCGTATCTCTGGAAGTAGATACAATGGCAATCAGCGCTTTTGAAACACTGCTTATTAACAATATTGTTGAGGCAATGACAAAAGCGTTAGAGCAGGCAATCATTGACGGAAACGGAACAGGAAAACCGAAAGGAATTTTAGCAGAGACACCAGCCGACGGGCAGACGATCGAGAGCGCCGCACCGTCTTACAGCGATTTGATTAAGGCAGAGGGTGCTTTACCTATGGCTTATGAAAATGGCGCTGTGTGGTGCATGAGCAAAAAGACCTTTATGGAGTATGTAGGCATGACCGATAAGAACGGGCAGCCTATCGCAAAAGTAAACTATGGAACATCTGGAAAGCCGGAGAGAACGCTTTTAGGCAGAACAGTTGTACCTTGCGATTACGTAGCAAGCTACAGCGCAGCACTTGCGAAAGATACAATTTTTGCTTTCCTTTTCAATTTTAAGGACTACGTGCTTAATACAAACTACTCTATGGGCGTAAAGAAGTATGAGGACAACGACACAGACGACCAGATTACAAAGGGCATTATGCTTGTAGACGGCAAGGTAGTAGATAAAAACAGCCTTGTAGTTGTAAAGAAAATTGAGGCAGTGTAATTAACAAGGCAGCTGGTGCATAAACACTGGCTGCCAGAAAGCGAGGTAGACCATGAAAGGGTATTTAGACGCTAAAGAACTGGAAAGCTACAAGAAAGAAGATTTGCAGGAGCTGGCAAAGCAACTGGGCGTAGATGCAGAGGGTACAAAGAAAGAAATTGCTACACGCTGCGTAGCAGTTGAGGTAGACATACCGGACGAAAGCGAGCTTACAGAAGAGGATAAAAGAGCAGCGGAAGAGGCGGCAGCAGAGGCAGCAGCGAAAGCCGAAGAGGAAGAGGCAGCCACAGAGCTTGTAAAAGTAAAAGCACAGCGCCGTTTTCTTGATAAGGAATTAAACCAGATTAAGGATACTGGGGACGAATACGCAGTAAGCAGAGAACGTGCAGCAGTTCTGGAAGAGGCAGGCGTAGCAGAAGTAATAACAGAGTAAGAAAGAGGGTGCAGGCTATGGCAGCAGATACCACAACATTAACCGAGAAGATGCGGGCGGCGCTGCGTATAAGCAGCACCAGTGAGAAAATCACAGAGGAAATAAACGACTGTATAGCCGCCTGCAAAGCTGATATGAAAAACGACGGCGTAAAAGTGATAAAAGAGACAGACGGGTTGATTATCAGAGCAATTACACTGTATTGCAAGGCAGAGTTTGGTTTTAACAATGCTGCGGAACAATTTAGAAAGTCATACGACGCACTTAAAATGCGCTTATCTTTATCAGCAGAATACAACACAGCGCCGCAAGTGTCCGAAACGGACACCAGCAGCACAGAAAGTGGGGTGTAAAGCGGTGGAGTGGCTGGACGAATTAACACTTATTGCAGAAACAACAGCAGAAAACAGGGTAAATAAAAACGGCTTTGCAGTAAAGCCGGAAGAAAGCGCCCGCACTGTATTCTGTAATAAAAAATCAGTAGGGTATAGTGAATATTTTAAGAGCCAGCAGACAGGAAAGCTGGTAGAGGCAAAGTACGAGGTACACAAGGCAGATTATGGCGGTGAGGACGTAGTAGAAGTAAACGGGCGGCGCTATTTTGTGCTTAAGACCTACGATACAGGGACAGACACCATAGAGCTTACGCTTACAGATTTACGCCACAGAAACGAGGCGTAAGCATGGGAGAATTTAATACAGTCGGGCTGGAAGATATTATAGACGCTTTCAGCCGGAGAGAGGCGGCTACAGTTGAGGCAGTCCCCAAAATGCTTAAAGCTGGTGCTGATGTGCTGATAGAGGCACAGAGAGCAGAGGCACAGGCAATGGGACTGAATGAAACGGGCGGTTTTATCAATTCCATAAAAGCTACGGACGTAAAGGGCGACGATACGGAGAAATACGTAGAGATATATCCACAGGGACGGGCAAAGCATGGAAACGACAGAAAAAAAGATAAAAGCAAGGTGCGCTATGCAACAATCGGCTTTGTGGCAGAGTACGGCACAAGCAGCCACGCTGCACGCCCTTATATGACAGTGGCAAACGAAAAGGCACACGAAAAGGTAGTAGAGGCACAGCGCAGTATATGGGAGAGTGAAACAGGCGAATGAGTATACAGGAGATTTTAGAAAGCGCAGGGTTGCCAGCCCAGAGAGGCGTTTACACTGGACGGGATAAGCCAGACGCATATTATACGTTTCTGCGGCTGCTGGGTACGCCTGCGGTAAATGCAGACGACGAAGAGAAAGCGCACAGGGAAATGTATAGAGTTACGCTTTTTCATAAGGGCGATTTTGAGGCGCAACTTGATAAGACAAAAGAGGTATTGAAAGCAGCAGGCGTTTATATCAACAGCATAGACGCAGAAAGCTACGAAACAGAAACGGGGTACTGGTTAGTGCCTATCACAGTCGAGATTTTGAAAGAGGAGTGATTAAACAATGACACTGGGACTGAAAGATTTATATTACGCCGTATGCACAGAGGCAGACGGAGCAGAGAGCTACGGGACACCTAAGAAAATGGCAGAGGCAATGAGCGCCGATTTATCCGTAAAGACAGCAGACGGCAGCTTGTATGCAGACGACACATTAAGCGAGAGCGTCACAGAGTTTGCAAGCGGAACGCTTAAGCTGGGAATTAAAGACCTTACGCCGGAAGTGCTGGCAGAGCTGCTGGGGCAGGCAGTAGACAAGAACAGCGTAGTATGGGCGGGAAAAGAGGACGAGCCGCCGTACGTTGCTGTAGGGTTCAGAGCTAAGAAAACGGGCGGTAAATACCGTTACGTATGGCTGCTTAAAGCAAAATTTAAAGTGCCGTCTGAAAAGTACGAAACAAAGGGCGAGAGCATCAAGTTTAACACGCCGGATATTGAGGCATCTTTTACAACGAGAAAGAAAGATAATTTGTGGAAAGCTGACTTTGTGGGAACAGAGGAAAGCGCAGCGGCTAAGACGTGGTTTACAGCAGTGCCGGAAAAGGCAGCAGCAATGGAAAGTGTATAAAACAGGAAAGGAGAGAGGCGTAGCATGGGCTGCGCCTTAATTTTATATCATGGGAGCATTAAAGAGCGGGGCTTTTCCCGTAGAGCTGAACGGCAAAGAATATGGTTTACTTTTTTCGCTGAACGCATTAGACGAAGTACAGGAAAAGTTTGGGGGCTACGACAAATTAAGTGAGGTATTCAATAAAGATAACCCAAACCTTTTTAAAGATACAAGGTGGTTACTTACGCTGCTTATTAACGAGGCACTTTTAGCAGAGGACGAAAACGCCCAGCTGCTTGAAGAGAAGAGGGTAGGCAGACTGATACACGCAGGAAATTTGCAGGAAGTACAGAACGCTATTTTTAAATCGTTCTACAGAGGAACTGCGGGAGACAACAGCGACACAGAGAACGAAAACGACGGAGAAGAAACAACAGAAGAGGGAAACAGGGCAGCCGTGCAGGAAAATTAGATACTGCACGGCTTTTGTATATTGCAGTAGTGCTTTTGAGATACAGGGAACGTGAGGCGTGGAGAAAAACACCATACCAGATAACGACACTGTTTAAATATCACAAGGAATATAACCCGCACATTTTCCGACAGGAACAGGCGGGAACGCCAGCAGCTACAGAAAACATGGACGATATAGACATAGCGTTAGGGGGCTTTTAATTATGGCAGATAAGACGCAGAACGTCAAAACAAGGTTAAGTTTTGACGGAGAGGCAGAGTATAAAGCAGCCTGCAAGGAAATTAACAGCACCCTTAAAGTGCTTAATTCTGAAATGAAACTTGTAACGGCTGAATATAAGGACAACGCAAGCAGCGTAGATGCGCTGAAAGCAAAGCAGACGGTACTACAGAAAACATACGACGAGCAGGCAAAAAAGGTAAAAGAAACCGAGGCGGCTTTAGAAAAATGTCGCAAGGCAACAGGAGACAATAGCGAAGAAAGTAAAAAACTTGAAACCCAGTTAAATTACCAGAAAGCAGCGCTTGTAAAGACAGAGCAGGAATTAGGCAAAACGACTGACGAAATGGAAAAAGCAGAAAAAGCCGCTGACGAAATGGGAAAGGAAATAAAAGACAGCGGGGAACAGGCAGATGACGCAAAGGGCAAATTTTCTGGATTTACAAGCGTGCTAAGCGGAATGGGTACAGCGCTTAAAGCGGCAGCAGCGGCGACGGCGGCAGCAGTTGCGGGAGCGGCAACAGCCATAGGAGCGCTTACCACAAAAGCAATAGAGGGATACGCAGCACAGGAACAGCTTGTAGGCGGCGTAGAAACTCTTTTCAAAACGTCGTCTGATACGGTTGTCGGTTATGCAAACGACGCATATAAAACAGCCGGAATGTCTGCAAATGAGTACATGGAAACAGTTACCAGCTTTTCAGCGTCGCTGCTTGCCAGCATGAATAATGACACGGCAGCGGCAGCAGAAAAAGCAAACGTGGCAATTACGGATATGTCAGACAATGCAAATAAAATGGGTACTGACATATCACTTATACAGAACGCCTATAACGGTTTTGCAAAGCAGAATTACACCATGCTGGATAACTTAAAGCTGGGATATGGCGGTACAAAAGAGGAAATGCAGCGGCTGCTTGATGATGCAAGCAAGCTATCCGGCATTAAGTACGATATTTCATCATATTCAGACATTGTAGACGCTATTCACGTCGTACAGACGGAAATGGGCATAACAGGGACAACGGCAAAAGAGGCAAGTACAACAATAGAGGGTTCGGTTAGTTCCATGAGTTCAGCGTGGGACAACTGGGTAGCTGGAATGGCAGACAGCGAGGCGAATTTCTCACAGCTTACAAGCAATCTGGTAGACAGTATCGTAACAGTGGTAGGGAATATAGCACCGAGGGTAATAGAAACAGTACCGAGGCTGGTAAGCGGACTGGGAGAAATCGTAGAGCAGCTTGCAACGTATATACCACAGGTTATACAGGAGTTATTACCGCCTTTAATGAGCGGCGTACAGGACTTGCTTAATACGCTGGTTGGAATGCTGCCGGAAATGATAAGCATAATCGGGCAGATTATACCGACAATCATAGATACACTGCTTACCATATTACCGCAGCTTTTAGAGGCAGGCGTACAGATTATTACGGAATTGGCGCAAGGTATCGCACAAGCGTTACCTACATTGCTGCCAACAATCGTAACGGTGGTTACGAACATTGTAACCATGCTGATAGAAAATATACCGTTGCTGATTACAGCAGCATTACAGCTGCTTACGGGGCTGGCACAGGGACTGGTAGCAGCGCTGCCCGTACTGATTGAGGCGCTGCCGGAAATCATAACAGCTATCATAAATGCACTGGTTGAGGGCATACCGCTTATTATCGAAAGTGCGGGCGATATTATAGTTGCATTGATCGACGGCATCATAGATGCAATACCGCTTTTAATCGCAGCCATACCGCAGATTATAGCAGCCATTGTAACAGGACTGATTACGGGGCTGCCTAAGATTTTGACGGCGGCAGGCAAGCTGGTAACGACAATAATAAATAAAATAAAAGAGCTACCTACTCTGATACCGCAGGCAATCGCTGCGGGAGTTGAGAAAATAGCAGAGTGGGGCGCAAATATGCAGGAAAAAGGCGGCACAGTTATAACAGATTTTGTAACGAAAGTTATAGATATTGTTAAGGAGCTGCCGCAGAAAATCTGGAACAGTATAGTAAGCGCAGTTGCCAAAGTGGCTACGTGGGGCGCAAATATGCTTACGAAAGCCAAAGAGGTAATGAACACAATGGTAACGGGCATTGTAACGATTGTGAAAGAAACGCCTGCTAAAATCTGGAACAGCATAGTAAGCGCAGTTACCAGAGTGGCTACATGGGGCGCAAATATGCAGACCAAAGCCAAAGAAGTAATGAACACCATGCTTACGAACATTGTAACGATTGTGAAAGAAACGCCTGCTAAAATCTGGAACAGCATAGTAGGAGCAGTTACCAAAGTGGCTACGTGGGGCGCAAATATGCTTACGAAAGCCAAAGAGGTAATGAACGCAATGGTAACAGGCATTGTTACTATCGTAAAAGAAGTACCGCAGAAAATCTGGAACAGCATAGTAGGAGCAGTTACCAAAGTGGCTACGTGGGGCGCAAATATGCTTACGAAAGCCAAAGAGGTAATGAACATAATGGTAACGGGCATTGTTACGATTGTTAAGGAAATACCGCAAAAGATTTATAACAGCATTTCTGGTGCAATTTCCAAAGTGGCTACATGGGGTACAGAAGTAAAGAACAAAGCCGTAGAGGGCATGAAAAATGTAATTACTGGAATAACAGGCGTATTTAAGGACATTGGCAGTACGTTTGCAGGGTTCGGTAAAAACATGGTAGAGGGCATCTGGAACGGCATAAACGGAGCTACGCAGTGGATAAAGGACAAAATAAGCGGCTGGGTAGGCAATGTTACCGACTTCCTTAAGGATTTATTTGGAATTGCCAGCCCGTCTAAGCTGATGCGTGACGAAATCGGCGTATATCTGGCGCAGGGTATCGGCGTTGGTTTTTCTGATGAAATCGGCGGCGTTAAGAAAATGATCGAGGACAGCGTACCGCAGGAGTTCGACGTAGACGCAAAGGTAAATGTAGGAAAAGACTTTACATACGATTACGACGACAAAAAGCCAAAGCCAAGAGGTGGCGGCAGCGCAGCGGGTGGCGTAGTCGTTAATCAGTACATTTATGCGAATACCACGGACTATGCAAAGCAGCAGAAAGAGGCAGCCCGACAGTTCAGAATGATAGCAAGGACGGTGTAACACATGGAAAATGAAAAACTGACTTACATAAATTCAAGGGGCGAGCGGTTAGAGCTGGGAGTAGACAGCGTATACCATTGCAATATAAGTAAAGACGTAGAGGGCATTTCCGGCGTTACGAGCGTCATTTACAGCACAAACAGTATGGGGCAGCACGGCGACACCTACATAGGGCAGCGTATCGAGGCGAGGGACATAGACGTAGTGGGGCATATCAACACACGGGACAAGGCGCAGGCATTGGAACTGCGCCGCCGTATGCTTAAGATATTTAACCCAGAGCTTAGCGCTACGCTGATATATGAGTACGGCGGCTTTAAGCGTGTGATTGATTGCAGGGCGTATGGAGAGCCTAAGATACTAAAGAAAGAGGTACTTTATGAGTTTGATTTACAAATAGAGTGCCTTAACCCGTTCTGGCGGGAAGAGGAAGAAACAAAAGAGGATATAGCAAGCTGGGTGGCTGCGTGGCATTTTCCTTGCGTTATCGAAAAGGACAGCACAAAGAGCATGATATACGGATACCGAGCGGAAAGCGTAATAGTGGACTGCTACAACGAGGGCGACGTATCAACAGGAATGAGGATAAGGTTTACAGCACTGGGGACAGTTTCAAACCCGATACTGCTTAATGTGGATACAGAGGAATTTATACAGATTAACGCCACTATGAAAACGGGCGACGTGATAGAGATTAACACGAAGTACGGCAGCAAGGGCGCTAAACTGATAAGGGACGGCGTAGAAACCGACTATTTCCGCTACATTGATGTAGACAGTACATTTATGCAGCTTGCCATAGGCGACAATATGTTTAGGTATGATGCAGCCAGCGGCGTAAATTCTCTGGAAGTATCCATATTCTACAGCAAGGAATTTTTAGGAGTGTGACGGTATGGAGCTTAGAGTATTCGATAAAACAGTACAGCCACTGGGAGCTATAGACGAGCTGGCAAGCCTGCTATGGCATACAAAGTATTTTGACGTAGGAACTTTTAGCCTGCTTGCGCCGATTACGGACAATAACAGCCGTTTGCTGGTAGAGGGTAACTTAATAACCAAGCACGACGGAAAAAAGGAAGTAAAGACCGCTGACGGCGGCGTATGGCGCAGGGCAGCGCAGATAACATACGTACACATTACCAAAGACGAGAACGGCTTAGAGCAGTTAGAGGCACAGGGCTATATGCTTAGCTGGTGGCTTAATAAGCGCTGCATTTATCCGCAGATTGTGGCGACAGGTACAAACCAGTATCTAATAAACCTTATGGTAAAGAACAACTGCGGCAGCACAGCAGGAACAAAGCGGCGTTTTCCATTGTTTGCATTTCTGGCGCAGGAAACCATAGACGGCGTGGCGGTTGAATATGCAAACGAGGTATACGCACAACTGGGGCAGGAAGTAAAGGCAAGGGCGCAGGCTGGAAAGCTGGGCTATGACATTCTGCTTAACGAAAGAGAGGGAATGTTTGGCTTTTATCTGTATAAGGGCAATGACCTTACAGCCACAAATACCGAGGGTAACACACCCTGCATATTTTCAAGAGATTTTGATAATGTCAACGAGCAGGAATATACAGCCAGTATAGAGAACTGCGGCAACTTTATTTATGTGCAGGGAGCAGCTGACGACGACGGCAGCCAGCCAGTAACCACAGTGGACGGCGAGGGCGCAACGGGGCTGGATTTAGTAGAGGTATTCTGCGACGCTACGGACATTGCCAGAAAGTACCAGCAGGGGGAAACAGAGGTAACAATACCGTTGAATACCTATATTGCAATGCTGAAAACGAGAGGCGGCGCAGAGCTGGAAAACTACGGAAAGAACATAAATTTTGTAAGTACCATAAATACAAATTCAAACTTAAAATTTAAGGCTGATTTTGATTTAGGCGACCGTATTACTTGCAAAGAAACCAAGTGGGGCATACAGATAGATGCACGCATTACAGAAGTAACAGAAACATACCAGAAAGGCGAGGAAACCATAGAGGCGACTTTTGGCGACAGCCTGCCGACGCTGGTAGATCAGATTAGGAAAGTGAGGTAGCAGAAATGGCAAACAGCTTACCGTTTAATGCCGTGGCAGTAGACGGAGAGTACGACAGGGTATATAAAGCCGAGGATTGGGCGTGGTACTTTGCTACTTTCATTGCAAACGGCATTTTTCCAAAGCCGAGCGACGGGCTACAGGTGGTAGCTTACAGCGGCATGGAAATAAGAGTAAATGCAGGCTATGCCTTTATAAACGGCTACGCCTTTAGAAATCCTGCAACGCTTAGCGTAACACTGGATACGGCAGAGGGAGCGCTTAACAGGGTGGACAGGGTAGTAGTTCGCTGGGATTTGCCGCAAAGAGATATGTATATTGCGGTGCTGAAAGGCACACCGTCTGCAAAGCCGACAGCAACGGCAGTAACACGCACTACGGAAATATGGGAGCTTGCGCTTGCAGATATTTACGTAGGCAAGGGCGTAACAAGGATACAGACGCAGAACATCACAGACCAGCGGTTTAATAGCGCAGTCTGCGGCATTGTAACAGGAACGGTGGAAGAAATAGACGCAAGCGTGCTTACAAAGCAGTTTACGGACTTTTTCAACACCTACAGCGCAGCCGTGCTGGACGAGTTCAGCGCATATAAGCAGAGTATGGAAAAGTACCTTACAGAGATTGCGGGCGTATATGACAGCTACGTAAGCAAGACAGAGGGCTTATTTGCGCAGTATGAAAGCCAGTTTAACGAAAGATACAACAGTTTTGAAAGCACACTTGACAACTGGGACAAGGAACTTTTAAGCGCCTATACGGACTTTATGGCAAAAATTAAGCTATTCCAGTCAGACGCTGAAAACGAATTTAACACATGGTTTGAGAGTATCAAGGACAAGCTGGGCGAGGACATAGCAGGCAGCCTGCAACTGCAAATTGAAGAGCTGGCAGCAGCCATGCAGGAAGTGAAAAAGCAGGCAGAGGCAGGCACGAAAGAAACCAAAGAGGCAATAGCGGCGCTGGACGAGAGACTTAAGAGAGTAGAAAGCGGCTGGGGCATTGACTATAAGCATGATGCTGTACTGGGATTGTGTTACATGGGTGCGGCATACATGAGCCAGCATTACGAAAGAACAGTAGAAACGGCAGTGTTAGGGGCTACCTACGTGGGTAATTCCTATCTTGCAAATACATTTTAGAAAGGCGGCAGACCATGAAAGGATTTCCTAAAGTATTAAAGACAAAAGAGGATTATTACAACTGCCTTGCTATGGTAGCAAGCGGAGAACTGGCGGCAGCAGATTTGCTGGCAAAAATCGAGAGCGCAGAGAACCAGCGCTATATCGAGTGCGGCGTAGCAACTGTAGAGGAAGAGAAAAAGGCGGTTACGGTATATTACTGCGACGAGGCAGCGGTAGGTATGAAATTTGTAGCGGGCGACGTATCCGGCACAGTGCAGGGAGTAACACATATCCAGACTGACGAGGCAGCGGCAGCAGGAGAGGCAGGAAACGACAGAACAGCCCTTACACTTTCCAAAGCGGTAAAAGCGGGCTGCAAGGTAATTGCGCTGGAACGCACAGACACCGTGGCAGGAATGACAACAGACGACATTGCAGCACTGAAAGGAGTATTAAAGCAGTATGAGTAGATTATTAGTGGACGACGTTACAAAGACCGACGCAAGGGCGCTTTTGAACGTAAATAAAATGGCTACAATCAGCGATATTGTAGCACCGAGCAATGAGTACATTTACGCCAGCGGAGCAAATGAGCTGACCGTAGTAGAGGGTTGCGTAATTGCCGTGGGCGGCGCTGGAATTTTCAAGACAGCAAACACCATTCTTACGGCTGCTAATCTGGACGCAGGCAGCGCTTTTACGGTAGGTAAGGACTATTACGTATATATCTGCGACAGCAGAATTGACAGCGCAGACGAGAAGTACGTAATTTCCCTCAACTCTACATACCCGACAGGCTGGAACGCTACAAACAGCCGTAAAATCGGCGGTTTTCATTATGGACGCTGCCGCAAGGTGGACAGCAATTTACAGCCGCTTAATGGCAGCAGTGTTATTTTTGGTACTGGCTGGGAAAGTGCAGTAAGCAACGGAATTGTGCCACGTTCTGTATGGACACTGGGACACCGCCCGAAATGCAGCCCAGAGGGTATGGTATATTTAGGCGGCGGCACATGGGTAGATATTTACCTTAATTCTGACGACGGAGCAAAGGGCTTGAAATCAGAGTACGGCTGCGCACCTATGACGGGTACAGAAAGCATGAACTGGTACAACTTTGTAGAACGTCTGGCAAAGAGCGGTAAGCGTCTGCCGAACTATGCGGAGTTTATCGCTTATGCTTTTGGTAGCCCTGCCGGACTGGATAACGCAAATACAAACACATGGAGCGCCACCAGCAATACAGGCAGAGGCGTAACGGGCAGCGTAGTAAATGCCGTTTCTTCCGTGGGCGTTGTAGATGCCGTGGGGCGTGTATGGGAGTGGCTGGACGAGCTTATTACAAGAGCGGAACACGCCACAAATGCAGACTACCACGCAAGCGTAGCGTGGGGCTGGGACAAGAAAAGCCCATTGAATACAGGCGAGAAGTCTTACGACGTTGGTAACATTTACCAGTATTACGCATATTCTCTGGCGGCGCTGATAGCGGGCGGCAACTGGGGCAGTGGGGCGAGTTGCGGCGCTCGTGCCGTGATTTGCCACTATTACCCGTGGAATGTCAATACGAGCATTGGCGCTCGTGGGGCGTGTGACTCTCTGTAGACGGCGGGCGAAAGCCCAGCCGGATAAACGGGGGTAAGGCATGGACGTACAGACAAAAACAGATATTATACACCAGAAAATATACGATTTTCTGCTATATATCTATCCTTTACTTGCAAAGTATCCAAAGTTTGAAAAATTCAGTTTACAGACGGCGACCAGAAACGCAATTCTTGAAATGCTGCAAGAGGTTATAAAGTGGGATAAGACGGCGACGAAAAGCCACTTATACACGGTAGATACGGCATTGCAGGAAAGCAAAGAATTGCTGCGGCTGGCGCATGATTTGGAATATAGCGCCATGAACGCACGGCACTACGGCGAGAGCTGCCGCAAGCTGAAAGAAATAGGCGTTATGCTGGGCGAACTGATAGAAGAGGTAAAGACCAGAAAATAGCAGGATATGGGGCAGCTGCTTACTTACAGCCTCTGGCGGCGCTGATAGCGGGCGGCAACTGGAACAATGGGGCGAATTGCGGCGCTCGTGCCGTGAATTGCAACAATTACCCGTGGAATGTCAATACGAACATTGGCGCTCGTGGGGCGTGTGACTTAGTGAGAACATTACAGGCACAGAGTTCTACGGAATACTGGCAAGGACTTAGAAAGGGATAAGACCGAGTGTTTAATATCCTATAGTCAGAGCGGCTGTCCCGCCGTGAGACAAAGAGAAAAAATACGGCTGCTGGTTAGTAGCTACGGCGAAAGGCAGGAGCTTAATACTTGAAGAGAGTAGGATACATTACCGATAAGGACGGGCGACATATTACGCTTTTAGAGGCTATGGGCGACTATGGAAACGTACAGAAAGCCTATAACAAAGCCAGAAAGTGTAAGCGCCACAGAAAAGACGTACTGATTTTTACGAAAGATAAAGAGGAAAATTTAGACAAGGTGCGGGAAGATATTCTAAACCTTGCCTATGAGCCGAGCGAATACCATTACTTTAAGGTGTACGAACCGAAAGAGCGGCAGATAATGGCGCTGCCGTTCTATGACAGGGTGGTACAGCACGCCATAAACAACGTGTTAGAGCCTATATTTGATAAGCGGTTTATATCGCAGTCTTACGCCTGCCGGAAAGGTAAAGGTATGCACGCTGCATCTGATACGCTAAAAGAGTGGCTGTATGAGTGGAACAAATACCACCCAGATCAACCGCTTTATGCTATCAAGGCAGATATACATCACTATTTCCAGAGCATAGACCATGCGGTATTAAAGACTGAAATACGTAAGGTTATAAAAGACGCTGGGGTACTGGCATTGCTGGACAGGATAATAGACCACAACGGCAATATGCCGGACGGCGTAGGGATACCAGTAGGAAACCTTACCAGTCAGTTATTTGCAAATATCTATCTGGACGCATTAGACCAGTTTATTAAGCATGAGCTGGGCGTAGAGGCGTACATACGCTATATGGACGACTTTGTAATATTAAGCCCAGACAAGGAACAGCTGCGCAGCTGGCTTGCACGGATAGAGCAATTCTTACGGGAAGAGCTTAAGTTAGAGTTTAACCCGAAAACTACCATACTGGCAGCAAAGAACGGTATAGACTTTGTAGGCTACAAACACAGGGCAACGCACAGGAAAGTACGAAAGGATAGCATAAAGCGCATAAAGCGTACTATCAAGAAGTACGAGAGCGGGAAAATCACAAAAGAGCAGCTACAAAAGAGTATACAGAGCTGGACGGGACACGCAGGACACGCCGACAGCTATAACCTACGAAAGAAAATAGAAACGCTGGCAGAGGCAGCCATAGAAAAGGCTGCTTAAGCGGCAAAATGCAGGAGCGAGTACATGAGTAGCAATTTATTAAGGGTAGTACAGGAGCAACAGGAAACCATAGAAAAGCAAAGCAGACTTATTGCTGATTTAATAGCCACTCTGGAAAGCTGGGAGCAGACAGCGGGCTACGACGGCGCAGAGCTGAAAGAGCGGGCAAAAGATTTGCAATTAAGAGAAAGGCAGGATTTATGAACATGACTATTACAGAATTTATTGAGGCGGCGGCACATAACAAAATTATCCAGCTGGTAGTATTGGCGATTGTGTGCGACACGGTTTTTGGCGTGCTGCGTGCAATCAAAGAGAAGAAATTTAACAGCTGCGCAGGCATTGACGGGGCTATCAGAAAAGTAGGTATGCTTATTTCTCTGGTATTCATGCTGGCGATCGACGTACTGATTAAGATTAACTTAATCGGATTTATACCGGAGCAGGCACGTACATATTTAGGGCTTAATACCGTGGGTGTGGCTGAATTTTTCGCACTGCTTTACATTGCCTATGAGGTAGTGAGCATTTTTAAGAATATGGCATTATGTGGGCTGCCCGTAAAAAAGGTATGGGAAAAGGTGCGAGAGTTTCTGGCAAAGTATACGGACGAGCTGCCGGACACAGACGAACTGGACGGGGACAGCACCACAGGCAGCGTAGAGGAACACAGGACACAGGAAAGATAAGGATAATAAGGACATAGCAGCAAAGAGCGCTTGCGGGAAACCGCAGGCGCTTATTTTGTATGCGGAAAGGCGGGAAACATGAAAATTAACAGAATGATAAGCGGGTACAATTTCAACAAGGGCAGCATTTCCAGAATTAAGTATATTGTTATCCATTACGTAGGCGCACTGGGCGGCGCAGAGGATAACTGCCGCTATTATGGCGGCGGCAATAGAAATGCGTCGGCGCATTACTTTGTAGGATTTAACGGCGAGGTATGGCAGTGCGTAGAGGACGCTAATATAGCGTGGCATTGCGGAGCGTCGAGCTATAAGCACGCAGAGTGCCGGAATGCTAATAGTATCGGTATTGAAATGTGCGTAAGGAAGAAAAACACAAAGAGCATGGGCGCAACAGATAAAGACTGGTATTTTGAGGACGCAACAGTAGAGGCAACGGCAGAGCTTACCCGTTACCTTATGAATAAATATGGCGTGCCTGCATCTCATGTAATCAGACATTACGACGTAACGGGCAAGATTTGCCCTAACCCGTATGTATATAACACCAGCGCCCACACATGGGACGAGTTTAAGCGCAAAATCAGCGGACAGGCAGAAACACCGCAGGGCGGCAATGAAAAAACAATCTGGAATTTTCTTACAGGCAAGGGCTTAAATGCTTATGCCGTGGCTGGTATTATGGGTAATCTGTATGCAGAAAGCGGGCTTATGCCGAACAACTTACAGAACACCTATAACAATAAGCTGGGTAAGACAGACGCAGAATATACAGCGGCGGTGGATAATGGCAGCTATGGCAATTTTGTAAAGGACAGTGCAGGCTATGGGCTGGCGCAGTGGACGTATTGGAGCAGAAAGCAGGCGCTGCTTAATCATGCAAAACAGGCGGGTGTATCCATTGCAGACCTTAATATGCAGCTGGGCTTTTTATGGGAAGAATTGCAGGGATACACAGCAGTAATGGACGCACTGAAAAAGGCGGGCAGCGTGCGTGCTGCATCTGATGCCGTTCTTACTGGATATGAAAAGCCAGCAGACCAGAGCGAAACAGTAAAGAAAAAGCGTGCAGAGTACGGCGAGGGATACTATAAAAAGTATGCAGCAGGAAACGGTACAAAGTATTACAGAGTGCGCAAGAGCTGGACGGACGCAGCAAGCCAGCTGGGGGCGTTTACGTCGCTGGAAAATGCAAAGAGCGCTTGCAAGGCGGGTTATACTGTATATGATGATAACGGCAAGGCGGTATATACCGCAGCGGGGCAGCAGGCAAGCACAGGCGTTCCGTTTAGCGTACAGGTAGATATTTTAGACCTTAATATCAGAACGGGAGCAGGCACGAACTATGCAAAGACGGGAGAAACCACAGGAAAGGGAGTATTTACCATTGTGGAAGTGAAAGCCGGACAGGGCGCAAGCGCTGGCTGGGGACGCTTGAAGAGTGGCGCAGGCTGGATTAGCTTAGATTATGCCACAAGATTAGCTTAAGTTTTTGAGGGTGGGCGATTTGCTGCCTGCCCTCTATTTTTTTACATATTTTGATAAATAATCATTGACAATATACCGAAAACGGTATATAATTAAATCATAGAAAGGAGATAAAAACAAATAAGTGCAAAGCACTGGAAAGGAGAAAAGGGAATGGATACCATACACGATATACTGGAAATAATAAAGGACTTAGTAGAAATCTTAGTTTTAACATTAACAGCCCGCCAGCTGGTAAAACAAAAGAAATCTAAAAAGTCCAAGAAGAAAAAGTAAATACATAAGCTGCCCTGCAAAGGGCAGCCCCCGAAAGGGGTATTGCTTTTCTAAAAACAGTATATCACACCCTACAAAAAATATGAATAAGAAAATCAGCTTTTTACTGGTGGCGTTAGTGATACTTGATATTGTGGACGGAGATTTTAAAACGCTATCCATACTGGACGGTGTAAAAGTGGCATTATATATAATATGCTTTGCATTACTGGTATGGAATAGAAGAGAGGGCAAGGCATGAATTTAGGCGAAAACATTAAAAAAGCACGAAAAGCGGCAGGCGTGACGCAAAAGGAACTTGCAGAGCGCCTGCAAGTATACCAGAAAGATATAAGCCGCTGGGAAAACAACGAGCTTACGCCAAACGCAATAACACTGGCGAAAATTTGCAGAGAGCTTAACGCCTCTGCTGATGAAATTTTAGAATTGAAGTAGATACGAAAGCGAGGGCTTACTATGACAAAGAAAAAGGTAATTTTAGTGGCAGCGGCTGCATTATTTGCAGTAAGCGGTTTAACGGCGCTGCCGTCTGGAAATATAACAGGTGGGGTGGGTTGCATTGTGGTTGCGGCAGTATGCGCCTATTTTGGACTGAAAAAGAAAAGCACAGGAAAAGAAAACGAAAACAGAACGCCTGCGCCTGCCGCTGCATCTGGTGGCAGAGTTTTAGATACAATCAGAACGAAAGTAGTAGGCGTGACGTTCAATAATGAGGACGGAGAAAACAGGCAGGATATTTTAAACAGAATGTCCGGCAGTGAAGATATTACAGTAGAAAAGTATACATACAACGGAGAGCCTGCCGCATACGTAAAGTGGGGCGATAAGGTAATAGGCAATCTATCGGCAGAGCTGGCGGGGGACTTAGCGAGAAAGTACCCGAAAGCCCGCTACACCGCAGAAATACTGGAAATTTCTGGGGGGGGGGTACAGACGTTCGGGTGCAATATAGAGCTTGACGTAATCGAGGACGCAACGCCCAGCGTAAGCCAGCATACGGGAGAAACTACAGTATATGTAGACCGTAGCAACAAAAAATACCATAGTAAGCCTAACTGTTCGGGAATGAAAAACCCAAAGAGCATACCGCTAAGCCAAGCAAAGAAGAAATACACCGCTTGTAAAAAGTGTTGTAAATAGGTAAAGGCATAAGCCGCAGACTTGTAAAAGAGTTTGCGGCTTTTCGTCGTATATGGGGAAAGAACGGGAACGAAAGAGAGGTAGCAGAAATGGCGAATAAGAAAGGCAGCCGACAGCTGACATGGACAGACCGTATAAGTATTGAGGCATTGAAAAAAGCAGGGCATAGCGTGATAGAGATAGCAGAACAGCTGGGCGTACACCGCAGCACTATATACAATGAGCTTAAGCGAGGGGAATATATGCACAGAAATAGCGACTATACAGAAACATTAAGTTATAGCCCAAACAAGGCACAAATGAAAGCAGAGGAAAATTTAAAGGCAAGGGGTACACAGCTTAAAATAGGAAACGATATTGCATACGCAAATTATATAGAGGATAAAATAGTAAATGAAGATTACAGCCCAGCTGCGGTACTGGGAGAATTGAAAGCACAGGGGAAAGAGGGGGACTTTTCCGTAACAGTATGCGTAACGACCTTATACAGCTACATTGATAAGGGTATTTTCCTTAAGCTGTCTAATAAGAATTTGCCAGTAAAGAAGAATAAGAAGAGAAATTATAAGAAAGTACAGAGGCAACAGAAAAGGGCGGCAGCAGGAGAGAGTATAGACAAACGCCCGAAAGAGATAGATACACGGGAAGAGTTTGGCAACTTGGAAATGGACAGCGTTTTAGGTAAGCGGGGAAAGTCAAAAAATACGTTGCTGGTACTGACAGAGCGGAAAACCAGAAACGAGATTATATTTAAACTGCCAGACCATACAGACGAGGCAGTAGTAGCGGCACTGGATAGATTAGAAAGAAAATGGGGCGCTGATATGTTTAAGCGGGTATTTAAGACAATCACAGTAGACAACGGTAGCGAGTTTGCAGATGCAGAGGGCTTACAGCGTTCTATTATCAACGAGGGAGAAAAGCGGACAAAGGTATATTACTGCCACCCTTATAGTAGCTGGGAACGTGGCACGAATGAGGTAACAAATAAGATGATACGCCGGAAGATACCGAAAGGCACAAATTTTGACGACAGGACAGAGGAAGAGGTAGAGAGTATAGAGAACTGGATAAACGGATACCCACGCAAAATACATGGCTATCATTCAGCAGGGGAACTATTCGAGGAAGAGGTAAAGCAGCTTGCATAAGAACGGAAATAGGGGACGTGAGAGGCTGGCAGAAGTGGCAGCCTTACTATTGCGCTGCCTAAAAGTGAAAATATACAATAAAATAGGCTGCATATTGTGCAAAACAGCAAAACGATAAAAACATGAAAAAATGTCGAATTTAATGTTGACATTTTTAGTTTTTTTTAATAATCGGGCATTATGATTGCCGCCGGTGATATTTTTTGATAGAATATGTAGGCTGTTCGGAGCATAAGTTTAAGTCCTGTACGGATAAGAACGGGATGGTCTTTTGCACGACTGTATATCGGAACCGTGAGAAAGTTTCGGAACTAAAGACGGACAGCTTCGTGTTTTATCAAGGAGGTTTTAATGAAAACCGGCAATAAATATTACGGAAAAACAGGTACGGGCAGAGGCAGTCAGAGCCGGATCATGTACGATGCGAGAGGAAATCGTATTAAGAGTGATCCGTTTTCAAATAAATATGTACGCTTTCTGCTGATATATGCATTACCGTATCTGGTGATCAACGGAATTATACTTATGCTTGTATGTTCACAGCCTAAGATAACGGTCAATGTAAAGGATACCAATGATTATATACAGACAGAGGTTGATTTTACGGTCAAGTCACTGCTTCCTGTCAAGGAACTTAAGGTATCGCTTGAGTCAGAGCCTGTCGAATATGAAAAGTCAGGCAGCAGCTACAAATGTATTGTAGATAAAAACGGTACATTTACTGTCGAAGCAAAGTCTCTGAACGGAATGATACGTTCGGTATATACAGATGTCAACCAGATAGATGACAGTGCGCCATCGATAGACGAATCAAGCATCGAGTATTCTCGCGGAGAATTGAGTTTCACTATCGGTGATACCTTATCCGGTGTGGATTATGATTCTTTGTACGGAGAGCTTGATAACGGAGAACGTATAGACCCGCACAGCTATGATGCGGCTACCGGAAGTGTTACCATGCTGCTTCCTAAGACCGAGGATTCTCTGGTGCTTCACTACGAGGATATGGTAGGAAATGCCGGAGAAGGAAGAGTGACCTTAAGTGTTGCAGGCTCAGATAATAAATTATCCGAGACGGGAGGTGCTGCAGAAGGCACAGACTCTGCAGAAGAAACATCCGCCGGAGAGAGCTGAAAACCTGAAGTCACAGATATGTGAAACGGAATTTACAGATGTACATTTAAAATCACCCTATGTTCAGAGTACTCGGACATGGGGTGATTTTGTATAAAAGTACGATTTACAAAACTTGAATGTAAGAGCGCGAAAGAAAGCGGTTGTATGAAAATGTTATATTTGACGCGTTAAAGCGTCAATACGGCAGAGCGATAAGTTGGAATTGAATGACTTGATACGTTGTAATAATATGCATTAAAATGAATAATGTATCATGTGAAAAATAATACGATACAAATGCATTCATATCATTATTGTATAAATGAACAATAATATCAATATGCTTTCGGCAGAAATAAACATTGCTACACCTGCTGTAAGCGTTGTATACTAATAACTAAACTGCTTTTAGATCAAAGGGAGATAGATCATATGAGTCAGAATTTTAAAAAGGTACTTGTTGCGAATCGAGGCGAGATCGCTATGCGTATATTCAGAGCGTGTCACGATCTCGGATTACAGACTATCGCTATTTATTCCAACGAAGACACATACAGTATGTTCCGTACGGCTGCCGATGAGTCCTATCTTATCGGAGAGAATGAGAGCCCGCTCGGAGCATATCTTGATATTCCGAAGATCATCGAGCTTGCCAAGAAGCACGGTGCGGATGCAATACATCCGGGCTATGGTTTCCTGAGTGAGAACGGTGACTTTGCAAGAGCCTGCGAGGAGAACGGTATAAAGTTCATAGGACCGAGTTCCAGAGTACTTGATATGATGGGAGACAAGCTTTCTGCCAAGCAGATGGCACTTGCTTGTAATGTTCCTACCACACCGGGTACGGATAAGCCGCTTGAGAGCAGAGAGTCCGCACAGAAGCTTGCCATGGAATTCGGTTTCCCGGTTATCCTTAAGGCAGCGGCCGGCGGCGGCGGAAGAGGTATGCGCCGCTGCGATACCGTCGAAGAGGTAGGCATTAATTATGATCTCGTTAAGGCTGAGGCCAAGAAGGCATTCGGCAGCGACGACATTTTCATGGAGAAGTTCCTTGTCGAGCCTAAGCATATTGAGATCCAGGTACTCGGAGATGAGTATGGTAATGTTGTCCATCTGTTTGAGAGAGACTGTTCACTGCAGCGCCGCTATCAGAAGGTAGTTGAGTTTACACCGGCTTTCTCAATTCCGCAGTCAGTGCGTGAGGCACTTTATGAAGATGCCGTTAAGATCGCCAAGCATGTAGGCTATGTCAATGCCGGAACTCTGGAGTTCCTTGTTGATAAGGAAGGTCATCATTACTTCATAGAGATGAACCCGCGTATCCAGGTTGAGCATACGGTTACCGAGATGGTGACAGGTATCGATCTTGTACGTTCACAGGTCCTTATAGCCGAGGGACGTCCTCTCAGCGATCCGGAGATAGGTATCGAGTCACAGGACAGTGTACATCTTAACGGATATGCTCTTCAGTGCCGTGTTACCACAGAGGATCCTGCAAATAATTTTGCGCCTGATACAGGTAAGATCACATCCTACCGTTCACCGGGCGGATTCGGTATCAGACTTGACGGTGCTACAGCAGGTGCCGGTGCGGTTATTTCTCCGTACTATGATTCGCTGCTTGTAAAGGTAACCGCATGGGATTCTACATTCCCGGCTGTATGCCGCAAGGCTGCACGTGCGGTGCGTGAGATACATGTCCGCGGTGTTAAGACTAATATCGCATTTATACTTAATATACTTACAAACCCGACTTTCCTTGCAGGAAAGTGCCATACCAAGTTTATTGATGAGACACCGGAGCTCTTTGCCTTCAAGAAGGATCAGGACAGAGCTACCAAGATGCTCAAATATATCGGTAATATCAATATCAAGGAGCAGGGAGATCATAAGTTCTACGATCCGCCGCGCTTCCCGACTGTTACCGGCAATAGACCGGACGGCCTCAAGCAACTGCTTGATGCCAAGGGACCGAAGGCTGTTGCGGACTGGGTTCTTGATCAGAAGAAGCTTCTTATCTGTGATACTACCTGCCGTGATGCTCACCAGTCGCTCCTTGCAACACGTGTTCGTACACGTGATATAGTTAAGGGCATGGACGGAACAAGTGAGATACTTGCCGATGCATTCTCCTTGGAGTGCTGGGGCGGAGCTACATTTGACGTGGCTTACAGATTCCTTCATGAGTCACCGTGGGAGAGACTTGATCTTATCAGACAGAAGGCTCCGAACTTACTTCTTCAGATGCTTATAAGAGGTGCAAATGCCGTTGGATATACCAATTATCCGGACAATGTCATCCGTGAGTTTATCAAGGAAGCGGCAAGATCCGGTATTGATGTATTCCGTATATTCGATTCACTCAACTGGATACCGGGTATGGAAGTTGCGATGGATGAGGTCCTTAATCAGGATAAGATCTGTCAGGCTACTATCTGCTATACCGGAGATATACTCGATCCTAAGCGTGACAAGTATACACTTGATTACTATGTCAAGATGGCTAAGGAGCTTGAGCACAGAGGTGCGCATATGCTTGCAATCAAGGATATGGCAGGTCTGCTTAGACCTTATGCGGCAAAGAAGCTTGTTTCGACTCTTAAGCAGGAGATTGGTATACCGATACAGCTGCATACTCATGATACTTCGGGCAACCAGGTAGCTGCATTGCTTATGGCTGCGGAGGCCGGTGTTGATGTTGTTGATTGCGCTATATCTTCAATGGCGGGCATGACCAGTCAGCCGTCATTAAACGCTATTGTTGCAGCACTGCAGGAAACAGAGCGTGATACCGGACTTGATCTCGACAGACTTCAGGAGCTTACAAACTACTGGGAGGATGTAAGAAAGCGTTACAGCAGCTTTGAGGGAGGTATAACAAATAATGCTACCGATATCTATCGTTATGAGATACCGGGAGGTCAGTATACCAATCTTAAGCCTCAGGTGGTTTCACTCGGACTCGGAGACAGATTTGACGAGGTTAAGGAGAATTACCGCAAGGTAAACAAGATGGTCGGAGATATAGTCAAGGTTACTCCTTCAAGTAAGATGGTCGGAGATATGGCTATATTTATGACACAGAATCAGCTTACTCCTGAGAATATAGTTGAAAAGGGTGCGTCTCTTGCGTTCCCTGACAGTGCGGTAAGCTACTTCTCGGGAATGATGGGACAGCCTGAGGGAGGATTCCCTGAGGATCTTCAGAAGGTAGTGCTTAAGGGCAAGAAGCCGATAAGCTGCAGACCGGGAGAGCTGCTTCCGCCTGTAGACTTTGAGGAAAAGAAGCGTGAGATGCTTAAGTTCACAGATACACCGACATGGAGAGGTGTACTCAGCTATTGTCTGTATCCTAAGGTGCTTGAGGATTATATCAGCCAGCAGAAGGAATATGGCTATATCATGCGTCTCGGAAGCCATGTATTCTTCCACGGACTTGCTGTCGGAGAGACCAATAAGGTTAATATCGCAGACGGAAAGACTCTGGTTATCAAATATCTCGGACTCGGAGATATCGACAGTGAGGGAATGCGTACGGTATGCTTCGAGCTTAACGGAATCCGCCGTGATGTACAGGTGCCGGATGAGGCTGCTCAGCAGAAGATCGTCAAGGTTCCTATGGCAGATCCGCTTAACAAGGGTGAGGTAGGATCCTCAATACCGGGTGCGGTAAGCAAGATCAATGTCAAGGTCGGAGATAAGGTAGAGGAGAACCAGACTCTTATAACCATCGAGGCTATGAAGATGGAGACGGCGATTACTGCGCAGATCGACGGAGTGGTTGAGAGCATTGAGGTTGCAGAGGGAGATACCGTTAAGTGCGGTCAGCTTCTTATGAAGATTCAGGTCAAATAATGCTTGACAAAGTTTACTAAAGCTTGTATTATGTACAAGCAATAAATAAAGAAGGTTATCCGCCTCACCTCGTGTAAGGACTTACGCAGGTACATATGCAGTATTTAACTGATCATTAAAGCGGATACTTTCGGGTGTTCGCTTTTTCTTATTGTTAGGAGGTGTATTGATATTAGCGAGCTTAATGTACAGATAAACGAGCAGATTCGAGATAAGGAAGTCAGAGTTATCGGCGAAGACGGTGAGCAGCTCGGTGTTATGAGTGCTCAGGAGGCACAGAAACTTGCGGACGAAGCAGGAGTCGACCTTGTTAAGATTGCAGCGAATGCAGTTCCGCCGGTAGTCAAGATCATAGATTTCTCGAGATACCGCTATGAGCAGAGACGCCGTGAGAAAGAACAGAAGAAGAAGCAGAATGTCATAGAGGTCAAGGAGGTTCGTTTAACTCCTAATATTGATACCAATGACCTTAACACCAAGATGTCGGCAGCCAAGAAGTTTCTTGAGAAGGGCAACAAGGTAAAGGTTACATTGAGATTCAGAGGACGAGAGCTCTCACGTATGGGACAGTCCAAGTATATTCTTGATGATTTTGCAAATGCTTTGGCTGAAGTTGCACAGGTAGATAAGCCGTCCAAGACAGAAGGACGCAGCCTTGTTATGATACTCAGCCCCAAGAAGAAGTGATTTTCCACAGTATAAGATCAGGAGGAAATAGATATGGCAGTAAAGAAGTTAAAAACCAAAAGAGCAGCTGCAAAGCGTTTTAAGCTGACAGGCTCAGGAAAGCTTGTAAGAAACCATGCTAACAAGTCTCACATTCTTACAAAGAAGACAAGAAAGAGAAAGAGACATCTCGTTAAGGACGTTGTAACAGATGCAACAAATGCACCAACAATGAAGAAGATACTTCCGTATCTGTAATCGGTAGTCCAAGGAGGAGATTGAAATGGCAAGAATTAAAGGCGGATTAAACGCAAAGAGAAAGCATAACAGAGTACTCAAGATGGCTAAGGGCTACAGAGGAGCTCGTTCAAAGCAGTATCGTGTAGCTAAGCAGTCGGTGATGAGAGCCCTTGCTAATGCATACAGAGGACGTAAGGAGAAGAAGAGACAGTACAGAGCTCTTTGGATCACACGTATCAATGCAGGTGCTCACATGAACGGAATCAGCTATTCACAGCTTATGCACGGTCTTAAGGTTGCAGGTGTTGATATGAACCGTAAGGTTCTTTCAGAGCTTGCTATCTCAGATGCAGCAGGATTCGCAAAGCTTTGCGAGCTTGCTAAGGCTAACTGCAAGTAATTTAATTAAGTATTGACTTTTTATTAAGTGCTCACGGATACTATAAGTAGTGTCCGTGAGCATTGTTCGTCTAAGGGCTGTGTTAATTTCGTATCAAAAAAGGGTTTTGTATTAACGGTTCGGAATATTTATCACTTGACACGGCAATGGGTAAAGTTTGGGTATTATGAAAAGGGAGAAAAAATATGTCGGAGGAAAAGAACAGAGATTTTAATTTGTCGGATGAAAAGAACGAAGATTTTAATTTGTCGGATATTGATGACAATTTTCGTTACAAAAAAAAGCATGAGCCTCGTACAGCTATACTTGATGATCAGCTTGTGGATGAGAAATATGTCGAGTACATCAGGGAAAAAAATAATAATGCGATAGAGGATAACGGCAGGACTATACTCGGGGTGGTCCTGGGTTCGGTTATAAATGCGGTTAACCTTGCGATATTTGTTGATGCCGGTGGTTTCCTTCCGAGCGGCATGTCGGGTCTCATAGTCCTTATACAGAGACTTGTTGAAAAGTTTATGGGGATCGTGCTTCCGTTTACACCGATCTCGCTTGTGTTTAATATAGCTGCTGCGCTGTTTGCAATAAAGACGCTCGGAAAGAAATACACTATCTATTCATTCCTCAGCGTAATTATTTATTCGCTGCTTACCGATATGATCCCGCACATATACCTTACGGACGACAGACTGCTGCTTGCGGTATTCGGCGGTATAGTCTGCGGAGTCGGACAGGGTGTTGTGCTTAATGCAGGAGCAAGCCAGGGTGGTTCTGATTTTATTGCCATGACATTCTCGGTAAAAAAAGGTATCAATACCTTTGGATATGTTACGGCTGTCAACGTGGCACTTATGATAGTATCCGGAGTTGTATTCGGTATGGAATCTGCTTTGTATACTATAATATTCCTGTATGTAAACTATCAGGTACTCAATGTTATATATAAGAAGTATGCTAAGAAAACTCTGTTTATAGTTACCGAGAAGGCTGAAGAGATAGCTGATGACATACGTGCTACCACCAATCACTCAAGTACTATAGTTACCGGTGAGGGCGGCTTCAGTAAGAAACCTACAAAGATCGTTTATATGATAATCGGTGCGGATGAGCAGAGCTTTGTCAGAAAGCGCATACGTGCAATAGACAGAAATGCATTTATTAATGTTATGGACTCCAGTCTTGTGACCGGAAACTTCTATATCAGATCACTTAACTAAAAAAAGGGGCTGTCCGCTTGACGCAACAGCCCCCTTTTAAATAATATAATGCAGAGAAAGGGATTTGAACCCTCACGCCGTCACCGGCACACGGACCTGAACCGTGCGCGTCTGCCGTTCCGCCACCTCTGCGTACAATCGGTATTATATACAAAAAGCGGTTGATAATCAACCGCTTTGTTATGCGGAGAATGGGACTTGAACCCACACGCCATTGCTGGCACAAGATCCTTAGTCTTGCTCGTCTGCCAATTCCGACATCTCCGCAACGCAGATTATCTTATCACAAGATTCAGAATAATGCAATCACAAATTTTAGAAACTTAAATTTTTTATTGTCGAGATAGTATAGTCTGCGATGTTGAAGTATGATAAAAGAAAAATGCCTCCCACCAAAGTAGGAAGCATCTTAATAATATAATGCAGAGAAAGGGATTTGAACCCTCACGCCGTCGCCGGCACACGGACCTGAACCGTGCGCGTCTGCCGTTCCGCCACCTCTGCGTGCAGGTGATATTATATACAAAAGGCGGTTGATAATCAACCGCCTCATCGTGCGGAGAATGGGACTTGAACCCACACGCCATTGCTGGCACAAGATCCTTAGTCTTGCTCGTCTGCCAATTCCGACATCTCCGCAGCGACGATTATATTATCATAGGATATGGGATAATGCAAGAGTTTTTTTGAAAAAAATCTCAAAGCATTGTTAGAGCATCTAAAGTATGCTAATATACTACACGCGGTAAGCCTGCAAATAAAGGTTTATGCGTAATTAAAAAGTTCCTTGCAGGAACATGGATACAGCTTAAAGGCTGCAGATACAGGTTATTTATGAGTAAGATTGTTGTTATGGACTCAGGCTTCGGCGGACTTACGGTTCTTAATGAACTAAGGAAAGCCATGCCGGACGAAGAGTACATTTATTACGGGGATTCTGCTAACGCTCCATACGGGGAGAAGACACATGAACAGCTTGAAGCCCTTACAAAACATATATGCGGAGAGCTCAGTTCATCATATGATGTGAAATGCTTTGTCGTTGCCTGCAATACTTCAAGCTCTGAGGTATGGAGTGAACTGACGGGAGCATATGCGTCATATGATTTTATAGGTATAGAGCCTGCTCTTAAGTGGGCGGTGGATGAAAATCCGGGCAAAAAGATACTGGTGCTCGCAACGACTGCCACGACTAAAGGAAAGCGACTTAAGGCGCGCTATGCTGAGCTTAAGGATAAGGCTGATATAAGCCTGCTTGCGGCTCCGGGTATAGTTACTTTTGTCGAAGGCAATGATAAGGATGAGGCAGCGTTTGAAGCATACCTCAGAGAGCTTCTTAAGGATTATATCGGCAATGTAGACTGCGTTGTTCTGGGATGCACACATTTTCCTTTTGTTAAGAACAGACTGGAGACGGTGCTCGGAGATAAGGTGCGCTTCTATGATGCGGCGGTAAGCGTTGCAGAGGAGCTTATCGGTATTGAGGAAATAAATAAGCATAATAAAGGACTGCCGGATATAAGCGGAGATATAGAAGGACATAAGGTCCCTCTGTTTATACACACCGAGAAGCGTGAGATGGTCTCGGATAATGAAAGAAAAAATGCCGCTGAATTGGACCTGTGCAGGTCTGCTTTGGTATCTGACGGAATCATCTTTCTCAATTCGGATCCCGGCAAGACAGAGACTGAGGCGGAGCTGCTTAAGCAGTATTCGGAAATGAAGTGATCACAGCAAAGAGAATATGAATATTAATAATATAAAAAAGCTTACTACAGGCATAATAAAGAAAAATGAGCCGATGTCGGCGCATACTACCTTTCGTACAGGCGGATCGGCTGATCTTTATATCGTACCTCGAAATACCAAGGAGACGGCGGCACTTATCAGATACTTTAAGCTCAACAAACTGCCTTATTTTGTTATAGGCAACGGTTCAAATCTGCTGGTATCGGATAAAGGCTACAGAGGTGTGGTAATAGATCTCGGACGAAACGACGGAACAGAGTTTACTATGCTCGGATATGAGTGGCAGGGTGACAAGCTTATTGCAGATGTCGGAGCCGGATGCTTCTTAAGTGCCGTTGGAAATATCGCAGCTAATATAGGAGCTACCGGTTTTGAAGAGCTTACGGGCATACCGGGATGTATAGGCGGAGCATGCATCATGAATGCCGGAGCCTACGGCAGAGAGATGAAGGATGTAGTGGAGAGTGTCGAGATCATAGACAGGGACGGAAATATCCGCAAGCTTGCAAGGGATGAGATAGAATTCAGATACAGAGGCTCGAGCCTCATGGATGATGGCTGCATAGTATGCCGTGCGGAGATAGGACTCTCTAAGGGCAATACCGAAGATATCAAGGCTAAGTGCGAGGAACTCTTTAACAAGAGAAAAGAAAGCCAGCCGCTCGAGTATCCGTCGGCAGGATCGACCTTTAAGAGACCCGAAGGGTATTTTGCCGGTAAGCTTATAAGCGATGCCGGACTTAAGGGCTACAAAGTAGGCGGAGCCGAAGTCAGCGAGAAGCATGCAGGATTTGTGATCAATAAGGATCATGCCACATCCGAGGATATATATAAGCTTATTCAGGATGTCAAGGCAAAGATACTTGATAAAGACGGAGTAGAGCTTGAGCCTGAGGTAAGATTCCTCGGAGATTTCAGATAACAGCAAACCGTCATTGATGCATATAAAGACATTTACATCCGTTAATTGTGTGCAGCCTGTCACAGTTTCGAAACGTATATTTTATTTCATGGAAAATTATGCCATATGAAATAAAATATATATCAGTAAAGTAATATGCCCGCCGTATTGATATGCGTCGTGGAAACATGCATGAGCCGCTTCAAGGCTTGAGGGAGGAGGATATCGTGACACCGAATCTTAATAATTACAGTCAGGGATACATCAATCTGACAAAACCTGCTACGGTTGCAACATTGAAGGACAGACTGAATCTTAAGAACCTTACTCCCGAGATCGACTTGAGTAAACGAAGTATTGAGACATTCAGCATTTCCAGACTTGCTCTTCAGCTTACGGGCTTCTTTGACTACTTCGAATACAAGCTGGTTCAGGTCATAGGCCGTGACGAGCAGGAATATATGAAGAGACTCTCGGATGATGTGCTTACCGAGAGACTGGAGAAGATCACAAGCTATAATGTGCCATGCATAATCATTTCCGGCAATCTGAGAGTCAAGGAGCCTGTTATAGAGGTCTGCAAGAGATCCGGAGTTCCTCTGCTTCGTTCGGAGAGGGAGACCTCGGACATGGACTCGGAGATCATCAAGATACTGAGGGTCCTCCTTGCGCCTAAGGAGACTTTACACGGTGTGCTTGTAGATGTATACGGCGTAGGAACCATGATCACCGGAGACAGCGGTATCGGCAAGTCGGAGGCGGCGCTTGAGCTGGTAAAAAGAGGGCACAGACTTATATCGGATGACATAGTAGAGATACGTAAGGTATCGGAAGAAACGCTTGTCGGAATAGCACCGGAGCTTACCAGAGATTTCATAGAGGTAAGAGGCATAGGCATTATAAATGTCAGAGCGATGTTCGGTTATGAGGCAGTAAAGTATTCACAGAATATCGACATGATCATAAACCTTGAGGAATACGTTAAGGAACGTAATTATGACCGTTTCGGGCTTGAACCAAAGTATGAGGAGATAATGGGTAATAAGGTGTTCAAGATCGATGTGCCTGTAAGACCCGGACGAAATCTTGCAGTCATAGTCGAGTCGGCAGCCATCAACTACAGAGCCCGTGTTGCCGGTTATGATGCACCGAGTGAGTTTATGAGCAGGATACAGAAGATCAAGATCGAGACTATGGGACGAAAGTCAACAGAGCTTAGCGGTGAAGAGGACTGATAATAATGCATTTGGTCATAATCACAGGAATGTCGGGTGCGGGAAAAACAGTAGCACTCAAGACAATGGAGGATATAGGATATTATTGTGCCGATAATGTGCCTATAGAGCTTATACCGAATTTTGTGGAGCTTATCGAACGATCCGGTACTCATAATGCAGCCATAGGCGTAGATATAAGGAGCGGAGGCAGCGAAAGACTGGCAAAGCTTGCTCATGTACTTGATGTGCTTCGCGATTCGGATACGGAGTGCACTACTCTTTTTCTTGATGCCGATGACAAGGTACTCCTTAAACGATTTAAGGAAACAAGGAGGGTACACCCGCTTGCACTGTCCGGACATATAGAGGACGGAATCGCAAGAGAAAGAAAGTCACTTGAGTGGCTTAAAAATCGTGCGGATTACGTTATAGACTCATCCGGGATGAAGACAAGAAATCTCCGCACCCAGCTTGAGCTGATCTTCACGAGAGGCAAGGCATATAAAAATCTTTATCTTAATATTATGTCCTTTGGGTATAAGTACGGCTTGCCTGAGGATGCGGATATAGTAATGGATGTGAGATTTTTGCCGAATCCTTTCTATGTGGATGAACTTAAGAATAAGACCGGTCTTGATGAAGAAGTAAGAGCTTATGTGCTGAGAGGAGAGGAATCAGACGAATTTGTGTCAAAGCTCAATGATCTTCTGGATTTCCTGATACCTAAATATATAGATGAGGGCAAAAATCAGCTTGTTATAGCCTTTGGATGTACCGGAGGAAAACACAGATCGGTCACCATAGCAGAGACGGTGTATGCGCATCTTAAGGAAAATGCGGATTACGGTATAAATGTCGAGCACAGAGATATTACAAGACAGTAGTGATCTGTGCATTAAAACAGCCGTTTTAACTATAGCTGTAACCTTGCCCGAGAGCAGAAAACTATAGACAGAGAAAACAGATATGTCATTTTCGTTCGAAGTAAAAAACGAGATTAAAAATAAAAACTTTACATCAAAAAAACAGCATAGTAGAATAGACAGAGTTGCATCGGATAGACATGAGGATGACAGGAAAGAAATTATAGGAACATTTCTTAAGTCAGGCAGTATATCCGACCCCAACAGGTTCTATCATCTCGAGTTTGTATGTGATACCGAGCAGGAGGCAATGTCGCTGAAAAAAGCGATAGAGGGCTTTGACATAATACCCGGTGTAATGTGCAGAAAAGACAGATATGTGGTCTATCTCAAGGACAGCGAGGCTATATCGGACGTGCTTATTATAATGGGTGCGACCAATGCGGTACTTGAATTTGAGAATATACGCATACTTAAGAGCATGAAAGAACAAGTACAAAGATCTGTCAATTGTGAGATGCATAATCTCAGTAAGACTGTATCTGCCGCAGTAAGGCAGCTTGCAGATATTAATCTTATCATTGACAGCGGTGAATATAATGAGCTTCCTGACGGTCTTAAGGAGGTCGCAGAGCTCAGAAGGAAGTACCCGGATGCGTCGCTTAAGGAACTTGCGGATCTGCTGCCGGATACCGGAAAGTCAGGTATCAATCACAGATTCAGGAAGCTTGCTGCAATTGCGGACAGCATTAGGGAAAAGGATGTTTTCTGATTGCTGGTACAGGATCGGAAACGGAGGGGTAAATAATGGTAAGCAGTCAAGTAGTAATTAATATTTCTCAGGACATCGAGAGAAGACTTGCAAACCTGATATCGGTTGCAGGAGAGTATTCGTCAAGAATATATGTGGTTGCTGAAGACAAGAGGATCAATGCCAAGAGTCTGATGGGTATGATGAGTCTTGTATCATGCACGGGGGATACACTCACTATAACCGCTGACGGTGCAGATGAAGAGGAAGCACTTAAGGCTATAACAGATTATCTCAACACTTTGAGCTGAGACCGGTGTTTTACCGGCAGATCCGAGGAATTTGGCAGTGTATCGGGCTATGTATGTAAATGATATATCGCTTCGGTATATAACATCCGGATCGGTATACAATAT
Organism: uncultured Lachnospiraceae bacterium; assembly: GCA_934402055.1. Taxonomy (GTDB): domain Bacteria; phylum Bacillota; class Clostridia; order Lachnospirales; family Lachnospiraceae; genus Avilachnospira. The sequence continues at coordinate 10,264 of CAKRTC010000007.1, read as the reverse complement.
AATACAGATTTTTAACGGAACCTTAGGCGGTAAATAAGCGCCGTGGTTCCGTTTTCAGATAATAACAAAAATATGGCATTTACACATTTACATGTACATACACAGTTTTCGCTGCTCGACGGATCCTCACGTATCCCCGAGCTTATTAAGCAAGCAAAAGAATACGGAATGAATTCCGTTGCCATAAGCGATCATGGCGCAATGTACGGAGTCATAGATTTTTATAAGGAAGCCAGGAAGCAGGGGATCAAGCCTATTATCGGATGTGAGGTCTATGTTGCTCCGGGATCGAGATTCGACAAGGAGAAAAATGTACACGATGACAGCCGTTATTATCACCTGATACTGCTTGCGGAGAATAACGAGGGATACCAAAATCTCATGAAGATAGTATCCTGCGGATATGTTGACGGTTTCTATTATAAGCCGAGAGTTGATGTTGAGCTGCTGATGAGATATCACAAGGGCATAATAGCTTCATCGGCATGCCTTGCGGGAGAGGTTGCAAGATATCTTGCTGCGGGACTCTATGAGGAGGCAAAAAAGACGGCTCTCAAATACCGTGACATCTTCGGTGAGGGCAATTATTTCCTTGAGCTTCAGGATCACGGCATAGATACCCAGCGTGTTGTAAATGCAGGACTTATCAGGATCTCACAAGAGACGGGTATAGAGCTTATTGCGACTAATGATGTGCATTATACCTACAAGGAGGATGCGGAGCCGCATGATATACTTCTGTGCATCCAGACAGGCAAAAAGGTAAAGGACACTGACCGCATGAGATATGAAGGTGGCCAATATTATTTTAAGAGCGAAGAGGAGATGCGTTCGCTCTTCAAGAGCGTGCCTCAGGCTATAGACAACACGCAGAAGATAGCAGACAGATGCAATGTCGAGATCGAATTCGGAAGCTACAAACTGCCGAGATTTGCAGTTCCTAAGGGGTATACGGCAGACGAATATCTCCGTAAGCTTTGCTACGAAGGTATAGAAGACCGATATCCGGGGGCATACGGAGCCAAAGACGGAGGTAAGGCGGAATACGGCATAGACATACACGAGAGACTTGAGTATGAGCTTTCCACAATAGAGAGCATGGGCTTTGTTGAGTACTTTCTGATAGTGTCGGACTTTATCGCTTACGCAAGGAGACATGATATACCCGTAGGTCCGGGAAGAGGCTCGGCAGCAGGTTCTGTGGTGGCTTATGCACTTCGCATTACCAATATAGATCCGGTGAGATTTTCTCTGCTCTTTGAGCGTTTCTTAAATCCCGAGCGAGTATCCATGCCGGATATCGACGTGGACTTCTGTTATGAGAGACGTCAGGAGGTCATAGATTACGTAGTAAGCAAATACGGTAAGGATAATGTTGCGCAGATAGTAACCTTCGGAACCTTGCTTGCAAGAGGTGTCATACGTGATGTCGGAAGAGTACTGGATATAGATTATGCGACGGTTGATCGCATAGCCAAGATGATACCGGCAGAGCTGGGAATGACACTAAGCAAGGCACTTTCTGTAAGTAAGGATTTTAAAAATGCTTATGAGCAGGATGCAGAGATCAAATATCTGGTAGATATGTCTATGCGTATCGAGGGTCTGCCGAGGCATACGAGTATGCATGCCGCAGGCGTACTCATTACAAGCGACAGAGTAGACCGTTTTGTACCTCTTGCAAGAAATGCGGACGGCACCATAGTTACCCAGTATATTATGACAACGCTGGAAGAACTTGGACTTCTCAAGATGGATTTTCTTGGGCTCAGGACACTTACTGTAATTAAGAATGCACTTGATCAGATACAGCGTAATTACGGAACAAAGATCGATATAGATCAAATAGATTATGATGATAAAAATGTGTTCAGGATGATCTCAAGAGGAGAGACCTCGGGAGTATTTCAGCTTGAATCCGGCGGAATGACTGCCTTTATGAAGCAGCTTAAGCCGGAGTCCATAGATGACATCATAGCGGGGCTTGCACTCTACAGACCGGGACCGATGGATTTCATACCACGTTATATTAAGGGCAAGGAGAATAAATCCTCGGTAGTCTATGAATGTCCGGAGCTTGAGCCGATATTAAGCAATACCTACGGCTGCATAGTATATCAGGAGCAGGTTATGCAGATAGTGCAGAGTCTTGCGGGATATACTCTCGGACGTGCCGATCTTGTGCGCCGTGCGATGTCCAAGAAAAAGCATTCGGTCATGCAGAAGGAACGTCAGAACTTTGTATACGGAAATGTTGAGGAGGGAGTAAAAGGCTGCATAGCAAACGGAATCCCCGAGGAGACCGCAAACCGTATATTTGACGAGATGACTGACTTTGCTTCGTATGCATTTAACAAATCGCATGCGGCAGCCTATGCCGTCGTATCGTATCAGACGGCATGGCTTAAATACTATTATCCGGCAGAGTTTATGGCAGCACTCATGACCTCTGTCATGGATTCGGTTGCAAAGACCTCCGAATACACGGTCACCTGCAAGGCTCTCGGAATAAAACTTATGCCTCCGGATATCAATGCCGGAGAGTACGGCTTTACCGCTATACGTTCCGGTGAAGGACACGGAGTGGTGCTCTACGGACTTACTGCAATAAAAGGCGTGGGACGTACTGTAGTCGAGGACATAGTTGCGGAGAGAAATGAGCGCGGAACCTTCAAGGATATGGAGGACTTCGTGCAGAGGATGCCGGACAGTGTCAACAGAAAAGCCATAGAAGGCTTTATCAAGTCCGGTGCCTTTGATTCCTTTGATGGCAATCGCAGACAGAAGCTGATACTTATAGATGAACTCTTGGAGGAGGCATCGGCAAGAAAGCGTTCGGATATAGCAGGACAGCTGACACTCTTTGATATCGCTTCGGATGAGGATAAGCAAAGCTTTAAGCATAAACTTGCAGATGTTCCGGAATTTGATAAAGATGAGCTGCTTGCTTATGAAAAGGAAGCTGCCGGCATTTATCTAAGCGGACATCCTATGGACAATTATGCCGATATATGCAATAAGATAGTAACGGCGTGGTCCAAGGATTATCTGCCCGATGAACATACCGGTGTCTGCCGTTACGGAGAAGGTGATGAGCTTATAAGCGCCGGAGTTGTGACAGAGTGCAAGTTCAAATATACCAAGACCAATAAGCAGATGGCTTTTCTCACAATAGAGGATATATACGGTCAGCTTAGTGTGCTTGTATTCCCGGACAGCTTTGAGAAAAACAGAGAGCTTATAACCCAGGATTCCAAGCTTATCATCAAGGGCAGAGCAAGCATCAACAGAGATGAGACGGCGAGTCTGATAGCGGGAAGCATTTACAGCATAGAGGATGTAAGCAGGGAGCTGTGGATAGCTTTTGATGATATGGAGGCTTACAAACAAAAGGCGGCTGAGCTTGACGATATAAGCTTTGAACATCAGGGCGGCTCCGAGGTGGTCGTATACCTAAAAAAGGAACGCATGAAGAAAAATCTCGGAAGAGAACGAAGAGTCAATGTCTCTTCGGAAGTGATTGCGGTATACGAGGATGCCTTTGGTAAGGATAATGTTAGGACGAGGGTAGTGGGGCTTAAAAAAGGTGCTCAGTAGTATGCGTGCGTACCGGCACGCAGGGAAAATGCAGTAAGCGACAGATCTCGGCTAGAGTGTGTGACAAGGTAGATGTTTTTATTAAGAGGATGATATATGGATAAGGTATTATGCGGCGCAAATGCGCAGAGCATGAAATATTATTTTAATGAGGCCGAATACGGCAAGCTGCCTAAGGCTGTTCAAAATGAGCTCAAGGTGATATGTGTATCGTATTGTGCGGATGTAGGCGGTGCGGTTACTCTCAGCTTTAATGATGAAGGCAGACTGTGCTTTCAGACGATCGCGCCTATAGACGAGATAGGTGCGGAGCTGCGTATCAAGAAGCTTCAGAAGGAAAATGAAGAGCTCTTTGAACAGCTCGAAAAGTTCAATAAGGAGTTTGTAAAAGAGTGATAAACATAGGAAGTGTTCAACTTAAAAATAATGTGATAATGGCGCCTATGGCAGGAGTGACCGATACCGCATACAGGGTATTGCTTGAGGAGATGGGTGTCGGACTTGTAAGTACCGAGATGGTTTCGGCCAAAGGCATATTTTACAACAATAAAAACAACAAGCTTATTCTTCAGACAGCGGAAAACGAACATCCTATAGCTGTACAGCTATTCGGTTCGGATCCCATGATAATGACGAGCATGGCAGAACGTATAGCGGAGGATTACGATATCATAGATGTCAATATGGGCTGCCCTGTGCCTAAGATAGTCAATAACGGCGAGGGCTCGGCATTGATGAAGGATCCGGATAAGGCGTTTCAGATACTGGAGATGATGTCGAGGGTCCTTAAAAAGCCTGTGACCGTAAAGTTCAGGAAGGGCTTCGACGACAAGCATATCAATGCAGTGGAGTTTGCAAAGATGGCGGAGCAGGCAGGTGTTGCTTCTATCACCGTGCACGGCAGGACAAGGCAGCAGATGTATGCAGGCAAGGCCGACTGGGATATTATAAGACAGGTCAAGGAAGCAGTGAGCATACCGGTATTCGGAAACGGAGATATATTTACACCTGAGGATGCCAAGAGCATGATAGAGGAGACAGGCTGCGACGGAGTTGCTATCGCAAGAGGAGCCAAGGGTAATCCGTGGCTAATAAAGAGGACCATACATTATCTGGAGACAGGAGAATTGCTTCCGGAACCTTCCGTTGAGGAAAGACGAGTTATGATAGTCAGACATGCGGAGCTTGCGGTAAAGTATAAGAGCGAGCGTCTTGCCATACCGGAGATGCGTAAGCATCTTGCATGGTATACTGCGGGGCTCAAGGGTTCTGCACAGCTTCGCGCACGCATGAATACGCTCAATACGCTTGATGAACTTAAGGAATTTACGGAACAAATAGTCTGATTTGGCAATAAGCAGGCTGTCAGGGCAATATAAGATTAAGCGGAAACTGTAGACCCGGAGACATTTTCATAAACATAATCAGTGGAAAATGCCGGAAAACGCTTGATTTAAGCGGATAACTTGACATTTACAGTTACAATAAACTATAATATTTGCTCGATAATGCTTAATATTTTATGGAGTATGTGAAAAATATGGCAAATGAAGCAGCAAAAACAATGTTGACATATGCAGGCCTCAAGAGATACGAGGAGGAGCTGCATGAGCTTAAGGTAGTAAAACGTCAGGAAGTTGCGGAGAAGATAAAAGTAGCAAGAGAACAGGGAGATCTGTCCGAGAATGCAGACTATGACGCAGCCAAGGAGGAGCAGACAGAGATCGAGGTGCGTATCGCACAGCTTGAGACACTGCTCAAGAATGCCGAGGTCGTTAAGGATGATGAGTATGTTGCGGGCAAGATCAATGTAGGCTGCTTTGTAAAGCTCTTTGATATGGAGTACGACGAGGAGGTTGAGTATCACATCGTCGGTTCATCAGAGGCAAACAGCCTTGAGGGCAAGATAAGCAACGAGTCTCCTGTAGGTGCCGCACTTATGGGACATACCGTAAACGAGACCGTTGAGGTCAAGCTTCCGGACGGCGGAATCAATGAATATAAGATACTTGATGTAAGAAAGATCGACGATTGATCTATAGTCATGTATTTAAGTTAAGGTGAGGGATTATGGCAGGAAATAACGAAGTCAACGACAATAAGAAGGCCGGAAACGCAGGCGGCGCCACAAATACAGAGCAGGAGCTTAACCGTGTGCGTCAGGTGCGCAGAGATAAGCTTGCCGAGCTTCAGCAGTCAGGCAAGGATCCTTTTGTAATAACAAAGTACGATCAGACTCATCACAGTAAGGAGATACTGGATAATTTTGACAGCCTTGAGGGTAAGGAAGTAAGCATTGCCGGACGTATCATGCTTAAGCGTGTTATGGGTAAGGCTTCCTTCTGTCATATTCAGGACAGAGACGGTCAGATTCAGGCATATGTTGCAAGAGACAGCGTAGGTGAGGAAAACTACGCAGATTTCAAGAAGCTTGATATCGGAGATATAGTAGGTGTCAAGGGTACTGTATTCAAGACCAAGACAGGTGAGATAAGCGTACATGCTGAGAATGTCATACTGCTCTCAAAGTCTCTTCAGGTGCTTCCGGAGAAGTTCCACGGTATAACAGATGTAGATACAAGATACCGTCAGAGATATGTAGACCTTATCATGAATCCTGAGGTTAAGGATACCTTCCGCAAGAGATCTCAGATCATCAAGGAGATAAGAAAGTTCCTTGACGGAAGAGACTTCATTGAGGTCGAGACTCCTATGCTTGTTTCGAATGCAGGCGGTGCTGCAGCACGTCCGTTTGAGACACATTTCAATTCTCTTAATGAAGATCTTAAGCTGCGTATATCACTTGAGCTCTACCTCAAGAGACTTATCGTAGGCGGACTTGAGAGAGTATACGAGATCGGACGAGTATTCAGAAATGAGGGACTCGATACCAGACATAATCCGGAGTTTACACTCATGGAGCTTTATCAGGCATATACAGATTATGAAGGCATGATGGAGCTTACAGAGAGTATGTTCAGATATCTTGCGGAGAAGGTATGCGGAAGCGCTGTTATCAAGTACAACGATACCGTTATCGATATGTCCAAGCCTTTCGCAAGACTCAGCATGACAGAGGCTGTCAAGCTCTATTCAGGCGTTGACTTCGATGCTGTTGCAGACGAAGCAGAGGCCAAGGCAATCGCCAAGGAGCATAATGTTGAGTTTGAGGACAGACATACCAAGGGTGATATCCTTAATCTCTTCTTTGAGGAGTTCTGTGAGGATAAGATGATCCAGCCGACCTTCATTACAGATCATCCGGTTGAGATCAGCCCGCTTACAAAGAGAAAGCCTACCGATCCGTCAAGAGTTGAGCGTTTCGAGCTCTATATCTACGGACGTGAGATGTGTAATGCTTATTCCGAGCTTAATGATCCTATCGATCAGAGAGAGCGTTTCAAGGCACAGGATGCCCTTGCAGCCGCAGGAGACGAAGAGGCTAACCATACAGATGAGGACTTCCTCAATGCACTTGAGGTAGGTCTGCCGCCGACAGGAGGTATAGGCTACGGCATAGACAGACTTGTTATGCTGCTTACAGACAGCCAGGCAATCAGAGACGTACTGCTCTTCCCGACAATGAAGACACTCGGTGCAAAGGAAGAGAGCAAAGCAAGTGCAGCATCTGCTGTAAATGTTCCTGGAGCTCCGATCATCTCTGCCGATCCTATAGATTTCAGCAAGGTTAAGATCGAGCCTCTCTTTGAGGAATTTGTAGACTTTGAGACCTTCGCAAAGTCTGATTTCAGAGTTGTTAAGGTCAAGGAGTGTACCGCGGTACCGAAGTCCAAGAAGCTTCTCAAGTTTACCCTTGATGACGGAACCGGTACAGACAGAACTATACTTTCGGGTATTCATGAGTACTATGAGCCTGAGGATCTTGTAGGAAAGACTTGTGTAGCTATCACAAACCTTCCTCCGAGAAAGATGATGGGCATCCCGTCAGAGGGTATGCTTATCTCAGCCGTATATGAAGAGAATGGTGCAGAAGGACTTAATCTCCTTATGCTCGATCCGCATATCCCGGCAGGCGCAAAGCTTTACTAAAATTATATATAAAACAAGAACACTTTTTAGTGTTATGAACCGACCCCCAATTGTTAGACCATTGTTCTAACGATTGGGGGTTATTATGGTTACTTTTTCTGCACTTTTTTAGATTATCTGACATTCTCAGCTGTATATGAAGAGAACGGTGCAGAAGGACTGTGAGAGAGAAGCACGGAGCAATCAAAGCTCTCCTTTATAGAAAATGAATAAGCTGATATAATTGAAAAAAGATTCAAGTATTGGGTGAGCACTATAGAGAATACAGCTAAAGCCTGCGGTTATGATGGTGACCCGATAAATGACCCAATAAATGACCCGATAAAATGACCCGATAAATTAGCCTGAGACCGGGAAAACACGATTTCAGGCTGTTGTTAGCGGGTGACATAAGCTTTTTGTGCTTTAGGCTTGACACTGAAGTAAACGATTTGTCGTTTACCATGTTTTTGATTACGTAACGGATATGAAAGAGAAAATTATAAAGCTTATTCCGGATGCGGTTACAGTTATGTTTGTAACACTTATGGTTGCTGCGGCGGAATTAAGCGGAGAGCGTGAGATAATATTTCCCGAGATAACGGCACTTGCCATAGGATATATAGTTGCTGAAAAGAGAAGCTGGCATGTTAATTCTATAAGGATAGTTGTACTTATAACACTGTGTGCAATTGCAGGTGTGCTGATCGTGCGCAGCAGATTTGCAGGGATACTTCCGGAAATACTGATTGCATTTGCGTTATGTCAGCTTATTTTTATGTATTCCGGTACAACATTTGCCCCGTTTGTGTCAGCGGTGATACTTCCGATAATGATGCAGACGGAGAGCTTTGTATATCCGGCATCGGCATTTGTGCTCACGCTTATTATTGTCGCACTTCATACTTTATTTCTTAAGTGCGGGATTCGAAGTGATGAGGACTATGTTCCGAAGCGGCTTAATTCCAAAACAGACTACATAGATGCTGTTCTCAGAGTTATATCTGTAGGTATTGTCGGAGCTGTAGCTTTTATGTCGGGCTATAGATTTGTGATTGCGCCGCCGTTGCTCGTAGCATTTACTGAGTTCTCAAGACCGGGCAATAAAGCGTGTAATAAGCCTTTTAAAACCATTGCAGTTGTTACGCTGTGCGCTGTTATCGGCGCTGTGTGCAGATATTTTATAAATATCAGCTTAGGTATGCCATTGACTGTTGCAGCAGCAGTGGCTGCTGTGTTGTTGCTTGCGGTTATACACAAAAGCCGCATGTTTATGCCTCCTGCCGGAGCAATCACAATACTTGCAATGATAATTCCGGAAACTGCCGTTATGACATTTCCGGTGCAGATCTTATGCGGAGTCGGAAGCTTTATGCTTCTAACACATATTATCTTTAAAAGCAGGCATGATAAACTGCAAAAAGAAAATATGTAAAATTTTTCCGGTACCATGGTGTGTATGATAATGTTTGACGAAAATGACTGCATAATATTCAATAAAATTATAGAGTTGTGAGATCTATGGATAAAGAAGTAAAAAAGAAAAAAATATATCTTCTGTACAATCCGAAATCAGGGAAAGAGACGGTTAAGGCTTCCTTGAGTGATATTATTGAAAAATTCTCAGCTGCAGGATTTGAAATTACTGTCCGTCCGACATCGTACAGCGGTGAGGCAACAAAAATAACAGCAAATATAGCCGATAAATACGATATACTCGTGTGTTGCGGAGGAGACGGAACTCTGAATGAAGTGGTTACGGGAAATTTAGTCAGGAAAATGCCTCTGAATATAGGGTATATTCCGTGCGGGAGTACTAATGATTTCGGAAGAACTATATATGGGGATATAGGAATACTTCAGGCAGTGGATCAAATAGTCGGGAAACACCAAAATCAGATCGATTGCGGAAAATTAGAAGACAGGACGTTTATTTATGCTGCTGCTTTCGGGCTGTTTACAGATATAAGCTATGAAACACCGCATTCGGAAAAAGCTGCGTTGGGGCACGCGGCCTATATGATAGAAGCTGCAAAAAATATAGGAAGCACAAAACCGCAGAGTTTAAGGGCTGTAATCGATGGCGAGAGAGTTATAGAAGGAGAGTTTTTGATCGGTATGGTGACAAATGCGGAATCCGTAGGCGGTTTTCAAAACATCCCTGGTAGAAATATAAGTCTGCAGGATGGAAAGATGGAGCTTACTATGATTTCTTGTCCTGAAAAATTGAGTGATTACGGAAAAGTATTGCAGGCATTGCTTGACGGCAGTAAGAATGAATTTGTTATACGCTGTAAGATTAAGGAAGTACAGTTTTTCTTTGAGAAAGAAACGGCATTCACTGTAGACGGGGAATACGGAGGTGCTTATAAAAAAGCGAATGTAATATGTGTTCCTTCGGCAGTCACTTTATATTATTAAGCATGTAAATGATTTGGAGTGAAAAACATCAAACCGGATTAATAATAAGCAGATTGATAATATATAGAAGACCTATGGAGAAGTAATCAAAGTTCATAAGCTTTATTTATGAATAAAGGTGTGAATATAAAGAAAATTTTAAAAATATCAAAAAAGTACTTGCCAAGGTAAGGAGAGATGTGATAGTATAAGCGAGCTGTCGGCGAGACAGTAAAAC
>CAKRTC010000006.1 GCA_934402055.1 uncultured Lachnospiraceae bacterium | reverse complement strand
AAAATCTGATATGTAATGACCTCTTGTCAAGTGCAAATTAACAGAAATCACCACAAACTTTATTAAATTGTTGCTGAAGGCACCCGGAAAGAGCCTCGGAGTATCAGTTCCCGGCTTTGGCCACTCTGATATACGTGGATTGGTTACCTACAGGTCAATGGTCCGCCGTGAGCCCTACCGTCTAATTGCGTGGATCACAGATTGCTCTGTGCCGACATAGATTTATCGTAGATAGCTCGAACCTTGAAATGGCCGAAGCCCTTTCAGGATGTCTTCAGTTGTTGCTTTGTATTGGCCGGATGTATGTGGCGTAAGCCACCTTACATCTGCTTAATTACCAAACATAACATCGGGATGATGATGTCAGGGCTGCAAAGCACCGCCACAGGCGGCTTGGCCTTGACAGCAGCAGCGTGATGCTATACCCATATATCAGGCAATGTTATCTGTCATCATGCCCCACATGAAGCATGCGAGTTCCCTTGCGATTGCTGTTTTGGCTACATTGTGTTTCTTGCATTTATTAAGCACCATCTTGTAGTATCGACGTCTTAGACGCTCGTTAGCTTTATCAGCATAAGCAATGACTGCAGGCGTATTCCCTGACTGACGTGCTTTTAATTCTTTGGATTTAAAACCAACCTGTCCTCTTGCATAGCATTGTGATGCTTCTGTTAGGAGTAACCGTATATGCCTATTCCCTGCTTTGGTGATTCCAAGTCTGTTCTGATCATCACCACTGGAATCCTCCCCCGGTACAAGACCGAGGTAGGAAGCAAAGTGCTGTGCAGAAGCAAAGCGCTTGAAATCGCCGACTTCAACCAGAACAGAAAGCGCAGTATGTGTCTTCACACCAATGAAGCAACAAAGCTTTTTCACTGCTTCCTTGTATTCATCCTGTGTGGAAAGCTCCTCAATACGCTTATCCAATCGTTCAAGCTTATCCGAAAGTGTATGGTAGGTCAGCAGGTATTCGTCGAGGATCTCCTTGTACAGAGCCTCAGGTGTTAAGCTCTTAAGCCATTTAAGATGAGCTGCTGTCCAATGGCTGTTTCCATCATAGCGATAGTTATGGCGCAAACAGAATGCAAGAATCTGCTGCTTTACTTTTTTTAGTGCCAGCTTATGATCATCCCTCATACGCAGGAATTCTTTTGTTTCTTCATCCTTTGCAGTTGGGATATGAACAGGGCTATAGTTATGCTGTGCAAGACATCTGGCAATGATTTCAGCATCACGTTTGTCTGTTTTAATACGTTTTTTACTACGTTGCTCAAGCATTGTAGTAGGAGCGAGAATAATGCATTTTATATTATTCGCCGTTAATTGGTGATACAAAGTATAACCGAGGCAACCGGCCTCATAACCGCATATGAAGTTAGCATCGTCTCCGTAGATGGTTCTAAGAAACTCCAGATAGTTCAGAACTTTTTTGTAATCGGCTTCTGTCCTCTGGTAGTGAGAAGCCTTTTCGGCTTCAATTGTATAAGCACAAAGTGAAAAACTCTCCTTGTGAACGTCCATTCCTACGTAAACTGTGTTATAATTCATTTGATGACCTCCCTTTGTATGCGGTAATCCCTACTACTATTTGTTTTTGACACCCATTTAGTATACAGGTAAATCCACGAAGTTACAAAGCGGAGGTCATTACATATTGTCTATAAGTAAACTGTATAAACAACGGATGAATTAAATAAGTTCCAAAACACAACCTATCGATTCCCCAAATGTGTCGGGTATTTCTATACTCCCTATTTATAAATAAAACGAATACTGAACTAGCTAATATCACAATCAGCGGACTATCGTATTGTGTCCATATATCCGCCTTCAAACCAAAAACATTTAAAATCCATATCATTAAAACACAAGAGAAAAGCACTATCCAAAGCTTGTTTCGTTTAAATCTATCCTTATGTTCAAATAACCAATGCCCCATCAAAACATAAAAGACCGGATAAGTAATTTGACAACAAAAAGCAATCTTATATTCTGTTAAACGCGATATTAATGGAAAGCAAAAGTCAAAAATAAATAAAACTATAAGTACAAACTTCATTTCATTTTCCGTTGTTTTATCACAAAAGCACTTCAATAAAGGCATTATAGAATAAGTACCTATTAACACATACAAATACCATAAGTGACCAAAACCAGTATCAGAAATAACCATTAGAATTGATTTACCCAATATTGATATATCCAAACACTCTGATATCATTATTTTCAATGCTGCATAAGGAATACCAAAAATGAATAATGCCATTAAAACTCTTCTTGTATGTTTTGAGAACCACCCTTTTTCTTCTATATGACTTTCCTGCCTCAAAAATAGCATCCCTGTTATCATAAAAAAAACAGGAACTGCCCAATACATCGCTTGATACGCTGTATTAAAAAACAAAATTTGTGTTTTATTCAGAATGAACAATTGCTGATTTTCGCATAATGTACTACAGGTATGCAACCAAATGACACATATCGTTGAAAAAATCCGTAAATAGCTGACACCTACTTGCTTAGTAATCAATTTGTTTGGCATTTCACTTATATTTTCCATCTTATTTTATCCTATTTGCCGTCTGCTAATCGAATCTAACTTCTATAACTATAAAAATAGCTGTTCCTTACTCCGACCCTCTTCCTGTCAGCACGACTCCTACGGTCTTAATGAGTATACTTATATCCAGCCATATGCTCCAGTTGTCTATGTACTTGCAGTCAAGCTTGACCACGTCCTCGAAGCTCTTGATCTCGGATCTTCCGCTTACCTGCCACATACCGGTTATTCCGGGTTTCATAGCTAGGCGTCTCTTGTGATGATCTGAATACTCCTTGAACTCCGACACTGTAGGCGGTCTCGTGCCAACCAGAGACATCTCACCCTTAAGTACATTGAAGAACTGCGGGAATTCATCGAGTGAGGTTTTGCGGATAAACTTGCCTACCCTTGTGATACGCGGATCATCCTTCATCTTGAACATAAGTCCTTCCATCTCATTATCTTTCATGAGGGTCTTCTTACGGTCTTCGGCATCAATATACATGGAACGAAATTTGTATATCTTGAATATACGTCCGTTCTTACCGACTCTCTCCTGCGAAAAGAGTATAGGTCCCGGCGAATCAAGCTTAATAGCTATACCCAATATGCAATAGAGTATAAGTGTTATCACGCATCCTAACGCTCCGCCTGCAATATCCGTAAGGCGCTTGATGATCATATACCTCATCTTGGGCTGTGGTGGGTTATAGTTCACCATCGGTATCCTGTCCATAAAGAAACCAAGGCTCTTCACAATATACGGATAATATGTACTGTCCGCAGACCTTATGGATCTGTTAAGCTCCTCTACGGTAGGAAGACTTAAGTGCACTGATAAACCCATCTTAACCAACGCCTGCATAGCATCCATGACATGCTCTGCATTATTGTCACTTACAAAGAAGAATGCCTCATCTACCGCATTATGCTGCACCCACTCTACAAGATCCTGCCTGCCTGCAACAACCGGGATATGATCTATCTCTAACTTATCTGTATAAGACTCTCCCCCGCTGATAGGACAGCATTCCTCATCTAAGAGAGCTATGGCACGTATATTGCGTGACCAGTCCCTCTTAAGGAGATCACTGACAATCGCTGCTCTGTCACTTGTAGTGATAAGCATAACTATAGATGCACTGTTAGTCTTGTAGTACCTCCTGATTACATAGTCTTGTATAAGCTTATATGATACCGTAAGCAGCACAAAATGGATGCTCGCCGTACTTACAAAGAAATACCTTGATAGGCTGACCTCATTCTTTTGAACCAGCAATATTATCGCCCATATGCCTGACATAAGGAATGTAGTTATGAAACAGCGGCATGCGGATGACAGCCACGAGCTCTTGCTGAATGCATACTTACCGTCATACATGGTCATGAACATGGTGAAGCACTCAGCGATCACTACCGGAAATATAGCTGTAACAAAGGTATTTGTTGCCATAAACTCCGGTGTGAGCTTGTGATAAGCCAAAAGGACAGCTATAGCAAGCATGGGGCTTACGACAGCTGCCGCTATATGGGTGGCTACGGTTATGGTAAATTCAAGTTTCTTTTTCTTCATATAACTAACTATATATGTAGTAAGTGCTTTTTAAGCACGCTTTCTTCCTGCCTTAAGCTTAGCTGTCTGTCACAGTGGTATAGTTATCGTTTTCTTTCAATTTAAAGTACGAATACACCATGACAAAAGTGTTGAATCCCGGCCACATAAGATGCGGATCAAATGTCGTATGCATTGCTATCATAACTAGGACTAATAACAGATATGTATCCTTTTTCTTTCCTATCTCAATCCCTGTCGCAACAGCAGCTGTAAGGATGAGCGCCAGGATGCTTATACCGTAATTTAACAATATCTGCAGATACGATGAATCAACATAATTGTATACGGCATCCTTTTGTACCGCTCCGTTCCATACTATAGGCTGTCCGAATAGACTTACGCCATAGTTTTCGATTCCGCTATGCCCGAGCTGTAATCTTCCTGTAACAATCTCGTTTAATTTCAGCAAAAAAGCATTATCATATGTAAAAATTACTGAAATATATATTATAAACCCGGCAAGTATCGGAACTATACAAACTCCTATAAGCGTATACCACCTATGGTAGTTCCTTAATACAGTCGAATACTTTAATATAATACTTCCTGCTACTGCTGCCATGCCTAATGCCGCTGCATTTTTAGTATCGGTCTTACAGTATAGGAATATTATCCCGGCAAGCATGATAATCCACTCTGCCGGAAGTATCTTATCTTTTCTGTAATATATCCAAAGCAGTATCGTATAGAAAAGCATATGACTGCTCTCTGTAGCGTAGGTAAATCCGAGACTTTCTCTTTCAACATTTTTATCGATTCCATACCTATAATAGATAACATTGTCTATTACTCCGGCATAACTGCTTGCAATAGTAAATACCAAAGTTGCGATATGTATGATCAATGCGATCTTAATTATCTTGTTGAACTCTATATTATGTGCTCCGACAATAAATATCCAATATACCACCAGAGATATTGATCTTGTGATATAAGCGCTTATCAGCAGCAGACTCCCGACAGCCCCTATAAATAATATTTCTTTTATCGAAAAATCCCTTGCGATAAGATCAAGCAGTAGCTTAAACAGTACCAAAGCCAATGAAGCCTTCCTAAGTAGGCTTAACACAACTCCGATTCCGTCCATATATCCATATTGAGAATAACAAGACATGATGGTCGTTGTAAGAAACACTATATAAGCAATCACAAATAATTGCTGTCTTATCTCTTTTTTTAAAAAGGACATACTAAACTACCTTAGTAATATTTGTTATATGGAATAAACTATTAAGCCGATAATGGGAACTTATACCGCTATACCTATGAGCTTCTTGCCTGCATTTCTGATAAGTGTTATCTCGTCAGCAAGGTTCTGCGCCTTAGTCTTCTTAAGTGACTCTACAAGTACAACGGCATCATGCTCGGCTACCGCAAGTACTGTATCTGTGCTGCTGTTCAGCTTGCTCATGGCATTGACCTGCTCAAGTCCTGTCACCTTGGCGATAGCATCAGCGACCTCCTGAAGCCTCTTGCTGTCCGTGCTTCCTGTAACAAGTATGGAATGAATATCCTCTGACAGACAGTTCTTGACATTGGCTGCGACAAAGCCTGTCTTATCTGCTTCACCCAATACATTCTCATGGAAATATGCTGACACTTCATTAGCTGTCTTGATAGTTCCGTCAAAAAGATATCTGAAACCAAATACGCAGCATACAAGGAAGGCTCCGACTACAAAGCCAATGACTCCGTACTTTGCAAGTGCCTTGCTTCCCAAACCTTCTTCAGAAAGCATCTCAGACTTGTATTCTTCAAAGCTCTGCGGCTTTTCAGGCTTCTTGAGATTATTATAATAGTTTCTCATCGTGTTGGCATTATTCACTACAGTCTGGAGACTTGATATCCTGATGAGACTGCTGAACTTCGCCTCCTCATCCTCAAGTGAATCAAAGGCATCAAGCTCTTTATCAAGCATGTCAACTGCTGCCGAGTACTCCTCAAAGGTCTTGTTACGCATATCATAGACTCTGATATCATCCTCGTACTGTTCCTTAAGCAGTTCATAGTCTTCATTAAACTCTTCCTCAAGCTGTACAGGATCTGTTGTATCAACTGATCCGGACTTAGCCTTGAGGCTGCCTGCTGCTGCTCCGAGGACGGCACATATAACTGCACCTATGAGTATCAGCTTCCAGCCCTTAAATACTGTTTTGATAAGGTCTGTAAGGTCTATCTCGATATCTTCATCTGTATAATTGACATTATTATTCATCTTTATCTTTCCTTTACTTTATTAACTCTGTTTCTGCTGCTATATTTCTTGACCTTAGCTTTGTTCAACTCCAAGATATCTGCACCAGCTGTCGTATGAGCTTACTGCCCTGTAGTTCTGCTTATAGTCTGTGCTTGCTTTGTCGAAGCCCCTGTTAAATGTATCAACAGTCTTAAGCATAAGCTTGAGCAGCTTGAACATTTCCATTAATCTGCTGCTCTTGGTATACTCTTTGGCTATGGCTCTAATCTCATTGTTGAGTTGTTCCGGCTCGGTATTGAGCAGAAAATCACTTCCCTTGCAGTAATCCACACATCCACGGTATGCGAGATAGCTCTCGCTGTCTCTTCTTGCCATATAGCTTGCTGTCATGGCTCTAAGGACGGTCTTAACTGCTCTTGCCTTAGTCAACTTATCATGCAGGTTAAGTGTGATGAGCTTGTTTCTTATATCATAATAGCGATTTGCTCCCGGCACATTTTGGTCTGCGCTCTTATGCCATACACATATGCCGTTTAAGTACACTATACCTTTATCCTGATTTCTTATGCCATATTCTATATCATCGCAATGAATAAATATAGGCAACGGCAGATTATCTTTGTTTACTGTATTGATCGAGAAGCAGCAGCACCACCATCCGCTATAGGCGTTCTTCCTGATATAAGGCTCACACATATGTGGCGATACACAGTTGTCATATTCACGCATATCCTTCATAGGATAAGGATTGCATGCCATACCTCCCTCGTAATACTCTCCGCTTACGGCCTGACAGTAAGGCATATCTTCTCTCATCAAGGCTCCGCCGACTGTAATGTCCTTATATTCTTCCTTAAGCATGCTTAGGAGTCCATACACTCGTACAAATACATCCGGGTCGAATACGGCATCATCATCCATGATAAGTATATGGGTAAATGGCGTCTGTTTTTTGTTTGTATCTGAGGCGCCGCAGTTTATAATTTCTGCTTGTCCGGAAATTTTTTCGCCGTAAGTCTGAGGATTCCTCTCTGAGTTGGTTTCTGCTGTGCAGCCTGCCTTTAATGACTCATTGCTCTTGATGACTTCGAGCATGCCTCTGGTAAAGCCTCCCGCTCCGCCTGCATTTTTATTGGTAAAAAGTCGCAGATCCGACTCGGACTGAATGAGCCGGCTTAGTTCCTCATGCTCTGCTATGGTATGACCGTTATCTATAAGCATTACCGTGAGATGCTCTCTCACTTCCTTGCTTTCGTCATGATATATACTTTTGCACAAACTCTGCATATTACGCAGTACATACTCCTCGCGCCTGTATGTGCATATGTCTACGGCTATATTTACATCTCTCTCCGGCGCTGCGGAGCTTCCTTCGTAATATCCGGCTATTATTTTGTCCTGCTCGGAATAAATACTGTTGTCGGAGCTATCTCCTACATCGGAACTTGATCTTGAGCTTGAGTCTGAGCCTTGGTTTGAGCTTGTGCCTGAGCCTTGGCTTGAAACCGTGTCTGAACCTAAATTTGAGTTTAAACCTGAGCTTAAGTCTGACTGTCCGGGTCTGAGCTTGAACCAGAATACTCCCTTATCGTATTCGGCATAAGGAAACTCAAACTCATATTCTTTTGTTATGCCTGCTTCAAGCGTGTGAGTTGACAGCTCGCTTTGATCATGCATAAGTATTATCTCACTCCAGCCACCTAGGCTTAATTTAAGCCGGAGCTTATCAAGATCGGTGTAATACTTATGCTTTTCTATATAGAACATGTTAAAAAAGCCGTCAACAAAGAGCGAGCCGTCTTTCTCGTGAAAGTACAGCTCCTGCTCATTGCATATGGCTTTATCAGGTTTTAATATGGTCTGTAAACGCATTTAATTGTATAAATTAGTTTCCCCGATTTTTTATTTCCTGCATATATCGGCATTATCGTTTCTGCCTGATTTATCTGCGGCATTGCCTTATCTCAGCATCAATCCCCTGATCAGCATCCTTCGTCTGCTGCCTGCAGGGAAGAGGCGGTTGAGCTTACGCATGTCTATCTTGAGCTTAAGCGGTCCTACGCTGAAGCTCCTTATCTCGGTAGTGCTTGTCTTGGCATCAGGATCGGTGTTGTAGAACTTGATGTATCTTAGTTCTCCGCACTTTGCTCCTTGGTTTAACTTGTAGGTATAGTATATGCCGAAGAGGCGTTCTGCAAGGAAGCCCATGATACGCGGCTCGATAAGTCCATGTCCGTCATCTCTGCCCTGCTGTGAGTCTGTAGCTGTTTTGCTGTCTGTATCCTTAATTCCGGCTGCCGCCTTATCGGCGGATGCATTTACATCAGCCTTAAGCTCTACCGCTGCATCAATATCAGCTTTCGGAAGCTCGCAGCCGGATACATTTACAGTATCATAGGCAGCCTCCGAGCTAAGATACATACCCGCGCATCGCTCGTACTCCTCAAGTATATCAAAGAGCCAACTCATGTACTCACGGAATATGTCCTTACGCATTATGTACATATTCATATAGTATACTTCATGCGAAGACATATATCTGTCTGCCGCAGTGCTGTACTCCGGATGCCTTGCCTTAAGTATCTCTATCGCCTTGTCGAGACACGCCCTGTTGTGATATCTGCAGTATTGCTCGTACACGCTCGTATTGATGCGTTCTCTGTACACGGTAAGTATATCATAGTCCCTTATCAGCTCACGCATCGATTTCTCGTCAATTTTGTGGCAGGAGAGATCATCCCAGACATTGTCGAGTTCGATATAGGGGGTTATGCGCTTTCCATCTATACTTCCGTCTGCCTGCACCTCGCATACCTTGTCGAATGCAAGGTATCTCCTGTAATGAAAGAAACCGTAATAATCGCAGTCTGCATGCTTCCACGCCCAGTACTGCGCCGTAAGCTCGCAGTAATATGGGTTCTTGGCCGAGATGTTGTCACTCTCGTTATCGGGCTGCATGCCTTTAAGGCGCTTATCCGTAAGCTCGGCACCGACCTGTACCGGATAAAGCAAAGGATTATCCGGTACATAGCTTGGCTTGTGGCAGGCTATGAATATATTAATTTTTTCTTTACTGCTTGTGTCGTTCATTACTTGATTATCTTTTGTCGCAGGCTTACAGCCACTCTCGCTCTATCGCCTGTTCCAAAGTGACAAACATATCATAGTATTTTTCCTTGGCCTGCTTGATTATATCCAGTGCTATAGCTTCATTGTACGCATGTGCAACATTATTTCTTGATATAAGCGCTGCCATCCATATCTCTTCATCGCTTATCATCCCGGCCTTGTACGCTGTCTTGAGTATGGTTTTCGGAGAGCCTGTTGCACCTTCGGCATATCCGTTGTTCTGCAATATTTCCTTCATTGCCTTCCATGCCTGCTCAAAACATATTTCATACAGTCCTACCATCCCTGCAATTTCCACATTGCTGTATGGTTCCTCGCAAGAATAGATATCTTCCATATTTGCTAAGGCAGATTTGAAATTGTCAAACTTTCTCATACAACACTTTTCCTTCATTCATTATCGAATCCAATAATCCACTTTGCACCGGTTTATCCAAGTCAATGATATCAAATTCCAGCAATGTTGATGTCTTTTCATCTACATCCAGCATAAAAGCTGCGGCTTTGCCTCCGCTGAAGGCTATGTCGATATCACTGCGTTCCTTGTAGTCGCCTCTGGCTCTCGAACCGAAGAGTATTACTTTATGAATATCATATTGTTTGGCCAAGTCGATGATCTCATCTATGACCTTTTGTTTTATTCCGGTATTCTCAAACAAAGTATCCGTAGTATTCCCTCCGAGATCTGTTAAACGGCTGTTGCTTTACTGCTTGTGTCGTTCATAGTGATTAGTGCTTATCCGATTGCATAATTATAGGATATTGTACCATAATTGTTGATGTATAAGCATACGATTTATCGCAAGCTAATTAAATAATCAGTTTCCGCACTCTAATGCCATACCTATCAGCTTATCTGTTTGGTCTGCCATGAACAATGGAATATTCAGCACATCATTATCAAGTTTAAGATTTTCCATAGAAAAACGTACTCTGAGTCTGACTTTATCCGGGAAAAGCTCCTTAAATTTCTTCAGACTCTTGCCTGTTATATTGGTTTCGGATTTAACTTCAATCGGAAAAATATCATTTTCTCTTTGGAGAAGAAAGTCAATCTCATAAGGAGGATTTGTTTGCACCCAGTATCTCGGAGTCACTTCAAACTGCGTAATCAAGCTCTGAAGTACAAAATTTTCGGTCAATGCACCTTTAAATTCTGTGAATAGGCGATTTCCTTCGCCGAATACTGTCGGTGACAACTGTGCGAGGCTCCGAAGTAATCCAACATCCACCAAATATATTTTAAAGGCTGAGAGGTCATCGTAGGCTGCTATCGGCAAGCCCGGAGCCAAACTGCGATATATCTTATACACCAGCCGGGCATCAACCAACCATTGCAATGCATCCTCATATTCACGGGCTCTCGCCCCCTCCTTAACGACCTTGTAAATAAACTTCTTGTTTTCCCTTGCCAGCTGAGACGGAATAGACTTCCAAATCATCGAAATCTTTGGAAATTCACTGATACTGGGATGTTTTGCAAAATCACGCTCATATGCACTGATAATACCGGACAAAACTTCCTGCATAGCTGAAACATCTCGTGCCTCGGTCCACATCAGTACTGATTCAGGCATTCCTCCTGTAACATAGTACATCTTCAATTTCTCGTATAAAGGATTGAAGAATGCATCCGGGATAGGCTCGATCTTATCCACACTTTGCATATACGTAACGAGATTTTCATCTCCGTTGGCAATCAGAAATTCTGAAAATGTCATAGGATCGATCTGCATGAAGTTGACCTTGCCTACCGGAAATGAAGATGGCTTTGCCAAAGCAATTCCCAGCAATGATCCTGCACAGGCTATATGATACTCCGGTGCATTCTCACAAAAATACTTCATCGAATTGAGAACTTTAGGACAGTCCTGTATCTCATCAAAAATAATGAGTGTTTTTTCCGGAATGATCTTCTGACCGCTTACCAACATCAAATTTTGCAAGATGCGATTGACATCTTTAGTCGTTTCAAAGAATTGTTTATACTCCTCATTTTCATCAAAGTTGAAATAAGCAGTGTTTTCATAATATCGTTTGCCGAATTCTTTTAATATCCAGGTTTTTCCGACCTGACGTACCCCTTTTAGTATCAGAGGTTTCCGATAAGGAGAATTCTTCCAGTCCAGCAACTTTTTCAAAATAAATCGTTCCATAAATTCCCCTTTCACACTATTATTATTGTTTCAGTGGCTTCTATCACATTATTATTAATAAATGTGTGATTATAATCACATTTTTATTAATAAATCCGTGATTACATTCACATTATTATTGATATTTTCGTGTTTGTAATCACATTTTTATTATATTCATTCTATGGAAAATCACAAGTGCAATTCCGAAATCATATCCCTGCCGACATTATCGATCGTATCTGTAGCCACTCGCTCGCAATATTCATTCTTCCAGCAACCAATCAGCTATATCATAAATCTCGATTCCTTCATAGCTATATTTCGGATGTTTTGTTCGAGCAATAATCATTTTCGGATAAGCATCTCGAATCTGAAGCAGAGGAGAGCATTCTCTCTCAAATGTTTCCTGTCCGGAAATGTTGTCGCTTACCTGAATATAAATCTTCTCACTGCCTCTCTGAGCAACAAAGTCTATTTCCTTTTGGTAGAGCTTGCCGACATAAACATCGTACCCGCGGCGAAGGAGTTCGATGCAAACGATATTTTCATATACTCTGCCATAATCCATATTTCTGCTTCCGAGTATTGCATATCGAATACCGTTGTCACACAAATAGAACTTCTCGGAACTTTCAAGGTATTTCTTGCCACGGATATCGTATCTCTTAATATCATAAAATACAAAAGCATTGCACAGATATTTAATGTATCTGCTGATGGTAACATGATTTGTCGGAGTCTCATTTGCTGTAAGCAACTGACTGACCTTATTAGGAGAAGTCAGGTTGCTGATGTTATCCATAAGAAACTCGCTCAGACGTTGTAAAACAAAAGTGTCCGGCAAAGCGTACTTCTGTACCAGATCTCTTGTGACGATGGTTTCATAGACTTCATTAATATAGTTTGTTCTGTCTTTTTCTGTTCTGTAAGCATAAGAACCGGCTAAACCACCCTTGATTGTGTAATCCTCAAAAAGCTTATCTTTATCGCTGATATCATCATAATATTGGCAATATTCCCGGAAGCTGAAAGGAAACACATGAATTTCAATATATCGTCCGGTAAACAGAGTTGCCAGATCCGCACTCAACAGGAAAGCATTAGAGCCTGTTACATAGATGTCATATTTTCCCTTGGAGTATAGGCTATTGATTGCCAACTCAAACTTTGGACACATCTGTACTTCATCTACAAACAGATAGTTCGTTTTGCTTTCCTGATAATGTTCTTCCACATAGGCATGTAAGGCATGGTATTCCTTGATTTCTTCATACGCTAAATCCATAAAGTCAATGAAGATAATGTTGATGTTTTCAAAATTGCTTTTCAGATACTTAATATATGCCTGCATCAGTTTGGATTTACCGGATCGACGAATGCCCGTAATGATCTTGATATCAGGAGTGCCATTCAGTTCAATTATTCTATTGAGATATTTTTCCCTCGTTATTATTTTCATATAGTCACCCGCTTTCAAAAATTGAAATTTTTTCATTTCTTGAAACTGCCTTGATGCTTTTATTATACTGTCTGCCGGCAATATATGTAAGCGTCCGCTTTCAAAAATATAATTTTTTTTATTTTTCGAAACCGGATTGCGACATTTTTCCTTTGCGAGAGCGCACATCCCGTGATGCGTTTATTATCTCATAGAACGCAATTTCCTATGAGTAAATAATATCGGGGAGCCTGACGACTCCCCGATACCGATATAAGCATATTCAAATATTTTGATTAAAATGCCCAGCCTGTAAATGCCGGCACATAAGTTACGAGCATCAATACCGCAAACATGATTCCTATAAACGGCAGCAACGCTCGCGATATGTCCTTGATAGGTACACCCGCCACGTTCGATCCTACATACATAGCAGTTCCTACCGGAGGTGTAAGCAGTCCTATTGTAAGGTTGATAACCATAACAAGTCCGAACTGAACAAGGTTAACTCCGAGTGAAGTAGCTACAGGGCAAAGGATAGGTGCAAGAAGCATGATAGCCGGACCCGAATCGATAAACATACCTGTTATAAGCAGAAGCACATTTATAAGCAGGAGCAGCAGATACTTGTTGCTTGTAAGGCTTATCAGCCAGTTTGTAATCTTAGCCGGTATCTGCTCACTTGTAAGAAGCCAGCTGAACAGGGTCGTCGCACAGATAATTGTACCTATGGTAGCTGTACTCTCGGCAGCCTCAAGCAGTACTGCCGGAAGATCCTTGATAGTGATCTCCTTATAGATGAACATACCTACGAGAAGTCCATACACACTGATAACAGCTCCGCCCTCGGTTGCTGTAAAGATTCCGCCCCTGATACCGAATACTATGATAAGAGGCATAAGGAGTGCCCATACGGCATCCTTAAATCTGCGCCATGTCTCCCCCTTTGCTACTCTCTCTCCCTTAGGATAATGCTTTATACGTCCGATGATATAGCAGAAGAGCAGGAATCCCACACCTATACATATACCCGGAGCATAAGCTGCCATAAAGAGATCACCGATAGAAACATTTGCGGTAGTAGCATAGATGATGATTGCGATCGAAGGAGGAATAATAAGTCCTATCGAACCGCAGCATGCACACAACGCACCGGAAAACGGTCTGTCGTATTTTCTCTTTGACATCTCAGGAACCATGATTGCACCGATAGCAGCAGCATCGGCAACACCCGAACCTGAGATACCTCCCATGATAATACCTGTAATGGCAACAACCATGGCAAGTCCGCCTCTGATATGTCCTACAAAGCAAAGAGCAAAATCAATAATTCTCTTGGTAATTCCGCCGTGTCCCATGATTGCTCCTGCAAGCATAAAGAGCGGAATAGCCATAAGCGGGAATGAATCTACCGCTGTGAAAAATCTCTGTGTCAGTATGCTGACAGGGTAGTTTCCATATGCTACACCTCCGATACATGCCACACCGAGTGCAAAGCCTACCGGAAGTCCGAAGAACAGGAATACGAAGAATATTCCGAATAAGAGTACTCCTATCATGCTGCCGCCTCCTCTTTCTTAAGAAGTCTGCTGATCTTCATTATAAGGAAGAACAGACTGAGTATTCCGCAGATAGGTATGATCACATACATATACTGCATAGGGATTCTCATAGTAGGGCTCTTCTGCTTGGCTCCTACCATGCAGAGCATAACTCCCGACCATGTGATAAATCCAAAGAAAACCATCGATATAACATTAATTGCAAGTTCCCATGCCTTCTTCTTGCCACCGTGAAGTGCATGCGACAGAAGATCCAGTGCTACATGCTTGTCGGTAGCAACGCATCTCGCCATTCCTGTAAATGTTATCCATACGAATATGTATCTTCCAAGCTCCTCTGCAAAAGGTATGGAACTCTTCAATACATATCTTGATATTACGGCTGCAAATACATCCACCATCATGGCAAATATCAATGCTGCCATAAACCAGCCTGTCACCTTTAATAAGATGTCTTCTGCTTTTTTCATCAAATACCCCCCAAAACCCCGGTATCTTGCGAAGAACGATTCAGCTTGTATACTGAATTCGTCCGTATACAACATCATCGGTTCTTATAAGGAAGGCTTCGATACAGACTTATTTAATCCTCCATCGAAGACCTTCCTGTATTTACCGATAGTCTGTACTTAATATACAGATATTATCAACTCAAATTCCGAATATTATCTTCCGAGCTCTTCCTGGATCTTGTTGTAAAGATCTGTGCATCCGATGCTCTCTGCATACTTAGGAGCAACCTCATCTGCAATAGCGATGAACTCTGATGTATCCGGCTCTGTTACTGTTACGCCATGGTTCTCTTCCATATCCTTGAGATCTTCCTCGGCGATCTTCTTAACATTTTCGTTATGATATGCTGTTGCATCATCACAAGCCTTCTGAAGAGCCTCCTGCTGAGCAGGGCTGAGCTTGTTCCATGTTGAATCAGCCATTGTTACGCAAACATACTCATACTTATGCTTTGTATCAGCGATGTACTTGTTAACCTCATAGATAGATCCTGAATAGAAGAATGGGATCGGGTTCTCCTGTGCATCGATAACACCCTGTGAAAGGCTTGTGTAAACCTCAGACCAGCTCATTGTTGTAGGAGCCATTCCCCATGCTGTGAATACCTCCTGCATAGCCTTGATCTCAGGAAGACGGATCTTAAGTCCCTTAGCATCTGCAAGGCTGTTGATCGGCTTTGAAGATGTGATAAGACGAGGACCTCTCTCCCACCAGTCAAGGATACGGATTCCTGAACTGTCGAGTACGTTCTGAGCTATCTCCTCACCGCAATCACCGTAAACGATCTTCTCGAACTCTTCATCACTGTGGAAGATATAAGGGATCTCAAGAAGTGAGATAGAATCGTCAAAGTTTGACAATACACCTGCGATAAGAGCCATATCTACGGTTCCCATCTGCATTCCCTCAGCCATATCACGGTCTCCGCCGAGTGTTGAGTTAGGATAGATCTCGATATTGATAGTTCCGTTTGAGTACTCTGCAGCCTTCTCTGCAAGTACCTCTGAAGCAAGATGCCAAACATCTGACTCTGCCTGAATGTGGCCAAGCTTGATCGTTACCTGCTCGTCACTTGAAGCAGCTGCCTCTGTGCTCTCTGCCTCTGCAGCTGCTGTCTCTCCTGCGGCTGCAGTTGTTGTTGATGTTGATGATCCGCCGCATGCTGCTAAGGAAAGCATCATAGCAGCTGCCATCACTCCTGCAAAAATTCTCCTTTTCATAAATGTTCCTCCTGTAAAAAATATTGTTTCCGTAATCCTTAGTATCAATTTTACCCCAATCCTAACGATTCCGGTTGTTACCCTTTTTGTGTTGCCTGTCCGGACATCTCCGCAACTCTTGCCCTTGTCTTTATCTCAGCCTCATATTCCGCAAAACGTTTCTTATATCTCTCAAGACTCATGCATACAAAATCCAGATGTTCTTCCATAAGCATTTTTGCTATATTAGGCTTTCTGTTGATAATGGCATCAACCAATTCCTTATGTTGTTCAAAGGTCTGTTGCCTTGTATCCGGTTTTTTATCAAATGTAATGTAATTCCAATGCTCCTTTATCGAGCTTATAGTGAGACTCGATATTATTCCCGAGAGATTGCAAAGAAGCGGATTACCGCAAGCCTTACCGATTATTGAATGCAGTATATTGTCAAGTTCACTGAGACGGTTACCGTCATTACAGTTCTTCATTTCCTTTATGCATTTTCGTAATTGCCTGACATCCTCATCCGAACGAAACTGTGCCGCCTTTTCGGCTATACCGGTCTCTATGATTTTTCGTATTTCCATTATCTCATAAACATCGGTATTGTCATTGTAGAGCGCCAGCATCATGATCTTGAATATCATCTCATTGCCGCCGTCTCCGCTCTTTAGGAAAGTTCCCTCTCCTCGTCTGCTTTCAACTATACCTATAATATCCAGTGCATTATATACTTCTCGTATACTTGCTCTTGATACATCAAGTGCATTTGACAGCTGATTTTCACTCGGAAGTCTGTCGCCGTATTTAAGATGGTTGGCGTACACGGATGTAATGACCTTTTCGGTTATAAGCTCGTGTCTTTCTTTCTTTGAATACAAATCCTCAGCTCTGCCTTTTCTCAATTATTCTTCAACAAGCGGATTGCTGATCAGGTTTTCTTCCTTATCGAATTCAAGTTCCTTGAAATCTCCTATAAACTCGATATCGTCTCTCTGCTTAAGCACCTCGTACAGACCCTTGGAGACTAAGAACTTGCCTTCATGCAAGGTACTGTCTATTACACATACCTTGACAGTATCGTCATTCTTCTGTCCCTCAAGTCTTGTAAGTCCGTTAATACAATTCATACCTAATTGTATTGCAGCCTTATCTGTCTCTGCCGGATACGGTATCTTGATCTTCTGAAGGAAGGTTGTCGTCAACCCGTTGGTATAGGTAGCATTAAAATCTATCTTATTGTAGTACTTCTTGGTTATAATATCTACCTGACCTACGCCTATGGCATTACCATGGCTTATATCTGTAAGATCCAGAAGTGCTATCTTATCAATAAGAGGATCGCCTCTGAAATCTTCGTTTTCTCCTGCAGCGAAGAGCTTCTCCGGTTCATATAAGCCCCATACTCCGTATCTGCCTATCATATTTGAATCAACACCGGTTCCGCTTATCTCCTTGCCGCCTCTGCGTATGATCAGGAAATCGCAGGTCTTGAACGGAAGATGCGGATAGAGCTTGTCTGCCATCTTGAAGAGCTCAGGCTCTCTGTCCGGAATGTCGTATCCGTTTACTACCTCAAGATATCCAAGCTTGTCTTCCTGATTCTCAAGAAGCGCAACTCCGCAGATAACATTGACCTTAGGATTACGACATACATATTTTCCGTTCGCCGGGATTATATTTACAAGTCCCCATACACCGCGTGAGTGTACATATGTGGCCATGACCTTTTTGCCCATGCCTATGGTCATCATCTTGAGCAATCCGCTCTCAGTCTTGTTATTCTGATCGGTATGCTTTTTGATGCGGTTTACAACTATTACTCCGTCTGCCTCCCAGGCATTTCTGTCTATGTAACACGGAGTTCCCAACTCTGTTTCACCGATTAGTACCGGCTGCATATCTGAGAGTATAGGACACTTGATAACATCCTCTGTATATCCGAGGCTGCGCAGCATTGCTTCCTGTCCCTCTGCTGTTGCACCGCCGTGACTTCCCATCGATGGGAATACGAAAGGCTCTCCTCCGCAGTCCTTGATCTCCTGTATGATCTGAGCTATGACATCGACCATTCCGTCAACGCCTCGGCTTCCCGCCGTTACCGCTATTCGCATACCGGGCTTGATCTTATCCTTAAGTCCGAACTGTGCGAGCTTAAACTTGATTTCAGCTCTCGGATCGCTTACATGCGGTACCTCTTTGTAATGCTGTACAGCTTTTATAAACTTTGGAATCTTCACTTGCTTCCCCCATCCAAACACATGAACTTTGTTTGTTTTGATATTTGGCATTGTAGATGAAAGCTTATTCTTATAAAATCAGTTGTCGCCAACTTTGAGGTAAACATTAACAAGTGAATACATGATTTTCTTTTTTTATTGGTAGTTTTGACTATGAAAATTGTAAACTATTTGTACAACTTGTTAACAACCGCTTGAATTGCACTTGAATTAGTGCATGCGTTAATGTACTAAATTTTTTAATATTTTGATAATTAACTTAATAAAAAAAGAGGAGTTTGTGAACATATTCTTTCCGATTGTCCATTTTCATTCTGACAATCGAAGCCTTATTCACCTCACTCCTCAGGTTTTTATCAATTATTTTGATTATTTTATATAGCGATCATCTGTTTATTATTCTATTCTAAGCTGCTTCACCCACTCCGGTGTCTTGGTCCTTACCGACTTGCCCGCGAATGTATCAAGCGGTGACGAAGTATCCTTTGGAAAATGCATCTCCCACGCATGTAAGAGCTGTGATCTTATTCCGTACTCTTCCGCAAGATACTTATTAAGCTCTCTGCTGCCGTACTTAGGATCTCCCAAGAGCGGATGTCCCAAGGCTGCAAGCTGTGCTCTAATCTGATGAGATTTGCCTGTGATAAGCTCGACCTTGACTATCGTGTACTGATGATTTCTGAGCCTGCCGGATGCAACTCTTGATACATTTTTATTTAACCCAACTACTCTATTTAAGCCACTTATTCGTTCTGTAGCAATATCATTGCCACTTAACTTAGGCTTAGATAATTCCATGCTTATTGAATCAATCTTCTGTTCTCTGTCTGTTGATGAAAATAGTTCTCCGGTTCCGGCACATCCTATACCGAGCATTTCTGCCTCCGCCCCATCTATAGGTCTGAAGGCTGTCTCTATGTGTTCTGCTCCTGCACTCGGTCTGTCGGATACCGTAACCTTATTGCTCTTTTTATCTTTAACGAGCCATGCTTCAACATGTGCGGCTTCATTCACAACTCCGGAAACAGCAGCAAGATAATACTTTTCAAGGCTTCTGTCTCTGAGCATCTCGGAGAGCAGTCTTGCAGCTTTGTAGCTTTTCGCAAAGCACACAAGCCCTGTAGTATTGCGGTCTATACGATTGCATACCGAAGGAACGAAGCTTGAAGCCTCCGGCTTGCCGCCGCAGTAGTCTAAGAGAGCCTCATTGAGGCTGTAGTCCCCCGGCTCCGCCTTCTGACTCAGCACATTCTCCCTCTTGTCGGCAAATATTACGTCCTTATCCTCATAGACTATCTCGCAGTACTCCCTTAATGTTGCTTTGTCTCCAGCCGGCACTTTATGGTTTCCGACGGGCGTTTTCCGCATTGACGCAATTGTTTCGTCAGAGAAAAAAAGCTCAATAAGATCTCCCTCGTTGAGCAATTCATTTCCTGCGGCACGTTTTCCGCAAAGCTTGATATTCTTTTTTCTGAAGGCCTTGTAAATGAAGCTCTTGGGAGCCGCATCAAAGTATTTCATCAGATACTTGTCTATGCGTCTTCCTGCCTCAGCCTGCGGCACTCTTATCTGCTGCACTCTTATTCCTTCTCCCACGATTTCCCGAACATAGTTATCGACATATCTCCGGTCTTTTTAAGCCTTTATCCACATAAGACAGAAACCATACACTGATAAAATCTGCTCAGCCGATCACGCCTTCTGCCTCAAGGAACTCCTTGAAGCCCGGATAATACCTGTCCGCTTCGGCTCTCATCTCGCTCTCGCTGCCTTCCGAATACTTATCGCTTACGCCTATAGTCTTCATGCCTGCTGCCTTGCCGGCTCTCAATCCTGCCGGTATGTCCTCGAACACAAGGCACTTCGCCGGATCCGCTCCTATACGCTTGGCTGCAAGCAGATATACATCCGGAGCCGGCTTGCCGTGCTCGACCTCGCTTGCCGAAACAACGGCATCAAACATATCCTCAACACCGTTTGATTTAAGGCAGGCTCTTATCATCTCTATCGCATTGGATGATGCTATGGCTGTCTTGATTCCGTTTGCCTTAAGGAACTTAAGCAGATCCGCGGCATAGGGCTTGAGGTTCACCTCATGCTTATACTTATCAAGCGACATCTCTATCCAGTCGGCTATGATCTTATCTATGCTGTCCGGTATATGAAAATGCTGCTTGAAGAAGACTGCCGTCTCGACCATATTCATACCGGCTACCTCGCCCATCAGCTCCGGCTTTTCCTCTAACGCAAAACGGGACAGATATTCGCGATCGATATCTGCCCACATCCACATTGAATCTGCCAAGGTTCCGTCGAGGTCAAAGATAACCGCCTCGATATCACTGCTCAGCATTTTCATCTTCATAATCATTCTGCTCGGGAGTAGTATTGTTAACTGTCAGCTGACTGCGGTTTGTTGCGCACTCATTGTATACAGATTCGAGCGAAGCAAACATCTGATCAAGCTTCTGTCTGCTCTCCGAAGCCGTGCCGGAGATGATATTCTGTATCTCCGCAAGAAGGCTATCCGCATACTGCATGGCACCCTCACGGATATTGTTGGCATCGCTTACAGCCTGATTAACTATGGAATCAGCCTGTCCGTGTGCCGCATCAACCAGCTCATTCGCACGCTCATATGCTCTCTGCATAACCTCATGGTCGCTAACAAGCACATCTATCTGCTGCTGTGCGTCGTTAATCATATTCTGTGCCTGACTTCTTGCGTCATCAAGTATGGCATCCTGCTGTGAAATGATCTTCTGATATTTCTTGATCTCGTCCGGCACACGCATGCGAAGCTCCACGATATACTCGTCAAGCTCGTCCTTATTAACTATTATCTTACTGTTTGAAAAAGGCTGGTATTTGCACTCACCAATATATTCGTCTAACTCATCAATGATCTGCTCGATCTTGCTGCTCATAAATATTTCTCCTTAAACTTTTCCTTGACCTTCTGCTCTATATAGCTTGGCACAAACGGACTGAGTTCACCGCCGTATGCTCCGAGTGCTCTGACGGTACTTGAATTGACACAGGCATACTTAAGATCCGTCGCAAGGAAAACGACTTCGTATTCGGGTATCAGCATCTGAATGCCGCGCGCCAGGAAAAGCTCGTAATCATAATCACGATCGTCTCTGATACCTCTTACGACCGCGTCGGCATGTCTCTGTTTATAAAAATCCGCCTGAAGTCCCGAAAAACTCGTTACTTCCACATTGTCAAGTCCTTTTACTACTTCACGTAACATATTAACACGTTCATCCATGGAAAACAACGAAGTTTTGTCAGAATTTTCAAGCACTCCGACCACAAGTTTTCCGCACAGCTTAGCCGCGCGCTCGATGATATTTAAGTGTCCGTATGTCACCGGATCAAAGCTTCCCGGATAAATCCAAATAGTTTCTTTCATAATCAGACCTCTCTCCCTTAAGTCCGTTTTTATTGCTCTTCAGACAGCTTCCGACTGCGCCCTTATCAATCGCTTACAACCCCGTTTTGTTTCGGACAGCTCCCTGTTTGCTTCTATTATTTAATTTAAATTCATCTCTTTCTGATGAACAAATGTTTCTGGTTTTTATATTCCTTGACCCTGTATATCTCAAGTCCGAGTTCTTCCGGAAGCTCCAATTCATAGCGTATCGCTTCCTCGACTATGATAATATCGTCTTCCTTAAGCACTCCGCTCTCTGCTATAGCCCTTAATACAGGCATCTCCAGATCACGCTCATAAGGCGGATCCATGAAAATGATGAGCTGTGCATCATTTTCAGTCTCATTTTTCTTAAAATAAGCCGAAAGCTGTGAAGCATCAGCCTTGACTATCCGGCTCTTGTCCGTGAACTTGCATTTTTTTACATTTGCGGTAATGCAATTGATGGCATCCCTGCTCGTATCAACAAACACGGCACGCTCCGCTCCGCGGCTTAATGCCTCTATGCCTATCGCTCCCGAGCCTGCGAAGATATCGTAGAACACGGCTCCCTGCACATCATATTGCAATATGTTGAAAAGTGTTTCCTTGATCTTATCCGTCGTTGGTCTCGTATTGTTGCCCGACGGCGCGATAAGCGGAATACTTCTTGCACTTCCTGCTATTACTCTCATTTATACTATATATCCCTTCTCAAGATATTCGTCCGATATGCACCTTAAGCGCTGATGCTCCGGCTCGTCAAGCTCCGGATCCCTGTCCATAAGCTCCTTAACCGCAGCCGCAGCGTCTTTCATTATCGCTGCATCCCTATATATGTCCGCTATCCTGTAATCTATGTCTCCGCTCTGTCTTACCCCGAACACATCTCCGGGGCCTCTGAGCCTTAAATCCTCCTCAGCGATCTGAAAACCGTCATTGGAGTTATTGAGTATGCCGAGTCTCTCTGCTGCCTTTTCCGAATCGGAGGTATTGATCATTATACAGTAGGACTGCTCCTCGCCTCGACCGACTCTGCCTCTTAGCTGGTGCAGCTCGGCAAGTCCGAAGCGCTCTGCATTTTCGATCATCATGACTGTGGCATTGGGTACGTCCACACCTACCTCGACTACCGTTGTCGATATAAGTATATCTGTCTCATGTTCCTTAAAATGCTTCATGACCGCATCTTTTTCGTCATTTTTCATCCTTCCGTGGAGCATGGCTATGCTGACACCTTCCGGAACTATCTTACGAAGCTTTTCTGTATAATCTGTAACATTTTCCAATTTTGCCGCAGTTTTTTCACTTGCGGTTTTTCCGCCTAAGGACTCGTTCTCCTCTTCCTCGGCTTCCTCTATGGCAGGACAGATGATATACGCCTGTCTGCCTTTTTTTATCTCGTCAAAGATGAATTTATAGGCTGTCCTGCGGTAGCTCGGGCCTACGACACAGTTTTTGATAGGCAGACGTCCCTGCGGCCTCTCCTTGATGAGCGAGATATCCATATTGCTGTACATTATAATGGCAAGTGTACGCGGTATGGGTGTCGCACTCATGACAAGTGTGTGCGGCATATCTCCCTTGCCCGAAAGTGCCTCTCTCTGTCCTACTCCGAACCTGTGCTGTTCGTCACTTACGATGAGACCGAGTGATTTGTATTCGACCTTATCCTGAAACAAGGCATGTGTGCCTATTATGATATTAGCCTCTCCGCTCCTGATGCGGCTTAAGGCTTCCTTCCTGTCGGCTGTGCTCATTGAGCCTGTGAGCAAAACCGTGCTTATCCTGCCGTCAAAAAACTCACTTTTTTCAAGCATTCTGTTAAAGGTTTCGAAATGCTGTGTCGCAAGCACAGCAGTAGGTGCCATTATAGCCGCCTGATATCCGTTAAGCGCCGCAAAGAGCATGGCGAGCATGGCTACCATAGTCTTACCCGAACCAACGTCACCCTCTACGAGTCTGTTCATGACTCTTCCCGAGGACATATCGGCATTGATCTCCTTGTATGCCTTGAGCTGTCCTGCTGTAAGCTCAAAGGGCAGATCGGCAATGAATCTGATGAGTCCGAAATCCGGCTTGCAGCGATATACGCTTGTGAGCTTTTTTGCTCTCTCGCTCAGTCTTGCTCCCGCGAGATTGTTGAGAAAGAACTCATCAAACACGGCTCTTCGCCTTGATGCCTCAAGCTCTTCGCCGCTCCTTGGAAAATGCAGTCTTATAGCTGTTACATCAAGTGATTTGAGACCATATTCGTCGATTATGCTCTCCGGCAGGTACTCTCCCGTATGTCTGCATATGGTTAGAGCTTCGGAAACAGCCTTAACTATGGTGTTGTTGCTGATGCCCTTGGTAAGAGGATATATGGGCATAAGCCTGCCCTCGTATTTTTCCCTGTAGCTCTCTGCCTGATAGATCTTGGGCTGACCCATGATGAGCTTACCATTTTTCTCGTATACCCTGCCTCGGAATACGAGATGCATGCCTTCCCTGAGACTGTTTTTTATAAATGGTGAATTATACCAGGAAAGCTGCAGTCTTCCTGTCATATCGGCGAGATAAGCATTTACAATAGTCATTCCGTTAAAGCGGTTGACAGAAGCATCCTTTGTGAGTACACCTTCGACAGTCTGTATCTTGCCGGGTTCAAGCTCATACAGAGCCTTGGGCTTATCGAAGCTCTCGTAGCTCCTCGGGTAGAATCTTATCAGATCCTCCGCACTGAAAATGCCGAGGCGCTTAAATGCCTCGGCAGTCTTATCCCCTATTCCCTTAAGTGCGGTAAGTTCCATATATTAAATATTAATTTATAAGATCACTCTACGCTTACGATGTAATAATATACAGGCTGGTCGCCGCGTTCAACGTCTACGTCAATATCGGCATACTTGGCACGTATAGAATCTGCAAGCATCTCTGCCGCCTCGTCCTCTATGCCTTCGCCTGCATAGATAGTGACCATGGTGGTCTCATCATCAACCATCTTGCCTATCATCTCAAGTGCGGTATCGTTAAGCACCTCACCTACGGCAAGTATGCCTCGGTCTCCGATGCACATGATATTGCCTTCCTTGATCTCGACACCGTCGATCATGGTATTTCGTACCGCATAGGTGATCTCACCGGACTTGACATTTGCAAGACTCTCAGACATGGCTGTGAGATTGTCCTCGTCACTCTCGCCCTCGGTGTAATTGATCATGGCCGTAATGCCCTGAGGTATGGTCTTGGTCGGCACTACGAGTATCTTGACATCCTTATTGATCTTGGCTGCCTGCTCTGCCGCAAGTATGATGTTCTTGTTGTTCGGAAGCACGAATACAGTGTCTGCATTTACGGCATCTACGGCATTGAGTATATCATCCGTGCTCGGATTCATGGTCTGTCCGCCGCCTATGATATAATCTGCGCCGAGTCCCTCGAAGATGGTCTTAAGTCCCTCGCCGGAGCATACGGATATAAATGCGACAGGCTTGCGCTCTGCCTTGGCCTCGGGCTTGCTGCCTGTGTTCTGCTCCTCAAGCTTCTCCATTGCGGCTAGCTTGGAAGCATTCTGAATAAGCTTTTCCTCATGTTCCTCACGCATATTGTCGACCTTCATGCGTGAAAGCGAAGCGCCTAACTCTATACCCTTCTCGAATGCCTTGCCCGGATGATTGGTATGCACGTGTACCTTGACCATCTCATCATCGGCTACACATACTATGGAATCTCCTATACTCTCAAGAAATGCCTTGAACTCGTTGATCTTATCCTGTGAAAGCGGCTTATCAAGATTAACTATGAACTCTGTGCAGTAACCGAACTTGATATCGTCTGTGGATATCTTGCCTCTGCCTGCCGCAGGAGATGCGCCGTCTCTGACTGCAGGTGCGACAGCATCCTTAAGCTCTGCCTCCGATTCGTCTCCGTTAAGTACGGCAAGCGCTCCTCTTAAGAAGGTGATGAGACCCTCTCCGCCGGAATCCACAACGCCTGCTTCCTTAAGTACCGGAAGCATCTCCGGTGTCTTCTGAAGCACTTCGTTGCCGTGCTCAACAACATCTGCACAAAGCTTTGCTATATCCTCTGTTCCCTCTGCTATCTCGGTGATCTTATCCGACATGCCCTTGGCAACGGTGAGGATGGTTCCCTCCTTAGGCTTCATTACTGCCTTGTAAGCTGTCTCAGCCGCACGTCTGAAGGCTGCCGCAGCTGTCTCGGAATCTATGGAATCATGCTCCTCCACAGCCTTGCAGAAGCCTCTGATAAGCTGTGACATAATAACTCCCGAGTTACCTCTTGCGCCTCTTAAGGAGCCGCTTGACATAGCCTTGGTAACCGCCTTCATGTCACTGCCGTCTGCTTCATTTACAGCCTTGGCTGCGGTCATGATGGTCATGGACATATTTGTGCCTGTGTCTCCGTCCGGAACCGGGAAGACATTGAGCTCGTTAATGTATTCTTTATTCTTCTCTAAGTTGTTTGCGCCGGCAATAAAACACTTCTTAAGAAGTCCGGCATCTATCGTATTAATTGACAAACTTTAGCCTCCTTGATCAGTCGATAGGTCGAACGCTCTCGACATAAACATTTACAGCTTCTACCTTGAGCCCGGTATGCTCTTCGATCTTATATCTTACTGTCTCGATGAGGTTCTCAGATACTGCGTAAATGCTCACTCCGTAAGCCACGATAATGTGAAGCTTGAGTGAAAGCGAGTTGTCCTCGTTCACATTGACCTCGATACCATTGACCAACGATTCCTTCTTGAGCAGCTTTACAAAGCCGTCCTTAAGGCTTACTGAAGCCATGCCTACAACTCCGAAGCACTCGACTGCCGCCGAGCCTGCGATAGTTGCAATGACATCACTTGAAATATTGATATCACCTAATCGGTTGTTGATCTTACCTTTCATGGCTAATCCTCCTTAGATACATTCGTCATATTTTATCATATTTACAGAATATTATCCATACACAATAAATAATGCACCTTGACAGGCAGTGATCAAGTCAGATCTTCGGTAACTGAATATATAATTCATATCTCCGGATATTATATTTATCTCACGATTTTTACGATATCGCAAACTTTCTTGCTAATTTTGTTCATGATATTAGCATGGAAGAAAAGCGGCCTTAAAAGCCGCTTTTCTGATAAACATTATTTTATTGTGTCTGCAATTTCCTTGACTTTATCACTTGTCTTCAATAGCTGCCTTCATGCTGCGCACATATTCGGCGACGGAAGCTGCTGCATCCCTGCCGTTTTCTTCGACAAGCTTGACTATCGCAGAACCCACTATCGCTCCGTCGGAAAATCCTGCCATCTCGGCTGCCTGCTCCGGTGTAGATATTCCGAAACCTATGGCAACCGGAATATCCGACACACTGCGTACCTCCCTTACCATAGCTCCTGTATCGGTAGTGATCTTGCTTCTTACACCTGTAACTCCGAGAGAGGATACGCAATAAACAAAACCCTCTGCCTCCTTTGCTATCATCCTTATCCTGTCATGTGAAGTCGGTGCGATAAGTGATATGAAATCAACTCCGTACTTTCTGCATACCGGCGCAAAATCATCCTTTTCCTCATAAGGAACATCCGGAAGTATGAGTCCGCTCACTCCGCACTCGGCCATACGCTTAACAAACTCCTCGGTTCCTCCTTCCACGCCTGTTTCCTTATTGCTGTGATAGGAGTATACGACATTTGCATAAGTCATGAATACGAGCGGAGCCTCAACCTCCCTGCTGAGCTTTGCCGCAAGCTCAAACACCTTGTCCGTAGTCATACCGCCTGAAAGTGCTCTGATATTGGCAGCCTGTAT
The DNA here is from genome assembly GCA_934402055.1 of uncultured Lachnospiraceae bacterium. Taxonomy (GTDB): domain Bacteria; phylum Bacillota; class Clostridia; order Lachnospirales; family Lachnospiraceae; genus Avilachnospira. The sequence continues at coordinate 42,008 of CAKRTC010000006.1, read as the reverse complement.
AACAGGTCCCTCTGCCGTAGGATCCGAAAATGGAATACCAAGCTCTATGATATCGGCACCTGCCTCCGCCATAGCCTTGACTATAGCCTCCGTTGTCTCCAGATCGGGATCTCCGCAAGTAACGAAAGGTATAAAGGCTTTGCCCTTTGCAAATGCATCTTTGATCTTAGTCATGGATATCCTCCCCTCTGTAACGTGCGATTGCGGCACAATCCTTGTCTCCGCGTCCCGAAACATTTATAACCATTATCTTATCCTTGTCGAGCGTAGGCGCAAGCTTCATGGCATAGGCAATGGCATGAGCCGACTCTATAGCCGGTATTATGCCCTCTGTTCTTGACAGATATTCAAATGCCTCGACTGCTTCATCATCCGTAACCGGAACATACTCCGCACGTCCGGTATCGTGCAGCCATGCATGCTCAGGGCCCACTCCGGGATAATCGAGTCCCGCGGAAATGCTGTACACCGGAGCGATCTGACCGAACTCGTCCTGGCAGAAATATGATTTCATTCCGTGGAATATGCCGAGTCTTCCTGTTGCCATTGTTGCCGCAGTCTCAAAGGTATCAACACCTCTTCCGGCAGCCTCGCAGCCAATAAGCTTGACATCCTTATCCTCAATAAAATGATAAAACGCTCCTATTGCATTGGATCCTCCGCCTACACAGGCAAGCACGTAATCCGGCAGTCTTCCCTCCTTTGCCAGACACTGCTCCTTGATTTCCTTGGATATAACTGCCTGAAAATCCCTGATCATAGTTGGGAAGGGATGCGGTCCCATAACCGATCCCAGCACATAATGGGTATCCGCTATACGGTTTGTCCACTCACGCATGGTCTCCGATACGGCATCCTTAAGAGTAGCCGTTCCGCTTGTGACCGGGTGTACCTTGGCTCCCAGCAGCTTCATCTTGTATACATTGAGTGCCTGACGCTTGGTGTCTTCCTCGCCCATGTAGACCTCACACTCAAGTCCGAGGAGAGCGGCGGCTGTAGCGGTTGCAACGCCGTGCTGACCCGCTCCGGTCTCCGCTATAACTCTGGTCTTACCCATCTTCTTTGCAAGCAGCACCTGTGCAATGGCATTGTTTATCTTATGTGCGCCGCTGTGGTTGAGATCCTCACGCTTAAGATATATCTTTGCGCCTCCGAAATCCTTGCTCATCTTCTCCGCATAGTAGAGCAGTGACGGTCTTCCTACATATTCGTTAAAGAGCTTTTCAAGCTCCGCATTGAACTCCGGATCATTTTTGTAATGATTGTATGCCTCCTCGAGCTCTATCACCGCATTCATCAGTGTCTCGGGGATGTATTGTCCTCCGTGTATTCCGAATCTTCCTTTTGACATCTTTTTCCTCCCGGGCAGTTCTTACCGACCCACCCTTCTTATATTCTTCCTGTAAATGCCTCACTCGGCACTCTGCCGTCCTTTGTCTTCTTTAGTGCGCTCACAGCCATGCTCCTGCAGCATTCTTACTTCGTGACACATAGTCAACTTGTCCGGGTATTACCTGACTCAAGCAGCCCTTCACATACTAGCAGCGGCTCATCTACAGCTTCTGCACGCCTCAACGGCTCTGATCATCTTATCTTTATCCTTATACTTATCTGTCTCGACTCCGCTTGATATGTCTATCATGTAAGGATTGAATTTCTTTATCGCCTCTGCGATATTGTCGGGTCTCATGCCGCCCGCAAGGATAAATCTACGGCTGAGACCGCTTCCGTCTCCGAGCAGCTTATGATCAAAGCATTCACCCGTACCGTAACCGTTATCCAATAGTATCTCATCTGCGGCGGAGGCCTCGGCTGCGGCTATATCCTCGGCACTTCTTATCTTATATGCCTTCCATATCTTGGTGTTATCATGAAGCTCTTCCTTCAGCTTTCGGATATAAGTCTCATCTTCAGACCCATGCAGCTGCACAACGGATACCGCACCGCTTTTGACCGTTTCGATTATCCTTTCACAGCTCTCATCCACGAATACGGCTACGGTCCTGATACAAGGATCTATCTTTGCTCTAAGTCTGAGTGCAGTCTCAAGATCAACATATCTGAAGCTTTTATTCCAAAATATAAATCCCGCATAATCCGGCTTTGCTTCGTTAATGTAATCCGCATCCTCGTTTCGTCTTATGCCGCATATCTTGATCAATGCTCCCATATCACGCTTCCTTAAATGCCCTGATGAGTCCTGCCTTGTCCTCGGCACGCATAAGCGCTTCACCGGTAAGCACCGCATCCGCTCCCATGGCTTTGATGAGCCGCACATCATCTGCATCCTTTACTCCGCTTTCGGCTACGAATACCTTATCCTCCGGCACCATAGAACGGAGCTTTCCGGCATTTTCAAAATCCACGCTGAAATCCTTAAGATTACGGTTATTGACTCCGATTATCTTGGCGCCTGTCTTAAGCGCCTCCGTGATTTCATCCGCATCATGTGCTTCGACAAGTGCATCCATACCAAGCTTACTGCAAATGTCGAGATAATAGCTTATCGTTTCCGCATCAAGCAATGCGCATATCAGCAGCACCGCATCCGCTCCCAAGAGCTTTGCCTGATAGATCTGATACTCATCCACCACAAAATCCTTGCGTATCATAGGAAGCTTAGAGTAAGCCCTTACCGCTGCAAATATATCATCCGAACCCATGAACCACTTAGGCTCCGTAAGGCAGGATATGCAGTCCGCACCTGCTCTCTCATATGCCCCCGCAATATCAAGATAAGGAAAATCCTCCGAGATGATCCCCTTTGACGGAGATGCCTTCTTGATCTCACTGATAATGCTTATGCCGGGCTTTTTTAAAGCCTGCCCGAAGCGGTATAAACCTGCTTCATCCGGAGAATTTGCATTATCTTCACGGCTTATAAGCTCGTCGCACTTTTCCTTAAGCTCCTCAAGGCTGTATTCTCTCTTATCAAGGAAAACTCTGTATGCCGCATATTCAGCTATTTCATTTAATATACTCACTGTACCGTACCCTTTACGAACTCTTCCATCTTGGTATAGGCGCTGCCGTTATCTATAAGCTCCGCGGCAAGTCTGATGCCGTCTGCCATGTTCTCTGCCTTACCGGAAATGTAGAGTGCGGCTCCGGCATTCATAAGTACCGCAGTTCTGCGCGGTCCCTGCTCGCCCTTAAGCACCTTCTTGGTGATTTCTGCATTTTCGGCAGGATCTCCTCCTACAAGATCCTCCTTCCTGCATCTTGTGAGCCCGAAATCCTCAGGTGCGATAGTATAGCTCTTGTACCATCCGTCCTTGAACTCACATACAAAGGTCTCGTCGCTTGCGGATATCTCGTCAAGCTTGTCTCTTCCGTATACAACCATTCCTCTCTTTACTCCGAGGCTGGTAAGTACCTTGGCAAGCATCTCTACAAGATACTCGTCATATACGCCTAAGAGAAAATAAGTAGGCTTTCCCGGATTGGTAAGAGGTCCGAGTATGTTGAAAACGGTACGGAAACCAAGCTCCTTACGGATAGCTCCGACATACTTCATGGAGCTGTGATATTTCTGTGCAAAGAAAAAACACATGCCTGCCGTCTCAAGCAGCTCACGGCATTTTTCCGGCTCAAGTACGATGTTTGCACCTAATGCCTCAAGGCAGTCCGCCGTGCCGCATTTCGATGAAGCCGCACGATTGCCGTGCTTTGCAACCTTTGCCCCGCCTGCTGCCGCTACAAATGCCGAGGTCGTGGAGATATTGAAGCTCTGCGCTCCGTCTCCTCCTGTTCCGACTATCTCGGTTACCTCAAGTCCAGTGGTATCGCACTTAAGTGCATGTGAGCGCATTGCTTCTGCGCAGCCTGCTATCTCGTCTATAGTCTCGGCTCTTGAACTCTTGGTGGAAAGTGCTGCAAGAAATGCCGCATTCTGTGTAGCAGAGGTCTCGCCGTTCATGATCTCGTTCATGACTGTGTACGCCTCGTCGTAGCTGAGATCTTCTTTATTTACTATCTTGATTATTGCTTCCTTGATCATCTCTTCCGCTCCTCTCTGATATTATTTCGATTTTCTTTATTCAAAACGCTCTTAAAACTTTATGCCTGCTTATATTTCATCTTCCAAACAGTAAGCAAAACCCGCATTTTGTTTTGTTTAGATATAATCGCTGCTTCTAATACATTAATTATTCTTTTTTAACACAATAAGTCCTTAAATTCTGACCTTTAGAAAATTGGCAAGCATCCTTCTGCCCTCCGGCGTCATTATCGATTCGGGATGAAACTGTACTCCGTATATAGGATATTTCCTGTGCTCTACCGCCATAATCTCACCGAGTCCTACGGTTTTTGCCGTAATCTTAAGCACCTCAGGTATGGTATCCGGATCTGCAGCAAGTGAATGATATCTTGCTACCTTTACAATATCCGGAAGCCCCTCAAAGAGCTTACTCTTGGTATCAAGCTCCGTATCCGACTGCTTGCCGTGCATCAGCCTGCTTGCATATGTAACCTTTGCTCCGTATGCCGCGCATATCGCCTGATGTCCGAGACAAACTCCTAAGGTAGGGATCTTAGGCGAGAGCTTTGCCGCCACCTCCATAGTCACGCCTGCATCCTCGGGTCTTCCCGGCCCCGGTGACAATATGATGTGATCCGGATGAAGCTCCTCTATCTCCTTAACACTCAGCTCATCATTACGGATAACTTTGATATCCGGATCAAGCTCTCCGACAAGCTGATACAGGTTGTAAGAAAAACTGTCGTAATTATCTATCAGTAATATCACAGCTCATCCTCCTCTGCCTTCTTAAGAGCACTCACAACAGCTGCCGCCTTGTTTATACATTCCTGATATTCCTTTTCGGGAACCGAATCCGCAACTATGCCTGCACCGCTTCTCACAAATACCTTGCCGTTTTTCTTGTAGGCAAGTCTTATCGCTATGCAGGTATCCATATCTCCGTTAAAGGCAAGATAGCCTATCGCACCTCCGTAGATACCTCGCTTGTTATTCTCAAGCTCAGCTATGATCTGACACGCTCTGATCTTGGGTGCTCCCGATAAGGTTCCGGCAGGAAGCACGGCGCTTATCGCATCTATGGCATCCTTGTCCTCTCTTATTACTCCTCTTACCGTAGAGCCGATATGCATGACATGCGAATACTTCAATATCATATGCAGATCCTCTACTTCTACGCTTCCGAAGCGGCTTACTCTGCCGAGATCATTTCTGCCGAGGTCCACCAGCATATTGTGCTCTGCAAGCTCCTTTTCATCCTTAAGCAGCTCCTGCTCAAGTCTCTCGTCTTCTTCGGAGGTCTTGCCTCTCGGTCTTGTTCCGGCAAGCGGGAAGGTGTGCAGCACCCCCTCCTCAAGCTTGACAAGAGTCTCCGGCGAAGCTCCCGCAAATTCCACATCGGTTCCCGAAAAATAGAACATATACGGCGAGGGGTTGATGGTACGAAGTACTCTGTAGGCGTTGAGCAGGCTGCCCTCATACGGAGCCGACAATCTGTTGGATAGTACGACCTGGAAAATGTCTCCCTCTTTGATATAATGCTTTGCCTTCTCCACCATCTCACAGTAGGCTTCTTTGGCAAAGAGCTGTGTCGGCTCTGCGAGGAGCTTACCAGGTGCTTCCTTTTTCTTGGCTCCGGTACGGATAAGAGCGATCATATTCTTGATGTCCATTTCAGCCTTGTTATAGCCTGTCTCTATATCCTTAAGCCCTGTGTTGGCAATCAGTATCAGCTTCTGAGTGTAATTGTCAAAGACTATCACCTTGTCAAAGAGCATCAGATCAAGATCTCTGAAGCCTTCCTCATCCTCTGTTTTGATACGGACCGCAGGCTCGGTGTAGGATAGAAAATCATATGAGAAATATCCTACAAGTCCTCCGGTAAATCCCGGAAGTCCCTTTATCCTAGGACTCCTATGCTCGGCCATTATTCCTCTGATAAAGCCCGGCAGATCATCTGTCTTAAGTTTTACCTCCCCTGCTCTTACAATGCCGTCGGCACAGCTTATCTCCAGTTTGGGATCATATCCCATAAAGGTATATCTGCCCCAGGTCTCATCCGGGCTTACGGATTCAAGCATGTAGCAATGCGTTGAGACATTTTTGAAGATGCGCATGAGCTCTATCGGTGTAAATGCATCCGAGAGTATCTCGCAGGATATGGGAACTATGTCATATTTCCCCTCTGCCGCTATCTTTTTTACTTCTTCCAAAGACGGTGAGAATTGCATTGTGGCTCCTTTCGATATTATTGCTTTGTTACTTAATACGGCTTTAATTATCTTACTTATCGATTAAATACGGATAGCTTCGTACTGCGTACTCTCGCTATCCTACGAAAATTCGCACCCGCTTCTTTCGAAGCTTTGTGCTCATTTTCGTTTGGCCGTCCTATAGTCATATTCGCGACTGCAAGCAGTTGCTTCTATAACTATTGTCCGGCTTTAATCGATAACAGAAAAAGTCCTTGACAGACTTTCATTAAAAAATCTGTCAAGGACGAATAAACTTAGATACAATATCCGCGGTGCCACCTTGATTTGTGAATGTCACACACTCTGAGGGATGCCATCACATCCCCGACAACTTACGCATGTCTCTCGTCACGGAATACTCGGCTTAGCCTTTGACCGTGCCCTCGGAAGTCCATTCATCACCGTATTATCGTCTGCGATCACACCATCCGCAGCTCTCTCTTCGACACTTGGCGGTAACTACTTACTCTCCCTCATCGGTTTCTTTTATTTAATTGTTTTTCATTATAATTCCGATTTTCGTAATGTCAATCGTTTTTTCAATGTAACTCGTTAAAGTACAAAAGAATATACAATTACTGTATCAGATATCTATCTCAAGTCCTATCGGAGCATGATCCGATCCGAGCACATCCGTATAGATGACCGAATCCCTGATCCTGTCCTTAATATCATCAGATACGATAAAATAATCGATACGCCAGCCTATACCCTTGGCTCTCGCATTCATTCTGTAAGACCACCAGCTGTATTCAACCTTGTCCGGATACAGATAACGATAGGTATCCACAAAACCTGAGGCAAGCATCCTGCTCATCTTGGCTCTCTCTTCATCTGTAAATCCCGCATGCTTGTGATTTGTCTTGGGATTCTTGAGGTCTATAGGCTCATGCGCCACGTTCAGATCACCGCAGAATATAACCGGCTTCCTGCTCTTAAGAGAAAGCATATACTCTCTCCATGCATCCTCCCACTCCATACGGTAATCCAGTCTCTGAAGTTCATTCTGAGCATTCGGAACATATACCGTAACAAGATAGTGAGTATCAAACTCAAGGCATACCGAACGTCCCTCATGGTTATGCGGTTCATCCGGAAGTCCTATAGTCACATTTAAAGGCTCCTGTTTGGTATATATTGCCGTTCCGGAATATCCCTTCTTGTCGGCATAATCCCAGTAGCTCTTGTAACCCGGAAAATCAAGCTCTATCTGTCCTTCCTGAAGCTTGGTCTCCTGCAGGCAAAAGGCATCCGCCTGCTCCGCCTCAAAGAACTCTCCGAAGCCCTTATTTACAACGGCTCTCAGTCCGTTAACATTCCATGATATGTATTTCCTCATTCTCAACACCGTTTATCCACTTACGCAGACGCTTTCAAGTCAGATATTAACAAAAATGCTGTTCCGGTAGATACACTACGCCTCTGTCAGAGCTTGTATCACCGGTACTTACAAAATCTGCACCGCTAAGTGCCGGGCTTATTCACATTAATATCCGTAGAAATTAACAGCAAGCTTCTCGTCGTAATATACGCTTCCTGTATCTGTAAGCACCAGCCTGCCGTTCTCATCCTTATCGATTATTGCCGCCTCACAGTTATACGGCACATGCGGATGTCTGAAATAATCCTTATCCTCCGGATAGTAGAATCTCGACATTATGCAGCGCATTGTACATCCGTGAGTAAGCACCAGAACAGTCTTATCACTATACTTAGGCTCCGCAGCGATCTCATCAATAAACTCATTGCTGCGCTTAATAACATTTCTGAGCGGTTCGGCTCCCTCCGGACAATATGTACCGTTAGGATCGAGATAGAAATCATCAAAGTCCGCACGGTTGACCTCACCGTACTCTATACGGCTGTGCAGACCTTCCCACACACCGAAGCCTATCTCCTTGATCCTTTCATCAACAAAAGGCCCCTCTCCCTTATCAAGAAAATACTGATTTCTCGCGAGCACTATATCTGCCGTCTCAACAGCTCTTGTAAGCGGACTCGTGTAACATGCATCAAACTTAATATCAGCCATGCCTATGCCTGCCAGCGCCGCAAGCTTAATACCGTTTTTATTTAAATGTATATCCGTGTGTCCCTGGATCCTGCGCTGTCGGTTCCAATCGGTCTCGGAATGTCTCATAATATATAATCTCATCTTTTATTCTCCCCCGTCCGTTCTCTCTCGCCCTATATCTCTGTTATCATCAGAATGCTTCCCGCTGTCGCTTTCACATTCCGACTTAAAGCCTGCTTCATTTACAAGCTGATATTTATTACACCTGCAAGTTCGGCTCTTGTTCCTGCATCCTGATTTATATCCTGCTTCATTTACATCTAACTAATACACTCTGCTCATATATGCTCAGCCATGTTGATTATTGCTTATCAAAGCCCAGCTGTCCTGTTGCCAACACTCCCTAATTACCGAAGAAGCTGTTGATTCCGTTAACAAGACCGTCGGCTTCCTGAGTAAGCATACTCTCCGAATGATTAGAGCACTGGTTGCCAAGCTCAATATCCACCGAAGGAATAGTGCTGTATGAGGTCTGGGTAAGATCCATATCCAAAGGATTAGACCCCCACACCTTCATGCCCTGAGCTTTCAGCCCCGCAATAAGCGCATCACCCAGAGCTTCATGCTCCTTCCAATGCGAAGCAACCGGCTCCATGCTCTTAAGTCCGTCCGGAACAGACATATAGAAAACACCCTTGATCTTCTTGAGTCCGTCTCCGTCCCAATGCAGAGCAACATGAATGTCCGCGGTATTATTGGATATAACTGTCCTTGCCACATTATCAAGCTGAACATCCGTATCATCACGTATCATCAATACATCATAGCCTGCGGCAAGCAGCTTGTTTTTAAGTATCTGCGCCATCTGCAAGGCGACCTTTGCCTCCGGAGTTCCGTCATTGAAAGTCATTCCTCCCGATACCGCAGTTGCCATAGTTGCCCCCGCCTTGGTCGAACCACCTGTAAGCTTGGGCGATTTATCCGGATGGCAATAGGTCTTGACATCAGAGCCACCCTTGGTGCCATGTCCGGCATTAACAGCCACTATCTTATTTTTACGATCCGAACTTGCCGTGTACATAACAGCCTTGCCGCTGTTGATGGCAGAAAACTCGGCATACTTCCAAGCACTGTTAAGTCCTATCTCATCTCCGTTTTTATATCCGTTCTTGGTAGTTATCTCGCTGCCTGACTTGGTATTGTCAACAGCGGCATAAGTATTGACCGGACCGGATACACTCATATTCACGGCAGCTATTCCGAGTACGGAAGCCGCACAGATCATCGCCAATCTCTTCTTCATTATTGCCCTACCTTCCCTCTTACAACAAAACAAGTCATTCGCAGCCGCATTCCGTCCCTGAATGCCTGTGATGTTTTATGATTCATTCGCAGCAGCTTTGGGTAGAAATAACCACGCATGCCGAGCTGCAAGCTCATAAGCTAAGCTTGTGTATCGTTAATAATTAATAAGCAGCTTGATGCTTACAGCAAGGCATGCATGTCATTTACTCCGTTTAGAAGCGGCGAGAATGACATAACAAAACATCACATGAAGGGGCTTGTCCCCTGAATGCTTGTGATGTTTTATGAGTCATTCGCAGCAGCTTTAGGTGGAAATGACCCGCATGCCAAGCTGCAAGCTCAAGCTATACACTTACACTATGAAATGAAAATATATCAAGACTATGATACCAAGCACGATACGATAATAACCGAACAAGGTGAAATCATGCTTTCTGATATACTTCATAAGGAACTTGATGGTATACATAGCCACAAGAAATGCAACCAGCATCGCAAAAAGCAGTATGAATACCTGAGTCCCCGTAAAACCAAGACCATGCTTAACTATCTTAAGGAAACCGGCACCGAACATGACCGGAATACCGAGATAGAATGAAAACTCTGCTGCAACAGGTCTCGAACAGCCCAGTATCATGGCACCCAGTATGGTCGCACCGGAACGCGAGGTACCCGGTATCAAAGACAGACACTGGAACAATCCGATAAGGACAGCCGTTTTGTAATCAAGTCTCGAAGTCGAAGTAATGTCAAAATTCTTTTTCTTGTTATGCGCTTCAAGCACTATAAACAAAATACCGTAGAGTATAAGCATTGCTGCGATAACCGTAGGTGTGCTCAGATACTCGTCAAGTATATCGTCAAGCGGAAGTCCGATAACAGCAGCCGGGATGCAGGCAATAATGATCTTGACCCACAGAGATAATATCTTTTGGCTCTCCTTCCTGCTGTTGGACGGCGAGAACGGCCAGAGCTTGTTCCAGTACAAAACCACTACCGCAAGTATGGCACCTATCTGGATGACCACCTTAAACACATTCCAGAAAGATTCCGGCTGATCGAGCATAACCAGCTCCTGCACCAGTATCAGGTGTCCGGTAGACGATATCGGCAGCCACTCGGTAAATCCCTCAACGATTCCAAACAGCAGCACCTTCAGTATTTCAATAAAATCCATGTATATTCCCCTCTTGTTCCAATCCTTACAGATCCGGTATCTGCCAGTCTATAGGCGTAAGTCCGTGCTCCTCAAGAAATTTGTTGCACTGCGAAAAATGTCTGCAGCCGAAAAATCCCCTCGAAGCCGACAGCGGGCTCGGATGAGCCGCCTTAAGTATAAGATGCTTTGGGTTATCAAGCATCTTGGCCTTTTCCTGCGCCGGTCTGCCCCAAAGCATAAACACTATAGGTCTGTCAGCCTTATTAAGCTCGGCTATGATCGCATCTGTAAACTGCTCCCAGCCTATTCCTCTGTGCGAAAAAGCCTGATGCGCCCTGACAGTAAGCACAGTGTTAAGCAGCAGTACCCCCTGCTCAGCCCAATAATTAAGATATCCGTTATTTGGTATCCTGCATCCGAGATCTGTGTTCAGTTCCTTGTAGATATTTTTAAGTGACGGCGGGATCTCGGTACCCGGCATGACCGAAAAACAAAGTCCGTGCGCCTGCCCGTCATTGTGATACGGATCCTGTCCCAATATGACGACCTTTACATCCTCATACGGAGTGAGCTCTAGTGCATTAAACATATCGGATGCCTTAGGGAACACCTTTGTATGCTCATATTCATCCTTAAGCTTATCGTATAAATTCCTGTAATAAGGCTTTCTGAATTCGTCCCTGAGGACGTCCTTCCAATCGTTTGTAATCATAGCATTATTTGTTTATTCATAAAAGTACTGTAGATCATCTTTTGAGTCACAGGCTTACCCGTAAGCTGAGTCAGCGCCGAAGCATACAGCTCGAGCTGGATAGCATAACGCGCTTTAAACTCCTCTGTACCTGTAAGTCTGTCCGTCTTGTAATCTATAAGTGTTATACTGCCGTCGCTTTCTTCAATATAGGCATCTATGATACCCTGCAGCAGCTGCAGCTCATCCGAATCCTGCTCTGCGATAAGCTTTCTTGCAGGTATTCCGACCATGAAGTGCTGTTCTCTGTGCAGTCTCTTTTCTGAAAATGCTTTGCGCATCCTGTCCGCAAGCTCTGTACCTAAAAAAGCTCTCACAGCTTTTTTGTCAAGGAGCTTAAGCTCCGACTCGGACATTTTACCGCATTTTGAAAGATATTGCAGATTTTCTTCGGCATCAAGACTGTAATCAATAAGCTCCATAGCTCTGTGGAAGATAGTTCCTCTGCCCGCACCTCCGATCTTTGCCTGTTTATCCAAAGTCGCTTCGGTTTTCACAGTCTCGTATGTTTCTTCGTGCATGACAGCGACAGCATTTCCCGAGTCAGTTCTTCGCTTAGATGCCGCACTGCCTCCGGTGTTTTCCGCAAGCTCTCTCTCCCAACCAAGCTCTGTCTCCGCTCCGTCATCAAGCTCGGCTTCTTCGGCATTTTCATAAAAGCTGTGCTTAATATCCGATACCGAGAGCTTAGGCTTAAGCTTAGTCTCCGCTTCATGCCCATATCTCTTTTCAAAAAGCTCCGCAAGATATGCCGAACGCTCACTCGCTTCAGCGTCTTCAAGCCTCGCATCTATTGCCGAGGTCCTTCCGTAAGCTTCAAGTTCCCTGTAAAGACCGGCAAGCTTCCTGCCCACCAAGCTCTCTCTGTTAAAGAAGCTGAGCTCATAATCTCTTACATCATTGCCCGCAGCAAGCAATATAAGCTCAAGGTAACTTTTCGCCTCTTGGATCATTCTCTTCGGAAGTTTTCCTCTGTTGTTAGAAGCCGCATATATCATATCCCCGTAATCAGCGGTCTCCTGTATCCTTTCCTCCGTGCTTTGCTTCTTTGTTCCGTTCTTATTGCCTGTGATAATGAGCTTTTCCTTTGCTCTGGTCATGGCAACATAGAGGAGTCTCAGCGACTCGCCCTTGTCCTCCTCCTTATTTTTAAGCTTAATTACCGTCTTTTTAAGACTCGGATATCTGATACCGACTTCAAGATCCGTATAGTCCGAGGCAATACCAAGCTCATCATCTGCCGCAATCACGCTCTTATCCTTGTCGCTGTCTCCGTCGGAGCATCTTGCAAGGAATACTATAGGATATTCAAGACCCTTGGAGCCGTGTATGGTCACTATCCTTACACTGTCTGTATCTGCTTCCGCATTATCGGCTCCGCCGTCATCTATATCTGCTTCCAGCATTGCCTCAAGGTATCTTATAAAATTATATAAGCCGCGCATGCCCGTTCCGGCATAATTTTCCGCCATCACTATAAGCTTATCCAGATTCCTTCTGCGCACGGTTCCGAGCGGCATTGCACTTACATAATTATAATAACCGCTCTCATCGAATATTTGCTCTAAGAGTCTGTTGACAGGAAGCACCTCGGCAAGACTTCTGAAGTGATCCAGCTCCTTTGTAAATTGTCTTGCCTTATCATTATTAAGCGCAGCATATCTTACGGCATTCAGATAATCATCCCTGCTTTCTTCCTTAAGATCGAATTCCGGCTTGTCTGTAAGTCTCTCAGCTTCAACTCTAAGCTCCGGCTGTGCCGCTTTATCAATACCAAGACCGAAATCAAAGCTTAGCTGTCCGAAATCATCAGCATAAGCTCCGGCTCCGGCAGCTGCCGAAGCTGTATCGGTATTGGTATTTGTATCGCTATCGACATCTGCCGATACTCCGATCACAGCCTCAGTCTGCTCCTGCTTATGTTCTTCATAATCTGACTTGATATATGCAAGCTCATCATCCGAGAACCCAAATAAGGGGCTGCGCATAACGGCTGCAAGTGCTATATCCTGATGCGGATTATCTATAATGTTAAGCAGGGCAATGCTCAGCTTAAGCTCGGGTGTATCGAAATACCCCTGCTTTTTATCATATATCGCCGGAATATTGTTTGCCTCAAGCACCTCTGCCAGCATGTCGGCATTACTCTTAAGATTACGCATCAATATAGCTATATCCGAATATTTTGCCGGACGCAGCACTCCGCTTTTATCCTGAACCTTATAGCTCTTATCAGGCTCCTGTTTATTTACAAGCTCTCCGATGCGCTCGGCTATCATGATAAATTCAAGCTCCTTGGCCTTGGTATCCTCGTCTGCATCCTCCCCGGCATCCTCTCCCGACACAAGTAACTTTTCAAGCTTTTCATCATCTTCTTCGGCAGATGCCGAAGCATCTAATATAATTATTTCGGAGCGGCATGCCGATACGGCTTCACCTGACTCATTTATAAGGACATTATCGACATAGCTTGCCCCGGCATTAAGCCTTGCGGCTTCATCATACTCTACTCCGCCAAGCTCTCTGCGCATGATCTTGTCAAATACGGCATTTACGCTGTCCACTACTTCCTTACGGCTGCGGTAATTGGAATTAAGCTCTATCTTGATATGCTCTCCCGCTGCCGAAAAGCTGTCGTATTTGTCCGTAAATACCTTGGGATCTGCTTTTCTGAACCTGTATATGCTCTGCTTGACATCTCCCACCATGAATATATCCGGTCTTCCGAAGCGTTCTGCCGAAAGTGCCTTCAGTATGGCATCCTGCACTCCGTTGGAATCCTGATATTCGTCTATCATTATCTCCTTGAGCTGCCGGCTAAGTTCATCCGCAATGCTGCTAAAACGCATCTCGCCTTCATGTTCCTCGTACAAAAGCTCTACTGCATAATGCTCCATATCTCCGAAGTCGATTATATTTGCATCTCTCTTGGCGGCCTTGTAGCGCCTGAGGAACTCTGCCGTAAGCTCGGTCACGGTCTTGTTTACTGCGGCGCTCTCGGATATTACCGTCTTAAGAAGCTCAGGTGTGAGCACAGTTACCTTTTCATTAAGCTGATTTATAAATTTCTTGAGGCTGTCCAAGATGTTTTTTACGGCAGCCTTTTTTGCCGGATCTACATTTTCCTTGGCTGTTATTGTTGATATCTTTGGAAATGTCGCTTCGCTTACTGCCTTATACAAAGTCTCATAAGTATCTGCACCGGATATCTTATTTATAAGCTGCTCTCTAAGCTCGATATCCTTGATATATTTTGCAGGGCCGTCTGCTTCCCCGCATATATCTTTTGCCGCCTCAAAGAGCTCAAGGTAATCCTCCATTGCCTCGTTTACATAGCTGATAAAGTACTTAAACCAGGCGGAGGCCTCATGATCTCCGTCCGTCTCTCTTACAGCCTCTTCCCTTAATTCCTCAAGGAAGCTCTCCGGTGAGGTCTTGTTGTCTGCCGCATAGAAAAGCTTCATTATCAACTCCTCTATGCTGCTATCATCCTCTTTTTTCACAAAGCTGTCGGCAAGCACCATGAATGCTTCGTCGGCTTCCTCATATTTTTCCTCAAGCAGCTCTGCGATAATGTCCTTTCGCATTATCTTGAGCTCGCCTTCATCAGCCACTCTGAAATTTGGATCTATGTCAAGATACTGGTAGTATTGTTTTATAAGCGTCTGACATATGGAGTCTATCGTGGATATCCTTGCACGGGCGATAGCCGCAAGCTGGGTCCTGATATGTGTATTACCGGGATCTTCCGCGAGCCTGTCTCTCATGGCACGTTCCACTCTCTCACGCATCTCCTGTGCCGCAGCCTTGGTAAAGGTCATGACGATAAGTTCATCAAAGCTGATGCCTTCATCGCATATAAGTCTTGTTATGCGCTCGACAAGTACAGCCGTCTTGCCGCTTCCCGCAGCAGCCGACACCAGTATATCCGCATTCCTTGTCTCTATGACCTTTTTCTGTTCCTCATTCCAAGCTATCTTCATCTATAGTCTGTCCGCCTATAAGCTTTTTTATCGTATCCTTGTTTAGCTTGCGCGGTCTTCTGTAATCAAAGCCCGCAAGCTGAGTGTCAAAACCACAGAGGCTTCCGAAAGCGCAATATTCACAGCTGCTCCTTCCGCCCTCCTTTGTCGGTCTGATATTGATGTCTCCGTTTAATATCTTTTCGGCATCTTTTACTATACGCTCATGTGCGTAGTCCATAAGACCGTCGAATTCATTTCTTGTGAGGAGCTCTGTCTTACTGTCTACCACCTGAGATGCCTTAAGCTTAGCGTTTTCTATCTGCCCGCAGTCTGCTTCGGACACAAGTGCATTATCGATATGTCTTGCGGCATCCGCAAGATCTGTCATTGCTCCCTTCATCTTCTGACTCTCAAGGCGTTTTTCCTCCGCATGCTCGGCAGTCACTCCGCTCTTTCGGTCATATTTAAGTATGGGCTCATCTATATGGTAGTAGAACATTCCCGCAGGAATTACCTTCGATCTGTCACCGACTCTTTCACCAAGCAGTCTAACCGCACTCTCCATATATGTGATGAGCTGCAATTGCAGACCGTTCACCAGCTTTTCTATGGAGAATTCTTTGTCTCCGGATTTATAATCTATGATCTTGACAAAGGTATTGCCGTTTTCTTCACAGCTGTCGATCCTGTCTATCTTGCCGCGAAGAGAGATATTGTCCTCATCAAAGCGGAATGTGACCTCGGTATCATTTGCCTTGAAATCACCGTCACCAAGCTGCTTCTTCAACACATTTACCGTATGCTTTGTGGTCTTTCTTATCTTGTCTGCGATATATTGATTCCTTGCGCTGCTCTCCAGTATATTGTCGTTGAATTCGCCAAGGCTCTCCTCTGTCGCCACGGCAATTATACTTCCAAGCTCCTCGTCATTTATATCCGTAAGCTGCTTATCTCTTGCCTTGACCTCTCTGAATACCTTATCCAGAGCCGAATGGAACATATTGCCGACATCCATTGACCTTATCTTAAACTGCTCTCTTTCCTTAAGACCGAGCCCGTAATCGGCAAAGTGCGCAAACGGACAGCCCTCGTACTTCTCTATCCTCGATACTGAGCCTCTGAGCAGTTCCCCGTAGAGCTTAGAAGCTGCTGCCTCCGATAAGCTGTCTTTTTTGTGTTCTGTAAATGCGGCATCGATCAGTCTGTCAAGCTCATCTCCCTTTCCTGCTGCCTTAAGTGCCTTATATACATCAAAGAATTCCTCATCCTCCGCATTTATATGTCCTGCCTTTTGCGCCGTGTACATGAGTGCATCATAAACAGAGCTTAAGATCTCAAGCTCAGAGCCTGCATCATTTACAGTATCTTCTATATTATCAAAGCTTCCGTACTCTCCGTTAATAAGCTCGTTAAGCACGGATGAAGGACGCTTTGCCTTACCGTCTCTGCCTGCTGCCGCATATGAGATATTCAACAGCTCTGTTGGCTTATTAAACAGCAGCATCAGATAAAATCTCTGTATGGTGCTGTCCCTCTTATCGTCAGGCGCAAGCTCTATATCGGCATTCATAAGCTCGATACGCTCATGATCCGTAAGTATTCCGCCGCCCGTCACTGCAGATGGGATAAGTCCGTCATTTGCACCAAGCACAAACAGACAGCGTATATCATCAAGTCGGCTGCGCTTAAGATCTCCGATCAGCACCGTATCCATCTTCTCGGGTATACTGCCGCCCTTCATATCGGAAAAGCCCGCATCAAGCAGCTTTCTGAACTCATCTATGCTGCATTTTTCCTCGCCGAGTATGACTTTCATGCGCTCTAAGAGTTCGTCCGTAAGCTCATTAAAATGTCTTGCCTCATCTGCTTCTCTTACAAAGCCTGCTTCCTCAAGCTTAAGTGCATAGAGCTCAGTCCTCTCACTGAGTCCGATATCGCTCATAAAGGCTCTTACCGCCTCCGACATTGCACTTATATCCGAAGCTTCCTTAAGTGCCGTCTCAAGTCCTGTAACTCCGCCAAGCTTAAGCTCTGCCGAAAGCAGCTCAAAGGTCTTTCGCCCTCTCCTTCCTGTCCTTCTCAAGTAATTATCGGCAAGGTCTGAGCTGTCCTTAAGCTCCGCATCCGAAGCCACAAGAGGATTCTTGAATAAAGCCGTCATATCATCAAGCCTGTAACCTCCGCATATAAGCTTCAGTACCTGCTTTACCATGAGCACGGCAGGACTCTCTAATGCCTCCGTCCTGTCATCCATAAAGTACGGTATCTCTTCTCTTGTAAATTCTCTGCGTATAAGCTCTCCGTAACCGGAGGTGTCCGATACCGCAACAGCGATCTCCGAATATCTGTATTTACCGGACATAGCAAGCTTTCTGATATTCCTTGCGGCATATCTGACCTCCTCTACCGGATCGGCTGTCCTTACTATGCCAAGCCTTGCCCTCGACCGATTATGTCTTATCTCTGTCTCACCGGATCTCGGAACATTGTTAAGCTCGGCTGCCTCACAGACTCTTGCTACGGTATCACGGCTTAGCATGTATATATCCGAAGTGTCTCCCTGATTTAATTTTGACCCGACTCTGCTGTATGGGGCAGCCGACATAGGGATGGTGACGGCAAAACGACATCTTTGCGCCTCCGGTATGATATGCTCAAGCAGTCTTGTCTGTATAGGCGTGAATCCGGTATATCCGTCAAATACTATGACCGCATCCTTAAGCAGCTTTGAACGTCCCATGAGCTTAAGCAGCATATAGGAAAGCTCCTCGGGAATTGCCGCTCTGTCCCTGATCATTTCCTGAAAGCTCTCATATATAAGCGCCATATCCGAGAGCTTACCCTTTAACAGCGGAAGGCTTACCTCATCCTCAGCCTCATGCAGTCTGTCGGCATTTACCTCATACTGATAAAACTCGCTTATCACCGACTTTATCTGCCTGATAAAACCATCCGAAGCTATCTTGCTGCGATATACCTTAAGCTTATCGGCATTATCCGCAGCCGCCTTTCTTATCAGTATAGACTTGCTGACATCATCTATGACAACAGGCTTAGCCTCACCAAGCTCCTGCATTACTCTGTAGGCAAGGAGCTGAAATGAAAGCACATCAAGATTAAGCATACCGTGACATTCACTGTACTTTATTATCTCTCTCTGCGCCTTGAGTGTGTTCTGCTCCGGTACAAAGAGAAAGTACTGCTGCGACGGATGCTCTGCCGCTTCCTTAGTTATCCATTTGTATATATATGTGGATTTGCCCGAACCTGCTTCCCCGAAGATAAAGTCGATCATCATGCTTCCCTTTAGTAAAAAAGGGGATGCATATGCATCCCCTATCGATTTTAACTAAATTATACCTTAGTTATCTTATTCATTTCAAGCGCTCTACTTACTGATTGGCAAGCTTATCAAAATCATCATCCGAGCACATATAGAGATAATAAGTCTTCTTCTTGATATCCCTGGTGTTGCTCTGTAAGGTCATCTCAAAGCCTGTGAGCGAATCGCTGTAGAGTTTGTCTCTGTTCTCTAATGAAGCCGCCGCATTGTCTGAAATAATACGGAAATCATCATCGAGATTCAGATCTCCCTTGTCGTAATGCTTAACGACTTCCTTGTAAGAGCCTGAGTGATCATTGTTCTCATAGACCAATGAAACCGTGACAGAAAGATCTTTGACCTCGCTCCCCTCGGGGCCGTTACTCTTGCTCTCTATCCTGAAAGAGGTGTCAGGTGTTACGGCTATGCCGTCCTTATATACCACCGTCTTACCCGGATGTCCCGCATAACAGACTCTGTCAAGTGCTTCCACATCAAACTCCAAACTGTACGGAAATGCAGATGCGCTTCCGACAGCCGCAAAAGAAGAAACTGCAGCTGTTGCCGAAACAATTGCAGATATTATTAAGATTTTGATTTCTTTAATAAACATGGTGTAAATATAGCATATTAAGTTTAAGAACAAAGTTATAAAATTCTTACAGATTATTAACGAAATATACTGTTTGCTTTATAAGCCTTTGCGGCGAAGCGCCTCGGGCTGATTACACTTTTGTGCATTATCATGCCACCGTTTTGAAATCACTGCTTCAATTCTTTAGCTATAACAGACATAATACCTTATATAACAGCGGATCCGCGAGCCTTACAAAGAAAGCCCGCGGATCATATCATTTACATCCTACTGTAAAAAGCTGTTTAATTATTACATTACCTCTCCGCTTGCTGCGAAGTTGTATGTCTTACCATCGATGGTCTGTGTTCCTGTTACCATTGCACCGAAAGGTCCGCCGTGGTTAGGATTGAGGTAATAGGTCTTGAAGTTTACGATTGCCCAACCGGTCTCCATAAGGCCTGTTGTAGGATTGCAGTAGTACCATGTACCGCCGTCATTTACCCAGCCCTTTGCAGCCTGACCGTTGTTGTAGTAATACCACTTCTCACCTGAACCAACCCAGCCGTTAAGTGTCTGTCCCGGGCCTGTCTTGTTGCTGCTGTTATTCTTGCTTGAAGAGCCCGAACCGCCTGTTGCTGTTACACCCTCAAAGAGGTCTCCCCAGCTGTCATATGACTCGATGTCGGCATCCGAATACTCATCAACGATACCAGCATCTCCTGCCCACTCACTTGGTGCTGTGTATGGATTGCTTCCGGCATTACCCTTAACTCTTACAGCAAAGCCGTCTACTGTTGCTTTCTCCTTTTCGCCATCTTCCATCTGCTTATCGGTCGGTACTGCTCTTGCAGATGAAGGTACTGTAAAGCTTGAACCGCTTGTTGTACCGTGAACATACTTTGTATCACCGCTTGTATTGGTATACTTTAAGATGTACTCAGATGTCGGAGCTCCGTTCTTCTTCCATGTAAACTTCTTAGGTTCACTGCTCTTATCACTTGATGAAGCCTCTGTGCGCTCAACACTTTCCGGTGTCTCCCACATATGATAAGGATATGCCTTAACTCTTACAACAAGTGTTGTCTCGGAATCAACCGTCTTCTTGGTGATCTCTGTGATGCCCTTACCTGTTACCGTGATTGAATTGGCAGATGAAGGGAAGGTAGATCCGCTGTTTGCCTCAAAGGTAAGCTCATATACCTTGGCAGTCTTAAATGTTGTCGAATCGCTTGTTGCCGAATAGGAGCTGAGCTCATACTCTGCATTGGTATCATTAACTACGAATACCGGATCTGTGTTGCCTGCTGAAAGTGCCGCATCTGTATCGCAGCCTGCTGCAAAGCTTACGCTTGTTATCTCATCGGCAAAGGCACTCATTGAAAATGCTGCTGCCATACACGCCGATACTCCCAATACCTTTAAGAATCTCTTTGTCATATTGTATCCTTTCTATACCTCGTCTTGATATCCGTACCCGCTTCGTCCTGCGCTGTCCAAAGCGATACGAATAGCAGATACTCTCTTGATGATGTGCAGATTATATCATAAGCCCCGCCCGGAAATCTTTAACGTGTGATTGCTATTTGTTTACGAATAACGAATGAAACTATTACATTGATAAACCGAAATTTCACAATTATCTTTATCCCCATTTTTCTTCCAGCAGAAAATCTCTGATATTTTTATGCTTGATGCCGTCACGGCTCATATCAAATTCATCCAGCGAAACCACATATTTCGGAAAATTATCACGAATACTCTCATATACGCCGAATTCACGTTCTATGGTTTCTTCCGATGCGAGCAAATATGTTACCTGTATATATATTTTATCTCCTTGTTTCTCACAGACAAAATCAATCTCTTTATCTCCTGCTTTTCCGACTGTAACAGTATAGCCCCGGCGCAAAGCTTCCATATATACTATATTTTCAAGTATCAGATTGATATCACGCATATTACCGCCGAACACAGCTTCTCTTATGCCATGATCCGCAATATAGTATTTTTCATTCGTTGAAATTATCTGTTTGCCTTTCAGGTCCTGACGCTTTACCTGATAGAATAAATAAGCATCCGAGCAGTACTTTATATAGTTCAGTATGGTTTCCGGTGCAACATTACGACGTTCATTCTTCAGAAACTTTGACAATGAGGATGCTGAAAATGTCGCACCGACATTCGCCATAATATATGCCATGATCCTTTCAAGCAGATCCACGTCGCGTACATTGTTGCGTTTGATTATATCCTTAAGCTGCACCGAATTAAACACATCGCACAGATACTGCCTTACCGGTTCTTCGGCATATTGCAGTTTGCCAAGATATGGCATTCCTCCATATATAAGGTATTTCTGAAAGCATTGCTGAATTGACTCGTGCGGTATCACCGATTTATACATATCGATAAATTCCGCAAATGAAAAAGGATAGATGACAAATTCTACATAGCGCCCTGCAAGATAGGTAGCAAGTTCTCCCGAAAGTAATTTGGCATTCGAGCCTGTAATATAAATATCGCAATCAATAGAAACCCGCAGCGAGTTGATGCATTTTTCCCAATCCGTCACTTCCTGTATCTCATCAAAAAAAAGATATATCTTTCCCTGAATAGATTTTGCACGAGCTGTGATCTCATCATGAAGAGCCTTGGCATTACACAAAGCTGCATAGTTCATATCTTCAAAATTAAAAGAGATAAAGTTATCGGTGCTTACACCGGATTCAATCAACTCCTGCTTAACCAATTCCAGCATGACCGACTTACCTGAACGGCGTATGCCTGTAACAACCTTAATAAGCTCACTGCCGATAAAAGGTCTTATCCTGCTCATATACATTTCACGTTTGATCATGACAGCTTACTCCCTTTTAATGCTTTCTATTT
This sequence comes from uncultured Lachnospiraceae bacterium, assembly GCA_934402055.1. Taxonomy (GTDB): domain Bacteria; phylum Bacillota; class Clostridia; order Lachnospirales; family Lachnospiraceae; genus Avilachnospira. The sequence goes on along the minus strand of CAKRTC010000006.1, from coordinate 19,789 downwards.
ACAAAATAATACCGGGCTCAAAAGAATCCTCCGCTCCGTTGCCCCGGTACCTTATGATATCAAGTTATATCTTGTATTTCAACAATAGATCTCGATTTTATAAGATACAACTTATAAAATATATTCTATCAATTAATTATCAAGTCGTAAACCACAAAAACAGCAAATAGTTCTCATAAAAAGGGAGTTATAGAACAAAACGTATTTATCATAGAAGGCAATATCCTGTAAAAAACCGTTTGATGATCTATATGATAAGCAAGGATACTTTTAGTTAAGAAACGATCTCCTTAGGGATCATCATGATAAAAATGAATAAGATATGACATAACAGAAATTATTAAAAAAATAGAAAAAGAAAAGCTCCCGATAAATCGGAAGCTTACTTAAGTGACCTTGCCGGGAATCGAACCCGGGCCTTCGCCGTGAGAGGGCGACGTCTTAGCCGCTTGACTACAAGGCCATATCGAGGTGACAAGATTCGAACTTGCGGCCTCTGCGTCCCGAACGCAGCGCTCTACCAAACTGAGCCACACCTCGAGTCTGTCTCTCGGACACATGTGGTAGTATATACTATAGGCTTAGATCTGTCAACAAGTTTTTCAAAGTTTTTTTACAAGTTTTTTTCGTCATATTTTCAGGCACTCATCAGCATGCGAAAGCACCTTATTTTAAGCCATTTTCAGCATATTGTGCTTCCCTTTTTTATACCGAAAATAATATGACTTTTTCTTTTCTTTTGCAAATATTTTTCTGCCCGATCGATAAATTTTTCTGATTTTTTTTGATGAAACGGCACTATCCCGGAGCTCGAATTGCAAACTCTCTGTGTACTTATTCGGATACATTTACAAAAATTTTATGCCTATTGGCACTTTGTGCTCATTTCACTTTCGAAAAAATATGCCTTGGCACATCCTTGCGCCTATCGCGGTCGCTTACGACATTTTTTTTGTTTCATACGACGCAATTTCTTTTGAAACAAAAAACATGAGGATTGCTCATCCTCATGTTTCCGATTCCGTTTATACGCTAAAAGACATCAAATAAACTGAGCTGGTTGCTCTCGGGTATACTTCCCAGGAGTCCGAGTGATTTAAGCAGATCGGCATTGGACTTATTGACCTTGGTCCTTGATATGAATTCCTCCATACTCAGATATGGTCCGTTTACCGCATCCGCTTCTATTGCTTCTGCAGCTACCGTACCGAGTCCCGCTATTGAATTTAAGGAAGGCATGATCTTACCCTCCGGAGTCACTATGAACTCCTTGGCCTTTGCCTTAAATATATCTATAGGCTCAAACTCTATGCCTCTTGCCATCATCTCCTCAACGATACGCATATCTCTGTAGAGTGACTTATCGTTTGACGTAAGTGTACGCTGAGTGCTTACATAGGCTCTCAGCTCACGTATATTCTGTGCCAGCTTTTCCTTGCTCACGCACATCTTCTCATAGTCGAAGCCGTCTCCCTTGACCGAATAGTAAGCCGCATAATAGGCAAGCGGATAGTGCACCTTATAGTATGCGATACGCCAGGACATAACTACATATGCCGCAGCATGTGCCTTAGGGAACATGTATTTGATGGTATCACAGGACCAGATATACCACTCAGGTACTCCGTGCTCTCTCATGAGCTTGCAATACTCCTCATGATTGCTGTCCTTAGGGAACTTGCCCTTACGCACAAGCTCCATGATCTTGAAGGCCTTGCCCGGTTCAACGCCCTTCTCTATGAGATATATCATGATATCATCACGGGTACAGATGGCAGTCTGAATCGTACAGGTTCCTTCACTTATGAGCTTCTGCGCATTTCCGAGCCAAACATCGGTTCCGTGTGCAAGTCCGGCTATGCGGACAAGGTCGGATACATACTGAGGCTTAGCCTCGAGCAGCATTTGCATGGCGAAATCTGTACCGAATTCCGGTACTCCCATGGTTCCGAGCGGTGTACCGCCTATATCCTCCGGCTTAATACCGAGCGAATCCGTATTCATAAAGAGCGACATTATCTCCGGTGTGCCTATCGGAATATCCATAGGATCGAGTCCGGTGAGATCCTGAAGCTGTCTTACCATCTGGGGATCATCCTTACCGAGTATATCCAGCTTAAGGAGGTTATGATCGATACTGTGATAATCAAAATGCGTGGTTATCGGGTTGGTCATAACATTTGCCGGATGCTGTATAGGCGTAAAGGTATTGATCTCCTCTCCGTGCGGAAGTACGACTATTCCTCCCGGATGCTGTCCCGTCGAGCGGCGCACCTCTGTACAGCCTAAGGCAAGCCTCTGTATCTCAGCCTTACGCATCTTCTTCGGCTGCCCGTCCGGCTCGGGATGCTTTTCGTTATATCTTAAAATGTAGCCGTAGGCAGTCTTTTCCTGGACCGTGCCTACCGTACCGGCCTTATAGGTCTGTCCTGTTCCGAACAGCACCTCGGTATATGCATGCGCATTGGGCTGATATACTCCGGCGAAGTTAAGGTCTATATCAGGCTCCTTATCTCCCTTAAAGCCCAAGAAGGTCTCGAAAGGAATGTCAAAGCCGTCTTTTATAAGCTTGGTTCCGCATTTCGGACAGTTCATGTCCGGCATATCACAGCCCGACTTATCCTTGTATTCCCTGACCGTATCCGAATCAAAGTCTACATAATGACAATTAGGGCAGCGGTAGTGCGGCGGCAGAGGATTGACCTCTGATATTCCTCCGAAGGTAGCGGCAAGGGAAGAACCTACCGAACCTCTCGAGCCTACGAGATATCCGTGCTCCACCGAATCCTGCACAAGTCGCTTTGCGATTATGTACATGACCGAATATCCGTTGCTGATGATAGAGTTAAGCTCTCTGTCGAGTCTGTTCTTAACTATCTCAGGCACATTCTCGCCGTACATCTCTCTCGCGGTCTCATAGCACTTTTGCTCAAGCTCCTTATCGGAATTCTCAATGACAGGCGGACACTTATCCGGTCTTACCGGAGCAATACGCTCACACATATCGGCGATCATATTCGGAGTGTCTATGACTACTCTCTCCGCAGTCTCCCTGCCTAAAAATGCGAATTCCCGAAGCATCTCGTCCGTAGTACGGAAATACAGCTCCTCGTCGTATTTTTCCTCATTTATCCTTCTGCCCTTGGTATCAAACTCAAAGAATTTGATGAGCTTACGGTATATGGATTCTCCCTTTTCCGTAAAATGCACATCTCCCGAGGCAACTACAGGCTTACCCAGTCTGTCTCCGAGTTCTATTATCTGTCTTGTTACCTCCTGTATATCTGATATGCTCTTAACAGGCGAACTGTCTTCATTTATAAGATAAGCGATATTTGAAGGAGGCATGATCTCAAAATAATCATAGAAGCCTGCAAGCTCGTTAATCTCCTTATCTCCGACGCCTCTCATCATTGCGTCATAGAGCTCTCCGTCCTCATTGCCCGAGCCTATGAGCAGTCCGTCTCTTAAGCTGTTTACCTTGGACTTAGGCATACGTGCCTCTGTATAGAAATAATCTATATGGGCAGCCGAAATAAGACGGTACATATTGGTTCGGCCGAAATCATTTTTGGCAAGTATCGTAAATGAATTGGGATGGAGCTTCTTGATGGTTTCTCCGTCCATCTCGTCCTGCTCGTAGAGCTCGTCAAGATCGTTGATGCCTCTTGCCTTGAGCATCTTGCAAAATCCCAGGAATATGCCTGCAGTTGCCTCTGCATCATCTACGGCTCTGTGGTGGTTGAGCAGGCTTACTCCAAGCTCCTTTGCTACATTATCAAGCTTGTTTCTGAAGAGCTTCTTTAAGAGCATGTGTGAAAGACCTACAGTATCCACAACTGTAGGGTCAAAATCATATCCCAAAAGTCCCGCATAATGCTTGACAAAGCCCACATCGAACATGGCATTATGTCCTACCACAGGGATGTCTCCGTCTCCTATGAACTTAAGAAACTCCGGTATCCACTTGGTATAATTTCCCTGTCCCTTGACCTGGGCGTCAGTGATACTCGTAAGCTCGGTTATCCTCTCAGGAATATGTCTCTCCGGGTCTATAAACTGTGAAAAGCGTTCTATAATGTTGCCGTTTTTCACCTTGACCGCACCTATCTCGATGATATTGTCCTTCTTCATCGAAAATCCGGTGGTCTCTATATCGAATACGACAAATTCACCGTCAAGACTCTGACCGTGTGAATTTCTTACCGCATTTTTATCATCATCTATAAGCTTGCCCGTCACTCCGTAGATAAGCTTGAGCTTTGATCCCTTAGGCAGGGAATGTGCCGCAGTCGGAAGCACCTGTACCGAATTGGTATCTGTTATCGCAAGTGCCTTCCAGCCCCATTTATCGGCAAGCTTGATATAGTCCTTGATATCTCCTATACCGTCCATATCGCTCATCTTGGTATGGAGATTGAGTTCTACTCTCTTCTTGCCCTCGTATGTATCCATACGCTTTCCCTCGGGGCTCTCCACCTTCTTGATATTCCTGATGCGGTCTATCGACAGCTCCGGAGTCCACTGATTCGGGGAGGCAACATTTCCGCTCAAGATGATGTACTTTCCGTCCTTAAGCTTGTCCTCCACATCGTTTTTGGTGTTTTCATCACAATTAAGCTTACAGGATATGGAATCGCTTCCGTCCGTAAGATTGAATTTGATTATGTATTTTTCATTTCTGGTCTTGATGGTCTCAGGCGCGAATATCTTGCCCTTGATTACCACATCTCCCATGCCTTCCTCAAGACTTGAGATGCTTAAAGGCTCACCGCTGAAATCATAGCCGTATATGACATCCGGGTTCTGTGATTTCTTATCCTGCTTTGGTGTCCATCTGTTATCTGCGGTCTTGTAGCCCGTCTGTCCCGGACGCTTGAAGCCTCTTCCGTTTGCATTCCCGGAAAAGCCGCCCTGATTGCCGGAGCCCGAGCCCGATGAGGAATTGCCGTACTGCCTTCCTCCCGTGGATGCAGAAGTACCCGAGCCTCCCGCCGTGGGGTTGCCGCTTCTTGCCGGTCCCGTAACGACTATGCCGACTCTTATCGACTTTCCTTCGAATACCTTGTCCCTTATCGCTTCCTCTGCCGAACAGATGGTGCTGCGCGGTATCTCCTCGTTGTTGCGTATGTATATGCTAAGCGAGCTTCTGTCACTCGGAACGCTTATCTTCAATACCTCTGCGTTCTTCAACAGCTCCTTGTCCGACATATCCATATCCAGTTTTGGAAATACTTCTGAAAATCTGCTCATCCGTCTGCTCCGCTATAGGGATCTATTATAAATATTTATCCAATTCCGCCTTAAATGCATTTAAAAGCTCTGCCTCGGCTGCCTTTTTAATGACCTCACCCTTTTTGATGATAAGTCCTTCGCCTTTGCCTCCGCAGATACCAAGCTCTGCCTCTCTTGCTTCGCCCGGTCCGTTTACCACACAGCCCATGCATGCCACCTTCATATCCAGTCTGTTATAAGGAGGCTGAGATACGAGTGCATTGACCTTTTCCGCAAGACCCACGAGGTCTATGCTTGTCCTTCCGCAGGTAGGACAGCTCACCACCTCTATACCGCCGTGTCTTAAGCCAAGTGTCTTAAGTATCTGTATGGCAGATCTTACCTCCTCGACCGGATCTCCGGTAAGACTCACTCTTATGGTATCGCCTATGCCCTCATGCAATATGATGCCGAGTCCTATTGAGGATTTGATGTTGCCTGCCCATACGGTTCCCGCCTCGGTTATACCTACATGAAGCGGATGCCCGGTCTTATCTTTGATAAGTTCATGAGCCTTGACACACATAAGCACATCCGAGGACTTGATACTGATCACGATATTACCGTAATCCATCTCCTCTATCATGCGAGCCTTATCAAGTGCCGACTCAACAAGGCCCTCTGCCGTAACTCCGCCGTATTTGGCTACAAGCTCCTTCTCTAATGAACCCGAATTGACACCGACTCTTATAGGGATATTTCTTGCCGAAGCAGCCTTAACAACAGCCTCAAGCTTTTCTCCGCCTCCGATATTGCCGGGATTTATCCTGATCTTGTCTACTCCGTTTTCTATGGAAAGAAGTGCTAGCTTATAATCAAAATGAATATCCGCAACAAGCGGTATATGTATCCTTGATTTTATAGCCGGGATAGCTGCTGCCGCTTCCTTATCCGGTACGGCAACTCTTATTATCTCACAGCCTGCTTCTTCAAGACGAAGTATCTGCTCAACCGTAGCCTCAACATCGGAGGTCTTGGTGTTGCACATTGACTGAATGGCAATACGATTGTTTCCGCCTATCCTTACTCCGCCGATATTTACTTCATGTGTAAGCATCCTCATGACCGCACCTCTTTTACTAAAAAACATATCCCTCTGATTTTTTTTGCTGCAGCACAGCACAGAGCAAGCAGGTCTCTGAAAAGCTATGCCATAAGCCTTTTCCTAATGCGACAATATAAGCATACTGATGTCATTCATCATTATCAGCAGCATAAAGCCTAAGAGCAACAGCATGCCGCCTGTATGTATCTTGGCTTCAAGCTCCTTAGGAACCGCTCTCCTTGTTATAAGTTCAATGATGATAAATACAAGTCTGCCTCCGTCAAGTGCCGGGACAGGCAGTAGGTTCATAAAGCCGAGTGAACCCGATATAAGTATCATCAGATCGAGCAGGGTAAGTACCGAGGACTTAAGACCGTAGTCCGCAGCCTCGCTTACAGTCTCATCCATGACCGCAACCATACGCACCGGACCCATAACATCTTTTCCGGTAACTTTGCCTCTTGCTATCAGTCTGAGCGATTCGAAGGAAGAACGTATGCAGTAATTTACATTATACTGACTGCATTTCAAGGTATCGATAATGCCCTTGGTCTTGTCGTAGGCAATATTATAGGCATATCCGAAGCGGTATACTTCCCTCTCATTATCATAATAAGGTACAAGCTCCGCTTTATTTTTCTTCATACCGTCGTCGGCATCACGGTAATATACCGTAAATGTTTCAGCTGCCTGTATCTCATCATTATGAACATAGTTAAATATGCTTATGTCCCTTGCCGACTGTATGCTCATCTTTGTCTTGCCGACCTTAAGAGCATATATCTCATCTCCGGGCTCTATACCGGCCTCTGCTACAGGACCGCCTGCCTGAACCTCTATTACTGTCGGCCTGTCAAAGCCGTAGCAGCCGCAGATGATCGCAGAAAGCAAAAAAGCAAGCACGAAGTTAAATACCGGGCCTGCAGCTATAACTATGAATCGCCTCCATGCAGGCTTGCTTATAAACTGCGAGTCCTTGGAATATCGTCTCCCATCAACTATAAAGCAGTCGTCTTCCTCGCTGCGTTCAAAGCTGTCAAGACTGCCGTTATTAAACTGCGCTGCCTTAAGGCTGCTTATTTCTTCCTTTTTGTAGGACTCAGACTCACTTAAAGCTACATTTCCAGCATCATCACTGCTGCCGCACTCTCTGTCAGCTTCCACGCAGTCATCTTCGTCTTCCATATACTCGGATTCGTCAAGTTCCTCTCCGAGCATCATACACGAGCCTCCGAAGGGCATTATGCGCAGAGAATAACGAACATTTCCTATGACCTTAGAGCATATCCTGGGTCCCATGCCTATCGAAAACTCGATAACACCTATACCCATTGCTCTTGCGGCAAGAAAATGTCCGAATTCGTGTATCGTTATGATTATGCCTAAGGCAATTATCGATACTAAAAGACTTATCATTTATCCAAATCGTAAAGCTTCCTTATAAAGCCTCTTGCCTCCTGCTCGACCTCAAATATATCCTCTAATGAAGGATCTGCGATAAAGCTGTGTGCAGCCATTGCCTGCTCTATTCCGTCAGCTATGTCAAGATAGCCTATCCTGCCTGCAAGGAAGGCCGCAACGCACTCTTCATTTGCAGCATTGTATGCAGTAGTAAGGCTTCCCTCTCTGCGGCAGGCCTCTATTCCGAGCTTAAGTCCCTTAAAGGTCTCAAGATCCGGCTCCTCAAAATGGATATCGCAAAGCTCCTTGAAGCCCAGCTTCTTTTCTCCGGTATAAGCCAGACGCTGTCCCTTATGCAGCGCATAAGCTATAGGCACCTTCATATCCGGAGATCCAAGCTGTGCCTTGATTGCTCCATCCTCAAACTGTACCATGCTGTGAACGACAGATCCCGGCTGTACCGCAACTATGATATCGTCTGCCTTAACATTAAAGAGGTAATGTGCCTCTATGACCTCAAGTCCTTTATTGACAAGTGTAGAGGAATCTATGCTTATCTTGGCTCCCATGTTCCAGCTTGGGTGCTTTAATGCATCCTCAGGTCTGATTTTGCGAAGCTCCTCTCTATGCCTGCCTCTGAACGGACCTCCGGATGCGGTAAGCCATATCTTGTCTATGGCATTGCCCGATTCACCCTGTAAGCACTGGTAGATAGCGCTGTGCTCGGAATCTACAGGCATAAAACTTATGCCGTATTGTTTTGCAAGCGGCATGATTATATGTCCGGCACAGACTATAGGCTCCTTGTTTGCCTGGGCGATATTTTTGCCTGCCTTGATTGCCTCAATGGTAGGTCTTATGCCTATCATTCCGACAACGCTTACAAGTACGGTATCGGTATGCTCCCATACTGCGCACTCTATGAGTCCTTCCATACCGGAGACAACTTTCACCTTGCTGCCCTCACTCTTAAGCTTGGCCTTAAGCTCAAGAGCCTTATTTTCATCATAAATACAGCAGATCTCAGGTTCAAACTCATGGATCTGCTTGTAAATTAGTTCTGTATTTCCGAAGGCTGCAAGGCCTGTGATATTGATATCGTCATAACACTCGGCAAGCTCCAGAGTCTGTCTTCCTATAGAACCCGTGCTGCCCAAAACCGATAAATTCATTTATAAAAACTCCTGAACCAATATAATCGCATAATATATTGCCGGTGCCGCAAACAGCATAGAGTCGAAACGATCCAGTATGCCGCCGTGTCCCGGTATCAGATTGCCGAAATCCTTGATGTCATGATTTCTCTTGATTGCAGATGCCGCAAGATCACCTATCATGGATATGACCGCGCCTGCCGCACATGCAAGACTGCATACAAGCTGAGGTGATGACGAGGTGAAACGTGACTGCAGCAAAAGACCGTACAAAAAGCCCAAAAAGGCAGCGCCAAGGACTCCGCCTATCGCACCTTCAACAGTCTTCTTAGGGCTGAGCACCGGTGCCATCTTGTGCTTGCCGAACAATCTGCCGGCACAATAAGCGAGCGTATCGCTGCCCCATGCACTGAACAGGATCAGCCATACGAAATAAACGCCGTCGTTCATAGCTCTGGTATGATATACAAAGCTCATAAGCACCGACACATAGCATACCCCGAAAAATGCTCCTGTCACCTGTTCCGTCTTATACTCCGGAAAAGTGACCACATAGGCAGTCATAAAACACAAAAGGGAGAATACTATCATTGCCATCATGTACGAAACTCCGTCGTACAGTATCAGTCCGTAATAGATAAGGGTGAGTGCATAGCCTATAGCCGCCAGCCCCTTATGCTCTATACCTATTGCCCTGTACAGCTCTCTCTGCCCTATCAGGGAAATAATGCAAAATGCAAGAAGAAGCGGCAGACCGCCGTAATAAAACAAAGCGATAGCTGCCGCCAGCAGAACTATTCCACTGCCGAGTCTCTTCAGAAACAAATCATACTCCTCCGAATCTACGGTTTCTCTTATTGTATTCCTCGATACACTTTACAAGCTCGTCCTTATTGAAGTCCGGCCAAAGTGTATCTGTTATAACTATCTCCGAATATGCACACTGCCATATAAGGAAATTACTGAGTCTTAATTCTCCCGAGGTCCTGATCAGAAGATCCGGATCCGGTATCTCTGCCGTATCAAGGTACTTTGCAAAGTCTGCCTCGCCGAGTTCGGATATATCAGTTCCAAGTTCCTTTGCTCTCAGGACCTCATCACGGTATTTCATTGCCGCACGTCTTATCTCGTCACGTCCGCCGTAATTGGCAGCCACCACAAAATTAAGTCCGGTATTGTCACGGGTCTCTTCCTCAAGCTTATTGATGGAGTCGATAATATCCTTTGGGAAACGGCTGCGGTCGCCTATCATCCTTATACGGACATTATTCTCCTTGGCATTCTTAAGTAATCTCATAGCATAATATCTGAAGAGATTCATAAGACCTGTCACTTCTTCCTCGGAACGCTTCCAGTTTTCTGTAGAGAAAGCGTATACGGTAAGATACTTGATACCCAGCTTTCCGGCCTCCGGAACCAAAGCCTCGATTGCCTTACAGCCTTCCTTATGACCCATTGTTCTGGGAAGTCCGCGTTTCTTTGCCCAACGCCCGTTACCATCCATAATGATGGCAACGGACTCCGGTATATGAAGATCATTCATTATATTCTACCTATATTATACAGTCATGATGTCCTTGGTCTTAACATCTACCATATTGTCTACAGTCTTGATGAACTCGTCTGTAAACTTCTGAACATCCTTATCCGCCTGCTTAACATCATCCTCTGTGAAGTCTCCGCTCTTCTCAAGCTTCTTGGTCTTGTCGTTGGCATCACGTCTGATGTTACGGATAGCTACCTTAGCCTCCTCACCGTACTTCTTGATCTGCTTTGCAAGATCCTGACGTCTCTCCTGGTTAAGCTCCGGGAAAACAAGTCTGATGCTTATTCCGTCGTTAGTAGGATTGATGCCGATATCAGAGAGGTTGATTGCCTTCTCTATCTCCTTGATAAGGCCCTTCTCCCATGGCTGGATAAGTATGATACGAGCTTCCGGTACGGAAATGTTGCCGACCTGCTGTATCGGTGTAGGTGTTCCGTAATAATCCACCTTGATCTTGTCAAGTACATGTGGGTTCGCTCTGCCTGCTCTTATGCTCTGAAAATTCTCAGCAAGGCCATCAACAGTCTTCTGCATTTTTTCTTTGTAGATTTTGAGTTCTTCAGTCATGAGTTTATCTCCTTTGATCTATTATATGATCAGCCGGTCACTTTTCCTTGATAAAGCTTTGCAAAATGCAGACTCAGGGACCGGCCGAATTTCTAATGTAAATGTTAATCTGCGGTAACTATTGTTCCGTCTATCTTGCCGCTTAAGGCATTGGCGATATTACCCGCCTCGTTAAGCGAAAATACTCCGAGCGGCATATGATTCTCCTTGCAGAGTACAGATGCCGTAAGATCTATTACCTGGAGCTGCTTCTCTACGACCTCACTTATGGAAAGCTTGTCAAAACGCTTTGCATCAGGATTGGTCTTGGGATCCGAATCGTATACTCCGTCTATAGCCTTGGCAAGAAGTATGATGTCGGCTTCGATCTCTATAGCACGAAGTGCCGTACCGCTGTCTGTGCTGAAGTACGGATGTCCGGTACCTGCCGCAAAGAATACGACTTTTTTCTCCGACAGTGCCTGCATTGCCGCATCCTTATCGAATATAGGCATAAGTCCCGGTATCTCGAATGCACCGAATATAGCTGTCTGCATTCCGTTTGTTCTGAATACCTCCGATACATAGAGCGCATTCATAACTGTGGCAAGCATACCGATCTGATCCGATTTAACTCTGTCGATCTCATTGCCTGTACGGCCTCTCCAGAAATTACCGCCGCCTATAACTACAGCTATCTCCGTTCCCTCTTCTACCGCCTGCTTAACTTCCTTTGCAACAGCCTCAACCGTTGCAAGATCAAATCCCGTATGTTTGTCGCCTGCCAAAGCCTCTCCCGAGAGCTTGAGCATAACACGTTTATATTTGCCCATATAGATACGCCCCTTTTAAGAATGTCACCGTCCGAGATCATGTCTTGCCGCATACACATTTTACACTTAAGACACATAAAACACGCTGCCTTTATACACATATCGGACAAGCTGAATTATTTAAGAGTATATCACATACATCTCTGCTTATAAATAACTTTCGAGTGTGTTGCGGAGTCTCGAACTTTTATCTGTGTAATCACGCCTTATATCTATCTGTACGCTCTTAACATCCTCATAAAGCTCCCTTGCCGACATTCTTACCGCTCCTTCACCGAATACTATGGTCTGCTCAAGGCCGTCCGAGGTAGCGACGGTCACTCTCTCTTTTTTGCCTATCTCATGCACCGTCTTTTCTATATAAGCATCCGCAGTCTGAGCTTCCTTAGTATATACAACATAAATGTTGTGATATTTTTCTATGGAACCGTGATTGCCCTTCACCTTGTAAGCATCGAATACAAGTATCAGAGTCATGCCCTTAAAGCCCTGATAATTGGCAAGTATATCGATAAGCGCAGCTCTCGCCGCATCGATATTGAGAGCGGCAAGCTCGTTAAGCTCCTCCCAGGCAAAAATGATATTATATCCGTCCACCAAGAGATATTGTTTCTTTGCCGCCTTTATCTCTACATGTCCGTCTTCGCCCGGAGCATTGCCCTTAATACTCTTTTTTACCGCATCGCCTGCTCTGTGAGTTCTCTCATATGACTTGTCGGCATTTCTGCCGCGGTTTCCGCCGAGACTCCTGTAGAATATCTCTTCAAGCTCCTTATCTTCCTTTAATCCGGCTCCGAGATAGTCTTGTTTTTTAGATGAGCTTTGCGATACGGCGGACTTTCCGCTCTTGCTAACGTCAGATATTTTTATATCATAGTCTGAATTATTATCATAATATGATGCATATTTGCTCAGATCATAATGTTTTATAAGTTTTATCCTATTTCCCACGATGGGAGCCTGTTCTGTCTTATCCGCATCAAGCGCACGCTTTAAGCTCAGCTCTTCTCCCTTAAGGTCAAGATGAAAATACGAGTCCGCTTCATACCAGGGCACATAGTATCCCGCTCCGTGAGTACAGAAAACAGAACCGCCCTGATTATCAAGATCAAGCTCCGGCTCATAGCCCTTATCCGCAACTATACTTTCTGCATCTATACATTTTCCGTAGCCTCCGAAGCTTAAGGATAAGCGTCCGAATCCTCCTGTATATGCCGCAGTCTCCGCTGCATAATCAGATATCCTTGACACTGCCGCCCTTCCGGTAAATCTTGCCTGTCCGTTCATAAGCTCCGGTCCCTCAAAGCTCTCGGCAATATTTGCAAGATCATTCATAGCCCTTCCGACATTAGCATCCGGTACTGTAAGTTCAAATTCATAATACGGCTCAAGCAGCACTGCCGTACCTGCTGCCCTTGACTTCATAAGTCCGTATCTTACCGCACGCCATGAAGCCTCTCTGAAATCTCCGCCTTCGGTATGCTTTTCATGCGCCCTTGCGTTGATCAGACTTATCCTCACATCCGTAAGCTCAGCCCCCAAGAGCGCACCTATATGCTTTTTTTCTGCTATATCGGACATTATAAGTCTCTGGAAATGTCTCGGCAGAACATCCTCACTAAGCTGTGACACTATTTCTATGCCGCTGCCCCTCTCCGCCGGTTCCATAAGCAGATGAACCTCTGCATAGTGTCTGAGCGGTTCGAAGTGGCCGGCACATATCACAGGAGCTGCTATAGTCTCCTTATATACTATGGAGCTTGGCGTAAAGTTGAGCGCAATATCATAGCGTTCCCTGACTATGGACTTGATGATATCTGTCTGTATCTCGCCCATAAGCTTAATACCGATCTCCTTGGTATGTTCGCTGAAGCCCACACTTATCTCCGGTATCTCGGTCTCTATCTCCTTAAGCAGACTGTAGAGCTTATGAACATCGGCTATATCCGGAGAACTTACTCCCGCCGTAAAAAGCGGTGTCATAAGCATTTCGCTTCCGGGAGGTTCATTTCCAAGAGTATCTCCCGGCATTGCGGATTCGGGTCCTTCCACGCATACAGCCATACCGGCCTCTGCCTTATCTGCCTGCTCTGCCTTGGTTCCAGAATATACTACTATCCTGTCTATCTTTTCGTCTGTGGATGCGATCCCGCTTCTGTGATTAAGCTTGACAACATCCTTTGGCTTAAGCTCTCCTCCGCATATCCTTATATGTGTAAGCCGCTTTCCTCTTTGATCATGAGTGATCTTAAACACTTTGGCCGCAAATTCGTCCGGATATTCACTTGCGGGACTTAAGAGTTCTATAAGTGCCAGTAATCTGTCCACTCCCTCGTTTTTAAGCGCCGACCCAAAGCATACCGGATGAAGCTTTCGCAATTTAAACAAGCGTATGATCTCTGATGTATCAAGCTTGGCATGCTCAAAAAAATGCTCGGTCGCCTCATCATCAAGCACGGCAACAGACTCATAAAATTCATTTTTTTCCGTTTCATCCGGAAATGCAAAGCTTCCGTCCTTATCAAGGATGCTGAAATCCACACAGGCTTCTCCGAAATTTTTCTTTATTTCCGCAAGAACTTTTTCACTGTCAGTGCCCGGCTGATCCGTTTTATTAACAAATATAAGCGTCGGTACCTTATAGAGCTCCGTCAGCTTCCATAAAGTGAGATCATGTCCGTGTATTCCGTCTGCCGCACTCACTATGAGCACCGCAAGATCTATGACCGACAATACTCTCTCGGTCTCAGCCGAAAAATCCGTATGTCCCGGCGTATCTATAAGTGTAAATCTGCTATTCCCAATGTTAAAAAGAGCCTGCTTGGAGAATATGGTTATTCCCCTCTCACGCTCTTCTGTCTCGGTATCAAGAAAGCTGTTGCGATGATCCACGCGCCCGGCTTTCCTGATACTTCCTGTATTAAATAATATACTCTCCGACAAGGTGGTCTTGCCAGCATCTACATGCGCAAGCAATGCAAGGCAGTGATTGTTATTTATCATATTAAACCGTTTCGTTCTTCTTATCTCTAAGCATCAGTCTGTTTACTGTTTCTCTTGCATCCTCATTGTAGTTGACAATACGATCCACAGACTCACATATCGGAAGTTCCACCTTATATTTCGCTGCAAGCTTGAGTATAGGCTTTATCGCATTTATCCCCTCAACGACCATTCCTACTCTGTCCTTGGCTTCCTCGGCATTATATCCCTGTCCTATATAGAAGCCTGCTCTGTTATTTCTTGAATGCTCGCTTGTTGCAGTCACTATCAGATCTCCCATGCCTGCAAGTCCTGCAAATGTCTCCTGCTTACAGCCCATGGCAAGACCGAGTCTGGTCATCTCGGCAAGTCCTCTTGTTATAAGAGCAGCACGGGAATTGTCTCCGTAGCCTAAGCCTCTGCAGATACCTGAAGCAAGAGCCATGATATTCTTCATTGCCCCACAAAGTTCCACTCCCTTCATATCGTCATTGGTGTAAACTCTCATGTATTTGTTCATGAATACATCCTGAACGAATCCGGCAGACGCACTGTCAAGTGATGCGGATACTATGGTACAAGGCAGATTCTTGACTACCTCTTCGGCATGAGTAGGACCGCTTAAAGCGACTGTCCTTGCCTTCTTGCCTGCCTGTCTCATCTCATCCTCGATAACATCTGTAAGATTCATAAGACTCGAGAGCTCTATACCCTTTGACACGCTTACTATTATCTGCTCATCCGGGATATATGAGGCAGCCTCATGCATGGTACTGCGCACATTTACCGAAGGTACCGCTACCATGATGATATCCTTTTTCCTGCACAACTTTGCCATGTCGGCTTCATAGTTGATACTGTCCGGCAGCACACAGTCCAGCTTAGGATATCTATGTGTCTGCTTATACTCTTTCAGCTTCTCACTGTGATACGTCCACACACTTACCTTATGTCCGTTGTCACACAGCAGCTTTGCCAGAGCCATTCCCCAGCTTCCTGCTCCCAATATTCCGATACTGCTCATTGTTATTTCCTTACTTTTCTGTCAAACAGCATCCACCCCAGATGTACGAGGAAGGCTGCCGCAATGACACATAATATGTACAATACTATTACCGCATTGTTCGGAATGATCTTAGTAAGATCATTAAATACTATTTGATTAAGATAATAATGCGGATTGATATAAAACATATCAACCACACCATATTTATCAAAGCTTAGATTTATAATCTCGGCTGTAATGCAGCCTGTAAGGAAGATAAGGGTCTCAGGCACAAAATCCCCGAGGCTTCTTCCCCTAATATCTCGCTTCCGCTCTTTAGTCTTTGCTCTCGGAGCCTCCTCCGAAGCCTTGTGCAAAAGACCTTGTTTTTCACTGCCGTGACCGAAAAAAGCATTTTTATCGGTATATTTTTCTCTGTAATGCAGTAAAATTCCGGAAAAAGCACCTATGCAGGCTATTGTCACATGCCACAGATACGAATGTATAGTAAGCGGTGCATAGCCGTAATGGAGGCCTGTCGTATCAAGGAAGGTCACAAGCCCGGACATCAGACTGTAATCTGCCAAAAAGCCTATCATAGCTTCCCGCATCCGTGTTTTCCTCAACACATAGATAAGTATACACAGATACATAGGCATTGAACACAGCTGAAACGGGATATAACTCCATTGATACGCTCCGTTATTCAATATATAAGTAAGTGTGTACTGCTTCCATAATTCGCTTAATATAAGAGCTGTTCCCAGCAGAAGGTATAGGCGGTCTTGTTTGTTTTTATCTGTAAATATATCCGTAATAAGGCCTTCTTACTTGCTTATCTCAATAAATCCTCTGAGATTGCCTCGTTTTTCTCCCATTTTTCTGTGTGAGAAGAACAGATCGTCTCTTTCAAAGGTACATAGTCCGGATACAGTGATATTCTCACGTCTTACTCCCGCATTTGTCAGCACCCGCACATTGACCGCTTTCTGATTAAGCAGAAATTTTCCGTTTTCCAGTGGTCTTAACATAGCTCCCGTGCCGTTAACTTCGCTGAAGGAGGTAAGGCTTCCGTATCTGGATATAAACATTGCAGCAACATCCGCACCTATCTCATAACAATTGCCGCATATGCAAGGTCCTATGGCAGCTATTATATCCTGAGGATCTGTACCAAACTCCGCACGCATTGCATTTACAGTATTAGCTGCTATCCTGTCGAGAGTTCCCTTCCATCCGGAATGAACCATTCCTATCGCCCTTCTTACCGGATCCACAAGGAAAATCGGCGTGCAGTCTGCATGCGAGGTAGTAAGCATAAGTCCCGGATCATCTGTTATCAGTGCATCAACATCAGGATACAATCTCTCCCTTGTTACTCCGCAGCCTGCATCCTGTCTCGTCACTCTCATTACATCTGCGGTATGAGTCTGATAAGCCGAAACCATATTGTCGGGTGTCTCTCCGAAAAACTTTGCAACACGACGAAAGTTCTCATCAACATCTTCCTTAACGTCGCCTCTGGTAAATGACAGATTAAGGCTTTCGTAACAGCCCTTGCTCACACCGCCGCTTCTGAGCGCAAATCCATGCTTAATAAATCCCAGATCGTCAAATACCGAATAAGTCACACACGAAATTCCTTCGCGAGTAGTGATTTTCTCATCCCCGCGATTATATATATTTTCTCTATCCATAAACAAAACTGCTTAGATCTTTTCTTCAAAAAACTTCTGTATCTCTTTTCGTTCTGCCTTAACAAAACCCTGAGCAAAGCTTTGGCTTCCTCCGCCCTTACCGTTAAGCGTGGTATTGAGCAGCTTCACCTCGGCTCTTATATCCTTATCCTTTGCCGCAAATGCGTATCTGTAATCTCCGTTCTTTCCTCCGAAGACTGCCGCATATCCTCCGCATATATCTGCAAGCATTGCACAGAGCGCCCTGATACCGTTTAGTGATAATATCTCATTAAAGATAAGTACATTATCCTTGCCTGCATACTGCTTTGCAAGCTCAGCCGCATAGAGCTTCTCCAGCTCTCCGCTCCTGTAGTTTGCCTCGCTGAGCTCGGCTCTCTGCTTCATGTAGACATCATAAGTCTTGTCCACACTTGTTGCCATCGCTTTGGCTATGGCTGCATTTCTATCATGGCTCATGCTAAGAAAATCAAAGGCTCTCTTGCCGCAGAGAAGTTCGATACGCGTACCCTTGCTGAAGCTTACGGCAGAAAGGAATTTGACAAGTCCTACCTCACCGCTTCTTGCAAGATGCGTGCCGCAGCAGGCGCAGATATCCGCTCCCGGAAATGATGTTATACGCACATCTCCCGTCAGCTCCTTCTTGCTGCGATATTCTATGTCTTTAAGCTCATCAGCCTTATACCAATGTTCCGTGAACTCATGATCCTCGCGGATATACGCATTTGCCCTATCCTCGACAGTCTTAAGTTCTTCAAAACCGATATCTGCATTATAATCTATTGTAACTATGTCCTTACCCATATGAAAGCCGACATTATCACAATGAAAAGCCTCGCAGATCATCCCGCTTACTATATGTTCTCCGGAATGCTGCTGCATATGGTCGAGACGCCTGTCCCAGTCTATAACACCATGGACCTTTGTTCCGGGTTCTATAGACTTATTACAGTAATGAAAGATCTCGCCTTCACGCTCATGAACATCAAAAACATCTATAGGCTCGGATACTTCCGTATCCGAGCCACATGAATCCTCCTTAATAAACAGCTTGCCATTATCCGCAGGCTGTCCGCCTCCCTCAGGATAAAAGGCTGTACGATCAAGTCTGATCAGATACCTGTCCTTATCCTCTGTACAAGCTGTTACCTCGGCATCAAATTCTTTCATATATGCCGATTTATAATATAATCTATCTGTCATATCACATACGTGTTATTATCGCTCTCAAAAGCTTTGAAAAACTCTCAGCCGTCATTGCAGCCGTACGTGCAACCTCTCCCTCGGAGAGACTACAGCCTGTTACACCTGCGGCCATATTTGTCATAAGTGCAAGTCCGACTGACTTCATTCCCGCATGTGCGGCAACTGTCATCTCCGGCACAGTACTCATACCCACAGCATCGGCACCGAGTATACGTGCTGCTCTTACCTCCGCAGGAGTCTCATAGGAAGGTCCCGGGAAGTACATATATACACCGTCTCTTAATGTTACTCCGATCTTATCGGCCTCTTCATGAGCCATGCTTCTGTATTCTTTGCTGTAGACATCTGTCATATCGTTAAATCTCGGACCAAACTCCGGTATATTGGCTCCGTTCAAAGGTCCGAATCCAAACAATCTGATATGATCATTTATAAGCATGATGTCTCCGACCTTCCATTCGGTGTTGACACAGCCTGCGGCATTTGTAACCACTACCTTATCAGCCCCGACAAGTCTCATGACTCTTATCGGATATGAAACATCCTGCACGGAGTATCCCTCATAGCAGTGGAGTCTTCCCTGCATAACGGCGACTCTCTTGCCGCATAACACTCCGCAGACAAATCTGCCTATATGATCCGGTGCCGTGGATGTCTTGAAATGAGGTATCTCACCATATGGAATATATACAGGCTGTTCAACCTCATCTCCGAGGAAGCCGAGTCCAGATCCGAGTATGATGAGTATCTCCGGTTTAAAAGTTCCTAATTTTGATGTGATGTAGTCTGCACTTTCTTTGTATTGGATGTATTCGTATGACATGGTGAACTCCTTCCAAAAAAGGGGATGACGCTTCGCGTTCGTCGATGTACGTGCTTCGCACCTTTGCTCTTCTTGCTTACGAGCAGTGCACATCTCAAAATGCTTCGCATTTCTCGATGTACGTGCTTCGCACTATAAAATCCTCACGATATAATTCAATCCGCAAGCGGTTGAATTATTCATGCACTGCCTTAACTCTTGCGAGCAATGCCATCTCCAAACGCTTCGCGTTCGTCGATGTACGTGCTTCGCACCTTTGCTCTTCTTGCTTACGAGCAGTGCACATCTCAAAATGCT